>NZ_HE998003.1:11954-14202 GCF_000312585.1 Bartonella queenslandensis AUST/NH15
AAGGTCCAAGGGCTGCTACTATTGATTGTCTTTTGGCTCCCTGTTCTTCCATAATAGCAATTGTTTTCTCGATAATTCCATTTAAGCTTCCGCGCTAGCCAGCATGCGTTGCGGCGATGACGCCAGCTTGTGGATCAGCAAGCAGTATTGGGCCACAATCTGCTGTAAGAACTCCAATAACAAGACTGGGTGTGGTCGTAACAAGAGTATCAGCTTTAGGAGGAGTACCGATAATTGCTTGATGAGCTAGGACAACGTTACAGGAGTGTATTTGATTGACCGTGACTAAATTTTTGACTTCAATGGAAAAATAATCAGCGATAAAAAGATAGTTTTCGCACTATATTCAGGTTGATCATTTAATCTTTTTTCGACATTAAGGTTATGATAAAATTTTTTTGAAACACCAGCTTGACGTGTGAAAAATCCATGTTTTATCCCCTGCGTGTGTAAAGGAGAAAGATTTTTTGCGAGGATGGTGAGGGATAGGATTTATAAAAATTCCTTATGGAGATGATTTAAAGTGGGAGTGATGTTTGTACTTGTCAATGAATATTTCAGATAACGATGTGCTTATTAACAAAATTACCGATCATCAAAATTGGGGAGGTATGGATATATTTTTATCACTGAAATGGAGAACTTTAAATAGTTTGCCCATTTGATTTGGACCAGAGAGCCGTTCGATATCTTGGCGGATTTTGTCTTGCAAGGAAGAGCTTTTACCCACTCCAAGTTGTTTTGCACGCTCCAGTAGCCCCATTTTAAAAAGAAATTCTCCTTGCTCGAAGATTTCAGCAAAACAGCCCTGTTCAAGAGCTATATTTTTTAAAAAAGAAAAATCAACATGGGATGTTAAATCATGTTCACCGGGAGCATCAAAAACATCACGAAATTTATGTTTTGAGAGTGCTTGCAAGGTATCACCAAAGGCAAGATCACGAGCCCCATAATCGATAAGCAAAGCAGAACCTGTTACTTGTACTAAATGGTGGCTGATTTGTTTCATAAATTGATGACGCAAGGGAGCATGTTCAAAAATTGTTCCGTCAGGGACTTCAGAACAATAGGTTTGTAGACAAGAAGAAGGAAGTTTATGCGGGGCAGCAATAAAGATGAAATCTCCATCTTGATTGATTGTAATACAGCGTTGTTTCCATTCTCCATTAACTTTAATATATTGGTTGATGGGGAGTGTATCGAGGAATTCATTGCCAATGAAGAAGAGAGGTTTTGAAGGAATTTGATTAAAATTTTCAACGCTATGGATTTTTTTTTGATAAGAGAAAAGGCGCTTTTTTTGTTCTTTTGCGAGTTTTTTACTTATTTCAATCAGAAAAATTTCAGCAGCATTAAATGCTGTCGTAGAAAGCTTTTGGATGGTTCGCAAAATGTCATCCATCAAAGTTCCACGTCCTGGACCTATCTCAGCGAGAATAAAAGGATGAGGACAACCTTGCGCTTTCCAGCTCGCAAGAGTCCAAATACCAATCATTTCTCCAAATAATTGGCTTATTTCAGGTGCTGTAACGAAATCACCAGTGCGCCCAAAGGGTGTTTGTGTTTGATAATAGCCAAACTGAGGATCTGTGAGTGCCAATGTCATATATTCGCTGACAGGAATAGGACCATGAGATGCAATAATTTTTTTAATTTTTTCTTTGAGGGATGCCATTTTCGGTCGATTTGTCTTTAAATGCTTGAAGGAGGAGATAAAACCCTAAAAGAAGCATGGGAAGAGATAAAGCCATGCCATAAGTAAAGCCTGTAGAATGAAAAAGAGTAGAGAACCATTCTGGATCTTCTTGAGGAGCACGGTAAATTTCTGAGATACTGCGTGCGATTGCATAACCTATAATAAATATCCCTGACACAGTTCCACGGCGTTTAAATGCTTTGAAGGAAAAAATAACAATGAAGAGAATCATGAAGAGAATAAATCCTTCCATGAATGCTTCGTAAAGTTGGCTTGGATGGCGCGGTAAATAGTAAGGATCTAGGGGAAAACAAACTGCCCAAGGTTGTGTGGTAATGTTACCCCATAATTCTTGATTGATGAAATTGCAGATTCGCACAATGCCGATACCGATAGGTGCACCGGCTGCAATGATATCAAACATGGCTCGTATGTTGATGTTATTTTTACGAGCGAACAAAATCATTGCAATGATAATGCCAATGAGACCACCATGAAAGGACATTCCCCCATCCCATACGGCAATGATAGAACTTGGATGACTAAAGTAAT
>NZ_HE998003.1:14686-20355 GCF_000312585.1 Bartonella queenslandensis AUST/NH15
ACAAGGATTTGTCCTAAACGCCCTCCGACAACAACACTGATCGCAGACCAGACAACAAAATCTCCGATTTTCTCTTTAGTCATAGGAGGGTGGTTTTTATGCCATAGAGATGGTTTTTTTAATAATTTTTGCGCATACCACCACGCAAAAAGAATACCCACAACATAACCAAGTCCATACCAATGAAATGTTATGGGGCCTAGCTGAATAATGACAGGATCAAGAAAAGACGGAAAAGCAATAGCTGGACAGACAAGATTGTTCATGAATTAAGCACTTTACATTATATGAGATGGATATGAAGTGACTCTTATGAACAGGAATGACAGATGAAGACACAACGGTCAAGTCAGGAAGGAAACAAGTCAAAAAGGAGAATAGATTTCCACTAGTTTATTGTGGTAAAAAATTATAATGGTAAAAGGAACAAATTACAGTATCTAAGCGTTATGAGAATACGCTATAATGCGTGCGTCAATAATTAGAATTTAAGAATTAAAATTTAAGGAAAAATGTTATGCGTAATGGATCAAACCGTATTCTTGATGAATTAGCAAAATTAGCAACAGATGTCGCTGACGTTGCGCAAGGTATACGACGTGAAGCTGGAACAGCTTTTCGTGTGCAGGCTGAAAAGATAGCCAACAAACTTGATCTTGTTTCACGCGAAGAATTTGAGACTTTTAAGGAGATGGTGCTGAAAATTCATGCTGATCATGCTGATTTTAAAAGTCGTCTTGATGATTTAGAAAAAGATAATTTAGAAAAAAAGCAAACAGGAAAAAAGTAAAATAATTTTTCTACGATAAAGAATCTTCAAAAAATATCCCCAATTTTTCAGTATGATGTGTGAAACTAAAAAATGCTTAATCTTGAGTCTGTTAGAGCAGAATATTTATTTATTTTTAATTTTTTTTGGGGGTAAAACACATTTTTTTGAATCAGGGGGCTGGCGCTATGAAATTGTATCAATACACTGAAAAGACTTGATGATTCGTTTTATGATGATCAGGTTGCCCTATAAGAGCGTGATTGTATTCTGGGGGGGTAGAGTATCGATGTTTTTAATATGTATTTGTTTGGTGTAAAGGTTCTGATTGTAACAAAATATTGTTACGATTTTAAGCGGTTTATATTCTGTTGACAATGTTTTAAGATGATTGAGGATTGTGATGAGGCTTGCATTTTGCGCCACAGAAAGAAGAGAGCATCCTGTTGACTTTATCGAGCAGATTGCTTGTGAATATGATTGGTCGTTTGAGCGGGATGCACAAGATGAAATTAGTGTTTGTGTGGAAGGAAAACGGGCAAATTATCATCTTGCTTTTTCATGGATAGAAGAGCAGGAAGCACTTCATTTGGCTTGTTCATTTGATCTTTCTATTGCAAATGCTCGAACAGCCGAAATACAACGCTTATTGTTAGCGATTAATGAAAAGTTGTTGTTGGGACATTTTGATTACTGGCAAAGAAATAATTCGATTATTTATCGGCAAGGTCTTCTTTTAGCTGGTGGAGTGCACCCATCCCATATACAGGTTGAAACATTGTTGATACATGCACTCAGAGCCTGTGAAAGCCATTATGTTGCCTTTCAGATGGTGGCTTTATCGGGAGAAAGTGCTTATAAGGCACTGCAATACACTTTGTTTGAAACTGTAGGAAATGCTTAAAATATCAAGTCTGTTCTTTTTACAGATGTTTTGCTGAAAGATGCTCATAGGGGGATATCAAGAATAGCGCGTAATCCCCCGAGAGGGCTTTCATCTAATTGTATGTTGCCGCCATGACTGCGAGCTATATCTTGGGCAATAGAAAGACCAAGTCCTGTACCGCTTGCATCTTGATTTCGTGCTTTATCAATTCTGAAAAAAGGTTTAAAAACTTCTGTCCGCATATTTTTATGAATTCTAGGTCCATCATCGTCGATAATCAATATAAAAGATTCTTGTTGAGAGTTGGCGGTTAATACAACAGTTGTGCCGTAAAAAAATGCATTTGATACAAGATTGCTGACCAAGCGGGTGAAAGCACGGGGGCGTACTTGTATCTCTTTAGAGCCTTCAATGGTATAAAAAAATTGACGTTTGTGAAGATGAGCATCGGCAGAAAATTTTTGCATAAGAGAATTTAGATCAAAATTCTTGACACTCTCGCTTCCTTCACCACGGGCAAAAGCAAGATAATCTTCTAACATATTTTGCATATCATTGACATCTTGCTCAAGTGGTTTAATATCAAAATCAGTATTTGCGAGTGCTAGCTGAAGTTTAAAACGTGTAAGAATAGTTCTTAAATTATGGCTTACGCCTGAAAGCATCATAGTGCGTTGTTCTATTTGGCGTTCAATACGTTCGCGCATGCGTAAAAAAGCGATACCTGCACGACGGACTTCGTCGGCCCCTTGTGGTTGAAATCCTTTTGGTAAGGGACGACCTCGTCCAAAACTTTCAGCCGCTTCAGCGAGTTGTTGAATTGGTTTTATTTGATTGTGCAAGAAATAAATTGCTATCAGCAATAAAACAAGAGCCGTTCCTACCATCCAGCTTAAAAAAATAGCGGTATTGGAAGCATAGGTTTGGCTGCGTGGGGCAAAGACACGCAAGATATTGTGACCAAGGTGGATACGGATTTCAACAAGATCAGAATCCCCTACGGTATCAATCCAGAAGGGACGATTGATTTGGCGAGTGATTTCTTTACTTAGAAAATAATATTTCTTCACTTAGAAAATAATCAAGAATGGCAAAAAATGGCTTAGGTCCTGGAGGGGGTAGGGGAGCAGGAGAGAGAATAGAAATGTTTAATCCCATACGTTGTTGCGCAATGCGTTTGATATCTTCATAGTTATCTTGTTGCGGATATGTTTCAAGAATATCAATAATGGCTGAAATATCATGCACGACAGCCGTTGAAAGACGCTCAGTTACCATGTGCCAATGACGTTCCATAAAGACGTAAGCAATGACTGTTTGCAGAAGTACCATAGGAGCGATAATAATGATCAAAGAGCGAGCATAAAGCCGTTTAGGCATTTTTTTTGTTAACCATCGAAAAGAAATTCTTAAAGCTTTAATCATTCTTGTGCCTATTCCATTGAGAGTTTATACCCTAGTTTGGAGCCATATAGGCAGTGCTGGATTTTTTTC
Organism: Bartonella queenslandensis AUST/NH15; assembly: GCF_000312585.1. Lineage (GTDB taxonomy): Bacteria > Pseudomonadota > Alphaproteobacteria > Rhizobiales > Rhizobiaceae > Bartonella > Bartonella queenslandensis_A. The sequence continues at coordinate 17,836 of NZ_HE998003.1, forward strand.
GATCTTACGACGAAGGCGGTTGATTTGTACATCAATGGCACGTTCACTGATGGTGTTGTCATCTATTGCAAATTGATGACGCGGAATAATGTCACCTGCATTTTCTGCAAAAATGACCATCATTTTTTGTTCTTTATCGGTTAATTTAATAATTTCTCCTCCCCTTTTGAGTTCGCGCCGTGAAATTGAAAATATATAAGGACCAAAAACGATTTGCTCAATTTTGGGTTGGCTAAGGGGAAAACCTCGGCGCAAAATGGCATTGATACGAAGAAGGAGTTCACGAGGGTCAAATAGCTTAGCTAGATAATCATCTGCGCCTGCTTCTAATCCACGGATACGATTGTCTGTTTCGGATAAAGCTGTCAGCATGAGGATAGGAACGTCTTTTGTTTGGCGGAGTGAATAGGTAAGGCTGATACCGGTTTCACCAGGCATCATGACATCAACAATAAGAAGATCAAAATCTAAACTTGCCAACAGCTTTCTTGCTTCATCAGCATTGGCTGAAACTGAAACACGAAATCCATTTTTAATGAGAAACTGAAATAAAAGATTGCGAATACGTGTATCGTCATCAATCACAAGAAGGTGGGGCGCATCGTCACACAAAATTTGAACGTGATTGGTCATTCTTCAAAACCTTTAAACGGCGTTTTCAAAAGATTTAACTTTACATAAGTTGCATAAAGCTGTCGAGCAGGCTATCCTATAGAATGAAGGAAATGTTTCTTGTAAGCTTAAAAAGATTTATTTTTAAAAAGGATTTCATGAGTCATTTTAGTACCCATATAATTCCCGTTACGCTTTTTCAGCAAAATTGTACCTTGCTTTTTGATACAGAACAAAAAGTAGGGGTTCTAGTGGATCCTGGTGGAGATTGGGGCCGAATTCAAGAGGTTATTGCAAAGAAGGGTATTACCGTTGAAGCGATTTGGATAACGCATGGTCATTTTGATCATGTGGGAGCCGCAATGCAAGCAAAAGAGGCCCTTGGCGTTAAAATTATCGGTTCACATTGCGATGATAAGCCTGTGATGGATACTGTGGTTGAGAGTGCAAGAAGCTATGGTATCACGGATGCATCTATTTGTATTCCTGATCAATGGTTAGAAGATGGCGATAGTGTCCATTTTTCTGAACATGTGTTCAGGGTTTTTCATACACCAGGGCATTCTCCTGGTCATGTTATTTATTTTAATGAAAAAGAACGTTTCGCTTTATTGGGGGATGTTCTCTTTCGTGGTTCTATTGGGCGTACAGATTTTCCTTTTTGTTCACATGAAAAATTGATGAAATCACTTCGAGAAAAAGTTTTACCTTTAGGAGATGACGTTCGTTTCATTTGTGGGCATGGTCCTGGAAGTTATCTAGGCTATGAGCGTCAATGGAATCCTTTTCTTCAAGAGCTCAATACATGACTCCATAACAACATGACCCCATAACACTTTAAAGCGTTTTGAGGTCACTAAAATCCTTTTTAGGAAAGTAAAAATATTAGTTCAATGGAGCATAACAAAAGTGGTCTTGTCCATCATAGCCTCGAAAAGTACCTGTTTGGGGGTTAAATGAACGGTATTTTTTCTTGCAATATTGCAGCCAGCCATGCGTCCATGGTTGCTGGAGTGGTTGGTATGTCGCTGTTGACTGAGATTCATAAATGATTTGGGTTTGAGGAACTTGTTGATACACCACTTGCGGAACCTCTTGATACACAACCTGCCTTTGGGGCATGGGTTGGTAGATAATTTGTGGCTGTTCTGGTTTTTTCAAAACATTACCAAGAACTGCTCCGGCCGCGAGACCAAGAATACCCGCTGCTAAAGCATCTCCTGAGTTATTACGCGTTACATGATGCTGATGTATATGATGATGTGTTGTTTTTTTGCGTTCGACATAATGATATGTGTTGCGTTCAACATGATGACGATGATGTTCTCGCCTTTTATGGTCAACATGGTGGTGAGGATGAGAATGAGAAGAGTGATGTCTTTCAACAGTAGAACGGCTGTTAGAACTATAAGAAGGAAAATGCGTGTTCATTCCTTTCCTCATATCTTCTATTTGCTTATTCATATTGTTTCTCATATCATTTATTTGCTTCTCAATATGATGTTCATTATTCATCCATTGGCTATTTGCAAGCGTTGTACTTATTGGCACCAAAATGGTTGCTGCTGATACCGCCGATAATACCGCTAGTTTAGTAGATTTTTTCATAGCGACACTCCTTAACTTAAATTCACATTTCTTTACATCATATACCTGACAAACTGAATATAATCTGAATGACTTTTGGCTTTATTTTGACAAAACGAATAAGGAGCTATTTGGTTGACAAAAAATGATAAAATAAACAAAGAATAAAGATCTTTTTTCATAAAAAAACACTCTATTTATATTAATTGATAAAAATTATATTTATAAAGTCTCATTTTCTACAAAAATAACAAAATTCTTATTGAATAGATAATTCTTGCATCATACGATTCCGTATAACTCAAAAAATAAAAATATGAA
>NZ_HE998003.1:20745-23594 GCF_000312585.1 Bartonella queenslandensis AUST/NH15
AAAACATTCCCTTTAATTTATTATTATTGATTGAGAACTTAGAAGCATTTTTAGAAAAACTTATAGCTTTTCAGTATAATATGTTTACTAAGGAATTTTTTTTGAAAAAGACTCATATTTGAAATTTTTCAAGTATTCTTTTTCCTTTATATTGAACTTTATAACATGCTTTTGCTTGCTAGCTATTTAGTATGAGTTTTTGAAAATTCAAGATTTATTTGAGAGTCTTTGAGACTTTTTAGATTATTTGTTGAGCTAAATTTTTCTTTTTGATTTTTTTAAACGTTGGTATCTATAGATGAACCTTCGTGATCAAGATTTGTGTCACTTAAGAATTAATGGGAGGATCATGGGTAGGGTATTTGTTGTGGCTATTTAAAGGGGGCATCCGCGATTTCTAGTTCTATTTTTTGAAGTTGTTTTATTTCATCACGAAGTTGTGCTGCTTCTTCAAAATTAAGATCTGCTGCTGCTTTACGCATTGATTTTTCCAGAGATTGAATATGGCTTGCTAAATTATTACGATCCATATTATTTTGCGTGATAAAATTAGAAATATTTGTAAGCGTTTGATGGTTTTCACTTCCTGCATTGAGAATATCGTCGATATTTTTTTTTGATACTGGTTGGTGTGATATGGTGCTCTTTATTGTAGGTTATCTGTTTTTGTCGACGTCTTTGTGTTTCTCGTAAAGCACGTTCTATAGAGCCTGTAATTGTATCGGCATAAAGAATAACCCGACCATCTACGTTGCGTGCAGCACGACCGATGGTTTGTACGAGTGAGGTTTCTGAGCGCAAAAAACCCTCTTTATCGGCATCTAGTATGGCAACAAAACCGCATTCTGGAATATCCAAACCTTCTCGAAGGAGGTTGATGCCAATGAGAACATCAAAGGTGCCAAGCCGCAGATCACGAAGAATTTCAATACGTTCTAATGTATCAATGTCGGAATGCATATAGCGTACGCGAATACCTTGTTCGTGAAGATATTCCGTTAAATCTTCGGCCATACGCTTGGTTAGGACAGTGATTAATGTGCGATAGCCTTTTTGAATTGTTTTACGAATTTCATTGACGACATCATCGACTTGGGTGCGTGCTGGACGAATTTCTGTTTCTGGATCCACAAGCCCTGTTGGACGAATGATTTGTTCAGCAAAAATGCCATGGGATTGTTCTATTTCCCAGCGTCCTGGTGTTGCGGAGACAGCAATGGTTTGTGGGCGCATAGCGTCCCATTCTTCAAAGCGCAAAGGACGGTTGTCCATACAGGAAGGGAGGCGAAAACCATATTCTGCGAGAGTGGCTTTTCTGCGAAAGTCTCCGCGATACATACCACCAATTTGGGGAATAGTGACGTGGCTTTCATCGATAAAAACAAGAGCATTGAGTGGAATATATTCGAATAAGGTTGGTGGTGGTTCACCAGGATTTCGCCCTGTTAAATAACGTGAATAATTTTCAATTCCCGGACATGAACCTGTTGTTTCTAACATTTCTAAATCAAAAATTGTACGTTGTTCTAAGCGTTGTGCTTCTAAAAGACGTCCAGCAGCATTCAATTCATCAAGACGTTGAACCAGTTCTTTTTTGATGGCTTTCATGGCTTGATTTAAGGTTGGACGCGGTATGACGTAGTGTGAATTGGCATAAATTTTAATAGATTGAAGATCCTCTGTTTTTTGTCCCGTTAGAGGATCAAATTCCGTAATTGTTTCTACTTCATCGCCAAAGAGCGAGATACGCCAAGCGCGATCTTCAAGATGGACTGGAAAAATTTCAATTGTATCTCCTCGCACACGAAAAGAACCACGAGTAAAATTGATATCTTGTCGATAATACTGTTGAGAGACTAAATCAGCCAAGAGTTTTCGTTGATTGAGTTTGTCCCCTTTTTCTATTTGGAAGGTCATGGCCGTATAGGTTTCTACGGAACCAATTCCGTAGATACAGGAGACAGATGCGACGATGATAACGTCATCACGCTCTAATACGGCGCGTGTTGCAGCATGGCGCATCCGGTCGATTTGTTCGTTAATAGAGGATTCTTTTTCAATATAAGTGTCAGAGCGTGCAACATAGGCTTCTGGTTGATAATAGTCATAATAAGAAACAAAATATTCGACAGCATTGTGAGGAAAAAAGCTTTTAAATTCCCCATAAAGCTGTGCCGCTAAAGTTTTATTAGGGGCTAAGATAAGAGCTGGACGTTGTGTTTGTTCAATGACTTTCGCCATCGTATAGGTCTTTCCTGAGCCTGTAACCCCCAAAAGTACTTGTGTGCGTTCATCTTTTTCAATTCCCTCAACCAGAGTTTTAATGGCTTGAGGCTGATCTCCTGCCGGTTTAAAGGATGTTTCGAGTTGAAACGGAATACCACCTTCAGATTTTTCAGGAGGAATAGGGCGGTGAGGTGTCCATAATGCACCATTCTTAAAAAGAGGATTACCTGAAGCAATGAGAGCAGAAAGAGCTTCTACGGTTGCAGTAACACCATTTTTCATTGTTGTATCCTTTGATAGAAAAGTGCTCGTAATTTTAAAGGGAATACAAATTTTTACAACTTCATTACGATAACAGCAAAGCGTTATTGAACAGGTTTGTTTTGGTTGACTGAAGCTTTCGTTAGGATATTGATCAAGTTTTTTATGAGATGAATTCTTCAAAATATTTCTTTGTAAAGGACATGTTTGCGGTTGTTCGGGGATTATGTATATTTTTGCCGTGATGATATTCAAGAGGAGTTATTATAGCTGTTATGAAGGTGTAAAGGTGCAAACCAGCTTCCATCTTTACCATCATTCTTTAGTTCAGCTTTACGACTTTCAAAAGCATCTAAAGCAAT
>NZ_HE998003.1:23833-26345 GCF_000312585.1 Bartonella queenslandensis AUST/NH15
GTATTTTAAGTGATGGAGATTGCTGATTGCCTCACGCTTTTGTTTCTCGCGTTCTTTAATAGGATTACGTAAAACAGAACGCCATTGATTTGCACATGCAAGGGCTTGTTTTAAAGAAACATCTCGCAACGCTCCCAATCCCATTTCACGGCTGCCCGTGAAAGGATATAACGATAAATCCATTGAGCACCACCATCTTTACGCTTATGAAGAAGCAAGCCGACACCATCACACTATTGCCAGCCCGTGGGTGTTGCTGCGACAGCTCTTGACACTTGAGAGCGTTCATAAGAGCCATTTTTACTTCTTTCTTATACAAATTTAATCCACACGCTCATCCCCCTTGTAACGTGCAAGCGAATGTTTTGATTGATTCAAGATAAGCAGGTTTGAAATGATAGAATCCTACGTTATTCGAGGTTCTAATTCAATATGAACAATAAATTAGCATTATAAATCAATGGATTATATGAAATATATGTGGTATATTTGGGAGCAAAAGACTATGGTTTTGGAACTAAAGACATTGTATATGTGCGATAAAGATCACTTCCATCTTTAAATGAAAGATAACGCAATGACACCCAGCCTATTTGAGCATTATACCGGATATGGCACCAATTTCCTTCACAATTTTTAACAAAAACCAATTCTCCAGCAGAGATTAAGCCACAAACTGCATATTGAGTGCTGGGTCCTGTTCTAAAATTAAGATCTGTCGTCACAAAGGCATCTGCTGCCTTGGATATTGTTGTGGCCAAAAAGCAAAGACCCAACATAAAAAGAATGACAAAAATTTTCATTTTTCTGCAAAGAACTTCTTTGGAAATTATCCTTCTCTCTTCGTATCCCATATGATTTCTTTTGCTAGACTATGATAAAATAAAAAAAATTACAATTCTTTCTTCTTTATGAGACTTTAAGGAAGAGAGTGAAGTTTAACGTTTTAAACACCAAAATGAGATGTTTTAAGCACTATTAGTGCATGTTTTGTTCCCTTTATTTATTTTTATATGGAAAACAGGGATACTGTACTATATAATGGAAAAGATCGTAGTTTTCGGATTCCAAAAGTAATTTTGGAAGCCGTTTTTTGTATTTTTATTAAACTTTCCGTGTAATAGAAAGGGACGGATTATGGAAAAAGTTCCGATGACTACAGCTGGTTTTGAAAGTCTTAAAGAAGAGTTGCGTTGGCGTCAACAACAGGAACGTCCACGAATTATTGAAGCAATTTCTGAGGCGCGTGCACATGGTGATTTATCAGAAAATGCCGAGTATCACGCTGCTAAAGAAGCACAGAGTCATAATGAGGGGCGTATAAATGAGCTTGAAGATTATATCGCACGGGCAGAAGTTATAGATGTCTCTCGTCTTTCAGGCGACAAAATAAAATTTGGAGCGACCATTAAACTCTTGGATGAGGATACTGAAGAAAAAAAGGTGTATCAGATTGTAGGGGATCAAGAAGCTGATGTAAAAATTGGTAAAATTTCTATTTCTTCACCGATTGCACGTGCACTCATAGGCAAGCAAGAGGGTGATGTGATTGAAGTGAATGCGCCTGGTGGTGCGCATAATTACGAAATCATTAAGGTTCAGTACATTTAAATATCTAAAGTGTTATGCGTGTATCTTTGGAAGAAACTGAAATTATTGCACCTCACTTTAAGAGGCGTTTATCGGGAGTGACATCTACAATTATTCAGCTTATTCCATTGATGCGCAAACAGGGCATGCGTATATCCACTCTGGGGTTTGGATTGCCAAAAAAAATGCCGGCTCTTGCATTTATAGACCTTTTCGGACTTTGGAAAAGTCCGAAAGGGAAGCCGTTTCGTATTTGGCATGCAAGGCGCAATGTTGAGATGCTTTGTGGGGTCTTTTTGCGCGATATCTTAAAAATGAAGCTGAAACTTGTCTTTACATCGGCTTCACAACGCCATCATAAGTCTTTTACCAAATGGTTGATTCGCCGTATGGATAGGGTTATTGCTACTAGTACACATACGGGCGCTTATTTGGAGGTGCCTCATAAGGTTATTATGCATGGGGTGGATGTAAGGCGTTTTACGCCACCACAGACTCTTAATGATTACTTTTCTTCGACAGGATTTCCAGGGAAATATGCGGTAGGATGTTTTGGACGTGTTCGTAGCTCAAAGGGAACAGATTTATTTGTTGATGCCATGATAGCATTATTACCCCACTATCCTGAGTGGACAGCACTTATTGCTGGTCGTACGACAGAACAACATTATCATTTTGAAAAAGAATTACGCCAGAAGATTGCTAAAGCTGGGTTGAATGATCGCATTATTTTTCTTGGTGAGATTCTGGATATCCCTGTGTGGTATCGTCGTTTATCGCTTTATGTGGCGCCTTCTCGTACAGAGGGGTTCGGTTTAACGCCATTAGAGGCAATGGCATCACAGGTTGCGGTTGTAACGAGTGATGCAGGAGCTTATAAAGAATTGGTTGTAGAAGCAACAGGAACGGTTGTAAAAGCAGG
>NZ_HE998003.1:26690-29789 GCF_000312585.1 Bartonella queenslandensis AUST/NH15
AAATAATTAAAATGGCTGGTGTATCAGCAAAATAGCCAAAAGAAGCATCATGCGTTGAAAAACCAGCCGTTGCTACTGTACTCATTGCATGATTAATGGCATCAAATAAACTCATGCCCGCAGCAAAATAGGAAAGCATACAAGCCAATGTAAGTCCAACGTAAGCGATAATAATTCCGTTAGCAATTTGGTTGATGCGAGGCAATATTTTTTCAGATTTATCAGATGATTCCATATGAAAAAGTCGTACGCCCCCCACACGCAGTGAAGGCAAAAGCAAGAGAGCTAAACCGATAAAACCAATGCCTCCAATCCAGCATATAATAGAACGCCATAACAAAATACTTCGCGATAAATTATCAAGACCAGAAAGGACAGTGGAACCTGTTGTTGTAATGCCAGAAACAGATTCAAAAATGGCTCCTGCTAGAGAAATGGGAAGAGGGGAAAGATAAAGAGGTAAGGCACCTACGATGCTTCCTGTAAGCCAAAGACAAACAGTGAGCATAAAGCCAAGCCGTGCTGAAAAACGACAAGTAGCTCCTTTCGTTGCCAAAAGAAGCAGCGTGGTTAACATGGTGGTTATGGCACAAGAATAGAGAAAGATTATCCAATTATGGTTATTGTCGTGCAAATCCACAAAAATTGGCAAAAGCATCGCTCCTCCCATGATTAACGCAAAACGTGCACAGACATTGATAATAAACTGAAAAATGATCGTTCCCTATCTTTTTATCTCTTTTTTATTATAGTTTTGTGCTCATAAGAAATTACGTTTTTTTCTTTATAGGATAAAGATTAATTCCTAACATGAACATGCTTTGATGAATTGGTAATCAGACCTTTTCAAAAAACTGAAAAAGAAGTATATATAACATAATTGAGACTATTGAAAAATATTTTTTTAAAAGACTGCATTCCATTATAATTTATTAGAATAATTAAGTTGTAAAAAGTGAAGGGGATTGAATGGTACAATCGCATATTCGTTTGCTGATTATTGGCTCAGGTCCGGCTGGTTATACAGCGGCGATTTATGCGGCAAGAGCAATGCTCCAGCCGGTTTTAGTGACAGGCTTGCAGCAGGGGGGACAATTGACAATTACAACGGATGTTGAAAACTATCCAGGTTTTGCTGCGCCCATTCAGGGACCATGGTTAATGGAACAAATGGCAAAACAAGCTGAAAATATGGGGGCAAAAATTGTCTATGATACAATTATAAAGGCAGATTTATTGAAGTATCCTTTTGTCTTATATGGGGATTCAGGAACACAATATTCTTGTGATGCACTGATTATTGCAACAGGGGCCCAAGCGCGCTGGCTTGGTTTAGAAAGTGAGCAGACCTTTATGGGCGGTGGTGTTTCTGCTTGCGCTACATGTGATGGCTTTTTTTATCGGGACAAGGATGTTATTGTTGTAGGAGGGGGGAATACAGCCCTTGAAGAAGCCCTTTATTTATCGCATATAGCAAAAAGTGTAAGCGTGGTTCATCGGCGAGAACAATTTCGGGCAGAGAAAATTTTGCAAGATAGATTGCTTGCTTGTAATAATGTACGTGTTCTTTGGAATCATGTGGTTGAAGAAATTATGGGGCTTCCAGCTCAGGGGGCAAGGGGTGCTATTGTAACAGGAGCACGTTTGAAAAATGTTAAAACGGGTGATGAGATGAAAGTGGAGGCAGAGGGAATATTTATTGCCGTTGGGCATGATCCTGCTGTTTCTCTATTTGAAGGACAGCTGAAACAAAAGCAAAGCGGCTATTTATGGACAGCACCGGATTCAACAGCAACAAGCATTACTGGTGTTTTTGCGGCAGGGGATGTAACCGATGAAACATTTCGCCAAGCTGTAACAGCAGCGGGAAGGGGATGTATGGCAGCATTGGAAGCAGAACGTTTTTTAGATATATCTACTAAGCGTTCATAATTCATCGAGAACATAGAGAATCTAGAGGTAGGATTAATTGTGGCGCCACCGTTGGATTGGGACAAGTTAAGGGTTTTTCACGCTGCAGCAGAAGCGGGATCTTTTACGCACGCTGCTCAAAAGCTTCATTTATCCCAATCAGCAGTTTCACGACAGGTATCGGCTTTAGAACAAGAGGTTGGAGTATCTTTATTCCAGCGTCATGCGCGTGGTTTGATTCTTACAAAACAGGGAGAAACTCTTTATCGTACAGCCCATGATGTTTTGATGAAGCTTGAAAGTGTACGTTTGCAATTGAGTGAAAGCTATACAAAACCAACAGGGCATTTGCGTGTAACTTCGACCTTTGGAATGGGGGCAGGGTGGATTGCAGAGCGTATGCCAGAATTTCTTAGTCTTTATCCAGATATGCAGGTTCAGCTTTTGCTTTCCGATGAAGAACTTGATTTGACAATGTGTCATGCAGACTGTGCTGTTCGCTTACATCAACCCCAACAACCTGATCTTATACAAAGAAAATTATTTACAATTCATATGCATGTTTATGCTTCGGAGAAGTATATTGCCAATTACGGAAAACCTGAAAAATTGTCTGATCTCGATGAACATCGTATTATTTCGTTCGGTGAACCTGTTCCCCCTTATTTGTCGGGTTTAAATTGGTTGGAAAAAGCTGGTAGAAGTGATGGATCATTGCGCATTTCAGTTCTACAAATCAACAGTATTATTTCAATAAAGAATGCGCTTATGCGTGATCTTGGGATTGCTGTGCTGCCTGATTATATTGTCAATAATAATGAGCACTTGGTACGTCTTTTTCCTGATATGGTTGATATCCCTTCTTTTGATACTTTTTTTTGTTATCCTTATAATTTAAAGAATTTGGCAAGGTTGAATGCTTTTCGAGATTATATTTTCTTAAAAGCGCGTCAGTGGTCTTTTTAATATTCATGCCTTAATTTATAAGGGATAATTAAGCGTTTTGCTCCTTAAGATTTTCATAATATTCTTTCGTTTTAAATTTTCCCATATTGAATCAATTAAAATCATTCATTGTATGACATTATAAGTGTACAATTTATTGATTTATAATGATAATCCATCCTTATTCATACTGAATGATAAGCTTGAGTATCGTAAGATACTTTTATTCCGAACCTGTTTATA
>NZ_HE998003.1:30033-31475 GCF_000312585.1 Bartonella queenslandensis AUST/NH15
CAAGCGCGTGGAACATGTGGATAAAAATTGTACAAGAAAGATATACCTCTTTTGAACCACCTCAAATGCCAAGAGTTTTTGCAATATTAGAGGACTGGAAAAGTATGTGAGTAGTGTCGTGTTTTCTTCTTCACAAGTATAAATATTGAGGGAAAAATGGCTTTATCATTATAACATTCACGAGGGGCCATCGTGAGATGGGGGATTTGAAGAGATGTTTCTTTAAAACAAGAGCGTGAGTATGTATGCAACGCAATGCCGATCTACTTTACGTGAAAGTTGAAAGGTGTACCTCCATTAAAGAACGTGACAAACAAAAGCGTGAGGCAATAAGCAATTTCTATTATTTAAAAGATATTTCTCTAGAGACTTTTGAAAGTTGAAAAGCTGAATTAAAAGGCGATGATAAAGAGAGCAGTTTATTTTTTACCCTTAAAAATTCATGTTTTTTCTCCAATTAGGTTGCCTCCTCTTTTTAGAAATTACACCGAACAGAAATACGCTCACTTCCATCTAGCATATAAAAGCTAATACGATTCGTAAAGCGCTGAACTATCTTAAGATTTTTTTCAAATATGCTATGGCTCGTTAGATTTGGATGTTGATAGACAAGCAGTAGAATAAGCACGGGCTTTCTTAAGGAAATAACGCTATAAAACTCAAAATATACCGGCATAAATTGTAGAAGTATCTCGACTTTTTACAGAATACTTTGCCAAATAATACCATAACCACAACCGACTTTGCATTTGCTTATTCTTACAGGGAGCCATTCTTTTCCTTTAGGTTATATTCATACAAATCAAGTTGAGGGTGATATTTGGAGCATCCTTGATTCGAGAATATGAAAGGCCGACAGATACGATAACAAAGTTCCGCATACCTTTATCATGAGAGGTATTAGAAATTTTAAAACAAATGCGCCTATTGTCTGACAAAGATTTTTTTCTGTTAGAAGTCGTGGTCACTTTGCTGATAGTTGTGTATCAAAGGGTATGAAAAAAATAAACTTAAAGCTTGTTCCCATGAGTTTCACTCTTTTCTATTTTGATTAAAGAGAGAAGTTCAAGATTGAGAAAAAATTAAAGCTATGTGTTTATTGCATAGCAGATACGCTTAAGTCTTTATTGTGCTTCTTCTTATAAAATGACATAGAATACTATCTCTTGATTATGTTGCCTCCCATTGCATTTTCTTGAGTGTTCCCTTACGAAGATCTGACAGATTGATTTTATCTTTGAAGATTTTCCAAATTCGCCGGGCATTTGTCCGGCTTTTTTTTTATTCCTAAGAGAATGCTTAGAAGTTGCAATGCATGGGAAGATTGATAAGAGAAAGATTTCAAAACGTGTGGATATCCAACAAATTTTTTTACGTAGACTAAAGCTCAACGAGGAATTTGAGAGAGGTTTATTTTGTTGTAGCATAAAAACTCTGTCTTT
>NZ_HE998003.1:31927-35232 GCF_000312585.1 Bartonella queenslandensis AUST/NH15
ACTAAAACATCTGTGAGCTTTTTCAATTCATTATATGTATAAGCGGCACCTGATGGATTTGAAGGAGAGTTAAAGATGAACCATTTTGTTTTGGATGTAATAGCAGCTTCTAGCTCTTGTGATTGGAGTTTATAAGAAAACTCGGCTTTTGTTTCTAAAAAGACAGGTGTACCATCATTAAGTGCGACCATTTCTGGATAACTCACCCAATAAGGGGATGGAATGATGACTTCATCTCCCTTATTTAACGTTGCCATCAAAGCATTAAAGAGAATTTGTTTTCCACCGGTACCAACAATAATTTGTTCTGGTTGGTAAAGAAGATTATTTTCTCTTTTAAACTTTGCCGAAATTGCTTGGCGCAATTCTGCAATTCCAGATATAGGAGGGTATTTTGTTTCTCCCCTTCGAATGGCTTCAATGGCCGCGTTTTTGATATTATCTGGGGTATCAAAGTCTGGTTCTCCAGCACTTAAAGCAATAACATCGCGTCCTAATGTTTTTAAGTGACGGGCCCTTTGGGAAGCAGCAATTGTTGCAGAAGGTTTGATGCGAGACAGCTTGTCGGCAATAAAAGCCATAATTTAAAATCCTTATATTATATCAACAAATGGTTATTGCTTTAAAGATATTCTATAAGAGATTATATTGTATGCAATAAAAAAAACTTCTAAAATACTTTGATATGCGTTTTTTAGTATTGTTTTTTGAGAATTTTAACGAGGAATTCTTCTCTTAAGGATTATAAAATTTTTAGAAGAGGGGTAGGAATATTTTGATAAATTGTGCAAAATAGATAAGCAGTGTTTTCTTTTCTCGAGATCAATTTTACTTTATACAAAATAAAAAATCTTCGTCATTATAAACGAAGATTTTTAATAACATATTGCAGAATTTAACTTTAGAGCGCTGCAAGATTGCCAGCGGCAAATTTTCCTGAACGACGATCTTGAAGAACATCATAAGAAATTTTTTGCCCTTCATTAAGATGACTGAGACCAGAACGCTCAACGGCGGAAATGTGTACAAATACATCTGCACTGCCATCACTAGGCTGAATGAATCCAAAACCCTTTGTTGTATCAAACCACTTAACTGTTCCTGTAGACATAGGAAACTCCTTAGATATATAATTATATTGTGTACTGAAGCTATAATTCTCCAATACGGTTTTAGATCGAAATTAGGTGGGAGAAGTTTCGTCAAAAGTGCAGAAAGCACAGGAAAGAAAGTCACGTAACCGAAAATTCGATAAAACTCATATAAGAGCCTTTAGAGTAAAAAGCAAGCTTTAATTGCTCTTTTTTATACAAAGAAAAAGTCGAGAAAGAGTATCAAAAAGCGTATGCTTTTCCGCATAGCAAGAACTTTAACTGAAATAACTTTGCAAAGAACGTACTTCAAGGCGCTTTTTCTTGATTGCTTTGATTGCTTCTACAACGGCTTCGGTTCCCGCTATTGTTGTGTAATAGGGAATATTTTGCATGAGTGCTGCATAGCGTAATGATTTGGAATCTGAGATGGCACTGGCAGTGCTGGTTGTATTAAAAATCAATTGAATTTGGCGATTACGAATAGCATCTTCAATATGTGGGTGTCCCTCTAAAACTTTGTTGATTTTTTTTGCTTCAATATGATGTTCGGTGAGAAACTTTTGTGTTCCACTTGTAGCAACAACAGAAAAACCAAGCTCTGTTAAACGTTTTATAGGATTTAAGATGCGCTTTTTATCTTCATCTCTTACAGAAACGAATAAAGTTCCCTCCTTAGGGAGTTTTACACCAGCCCCAAGCTGCGCTTTAGCAAAAGCAAGCGCAAACTCATAGTCAAGTCCCATAACCTCACCGGTTGAGCGCATTTCTGGACCAAGAAGCGTATCAACACCTGAAAAACTAGCAAAAGGAAACACGGCTTCCTTGACGGCAATATGTTGTTTTTTCTGTGAAGAAGGTAATCCACCATAAGCTTGGAGAGCACTGTGAAGCGTTTCTCCTGCCATAATACGTGCAGCCATTTTAGCGATAGGGCAACCAATTGTTTTTGCAACAAATGGGATAGTACGTGAGGCACGAGGATTGACTTCTAAAACATAAATGGTGTCATCTTTAATGGCATATTGTACATTCATAAAGCCACGAACATGGAGTGCTTGCGCTAATGCTTTTGTTTGGCGCTCTAATTCAGCGACTATACTATGTGAGAGCGTATGGACTGGTAAAGAACACGCTGAATCACCAGAGTGGATTCCTGCTTCTTCAATATGTTCCATAATCCCCACGATCAGTGTTTCTTGACCATCACAAAGACAATCAACGTCTACTTCAATTGCTTCTGTTAGATAGGTGTCAAAGAGAAGCGGATTTTTACCAAGCAATATATTGATTTGTCCTGTTTTGTCGTTGGGATAACGGGCCTTGATATCTTCTGGAATTAATTCAGGAACAGTTTCAAGTAAATAATTTTGCAAGCTTCGTTCGTCACGGATAATTTGCATAGCACGCCCTCCTAAAACATAAGAGGGACGTACAACCAGTGGGAATCCTAATTCATAGGCAATAAGGCGCGCTTGTTCGATAGAGTGAGCAATACCATTTTGAGGTTGTGTTAAGTTAAGTTTAAATAACAGTTTTTGGAAGCGATCTCTATCTTCTGCTAAATCAATGGCGTCAGGTGAGGTGCCAAGGATGGGAATGTTGTGTTTTTCGAGAGCGCTTGCCAATTTCAATGGTGTTTGTCCGCCAAATTGAACGATGACTCCTACCAATTCACCTCTTTCCTGTTCTGCTTCTAAAATAGCGATAACATCTTCTGTTGTTAAAGGTTCAAAGTAAAGACGATCAGAAGTATCATAGTCAGTTGAAACAGTTTCAGGATTACAGTTAATCATAATCGCTTCAAAACCTGCATCACGCAGAGCAAAAGCTGCGTGGCAGCAACAGTAATCAAATTCAATACCTTGTCCAATGCGGTTTGGTCCACCACCTAAGATAGCAATTTTTTTTCGTTCAGAAATATGAGCTTCTGAGTGTTCTACACCTGCAAAGGGAACTTCATATGTTGAATACATATAAGCTGTAGGAGAAGAAAATTCGGCAGCACAAGTGTCAATCCGTTTAAAGACATGTTTAACATTTAGTGATTTGCGTAAAGCGGCGATATCGTCTGGTTCTTTTCCGGTAAGAGCGGCTAATCGCGCATCTGAAAATCCCATAGCTTTTAACATACGTAAGTTATCTGCATCTTGGGGTAAGCCATGGATTTGGATACGCTGCTCCATTTCAATGATAGAGGCTATCTGTTCTAAA
>NZ_HE998003.1:35530-41071 GCF_000312585.1 Bartonella queenslandensis AUST/NH15
TTAGAGTTTTGGTTCTTTAGGGTAGGAAGAAAGCCAATCGCTGTATGATTCCATTCCATAAAATAGTGAGAGTGTATGTTGGTACAATAACGAAGAAGATAATTTCAGGATAATCATGTTTGGATTTAAAAGATAGTAAATATTCTCCCTTTATTTTATAAGATAATGTTCAAAACTTTTTTAAATATAGAGAAAGTTAAAATGCTGAACATTTCCCAAAAGAGAATATTCTGTTTTAAAGATGTATCCATAGGAAAGCTTTTGGTGGGAAGATCTCAAAAAGGGATTTTTCATATAGCCTTAGGAGATACGATAGAACAATTATTGCAGGAATTCATGGTACGATTTGGTGATGCGCAACAAGTTGTAGATGACAATGTATTTAAAAGAGAAGTTGCTCATATTATAGCCATGATAGAAACGCCTAAGTTGGTAAAGAAATATAATTTTCCCTTAGATATAAATGGTACAGTTTTTCAACGAAAAGTATGGGAAACATTATGTAATATACCATGTGGTGAAACAATTTCATATAAGGAATTAGCATGTCGTGTGGGGATGCCAAATGCTTTTCGTGCCGTTGCTCATGCCTGTGCACGTAATGAATTGGCTGTCATCATTCCTTGTCATCGTGTTGTGCGTAAAAATGGTTGTATTTCAGGATATCGTTGGGGGAAGAAACGAAAACAGATTTTGCTACAACGGGAACAAAATGGTTGAATTAAAAATAAATTTAACCTTGTGTGATGGGCATTATAATCGTTACCGTTGTTCCTTTCATTTCTTTTGATGTAATTTCAAGTTTTCCTTTATGGAGTTCTAACAAAGAGCGTGAAATAGCTAATCCAAGACCCGATCCCGTATGCGATTTAGTAAGCTGGTTTTCAACTTGTTCAAAAGGTTGCCCAAGTTTTTTGATGGCTGACTGCGGAATACCAACACCTGTATCTGTAATTTTAAAAATAAGGTTATTTTTTTTCTTGAAAGCGCAGACATCAATATTTCCACCAGAAGGCGTAAATTTAACGGCATTAGAGATGAGATTAAGGAAAATTTGTTTCATTGCACGCCCATCAACTTCAGCATGAAGCTCTGGAGTGATATTTGTTGTAACAGCGATATTTTTTTCTTGAGCTTGAGGCGTTAGTGTTCGGACTGCTTCACTAATGATGGGTTCAAGATCGGTATTTTTACAATCAAGTGTAAATCGTCCGGCTTCGATTTTTGACATATCAAGGATATCATTGATAAGGGTTAGAAGATGGGCCCCTGAATTGTAAATATCATGCATATATTCCTTATAGCGTTGTGAACCAAGAGGGCCAAAAGTCGATTGCAACATGATATCTGAAAAGCCAAGAATAGCATTCAGTGGAGTACGCAATTCATGAGACATATTGGCTAAAAATTCTGATTTAGCCTTATTCGCACTTTCGGCACGTTCTTTTTCTTCTTTCAGACTTTTATTAAGTTTTTCAACTTCTGTTGCACGTTGTTGAGCACTTCCTCTCGTGCGTTTGAGTTCTTGAATGAAAGAAAAAAGACGTCTTTCGCTGTCTTCAAATTTTTCCTGTTGTTGTTTAAGTTCAGAAATGTCAGTACCAATACAAACCAATCCTCCATCTTGAGTTCGCCGTTCATTAATTTTAAGCCAATAACCATCTGCCGTTTGGCGAATGCTGGTTAAGTTACCGGTACCATCATCTTTAAGAGGATATTCACTAAGTGCAGGTCGGGCCATAGCTTCGACGGTTGCACGTTGGATTCCTGATTGTAGAATTTGTTTAGGAATAGCGGCATATTCGCAAAATTTGCTGTTGGACATGACTAAGCGCCCCTCAGCATCCCACAAGACAAAAGATTCTGAAATATTTTCAATTGCATCACGGATGCGAAGGTCGGCTTGCGCTGTTTGTTCAGCCAGTTGCTGCTGTTCACTAATGTCGAAAGAAATACCAACCAAATGGGGTTCTTCTTCTTCAGTAACTTCAGCGCGAAGTCGCATCCATACATAATGACCATCAGCATGACGCATGGGAACATTGATATCAATATGCTTTTTTTGCCTCCCATTAATTCTTGAGCAAGGTCAAAAAAATTGGCATCATTTGGATTGATAATGGCGCTAATTTGGGAAATTGAAAGCAATGCATCTTGAGGGACATAGCCAAGCATTTCGTACATTGCTCGTGACCAATAGACGCGCCCACTTGCCATATTCCAATCCCATAATCCGCAACGCCCACGCATCATTGCCATATCAATACGATTTTGAATTTTTTCTGAAACAAGATCTGTCTTACGCGCTCGTAAAAGTTGATTATAATAAGCATAAAGAAGAACAAGAATAATACCGCTTGTTCCGATGAAGAGGGTTATATTAAGCGAAAAAAATTTGCGCCATTCCATAGCGCTATCTTGCATCTTTTCACTAATAAATACGCCATATTGCCCATTTCCCGTTTGGTGAAATAAGGCAAGAGCAGGGGTATCTTTGCCTATTGTGATTTTCATAATTCCAGCGTCTTGTCCAAGAGATTGCAAAGCAATGCTATCAGAGATAAAATCTTGCAAAGGTTTTCCTAAGACGATCTCTGAACTGGATGAAGCCAAGACATTGCCTTTTTGATCAACAATGGCAATCAGCGTGCTGGGATTAATAAGATCTTGATTGTGAAAAGTGGCGAGAATATTTTGTAAGTGATTATGAGAAAGGGCAGAGCTTTTTCCTTTCTGAGAAACAGCCAATAAGTCACGATCAAGAGTATTGGTAATATGAGATGCTAAGAGAGCAATGGTAGAACGTGTATTTTTATCAATTGTATTGCGCCAATCATAGACTGATACAAAACGAATTGCTGCAAGGGTAATAAGAAATGCGACAACGACAAAAGGAAGTGAGCGTCGTAACCAAGGTTCAATAAAGAGAAGTTTTTTATAGGCAAAGCCAGACAGTAGATGAGTAGGTTTTGTCTGCGCTTTATGACTTTGAGCGCTCGATTTTGAATCAGCATATATCTCCGTTGGCGCATTATATGCGTCCAATTTAGTCATCTCTTGTTCCTTTAATTCCGGAATAATGTGATTTAAAAACTGCTTCGATCTTCATGAATAAACCCCATGAGAATGCAATGAATCAAAACAGGAGTCTTCTGTCCAGTCTTTTTTTAAAAAAAAGTGTTTTACTTTTATGAATGTGGAATATGAAAAGAAAAAGGTATTTAAAACATGACCGATAAACAGGCTTAGATTGCCTGTTTATCGGTTTAATAATGATCGAGATGTTTATAGAATTTATTTAAAGAAATATTATAGCATATTGATTAAAAATATTTTTTATTTCAAGTAAGTAGACGATTGATGATATCAGAAACATCGCTTGATAATTTGGGCGCAGCAGCAATCGTTTTTAATTCAGTTTCAAGTTTTTGTTGCCGAATGGGTTCTAATTGTCGCCAAGAGCGCATCATTGTTAATAATAGTGAAGCGAGCTGTGGATTTTTTTTGTCAATTTCCAAAATGATTTGGCAAAGAAAATGATAAGATGCTCCATCCATCCTGTTGAAACCTGTGGGGTTGTGAGATGCAAAGACACCGATCAGGGACCGTACACGATTAGGATTATCTTTTGAAAACAGCGGGTGGTGCATGAGCTTTTTAACATTCTCGAGTGTTTCTGCGCCAGCAACCATTGCTTGAACAGAAAACCATTTATCCATGACTAAAGGGTCATGCCGATAGCGGTTTTCAAAATCATTTAAGGCATTTTGTGCCTGCTCGCTTTCATTAAAACGCTTTACAAGAACAGCAATACTCGCCATACGATCAGTCATATTATCAGCTGTTGCATACTGTGTGGCCGCACGATTTGGATTGTTCTCAGCAATGGAAAGATAATCCAATATTATATTCTTTAATGCTCGCTTTCCAGCTTGTGCAGTGTTTGGTGAATAAGGCTCTTGGGATTGCATTTGCCCATAGAATTTTGTTAAGAGCTCTTGATGTGTTTGTGCAAGCGAAGCTAAAAACTGATTGCGGATATAATGAATACGATCTGGGTCAATATTTTTACCGATTGTATGAGCAAGCTCCACTTCACTAGGCAAATTTAAACAGAAGGCACGAAATTCAGGCTCTAAGTTTTCATCTGTTATGATCGTTTCAGTCAGATCTAGTAAAGTAGAGGGGAGTGTTGCTTTTGTCAGTGTTTTATCTTGAATGCTTTGAATCAAAGCTTGCATCATTAAATGGTTAAGAGATTGCCAGCGATTGATGTGATTGTCATCATGTTGTGCAAGAAAAATAAGTTCACTTTCATTGAATGGCGTGTGTAGAATGATTGGTGCAGAAAAATCTCGCAGCAGTGATAAAACGGGTTTTTCACGAAGCCCCTTCAATGTAAAGGTTTGGCTTTCCTTGGATAAAAGCATAATGTTTGATTGAATATCTGTTTCCGCTTCATAAGTAAGATTTTCTCCATGAGATCCTAACAAGCCAAATACGATAGGGATAAGCATGGGCTTTTTTGTGTTTTGTTGTGGGGTTGCAGGAATATGTTGCTTTGCATGAATTGTTAAAACACCATTGCTGTAATGACTATCGATTTCTATATTGGGGGTTCCAGCTTGTTCATACCACAGCATGAATTGAGAGAAGTCTTGACCAGACACTTCAGCAAAACAAGAGATAAAATCTTCAATTGTACAAGCTTGTCCATCATAACGTTGAAAATAAAGATCAGTACCTTTACGAAACAGAGAGGGACCTAAAATAGTCTGTATCATGCGAACAACTTCAGCACCTTTTTCATAAACAGTTGTGGTGTAAAAATTGTTAATTTGACTATATTGACGAGGACGGACAGGATGAGCGAGAGGTCCCGAATCTTCGGCAAATTGCGTCGCTTTTAATGTTTTTACATTTTCAATTCGCTGTAGGCTGCGTACATTTTGATCTGAGGAAAATTCCTGATCACGATAAACAGTGAATCCTTCTTTTAAGCAGAGTTGAAACCAATCGCGACAGGTAACACGATTACCGCTCCAGTTATGGAAATATTCATGGGCAATGATACGTTCAACGTTTCTATAATCCTGATCGGTTGCTGTTTCAGGATCGACAAGAACATATTTATCATTAAAAATGTTAAGTCCTTTATTTTCCATTGCGCCCATGTTAAAATCGGAAACGGCAACAATATTGAAAACATCAAGATCATATTCACGCCCGAAACATTGTTCATCCCAACGCATGGAATGTTTGAGAGCATCCATTGCATAGGTTGCACGTTTAGTTTTTCCTTTTTCCACATAGATACCAAGCTCGACACGTCGTCCAGATACAGTTGTAAAATGGTCTTCTAACTTATCAAGATCACCACCTACTAAAGCAAAGAGATAAGATGGTTTAGGATAAGGATCTTCCCAAACGGCAAAATGGCGATTATTCTCTAAAGTTCCTGTTTCCACTAGATTACCGTTTGAAAGCAAGATTGGGATTGTTTGGGAGTCTGCCTCAATTTTCACTCTATAGGTAGAAAGA
>NZ_HE998003.1:41401-44767 GCF_000312585.1 Bartonella queenslandensis AUST/NH15
ATGAGTTGGCGGTTGCTTTCAGGATTCACTTCCGTAACCAATTTTAATGTAAAAGGAACCGCTGGTGGCGTTGTAATTTCTAAACGTGAAGGCGTAATTTTATAAGTGTTTGGGGCTAATATCTCATCATTAATCGCAACAGAAATTAAAGTAAGATCATCTCCAGAAAGTACAAGAGGTGTGAATTTTTTTGTATTGTGACGGGGTTCAATGGACAATAAGGCGGTAACATAGGTTTTTGTTGGTGCCAATTGGAAAGAAAGTTGTGTTTTGGGAATAGTGTAAGGGGTTGGTTGGTAGTCTTCCAAACGATAAATAGATGTTGTTGGCTGTTCCATAGTTTTCCCATTCATATTTTAAGAATTAAAGAAGGTGTTTAATTTTAGAAGCAAGATAGGATTAAAGAGTTACAAAAGGCTATCGAGGCGATTTTTTACTTCTAAGAAGTCTATCCATGTAAGCTTCTTTTGACTAGGGGTTCTAAGAAGATAGGCAGGGTGGAAAGTTGGCATGACAGGTATTTTTATATTATCCTCGCTTTCATAAATATACCATTTGCCTCGTGTTCGGATGATTCCGTTTTGAGAGCCGGTAAGAAACTGTGCAGCAACGCCTCCTAGTGCAACAAGAACACGAGGACGCGCTAAATGAATGTGTCGTTCAATGAAAGGGCGGCACAAGGCAACTTCTCTTGGTGTTGGTGTACGATTTCCTGGTGGACGCCAAGGAATAGTGTTAGCGATGTACACGTTATTTCTTGTTAAGCCAATTGATGCGAGAATTTTATTCAGTAACATTCCTGCTTTTCCTACAAAAGGAATTCCTTGTATATCCTCTTCTCGTCCTGGGGCTTCGCCTATGAGCATCAAGGGACTTCCTGCTATTCCATCTGAAAAACAGGTATTTTTTGCTGTTAATTTTAATGAACAGCCATTAAATGCAAGGAGAGCAGATTTTAATTCATCAAGTGTCTTTGCATTTTTTGCACTCTCTACAGCTGTAGGTTCATTTTGTATAGCCCTAGAGTTATGCAGCGGGTGATGATCTAATTTTATGGTTGGGGATGTTTTGGGAGATCTTTGGTGATGATGAGAAGCGTTAACAACAGGCGTTGACTTTTTCTCTGAAGAAGAAGATTGCTTAAAACGATCAATAGGTAAATCTACCAAAACGGCATCCGCACCACTTTCTTTATAAAAGCTTAAGAGTTCTTCATAGGAAATTGGACACAGAGTTTGATTTAACATTTTATTTTTTCTAATGATCTGACAATTATAGATCAAACAAAATTATTCTTCAAGTTTTATAAATATGTATATTAGTGCATAAAAACGCTGACAGCATTTTCTCTTTTCACAAAAAAGACAAACCGTAAAATACAGATATTTGTGATTATAGACATTTTAAAATGTATAATTTATTCAAATCGCACGATTTAAACTTTTTAAACAAAATAATATTTTCATGGTAAAAGAATTCTCTACTGAATGCAAGTGATGTAAATAATAATATTTTTTATTTCTTTTTATGATTTTTATTTAAAAATAATATTTAAAATGAGAAAAAATATATAAATATTACTTTTATATAATCTAGTATTATTTAAAAATATTTTTACAATGGGTTAAAAGCAATGTGTGGGTATATGCTTTTGCTTTTTTTACAGCTGAAATGAGAGGTTCATTGAGTGCCAAATGAGCTGCAATAGCAGTTGAGAGAATGCAACCTGTTCCACGCATTGTTCCTTTTAAACGTGGAGCAGAAATATTGATGACTTCAGTTTTGTCAATGAAGCTATCAATTGCAAGAGATCCCTCTGCATGTCCACCTTTTACTAAAATAGAGCGAGCTCCCAATGACAAAAGTTTTTTTGCTTGTTGTATTGTCTCTTCATGATGAGATGCCAGTGGGGTTTGGCTAAGGAGAGCGAGTTCGTCTCTATTTGGTGTTAAAAGAGTAACATATGGGAGAAGCTTATTGATCATAATGTCTATGATTTTTTCCGTTGTTAGTTTTCCCCCTGATGAGGCAACCAGTACAGGATCAAGAATAACTGGAATATGGGGATAATCTTCGAGTACACGACAAATTGCTGCTATAATCGCCTGATTTCCTGTCATACCAATTTTTATTGCGCTGATAGGATTCGCTTCTAAGGCGATGCGCATTTGTGCGGAGATAAGTGTCTCATTCATTGGCCCGATTTCAGCGACGCGATGATCATCTTGTACATTCACACAAGTGATGGCTAAATTTGCTTTAATGTGAAAATATGCAGCTGTTTCTATATCACGAACAATGCCAGCACCTCCTGTTGGATCAGTGCCTGCGACAATAAGAATAGAAGGTGTCAACGCCATGGTTGGGTTACCTTGATCCATTGTTGTACACGCTCTTCTGGTTTTTTATGGAGGATAATGTCGGTGACAACAGCCGCGCTATTGGCGCCCGCTTTCAAAACATCTATTGCACGTTCTGGCGTTAAACCACCAATGCCAACGAAAGGTAAATGACCAATTTTCTTTCTCCATTGTTGAATTTTTTCTAGTCCTTGCGGCATCCATTTCATTTTTTTTAAGATTGTCGGATAAATAGGACCAAGAGCAATATAGTTAGGATGAACAGAGAGCGCGATATCCAATTCATGTTCATCATGGGTGCTAAGACCAAATCTTATACCATTTTTACGAATTGCAGGAAGATCAGCATTGCTTAGATCTTCTTGCCCAAGATGAATAAAATTGCATTTTTCATCAATAGCGATGCCCCAGTGATCATTAACAATTAATTGTGCCCCCCATTGATCACATATGTTTTTTGCACGCTTAATATGTTGACGGATTGTTTTTAGATCTTCATCTTTCATACGCAACTGTATGAGTCTAACACCAAGAGGAATCAAACGTTCAACCCAATCAGCATTGTCAACGATAAGGTAAAAGGGATCCAACTTCATCAAAATACGGCTTTACCAATGACGGGGGTTGAAGGAACAGCGACATTGCGTGCTTCGAGAATACCTGCTTTATATCCCATACGTCCTGCTTGAATAGCTTTGGAAAACGCTTCAGCCATCAAGACAGGATTACCTGCTTTAGCAACTGCGGTATTGAGAAGAACTGCATCATAACCGAGTTCCATAGCAACAGTAGCATGGGATGGGCGCCCAATGCCCGCATCAACAACGAGAGTAACATCAGGAAGATAAGCACGGATAGAGCGCAATCCATCGATATGATGAGGACCTTTGGCAGATCCAATAGGGGCACACCAAGGCATAATGACATGGCAACCAGCATCTAAGAGTTTTTCAGCAACAATGAGATCATCGGTCGTATAGGCAAAAATTTTGAAATCTTCGCTGTT
>NZ_HE998003.1:44942-47151 GCF_000312585.1 Bartonella queenslandensis AUST/NH15
GCTGCTTCAATTAAGAAAAAATATTGGGTTGTAAGGTATCTGCATTACCAATAATTTCTAGTTTAATCCAAGAGGTTTTAAAGAGATCACGAGCTAAATGGGCTGTCGTTACGGCTTCTTTAACAGTATAACAACCAGCAGTATTGGGAAGTATCGTTATATCGAGTTCTTGAAGAAATTGCCAAAACTTCCCTCCTTGTTTTCCCCCTGCACTTTCTCGACGTAATGAAACGGTTACAATTTCTGTATTCGATTTATGAATAGCATCACGAAGGATAGCAGGAGAAGGATATTGCGCTGTACCTAACATAAGACGGGATGAGAATTCACGTCCATAAAGATTCAACATGAATATTAGCCTCCTTGCATTGGGCTTAAAATTTCAACTTTATCTCCTTCATGTAAAATAAATTGATCGCGCGCCTCTACAGGAATAACTTCAGCATTAACAGCAGTTGCTAGCCAACTCCCTTCATATCCCAATTCCACAAGCAAGAGACTAAGAAAAGAGGTTTCTGTTTGAATTGTTTCACCATTAACAAATATTTGCATGTTTTATTCCAATGCCAATTTCATTGCTCGTTTTGCCATTTCTGGAGACAAAAGAAAACCATGTCTATAAAACCCATTCACAGAAATATGTTTACCATATTTGCATACAGAAGGGAAGTTATCAGGATAAGCTGGACGAACCCCAACGCCGGATTCAATAATTTCTGCTTCAGCAAAAGCAGGGTGCAATGTATAAGCAGCGTTGAGCAATTCCATCATGGATCTTACAGAGATTGGACCACCAAAGTCACTTTCAATCATCGTTGCTCCAATCATGAAAATATCATCTTGCCGTGGAACAACATAGAGTGGAAACCGTGGATGGAGAAGACGAATTGGGCGAGATATTTTAATATCTGTACTGCGCACGAGGAGCATTTCGCCGCGCACGCCCCGTATACTTTTATCTTTTCCTAAACGTGCTATTCCTGTTGCATCAATGATCATATCAAAATTTGTTTCAGATGTTTTGACATCAACAAAACATACGCCATTTTTTATCAGTTTTTCTTTTAAAGTAATAAGTGTTTTGCGAGGATCAAGGTGAGCTTCACTTTCATAAAAAAGCGCATAGTCAAAACGTTCAGCAAGATCTGGTTCCAGATGGGCTATTTCTGTGCGGTTTATGGTTCTATGATGATGTGTGCGAAGTGAAAACCGTTCAAGTTCCCCTCTATCGCGTGTAGGAGCCACCACTAAGGTACCTTTTTGTGTAACAAGATCTGGAAATGTTTTGCGCCACCATCGTATAGCTTGTACACCAAGGTCTTCAACAATCTGTTCAGTGTTTTCTTTTTCACAATAAGGAGCGAGCATTCCTCCTGCATACCAACTGGATGATCCTATAGGAGAATGTCGAGGAGCTGATACAGTAACACGAGCACCTTTTTGTTGTAACATAAAAGCGACGGTTAAACCAGCAACGCCCGCACCTTTGATAAGAATATTCCTCAACTATTTACTCTCTTTTTTTGAGGTGCATCGACATAAAGGTCACCATTTTCTTGATATTTTTCAGCCATAGCAATCATACCTTCACCTTTTGTTTTTTTAAGTGCTGCAGCATCACGAATATCATGGGAAATACGCATAGAACAGAATTTGGGTCCACACATAGAACAAAAATGCACCAATTTATGGGCATCTTTAGGCATTGTTTCATCATGAAAGCTACAAGCTGTTTCTGGATCAAGAGATAGGTTGAATTGATCATGCCATCTAAAGTCAAATCGTGCACGTGAAAGAGCATCATCGCGCAACTGTGCTCTGGGTAAACCTTTTGCAAGATCAGCCGCATGAGCGGCGATTTTATAAGTGATAACTCCCGTTTTAACATCATTTTTATCGGGTAGTCCTAAATGTTCTTTAGGTGTTACATAGCACAACATAGCAGTTCCAAACCATCCAATCATAGCCGCACCAATTGCTGATGTAATATGGTCATAACCAGGAGCGATATCCATTGTAAGAGGTCCCAAAGTATAAAAAGGGGCTTCATGACAGAGATCGAGTTGTTGTTCCATATTTTCTTTAATTTTGTGCATTGGGACATGTCCCGGTCCTTCAATCATAACCTGTACATTTTTTTCCCAAGCAATTTTTGTCAATTCTCCTAAAGTTTTAAGTTCGGCAAATTGTGCTTCATCATTGGCATCGG
>NZ_HE998003.1:47739-52153 GCF_000312585.1 Bartonella queenslandensis AUST/NH15
ATCAAAATGTTCGTAGAGAAAGCTTTCTTTATGATGATGGAGACACCATTTTGCCATAATAGAACCGCCTCGTGAAACAATACCTGTTACACGATCAATGGTCATAGGAATAAATGGTAATCTTAAGCCTGCATGAATGGTGAAATAATCAACGCCTTGTTCTGCTTGTTCGATAAGAGTATCGCGAAAAATATCCCATGTTAAATTTTCAGCAATACCTTGTACCTTTTCGAGTGCTTGATAAAGAGGAACAGTTCCGATGGGGACAGGAGAATTTCGAATAATCCACTCACGAATATTATGAATATTTCGCCCTGTTGAGAGATCCATAACCGTATCGGCTCCCCAACGAATAGCCCAAACCATTTTATCAACTTCTTCTGCCATTGATGAAGTTACCGCTGAATTACCAATATTAGCATTAATTTTAACACGAAAATTACGTCCAATAATCATTGGTTCGCATTCTGGATGATTGATATTTTGCGGAATAATGGCTCGTCCGTTTGCAATTTCATTCCGAACGAATTCTGCAGTGTAAATTTCTGGTATTTCTCCACCCGATATATTTGCGTGAACTTTTTGTTGGTCTTTTATTGCTAGCCCTTCATTTTCTCGTATAGCAACATATTCCATTTCGGCAGTAATAATACCTGCGCGTGCATATGCCATTTGTGTAATTTCTTTGCCACTTTTGGCTCGTAAAACAGGTCGTTTTTGTTCAAATTCTGGTATAGGAGAGCTTGTTAATCCATTATCTTCAGGTTTAACTGAGCGTGCAGGGTAAGATTCAGTATCAGCACGCTGAAAGAGCCAAGATGAGCCAATTGCGGGTAAACCTTTTGTAAGATCAATGATTGCATCTTTGTCGGTATAGGGACCAGAAGTATCGTAGACTTTTAAAGGTTTTTCACCACTACCATCGGTCAATGAAATTTCACGCAATGGAACACGCACATCAGAAAAAAGAGGACTCTGTTGATAAATTTTGCGTGAGGCGGGAAAGGGGCTGCAATTGATTGATGGAATATTTTTCGGCACGAATTTTTTCCTTCTAAACATAGAGTTCAAAAACTAAGGTGTCATGGGGATATATTCAAATGATCAATTACATACTTTTAAACGAAGAAATGCCTATAAATTTTATAGCAAGCAATCTTCAATAAAGCTTAAGAGAATTTATTTTGAAAAGATTAATGCAATACCCAAATAATATCTTGCATTCCCCCATATAAACACTTTTATTAGCATCGATATGATTGGCTTAAATACGGACATTGTCAATCACAAAGATATATTTTTAACGATTTTGGCGTATTTTTTAAGAATAAAAGTAGGCCTTATGAAGTGATAAACTATAATATTAAGGAATTGTCTTTGATAGCTGAGGGGATAGCAAATGTTAAGTCAATAGGGCATTTTTTGTTTGAAAGGGTGAGGCAGATGAGTTAGCTAAATAGTTTTTAGAATACTCATTTTATATTTCAATGAATTAAAGAAATATCAATAATTGCAAGATGTTGTTTAGAAGGATTTATTGTTCTTGCAAAAAAAATATACATATAATAAAATACACACACGGGGAGGACCGTTTTAAGTAAGAACCAGACGGTTACAGGGGAGGTAAAGAACCTACAAAATATGTTTATAAAAGTGTGGGGGCGGGGTTATATTTCCTAACTATCTAGACCAGACACAACCTTCAGATCTGAGGGGAGTCCGTGATTTCCTTAATGTTTCAGTTCACTGAAGGGGATAAAATATATTCTCTATAGTACATTGAGGTTGAACAGAAGTCTGTTCAAAAAACATTGATGCTGACCCCATAGCACAATTTCAGGGATAAATTAAATAGAATAGAGCAAAATATCTGCATGTAAATAAAAACATAACGAGGACTGCAGAGAATTTTAAGCTAGTTTTTGCTTTCTTTAAATACAAATCAAAGTCAAAAGACAGACTTAACATACTGAAAAAATAGAATGTCTCATTAAAAATTTACATCAGTAACTTTCTATGCAGGTGACAAGTTATTGCGTTTAATATGGTTATATAAAATCCATAATAAGGGAAATTTAAACAGTATTTGTAAACTTTACAACAAGATGCAGGATTTGAAGATAAAACTGTATAATAATAGCAAAGTAACAAAACAAGATATCAAATAACCTCAGATGAGGTAACTACATTACACATTAGAAGTGGAAGCATTAAGACTAATGTTATGAAAAAAGTTTGGTGAAATGAGCTTATTAAATTGAAAGGAGTGAAAAAAGAATGCGTAAAATACGGATAGTGCAGTGGTTATGATGTACCAATGCTGCGGGCACATTTTAGAATACAGAACGAGAAATTATTAGAAAAATGATGAAATAATGGGGGATTTATAATGTCTAATATTTACGATTGGTCGCTAAAAGCTGATGAAAATGCTCATTCAGATAGTATCATTAATTGGGCAGAAGGTCAGCCGCCTAGTTCTGTCAATGATAGTGCACGAGCGATGATGCAGCGTGTGCGTGAATAT
Organism: Bartonella queenslandensis AUST/NH15; assembly: GCF_000312585.1. Classification (GTDB taxonomy): domain Bacteria; phylum Pseudomonadota; class Alphaproteobacteria; order Rhizobiales; family Rhizobiaceae; genus Bartonella; species Bartonella queenslandensis_A. Next base: position 50,267 of record NZ_HE998003.1, read on the forward strand.
CTTGCAGATAATGGCGGATCTATTGATTCACACTTTATAGTTAATGCAGAAGATAAAACAACATTAATTACCTTAAAGACAGTTTCACCGATAAAGAAATACAATAATGATATAATCATACGTTTTAAAGCACGTGGTGTGAATATTGGCACGACAACAATAACTGTTAATAATATAGGGGAAAAGCTTATCTATAAAGCCACTGATGCGGGCATTATACCATTAGAAGGTGGAGAGCTACAAACAGATGGCATTTATGAAATGGTATATAATAGTGGTGTTTTAATAAAAAAGCATGAGGGTTGGTATTTATTAAACCCTACACCACCAAAGATAGAAAGTTTTCCTGCTGGTTTCATTGCAACATTTGCTATGCAAAATATACCGAATGGTTGGCTTTTATGTGATGGTACGGCTTATAAGCGTGAAGATTATCCGCAATTATTTAGGGCTATAGGTGATAAATGGGGAAAAGATAGCGACACAACTTTTAAAGTTCCTGATTTTAGAGGCATGTTTCTACGTGGCTTTGATGATGGTCGGGGGTTAGATGATGATAGAAAATTTGCAGATGAACAACAAGATAGCATAAAATCACATACGCATATTGGGACCATTGAAGAATCAGGAAAACATGTGCACGATTTTGAGTATAAGGGAGTTGGATGGCCAACTGGTAATATCGGGAGATTACCGAATTATTATACCTATAATACAACCCTAAAAGGAACAACAGCTTCTGCTGGTGCCCATACACACAAGATAACTCTTTCCCATACGGGTGAGACAGAAACACGCCCTGTTAATACAACAGTTGTCTATGCTATAAAAGTATGAGTATGATTGGGTAATCAATCGATACACTCTGATAAGTTTATTAACGCGGAGCGATTCCGCGTTATTTTCTATGCATGTGAAGAAAAAACTATCTTATTCATGCAATATTTGAAAGAGTCAAAAAACAATTTGTAAATAGAGAGAGAAAAGTAAAAAATATGATTTGATATGCTTTTTATAAAAATAGCTAAAGCGTATGTGTCATGAAAAAAAATAATGCCATTAAAGCTATAATAAATATTTTATAAATTGAAGAAAGAGACTTGATTTCTATCAGGTATTTAAAAAGTATAAACAATACATCTAATTTTGTATATATTTCTTGGATTATTTTTATAAAAACATAAAGTTATAGAAAAAGCGGGAGAGTTCATATCGATATTATATAAATTAATAGCGAAATGAAATCTCAACTGTTTTGAGTTACGTAAAATCTTGAAAGATTTTAAACAGGTAGTTTTTTAATATGGTGCGTTGGATTTTCTTTTTTTAAAAGGACAGATGACAAAGAGGTGCTCATTAAAAAATAAAACAGAATCTTTAATATTTACGTGTTTTATTTTTTCTATGGATTTTAATTTTTAGATTGAAACCGATAGCTTTAGGATCTAGTTTTATAGGAAGATGCCGTTTGAGGGAGTATAAATGGGATATCTTCTTTAGGTAATTCAGAAACGTTTAAGGAGCAATGATAAACATCGCGAAGATTTTGTGTTGTCAAAACGGCAGAAGCACTTCCTTCGCAATAAATCTCCCCCTCCTTGAACAAGATCATATTATCTGCATAATGTGCAGCGAGATTGAGATCGTGAAGAACCGCAAGAACACCACCACCAGAATGAGCAAATTGTTTTGCAATATCCATAACAATAATTTGATGTTGAATATCGAGGCTAGCAATAGGTTCATCCAATATCATCCAACAAGGAATTCCATTATAAACGGGTTTCCAGATTTGGCAAAGAACACGCGCAAGTTGTACACGTGCTTGTTCTCCACCTGATAATTGGTGATAATACAGGTTGCCATAATCAGAAAGATCAACGCGCT
>NZ_HE998003.1:52347-59478 GCF_000312585.1 Bartonella queenslandensis AUST/NH15
GGATAAGATTTTGCAATTCGGCTTTGGCAATGGCAATGTGGTTTACAGAAAGGCCAAGTCCTACAACTTCATGGACTAAGAATGGAAATACGAGCGTTGTTGATTGTGGTAAAACAGCGCGCATTTTTGCCATTTCGTAAGTCTTTGTTTTGCGTACATCATAACCATTTAAGGTTATTTTTCCGCTGTAAGGAATTTCTCCACTCAATGCTTTGACAAAAGTACTTTTTCCTGATCCGTTAGGACCAATAATGATGGTAAAAGCTCCACTTTTAGCGTGAAGATTAATGTGGTTAAGAATCTGTTTCTTTCCACGCTGAACGCAAATATTTGTCGCTTCAATCATGAAAAGTTTGTTCCTCGTTTGCATATAAGGATCCACAGGAAGAAGGGGGCACCAAAGAGTGCTGTTACGATTCCAATTGGCAATTCTGCGGGCGCAACGATTAAGCGTGAAAAGGTATCAGCAAAAATAAGTAATGCTGCTCCCAAGAGAGCAGAATAAGGAATGAGATAGCGGTGATCAGGACCAATGAGCTGACGTAAAATATGAGGAACAATAATACCAATAAAACCAATACCACCACTGACAGCAACAGCACTTCCACACATAAGAGCAACAAGGGGAATAGCAATATTTTTAACACGTTGAACAGGAAAACCGATATGACCTGCAACAGCTTCTCCAAGCGCAAGAGCATTAAGTGCTCGTGATAAAAAGGGGGAGAAAAGAAGACCCATAAAGATGAAAGGAAGAACAAGCCATACTTTTAACCATGTCGCCCCCGCAAGAGAACCAAGACTCCAAAAAGTGATATCGCGTAATTGTTGGTCATTTGCAATGAAAATCAACGTTCCAACAACCGCACTACTTAAGGCACCAAGGGCAATACCGGCAAGCAACATCGTTGCAATAGAGGTAAAACTATGATGCGTTGCTATTATGTAGAGAACAATCGTTGATAAAAGCCCGCCAAAAAAAGCACCTATGATAACTTTGTACGGCTCTAGAAAAGGTGTAAATGAAACAGGAAAGGCAAAACCTACCACAATTGCTAAAACAGCACCAAGACCGGCTCCTGCTGATACACCTACGATCCCAGGATCGGCAAGAGGGTTACGGAAAAGCCCTTGCATCAGAACACCAGAGACAGCCAAAGCCGCTCCGATCAATAGCCCTAAGATAACGCGAGGAAACCTTATATCAATAAATATGAGATAATCGCGTGTTTTACGACTGACAGAAAATTCTTGCGTAAACATACTATAAAGAAAATCAAAGAGAGAAGTATTTGAAGCACCATTTAAAAGTCCACTTAAGATACTGAAGATGAGGAATATTATTAGACCTAATAAGAGTATTTTTCTCAAATTCTCACGATTTGTTTTTTTATTTTTTTTTGTTTCAGATGCATAAACCATAGATGGCTTCTCTACCAATTTTATCTGTTTTTATCGTTTTGGTTTGCACCATAAAGCATATGAATCAGTTCTCTTGATGCGTATGCAGTGCGTGGACCAAATCCTAAGAGGTACATAGCATCCATTTGTTTAATAGCATGATTTTTGGCGGCAGTTGTTGCTTGGATTGCTGGTATAGCTAAAAGCTTTTCAAGATTAATAGATTTTCCACTATGTGTTATGAGCAAAATAGCATCAGGATTTGCTTTCAATAACGCTTCGTTATTGAGAAGTTTATACCCTTTATAATCAGTAATGGCATTGATACCACCTGAAAGTTTTATGATACCATCAGCTGCTGTATCTGTTCCAGATGCCATAACGCGTCCATTTTGCACGGATAAAATAAAAAGGACACGCTTTGGTTTCGTTACTTTTGCCAAAAGAGCATCATTATCTACAAAATCACGGCTCACTTTTTGAATTAATGCAGCGGCTTGTGCTTCACGATGGATGGCTTTTCCAACGAGGTGAATTTTTTCTATGACACTTTCTCGAGAATAGTTCTCAGGTATGATCACGATAGGGATTGATGTTTTTTTGAGGATTTCAATTGTTGAAGGTGGCCCACTCCCTTCAACGAGTAAGATGCCTTCAGGTGCAAGAGACAAAACACCTTCGGGTGAAAGAGCACGCATATAGCCAAGCACAGGAAGTTTGAGAGCTTCTTTGGGATAAACGCTTGTACTATCACGGGCAACAAGTTGATCTTGTGCTCCTAATGCATAAACAATTTCCGTTAGAGAACCACCAATAGAGACAATTCGTGCATTTTCAGAAAAATGCGTGGCAGGTTCAGCAATAACCCGTTGAGAAAAGAAGCTAAGAAAAAGCAGTATAAAAAGAAGAAAAAACCTTAATCGTCTGCGCAAAAGAAGTATAAGCATATTTATCTCTTTCTAAGCGACAACTAATTCTTGATAGGGAGGAAGAGACTTCAATAAAGAACGCCAATCCTCACGCTCTTTTTGACCTTCTTTGCGCAAGCCAAAGAATTGAACAATCATCTCATCATTTTTATCGAAAACTTCAAGTGAACTAACATAACCATCACGGGTAGGTTTGCGAACATGCCATACACGAGCAATACCAGATGTGAGTAAATGAAGATCAAATCCTGGATCGAGAACATTAAGCCAAGGTCCCATTTGCTTAATATTTTTTACAGTCCCACTAAAAATTTGAATACACCCTCTATTACCAACAAAACACATAATTGGCAGTTCTTGTTGTGCGGCTTGGTTAAGCATCATTTCAACAGCATCTACCTGTAATTCATCGGCAAATTCATTACCAACATGTTTTACAGCATGATGCCGATTAATTTTAAATTCGGAAATAATTTCGCGAAGTTGGTGTACATCTGTCATTTTCCGCCAACGATCCCGAAAACCCTCAATATCCAATTCTGTTATATCACATTGAACTGGAAGGGAAACGGGAAGAATGTCAAGAGCAGAGGACTGATTTTCAAGAAGGAGCTTTTCAACAAGTCCATTCCACTCTTCCATATTTGTCATATCTTTAGAATAGATTTTTAAAATAGCAACGCCATGTTGATCAAAGAACTGTAGACTTTTTATAGGTTTTCCAAGAATAATAACATCATATTCAAAACCGAACTTCCATTGTTTTGTAAAAATACGCAAATCAATTTCACCAAGCGTGATAGGGACATGTTCGTTTTGAACAATTTTTTCAAAGCGTCCTGTTATTTCGTGAACAGCATGTTCGTTTCGTGTTAAGACCATGACTGTTCCAAGTCGAGGAGCGCTCTCCAAGAGAGTAGCAACATCAGCTTGTAGTCTTTTTGCTTTTCCAACAGTACAATAGGCCGCAATAAGTTCTGCTTCAGATATACCAACTGAAACCGCAAAATCACGGTTACGCATTTCTTTTTTTCTTCACGCAAACGAAGAATCATTTCAGCTGTATGTGCCATGATTTTACCTTATGTTACTTAACTCAAAAACTAACTTTCAAATTTTAAAATTACCAAGGCAATAGATTAAACTCTTAAAAGAGTTTAATCTATCACAAAATAACGCTCTATCGCCAACAGCCGAACAATTAAAAAACGATAAAACAGAAAGAATTAAAGCTCTTCTATCAAATCTTTGTAATTTCAAAGATGTTGAAAATAGAAACATAATAATCAATCCTTTTATCGACCGAATAGTTAACAGAAGTGACTAAAACTTTTGTACAAACGACACCTTAAAGTTACGACCAGGCTGGCTATAATAATCTTTCGGTGTTGAACTTTCTCCTGAGGGAAGTTCAGATGCATTCCAATATTTCGTATTGAAAAGATTATAAACACCGGCCCTTAGAATAGGTCCCGTTTCACCGAAGGGTTTCCACCATCCTGTCATATCAACGACATGATATCCTGGAATTTTTTGGTAATCAGATTTCTTAGCTACTTTATCACGTTTGGCAGCCAAAGTAAGGATAACATCGCTTCCCCAAACTTCTTTCGCATACCCTAAGCCGATAACTGCCTTTAAAGGAGGAATTAAATTAAGATATTCCTTTTTATCAAGATCTTTTCCTTGTGAATAAGCAAGAGAAACATTGCTATGAAAACCATTTTTAAGAGCTAAATGTGCTTTTGTTTCAACACCAAAAATTTGCACACGAAAACGATTCATGTAATGCCGACGCGCAAATCTGAATTCTTCTGATGGACCTCTATCCTCGGTATCTATGAAGTTCTTATATTGGTTGATAAAGGCATTGAAGGAACCACCAAAATTTTCATTTCCATATCGTAGACCAACATCATATCCATTACTTGTTTCTGGTTGAAGATCAGGATTTCCTTTCACGTAATAAGCAGAAGGTTTGATATAAGAGACATAAAGTTCTGAAATACGCGGTGCACGAAAAGCCTGAGCCCACTGAGCATAGAGCGTTACTTGATTACGAACATCCCACTCCACGCGTAATTTAGGAGAAAAGCGTGATCCACTTCTTTCTGGAGGGAATTTATCAGAAATCAGTGCTTTTTCATAAGCAGGTGTTTTCTGAGGAATATATTTGTACCAATCATACCGAATTCCTGGTGTTACACGAAAACGATTATCAACCAAACCAATTTCATCTTCAAAAACAAAGCCTAAATTGTAACCATTTGTGTCTGGTGAATCTGATCGATTAGCAGGAACAAAAAGACATCCCCGAGCGTATTCTTTTATATGACAATTATCTTTACCTAACAAATAGTGATGAAATTTAGATAACGAAACATTTGTTGCAAACCTTAACGTATGATTTGTAGTGCCAAAATCCACTTTTTTAAATGCATCAGCATTGAAACCATAATTGATATTACGCAAGAAATTATCTCTTAAATAATCCCCTTTGGGGGCTGAAACACGAACGCCAGTCATAACATAACGACTTGATTGCCTTTGCCAATAAAGCAGTCCACTCAACGCATCAAGAAACGCATCGCCATTACCATTATAATTATAAGAAAGAGACAAGCGCTCACGAAGTTTATTATCCCGCTCATAAACAGAACCTGGAGCATATCTTTTAGACGAATTTAATTCATGTGTATTACTATTATGACCAAAACGCTCTGCGGTAAAACCAAGCCGATGATTATCACTCAAATATTGATGAATTTTAAAAAGCAAGTTATTTTTATCAAAGTGAGAAGGGTTTTTACGCGTGCGTTCTTCATATCCTCCCACTGTTCCCATATTTTTGCGCTCATGACCTTCTACATATGACCCTTGGAAAAGTAAAAATGTCTGGTAATTACGCACAGCAAAAGCTTGATCGATGCGCCAGCTGTTATCAACGGAATGATAACCACCTTTTATAAGGCTTCCCCAATTCTTTCCTTCCTCGATAAGGTCTTCAGGATTAAGAGTACGCAACGCAATTACTCCGCCTAAGGCGCCAGAACCATAAAGACTAGAATCCGACCCTTGAATAGTATCAAACGTAGAAAGAGCATTGAAATCAAAAGTTGTGTTTCCACCCCCACCACGGAATATATCATTAAACCATGGAAGAGAAATACCATCCATTGTCGTAAGAACACGGTTTGCATCTAAACCCCGGATAACGAAACTGTTATTTTCTGAGTTATAGGATACAGAAGGGTTAAGACGACTCACATCATAAACATCAGTTATTTGTTTTTCATCAATATTCTTGTTGGTTTTACGATCAGTCAGAACAGTTATTGAATTTGAAGTATCTTCTACTTTTTTTCCTTTAATAAGGATTGGCTTGAGCTCAGTCACAACATCCTTATCGCTGTTTTGTGCAAAAACAAATGAAGGTATACAGACCGACAACGCACCTAAAATCACACAGCTTTTGTGGATATTTTTTCGTCTTATTTGCATAACACATTATAACCTTTTTTTTAATATCCCCTCTCTAAGCTTGAAATTTTACATATGAAAATGCTTGACTTAACCCTACCAAAAATTAGCCAACCAAGCAGAGATGATTTAAAATACAAAATCACAGAGAAACCATATTAAACATGATAAAATCAGTCAAGAAAAAAGTTGCAATTTCAAAATAGCTTGTTTTAATGAGATGAAATACCAATATTGCACTTAGAATAGCGGCGGAAAAACGATGAACTTTGCAAATACGAGGCAGTTATCAACTCTTTGGATGGTTGCATTTGTTGGTGCTCTGTTTCTGCATATTGCATTGGGAGCACAGTTTTATTTTCGAAAGACTGGTGTCAGTAAGGGTATGCTCTCGTCAACAGTTATGCTAACTCTTGCCCAAGAGAGTGTATATCTAGATGCTGATATGGATTCGTCGAATTCGGATCATGATACGGATTTGTCAAATGTTAGCACAAAATCAGAACTATTGCAGCCAGATCTTTCTGAGCAAGAGCCAGAGATACTGGAAACGGTGGATGACATTCAACCGGAAGAGCTCCAGCATACTGTAGAAAAAGATGATTTTACAGTAAAATCTTTGGAAGAATCTCTTCCTCAAAAAGTAGAAGATAAAATATTTGAGAAAAAAACAATACCAAAGACAGTTGTAAAAAAGCCATCTGTAAAGGCCGTGCATTCACTTAATGCCAGACAGAGCGGTAGTACAGCAGGGCTGGAAGATATGGTGTTAATGGAGTGGTTAGCAAAGGTACAGTCGCAATTAGAAAAGCAAAAAAATTATGTTGTGGGACAGCGTATCAGTCGAGCAAAAGGAACGGTGAAATTAGAATTTAGGGTGCATGAGCGGGGGAGTATTTTTTCCAGCCGTGTCGTCATTTCTGCTGGAGATCCAGAACTTGATCGATTGGCTATGGCAGCCCTTCAACGCGTTGGTTCTTTTCCTCCCCCTCCACCATCAAAAGTAAATAAAATTATCAGAGTATCCTTGATATTTAGCTGATTTTTTTTTATGAAGGCTCAGTTCATATAATATATTTATTTATAAAGGCTATTTATAGTTTTAATGAAAGTTCAAATATAGTTTTTTCGATTTTTTTTGACATTGAAGCAATCAAAATCATTCACTGGCTTATGACACAAGTGAGGAAGAGCATGGATAAAAAAACTTTAAAAAGCAGTAAACATACTTCTTATGAATGCTCTAAATGAAAGGGCTATTGCAACATTCGGGATTAGAGGATGATAGAGCTATAGCTTTTATTAAGTAAAGGTTAATTGT
>NZ_HE998003.1:60122-90191 GCF_000312585.1 Bartonella queenslandensis AUST/NH15
ATTCTTTTTTGTATAAAGGATGTGAGTTTATATATAAATGAAAGAAATAAAAGACAAATCCTCATCTTCATTTTTAAAATGATATTAATATTGTTTGAAAGTTGTAAAGCTGAGTGACAAGGGAAGGGGGATATTTTTATCTTTAAGGCTTTCTCACTCAACGAGTGTTTGTCTTTTTGCTTTAGAGATGATTCAAACAGATATACATAATAACATGCCCTTATTGGGTATAGAAATATTATAAACAGAAAAAGACTCAAAACGCACCATTATATAAAATTTGAATGTTGATTAATAGGCACAGTAAAAGGATGCACTATTCATTTCACTTTTTTACATTAATAACCTCTATGATGTTATCGTTTATGTTGTGAGAAGAAATGAAATATTTATGCAATATGGTGATTTATAGTGATAAGTCATTATTTTATATTTGGAATAAGAGGCCCGAATAGCGTAGAATTTTCCCATTTCAATTCTATTGATACTGAATCAATTAAAATCGCTTACTTGCGTATCAAAAGTGCGGCTGTATGTAGATCCTCTTTAGGAAAGAATAAAAATTCCCCTTAAGAAAGCAATGCTATTTGGGAAGATTAAGGCATATTATTTCTGTCGACCAGAAATTAGGTCGGTTTGTATATCTATTTTCCCAGTGAGTCTTGCTTTGTAAACACCGTAATTCTCCATGACACGCATCACGTAATTCCGTGTTTCTGTATAAGGGATACGTTCAATCCAATCGATGACGTTATCGAGAGATTGTCCTCGAGGATCGCCATAACGTTTGATCCATTCATTGACTCGACGGGGACCTGCATTATAACCAATAAGAGTTAGGATATAGGATCCATGAAAACGTTCTAATTGTTCATTGAGAAAATGGGTCCCTAGTGTTACATTATAACGAGCATCACTGCTGAATTTTTTATGGGACCATGCGATTGAGTATTTTTTTGCTAATGCTTTTGCTGTTGTAGGAAGCAATTGGAGTATTCCTTGTGCACCTGCTTTTGATATGGCTGTTGGATTAAATTCGCTTTCTTGGCGTGCAATGGCGTAGATAAGCGATTTTTCTTCTACAGAAATATGAGCAGAAGCTGGTATAGCGCCCAGAGGATGAGAGAGTGCCCCGACATTTTTTCCCTGAAAAGCAGCCATTTTTCCGATTTTGAGGCTGGTATAATAGTCACCATTTTTTTCTGCCATAACAGCCAGAAGAGCTAATTCACCTGGGTGTTCTATTTTTTTTCCGAGTTCTCTATAAAAAACTTTAGCAAAATCAGCATATCCAGCTTCTTCAAGACGTTGAATTGCTTTGATCGCTTTTCGTGCACTAAAATGTTGTCGCTCAGCGGGCGTTGGTTTAGGGAAGGAAATGTTAAGCTTTTTTTGGTTGAGTCGCGCAGCGGCTAATTGACCATAATAAGTTGCACCAAAGTGAGCCGCACGATAAAAGTAATGCTGGGCATTTTTGTTTTCTCCTAGTGTTTCTGCTGTTCGCCCCATCCAGTAATATCCACGTGATGCAGAAAAAGGTGAAGAGGAGAGTTGAGGAATGCGTGAAAAATGCTGCATTGCCAATTTAGGGTTATGAAGAAACCGTAGTGCGTACCATCCAGCATGAAATTCAGCATCGACGGCTAATGCAGATGGCATATCAGTGTGCATTGCAACGAGGTGATAAGCCATTTTGGGTTTGTTTAAATCAAGCATTTCGCGAGAAAGGGCGCGTTGCTCTTTCCACAATGAATGAGGGTTCATAAGATGGAATGCATCTTTTGATGTTTTCATCATGAGCATTGCGGCTGCATCGTATTGCTCTGTTTTCCGAAGATGGCGCATTCGAGCAAACTGGAAAAGAGGATCTTTTTTCCATACTCTCTCTATAGCTTGTAATTTTTGTGTCGCTCTAGGATCATTTTTTTCAACGGCTACAAAAGCATCAAAAAGAAATTGAGCACGGGCTAATTTTGCAACGCGTGCCGCTGAATCAAAACGATGTGCATACAGCATAAACTGCATGCGTTTTAAATGATCAATAGATTTTAAGGCAGCGCTTGCATTTTTAAGAACGAACACTTCTTCTTGTGCATTCAGCTGTGTTTTATGCCACCATGGTGCAATCATGTGTTGAGCACGGGTGATTTGTCCCGTTGCAATAAGTGCTTTAGCGAAAAGAGCCATGCCTTGTGCCGTGAGAGGGGGGTGATGAGAAAATTTTTGGATAATAGCGCGTGTGACATTGGTTTCGTTAAGAAAAGCACGTTCAGCATTGCGTTGCATCGTTTCTATACCAGGCCATCCTTTTAGCATGTTAATTGCATTAAATATTTCAGAGCTTGGTATATTATCTTGATTTGATAGCCCTAGTGCCCATGTCAAAATATGACGATCAAGGCTATGTTTTTCCATTGAATTACGCAAGTTTATTGTTTTTGCAATATTGTTGTTTGCAAGGGCATCTAATCCGGCTTTTAGTTGTTTGAGTGCCGCAGTATTGTACGATGTTGTGGCTCTCTGTTGAAGAGGTTCTTGAGCTTCTTGTTTGACAGTAAGGGGGGGAGGACGTGTCGAAGGGATTGGGGCTTTCCCATGTAAAAGAGGTGTTTGTGCATGTGCACTTGAAAATAAAATTCTTATTGCCAGTATAAGTGCAGTAAAGCTTGATACGAAAAGAGAGGTGGAAAATACACGCATAGAGAAAAGACCTTGAGACCTTGCTTTTTGTAAAAACTTAAGGGTTTATAGAACACAAGCGTGAAAAACGCGTTAATACAGACAGCTTATTTTAAAGAAATGTTCAAAATTTAAGGAGGGACATCTTCATCTTGTAGAGGCTTTTTTTGAAATTCATCTTGCTTCAATGATAGAGCAAGATTATGCTCTATTTAAAATTTATAAAGGCGATTATTAACAAAATAAAAGCGAACATTATAGGGAGTTTATCATGCTCAAGGGAGCTATAACTGCGCTTATCACACCGTTTGATCATAAGGGTGAAATTGATGAGAAAGCATTTTGTGATTTTGTTGAATGGCAGATCACACAAGGGATTAACGGTGTAAGCCCTGTTGGGACAACAGGTGAATCGGCAACTTTAAGTCATGAAGAGCATAAGAAAATTATAGAATTGTGTGTTGAGCAGGTTGCAAAGCGTGTTCCTGTTGTTGCTGGAGCGGGATCAAATAGCACAAGTGAGGCTATAGAGCTTGCGCAGCATGCAGAAAAGGCTGGTGCAGATGCAATTTTGGTTGTCACTCCCTATTATAATAGACCAAATCAGTCTGGTTTATACAAGCATTTTTCTTCCATTGCCAAAGCTGTTTCTATTCCGATTATAATTTATAATATTCCGGGGCGTTCTATTATCGATATGGCTGTGGAAACGATGAGAGATCTTTATCAAGATTTTAACAATATCATTGGTGTTAAGGATGCAACGAGCAAAATTGAGCGCGTGAGTGAACAAGGTGAAAAATGCGGCAAAGATTTTGTGCAGCTTTCCGGTGATGATTGTACAGCATTAGGTTTTAATGCACATGGAGGTATGGGGTGTATTTCAGTTTCCTCCAATGTTGCTCCAAAACTTTGTGCAGAGCTTCAAGCCGCTTGTTCTCGTGGTGATTATAAAACAGCACGGGAATTAAATGATCGCCTCATGCCTCTCAATCGTGCTGTGTTTATTGAACCTAGCCCAGCAGGGATTAAATATGCTGCTGCAAAATTGGGATTTTGTGCTGAGACTGTGCGTTCTCCGATTGTTCCATTAACAGAGAGCACAAAGAAGATTATTGATGTAGCCCTTAGTCATGCTGGTCTTTTAAAAGCATAAAATGATATCGACAAAGCCATGAATAAAAAAAAGAACGCGCCTGTACGGAAAATAATTGCTGACAATCGTAAAGCACGTTTTAATTTTGAAATTCTTAATAATCTTGAGGCGGGTCTTGTTCTTCAAGGAGCGGAAGTGAAGTCTTTACGTTCTAATCATGCTAATATTGCTGAAAGCTATGCTAGTTTTGAAAATGGGGAATTATGGTTAGTAAACAGCTATATTCCTGAATATACGCAGGCTAATCGTTTTAATCATGAGCCGCGACGTTTGCGTAAGTTATTACTTTCAAAACGTGAGATGGCACGCTTTTTTAATGCAACATCCCGCGAAGGAATGACACTCGTTCCTCTCAAACTTTATTTTAATGAACGTGGGCGCGTTAAGTTGGAGATTGCTCTAGCACGTGGAAAAAAACTTCATGATAAGCGCGAAACGGAAAAAAACGTGATTGGGGACGTGAAAAAGCAAGACTTTTAAAAAGATATGGATGATCCGATTTGGGTATCCTTTATTTAGCATTGATCTAAGTATGTTTTTGCTGCTTGAAAAATTTGGTGAAACATAGCGTCTGTCAAGCGGCCAGTATTCGTATTATAACGAGAACAGTGATAGCTTGAAAAGATCCGTAATCTGCCGATGTTATTGATTTTACCATGTTCAAAAGGGTGAGCTAAAACTTTTTCATTAAGAGCGCGTATGGTTGAGTGGTGTGCAATGGTGCCTAAGGTAATAACGGCTTTAAGTTTGGGAAGATTTGTTAAAAGAGGCGAAAAGAAAGAGCGGCACGTGTTAATTTCTGCACCGGTGGGTTTATTTTCTGGTGGAACACAACGAACAGAGTTAACGATTGCAACATCAATCAGTTCAAGATTATCATCTGCTCTTTCTTCAAAGTTCCCTTGGGCAAAACCGAATTTTTTCAAAGTGGAATAAAGTAAATGCCCAGCATAATCACCCGTGAATGGGCGTCCAGTTCGGTTGGCGCCACGTAATCCAGGAGCAAGACCGACAATGAGAAGGCGCGTTGTGTCTGCACCTTTATAGGGAAAGAAAGGGCGTACTGGTGCATTATGCCAACGTGGTTCTTTCATACGCCAGTCGGCGATAAATTGATGGAGCCTAGGACATAAATTGCAATTTTGGGGTGGCTCTGGGCAAAGCGATGTTAATGGACTATTCATGGCGTTAGGTATCAATACTTTTTTATTCTTTTGAGTCTTTTATAGCGTATATAGCGTATATGACGGGTTATGTTTTGATAAACAACCTAGAATATCAATAAACTGTTTTAGAAGAAAGTTTAATATAAACTTATCGCTGATTATGATGTAACGAAAGGCAATCTTTCAGTCATTTATTCAATGAATAAGAGTACAATACAGAATGATATTCAAAGAAAAATTCTGTCTTTCATAAATATATTATCATAAAAACTGTGCATAAGGCTGTTGTTATTGGAAAGTTTTTTTAAAACTCGTATTCCTTTTAAAAGGATAAAGACTCTGAAGAGATATTTTGTCGAGAGACACCTTCTTTTGCTTCAATCCAACCTATTGAAATTCTTTTAAGGGCAGCTTTGATAAAGAGCACAAATAAGATATACATTTTTTTATCAATTTTTCTAGAATTTTCTCAAATAAGTTCTTTAAGCAAAAAATATGAAAGCTTGTGTTGTTTTTCTTGTGTTTTATTTTGATTATTGTATATACTCCTTTTTTATCCGATATTAAATTTTTTTATTTGAGAAAGAGGCATAAATGGCCCGCGTAACGGTAGAAGATTGTATTGATAAAGTTGATAACCGCTTTGAATTGGTACTTTTAGCAGGTCATCGGGCGCGTCAGATTTCACAAGGAGCGCAGATTACAATTGATCGGGATAATGATAAAAATCCGGTTGTTGCTTTGCGTGAAATAGCAGAAGAAACATTGTCGTCTGCTGATTTAAAAGAAGATCTTATTCATTCGCTGCAAAAACATGTGGAAGTAGATGAGCCAGAGATGGCAAGTGAATTTATCACCCATTCAAGTGAAGCTGAAAGTATTTTTAATACTTCATCGCAAGAAGAAGGGACTTCATTTGATCATATGTCAGAAGAAGAGCTTTTAGCGGGTATTGAAGGTTTGGTTGTTCCAGAAAAAAGTGACGATTATTAAATTATTAGATTATTAATTGCATCGGTCGATATTACAGGAGTTAAAGATACCTTGTTATGTAAGGAGCAGTTATTTTTCTTGTTTTTTATTGATAAGATGTGTTCAATAAGGATTAGAGGTATGAAAAAATAAAGGATATGCTCGTATGATGCGTCAGTGTGAGCTTGTTGGGCGTGTTCAGCGGTACAAATCTGACGTAGATGAGGCTCTTTTAAACAGAGCTTATAATTACGCAATGAAAAAGCATGAACATCAAAAGCGTGCGTCAGGTGATGTTTATTTTTCTCATCCTTTAGAAGTTGCTGCTATTTTAACAGATATGCGGTTGGATGAGGCAACGATTGCCGTTGCTCTTTTGCATGATACGATTGAAGATACAAGTGCTACACGAGCAGAAATTGATCAGCTTTTTGGTTCTGAAATTGGAAAGTTAGTTGAAGGGCTTACAAAGCTTAATAAGCTTGATCTTGTATCAAAGAAAGCTGTACAGGCAGAAAATCTTCGTAAACTCCTTATTGCCATTTCTGATGATGTTCGTGTTCTTTTAGTCAAACTTGCAGACCGCCTTCATAATATGCGGACCCTTGGTGTTATGCGTGACGATAAACGTCGACGAATTGCTGAGGAGACAATGGATATTTACGCACCACTTGCGGGTCGCATGGGTATGCAGGATATGCGCGAGGAATTAGAGGATCTCTCTTTCTTTTATTTAAATCCAGAAGGTTATCGTACAATTACCAATCGACTTTCTGAATTATTGAAGCACAACCGTGATTTGCTTTCCACAATTGAAAATGAATTGACAAAACTTTTTTTGGAAAATGGCATTAAAGCAGATGTTAAAAGTCGTCAGAAAAAATCTTATTCAGTTTTTCGCAAAATGGAAAGTAAAGCATTATCTTTTGAGCAGTTATCGGATATTTTTGGATTTCGTGTGATTGTTGATTCCGTGAATGATTGTTATCGTGCTCTTGGCGTCATCCATACGACATGGCCGGTGGTTCCTGGCCGTTTTAAAGATTATATTTCTATCCCAAAGCAAAATGATTATCGTTCTATTCATACAACCATTGTGGGGCCTTCGAGACAACGCGTTGAATTACAAATTAGAACGGCTGCCATGAATGAAGTTGCTGAATATGGCGTTGCTGCCCATTCCATATATAAAGAGCAGGGTTCCAATTATTCGACTTCGAAGTTATCAAGTGAAACGAATGCCTATGCATGGTTGCGTCAAACGATACAATCTTTATCTGATGGAGATAATCCGGAAGAGTTTTTAGAACATACAAAACTTGAGCTTTTTCAAGACCAAGTTTTTTGTTTTACGCCAAAAGGTCGATTAATTGCTTTTCCTAAAGGCGCTACACCTATTGATTTTGCTTATGCCGTCCATACAGACATTGGCGATTCTTGTGTGGGCGTAAAAATCAATGGTCGTATTATGCCTTTAATGACGAAATTAAAAAATGGTGACGAAGTTGATATTATCCGTTCACATGCTCAAATTCCACCAGCGGCGTGGGAGTTTCTTGTTGTGACGGGTAAAGCACGTTCAGCTATTCGACGTGCAAGCCGAGCAGCGGTACGTAAGCAATATTCGGGTTTAGGGTATCGTATTCTTGAACGTTCGTTTGAATATATGGGAAAACAATTTTCAAAAGATGTTTTGAAGAAAGTTTTACCACGTTTAGCACGTAAAGATGTAGAGGATGTATTGGCTGCTGTAGGGCGTGGAGAGCTGTTTTCCGCTGATGTGATTAAAGCGGTTTATCCTGATTATCAAGAGCGTGTGGTACAAAAGTCATCTTTTAAGCCTGGGGAAGAAGGGTGGTTCAATATTGAAAATGCTCAAGGTATGATTTTCAAGGTTCCAGAAAATGAAAAGGATGCAATGGTCAAGAGTCATCAATCTAAAGCATTACCTATTCGAGGAACCCGTGGAGATATCCCTGTACGTTTTTCACCAGAAGGAGCTGTGCCTGGAGATCGGATTGTTGGTATTATGCAACCAGGTGCGGGGATCATTATTTATCCAATACAGTCTTCGGCTTTGATGGCGTATGATGATCAGCCAGAAAGATGGATCGATGTCCGCTGGGATATTGATGCCCAAATGAATGAACGTTTTCCTGCACGGATGAATATTTTGGCTGTAAATAGTCCTGGTTCTTTGGCTGAAATTACGCAAATAATTTCTGCTAACGATGCCAATATTCACAATTTATCTTTTATCCGTACAGCACCAGATTTTACAGAAATGATGATTGATTTAGAAGTTTGGGACTTAAAACATTTGAATCGTATTTTTTCTCAGTTAAAAAAGGCAGGTTCAGTCAGTACAGTACGGCGGGTTCATGGATAACAGGAAAGATTTTGCAATGAATACACAAGATGTCATTGATATTTTTAAACAAGCAGATGCTATCTTAGAAGGGCATTTTATTTTAACGTCAGGGCGCCATAGTGCAACTTATATGCAAAAAGCAAAAGTATTTATGCATGCTGACTTGACGGAAAAGCTCTGTCGTGGATTGGCTGAAAAAATAAAAGAATCTATCAAGGAACAAATTGATTATGTCGTTGGTCCCGCAATTGGCGGTCTTATCCCTTCCTATGAGACTTCACGTCACCTCGGTGTTCCTTCTCTTTGGGTAGAGCGTGTCAATGGTGTCTTTGAATTGCGTCGTTTTGAAATTAAGAAGGGTGCACGGGTTGTTATTGTCGAAGATATTGTAACAACGGGTCTTTCCATTCGTGAGACCGTTGAGGCATTGGCGGCAGCGGGAGCAGCTGTATTGGCAAGTGCCTGTATCCTTGATCGTTCCGGTGGTAAGGTTGATGTTGGTGTTCCATTGATTGCGTTGGCTGAATACGAGATAGCCTCTTATGCGAGTGATGCACTTCCTGCAGATCTTTCTGTTCTTCCAGCGATTAAACCAGGTAGTCGAAATATTTAATTGTCTTTCTATATTTTTTTTATGCAAAAACTTTAAAAGATTAATTTGGAAGATATAGATTATTTCATCATCAAGAGATGTATATTGAGAGTCATATGCTTTTTCGTCGTCGAGAACCAATAGATTTTGTAACGCGTATTCGACTTTGGTTATGGCCACGTCGTTCATTTTCTCGCTCATTTTCTTACATCTATAAGCGTATTTTGCGTATATCAGCAACACCGCATGAAGTTGCATTAGGGTTTGCTATTGGCATTTTTTTAGCCTGTTCCCCTTTATTCGGGGTGCATATTATCTTGGCAATATTTTTTTCTTGGATTTTGCGTGCAAACTTTGCGGCTGCAATTATTGGGACGGTTTTTTCTAATCCACTCACGTTTTTATTGATTGTCATGGCTGATTATAAAGTAGGGTATTTTTGTTTATCGCTTTTTAGTGATGTCAATGAGATTTCTCTTTCTCAAATTCGTACTCTGTTTAATGGTTTGACAGTGTCAAATCTCTCTCTCCTTTTTAAAGGTGCATGGAACACAATTATGAGTCCTATGATTTTAGGTGGAACTCTTTTAGGTGTTGTTTTGGGTGGTTTATCTTATATAGGTGTTTACAGAGCAACGGTTCGTTTTAAACAAAAGCGATGTCAAAAGATTATAAAAAAAAGGCGTTTAAAGAAGCGTTCATCGTAAGAAAGATCGGGGTAATATCTTATGATTGTTGGCCTTGGAAATGATTTGGTTGATATACGACGGATTGAGAGAATGTTGGTTCGTTATGGCGAGCGTTTTATCCAACGTATTTTTACGGATATTGAAAGGAATAGATCCGAAAATCTCAAAAAAAAATCTTCTTCTTATGCGAAAAGATTTGCTGCTAAAGAAGCATGTGCTAAAGCCTTGGGGACGGGAATCGCGAGTGGTATCAATTGGAAAGACATAGGGGTAGTTAATTTACCATCTGGTAAACCAATCATGCAATTAACAAATCGTGCGCAAGTACAACTTCAGAAGTTATTACCTCCTCATCATGATGCGATTATTCATCTTAGCATAACAGATGATTTTCCTTGGGCGCAGGCATTTGTTATTATTGAAGCACTTCCACGTGGATAGATGGCGTGAGAGATTGTACTTTTATTATTTGAATATTATGATGGAAAAAAGTTATATTTGTGATGAGAAGGTAGTTGATGATGGTCCAAAAAGATGAAGTGCATAAAAAAGGAAAAAAAGGTGGGATTCTTGAATTAATTTCTGTTTTAATACAGGCTTTGCTTTTAGCAGCGTTTATTCGGACACTTTTTTTCCAGCCTTTTAGTATTCCTTCCGGTTCGATGCGTCCTACTTTATTAGTGGGGGATTATCTCTTTGTTTCTAAGTATGCATATGGGTATTCTCGTTTTTCTATCCCCTTTTCTCCTCCCCTTTTTTCTGGACGTATTTGGGTATCTCAACCTCAACGGGGAGATGTGGTCGTTTTTCGTTTACCAAGTAATCCGAAGATCGATTATATAAAACGCGTTGTTGGGCTACCAGGTGATCGTATACAAGTTCGTCAAAGTGTTCTTTATATTAATGATGAGGCTGTTTCGCGTCACTTTATGGGGGAGATTGATAATTCTGATATAACGGAAGTGAACTATCCTGTTGAGGTTTATCGCGAGACACTGCCTAATGGTGTTAGCTACGATACGCTTGATTTAGCTTTCATCCCAAAAGTTGATGATACAAAAGTTTTTGAAGTCCCTCAGGGACATTATTTTATGATGGGTGATAACCGCGACAATTCAGATGATAGTCGTTTGGATGTAGGTTATGTTCCAGAAGAAAATCTTATTGGTCGCGCGAGCGTAATTTTCTTTTCTATCAGTAACGGTTCAAGTGCTTGGCAGCTTTGGCGCTGGCCATTTGATGTGCGTTGGAAACGTTTGTTTTCTTTCATAAATACGGTTCATGATTTGCCGCTTATCAAGCAAGGAAACAACGATGAAACGTCTCATGATTGAACAGCTTTTCAAGCTGACGGGGCATCGTTTTAAAGATGAAGAGAAATTAAAAAGAGCATTAACACACGCGAGTGTACAAGATTCGGAACAGGGGAATTATGAACGACTAGAGTTTCTAGGTGATCGAGTTTTAGGGCTTTTGATTGCAGAAATGCTGTATCAACTTTTTCCTCAGGCAAGTGAAGGTGAATTATCAGTCCGTTTGAATCATCTGGTTAATGCGCAGACATGTGCTGATATTGCACGAGAAATGAGGCTGCCTGAAATGATCCAAGTTGGTTTTGAGATAAGAGATTTTGAAGGACGTCGACTCATCAATATGCATGCAGATGTCGTGGAAGCTTTGATTGCTGTGATGTATCTTGATGGAGGATTGAAAAGCGTTCGTCCTTTTATTCAAAAATATTGGCAAAGTCGGGCAAAGAAAATGGATGCGGGGCGACGTGATGCCAAGACAGAGCTACAAGAATGGGCGCATATCCAAGGCAATGCACAACCCCATTATCAGGTTATCAAACGTTCAGGTCCAGATCACGATCCTGTTTTTATGGTAGAGGTCAGCATTTCAGGTTTTGCTCCGGAGATTGGGCAGGGAAGTTCTAAAAGAAATGCCGAAAGAATGGCCGCTGAAAAAATTTTGCGACGAGAGGGAGTATGGAAAACGGTGGGAAAAAATGATCATGAGTGACATTATGAAAACGCGTTCTGGGTTTGTTGTGCTTATTGGAATGCCGAATGCCGGTAAATCGACATTGGTTAATCAATTGGTTGGAACAAAGGTTTCAATTGTAACGCATAAGGTACAAACAACACGAACTTTAATCCGCGGTATTGTCATTCATGATGATGTGCAAATTGTGTTGATCGATACCCCGGGTGTTTTTCGTCCCCATAAGCGTTTAGAACGTGCCATGGTCTCTGCTGCTTGGGGAGGGGCTAAGAGCGCTGATGTCCTTCTCGTTTTAATTGATGCTCAAAGTGGTCTTTCGGATGAAGTTGATATGATGTTAGATATTGTAAACAATATGAAACAAGAAAAAGTTCTTGTTCTAAATAAGGTTGATACAGTTGTTAAATCATCTCTTCTAACGTTAACCACTAAAATAAATGAACGTGTAAAGTTCGCGCAAACATTTATGATTTCTGCTCTAACCGGTTCTGGTTGCAAGGCTTTACTGCATGCTTTGAGTAACATGATGCCGGAGGGTCCATGGTATTATCCGGAAGATCAAATTTCCGATATGCCTATGCGTCATCTTGCTGCTGAAATTACGCGTGAAAAACTTTTCCTTCGTCTTCATGATGAACTTCCTTATTCCTCAACGGTTGAAACAGAAAGCTTTGAAGAGCGTTCAGATGGTTCCATTAAAATTAATCAAGTTATTTATGTAGAACGTGAGAGTCAGAAGAAAATTGTTTTAGGAGCAAAAGGCGATACAATTAAAACGATTGGTCAAGCAGCACGCAAGGAACTTATGGAAATTATGGATCAAAAAGTTCATCTTTTTCTCTTTGTGAAAGTGCGCAATAATTGGGATACGGATCCAGAACGTTATCGCGAAATGGGATTAGATTTTTTAAAATAATTAAAATAAAATGAAGTGGAAAGAACAAGCTGTTATTCTTGGGGGGCGCCAATATGGTGAAACAAGTGTTATTCTTGAGATTATGACGCGTGAACGTGGTCGTTATATGGGGGTGGTAAAAGGGGGACGTTCGCGTCGTATGGCAGCTCTTCTTCAGCCCGGAAATTTTGTGGAAGCTGAATGGAGTGCGCGTTTAGAAGAACATTTGGGACTTTTTCGCCTTGAAGCACTTGATTTACATGCGGCACGATTAATCTGTCTACCAGAAGCACTGTATGCTTTGCAATTGATTGCTTTTCATTTGCGGCTTCTTCCAGAGCGTGATCCACACCCCGTTTTATATGATATTTTATACCTTTTTATGCAGAATTTTGATGAACCATTTATCAATGCAGAATTGCTGGTACGTTTTGAAATGCGGCTTCTTGAAGAACTCGGGTTTGGTCTTGATTTATCTTGTTGTGCTGCAACAGGTCGTCAGGAAAAGCTTTATTACGTATCGCCAAAATCTGGACGGGCTGTCTGTGAAGAAGCAGGGGAACCTTGGAAAAAAAAACTTCTCATTCTCCCACAGTTTCTTGTGCAAAGAGCGACCCGTCCTACTGATTTTAGGGATATAATAAATGGTTTTAACTTAACGGGTTTTTTTCTTATGCGTCATGTCTGGGAACCACGAGATATAAAACAGCCATCAGTGCGTATGAATTTAATACAGTTGTTTGAGCGTCGATTTTGTATACAGGTATTCATGTGTTGATCTGATAATAATGGAATAAAATGGGAAAATGAAAATTTTAAAAACAATTGCTGAAGTTCGCCAATACACTTCAGAGGAACGATGTTTAGGCCTTTCGATTGGTTTTGTTCCAACAATGGGAGCACTCCATGAGGGGCATCTTGCACTAGTACAGCGTGCAAAAGCTATGTGTGATCGCGTATTGGTGTCTATTTTTGTCAATCCAAAGCAATTTGGACCTCATGAAGATTTTGCTCAATATCCAAGAGATTTGAGGAGTGATTGTGCTTTGTTAAAAAAAGCGGGTGTTGAATGTGTTTTTGCTCCTTCTGTCGATGAAATGTGGCCACTGGGAAACGATACAATTGTGCAAGTGAAAAAATTATCACGCATTTTGATGGGAAAACTACGTCCAGTGCACTTTTGTGGTGTAACGAGTGTTGTTGCTAAGCTTTTTAATATTGTTCAGCCTGATAAGGCTTTTTTTGGAGAAAAGGATTTCCAACAAATTGTAATTATTCGGCGTATGGTCGAAGATTTAGCCTTTCCTGTTAAGATTATTGGCGTTCCTATTCTACGTGAAGCAGATGGTGTTGCGCACTCTTCACGCAATCAGTTTTTAACATTAGAAGATCGTAAAGCTGCCAAAATTATTCCTGAAAGTGGAAAAGCTGCTGAAAAGCTTTACCATGAAGGTGAACGATCGGTTGATAAATTATGCAAAACTGTTCGTGATATTTTACAACGAGAAACGCGTGCAATCATTGAAGCAGTAGATTTACGGGATATGGAAACTTTATGCGTGGTCAAAGGAACATTGAATAAACCAGCAGTTTTACTCCTTACCGTCCGTTTTGGCGATGTAAGGCTTATTGATCAATATATCTTGCAAGAGAAGAGTGGAAAATGAGTGTACACAAAATGGTCAAACGTATAACATCTTCTGAAATACGCTCAAGAAAGGGACAACAGCCGATTGTTTCTTTAACAGCTTATCAAGCTTATACTGCACGGATTGCTGATCCCTATTGCGATATCCTTTTGGTTGGTGATAGTCTTGGTATGGTTGTGTATGGGTTTGAGACAACGCTTCCTGTGAATTTAGATATGATGATTGTACACGGGAAAGCCGTGGTACGTGGGTCTCAAAAAGCTCTTGTCGTTATTGATATGCCTTTTGGCTCTTATGAGGAAAGCCCAGAGCAAGCTTTTTTAAATGCATCTCGTATTCTTGCTCAAACAGGGTGTGGTGCCGTTAAGCTTGAAGGTGGTGTTTATATAGCAGAAACAATAGATTTTTTGTGTAAACGTGGCATTCCAGTGATGGGGCATATTGGTCTCACACCCCAAGCGATGAATCGTTTTGGTGGTTTCAAAACACAAGGACGCAAGGAGAGTGATTGGCAAAGCATTGAAGAAGATGGAGCAGCGATTGAAGAGGCAGGTGCTTTTGCTGTTGTTTTAGAAGCAATTGTCGAGCCTTTAGCGGTGAAACTTACAGAAAAGCTTTCTATCCCCACGATCGGGATAGGCGCATCCAATCAATGTGATGGACAAGTATTGGTGATGGAAGATATGTTAGGCTATGGTTCCCACGTGCCAAAATTTGTACGTCGTTATGGAGACCTTGAACAAGCCATGGAAGCAGCAATCAAGCATTATGCAGAAGATGTTACATCTCGTGCTTTTCCAGCGGAGAGTGAAGTTTATAAACTAAAATGAACTTCAATTTAAGATGAAAGTTTTGAAAAAAAGACATTTGCTCTTTTGATAATGAGAGTGTGTGATTTCATATATTTTTGTATGTAATTTGAACGATGATTTTTTTCATTGGCTGTACAGGGGCGGTTTCCTTACGCAAAACAGAGCGCCATTGGGGAACTAATTTGCGCGCTTTTTCAAAAAGAAACATTGAGACACCTGATTTCACTCTCGCGACAATGCCTGTGAATGGTATGATGGTGAATTCTCTAGGAAGTGTATAAAATTTATAAAGCACGATAATCTTTACGCTTCATAAAAAAGCAAACGGGCATTATCACACACTTTGCCAATTTCCAATGTTAAGACAAGCGCTGGTATTTTAGGTCGTCCATAAAAGGCATTTTTAGTCCTTTCTTATACAAATTTTACCCACACACTCCTCCCGCTTATGATATGCAGGAAAATAATTTTGATTGATGCAATATAAGAAAGTTTGAAATGAGTAAATCCTACGTATTCAGGGCTCTTATTCAACATGAAAAACAATGAATTATGATTATAAATTAGTGTGATGAGTCTGTAATGACAAGGAATCAATAATGGAAGGATTCTAAAATTTTTGGGCATCCAAGTCATTAAAGCGCGTTAAAAATGCGTTTTCAATTTGTTGGGTAGAGTAGGGGTGTAAGTTGAGGTCATCGGGTAAAATATTATTGGGAGAGCCAAAATAGCGAAGGGCTTCTTCTGTACTAAATCCGGCAAGCGTGATTGCTTCATGATATGCAGCAATACGGTCGGCTTGTTTGATTTTTTTTAAAAGTTTTTGAGAAAGGTCAACGGGAAGAGAAAAGCGCATGTGGATTGCATCTTGGATGCATTTTTCAATGCGTTCATACTGTTTTCCTATGATAGCTTTAAAGGGTGAAATCATATCGCCGATGACATATTCTGGCGCATCATGAAGAAGAGCACAGAGACATTCATTTCTGGGCGACTGTGGAAAAAGTTTTTGAAATATTCGTTCGACTAAAAGTGAATGTTGTGCAACAGAATAGGCATGTTCTCCTCGTGTTTGACCATTCCAACGTGCTACACGAGCAAGTCCATGGGCAATATCTTCAATTTCAATATCAAAAGGAGAAGGATTGAGAAGATCAAGTCTGCGCCCAGAGAGCATTCTTTGCCAAGCGCGTGCTTCTCCACTTTTTAAGTGTTCAGCTTTAGCCATGCGTATTTTCTACAGTATTTTCAGGAAAAGTAAAATTCATATTTTCAGCAATATGTATGGTGACAGGAATGTTTTTTACGCTAAAGGGAATGTTATGATCCATAGCATCTTTGACGTGGTCAATACGCATTAAAGCGAGAGCCTCATTTGCAACACATGTTGCCAAGTGGCCAAGCA
The DNA here is from genome assembly GCF_000312585.1 of Bartonella queenslandensis AUST/NH15. Lineage (GTDB taxonomy): Bacteria > Pseudomonadota > Alphaproteobacteria > Rhizobiales > Rhizobiaceae > Bartonella > Bartonella queenslandensis_A. Next base: position 76,513 of record NZ_HE998003.1, read on the forward strand.
CTTTTGTTCCTGCTTCAAGGCTTGATTGATGGGGGAGATCACATTGGCCTTTTACAATCAAAATACGGCGCCGTGCGGCACGGCGGTGGTGCATTCGTGAGACAATTTCTTGTCCAATATAACACCCTTTATTAAATGCAAGTCCATTGATTTGATCGTAATTAATATCATGAGGAAAGACTTTGCCGACTTCATAGTCTTGACCACTTTCTGCAATTGCATAACGAATGCGTAATTGATTCCATGTGTCATAATCTTCTGAAGTTAAAAGAGGAGTTTTACCGTAGATTCGTATTATTTTTTCTTTTTGTGGGAAGCGTTTATCAACAAAATTTGAATCAAAATTTAAAGTATCTGATTCATTCTGCCAAAAAATTGTAACAAGCTCTTGTAATGGTTGTGTAATTTCTACTTTTTTACGCAATTTATAGAGTAACAGACGCTTGTAGAGTGTATCAGCCAAAGACATCACAATATCAATAAAATAACCCTCCTCTCTTTTACCGATGAGAAAATCAGCAAGAACCTTTCCTTGTGGAGATAAGAGGGCTCCAGGGAAAATTTCTTGTGGGCTGATTTTTTTTACATCTGTCGTGATCAGGGATTACAGAAAATCTGTTGCTTCTTCGCCTGTAATTTTAATAATTCCACGGTTTTTTAAGCAAATGGCGTTTGGTTTTTCAATCATGGTTCTTGCCTTTCTGCTCAAAGTTCCATAATCGATAAGTGAGCAATATGTAAGGAGCCTGCCTATGTTTAAAACATTTGATACAATTTTTAAAGGTGCAACACTTGTGAATCATGATGGAAGAAGCAAGCGTGATATTGGTGTTACAAATGGCCGTATTGCTGAAATTGGCGACCTTACATGTGCCTCGGCTGGTGAAGTGATTGATTGTACGGGACTTCATATTTTGCCGGGAATTATTGATAGTCAAGTGCATTTTCGTGAGCCAGGCAATGAATATAAGGAGGATTTAGAAAGCGGCTCATATTCTGCTGTGTTAGGGGGGGTTACTGCAGTGTTTGAGATGCCTAATACCAATCCATTGACAACATCAGAAGAAACATTAAACGATAAGGTTAAGCGCGGATTTCATCGAATGCATTGTGACTTTGCATTTTGGGTTGGAGGAACGCGTGAAAATGCTCATGAACTGTCTGAATTAGAAAGACTTCCTGGTGCAGCGGGAGTGAAAGTCTTTATGGGATCTTCTACCGGTGATCTTTTGGTCGATGATGATGAAAGTGTACGTCTTATTTTGAAAAATACACGCCGTCGTGCAGCTTTTCATTCTGAAGACGAGGAAAGGCTCAAAGAGCGTAAAATGCTGCGTATTGAAGGAGATGCATCCTCACATCCAGTTTGGCGCGATGAGATTGCGGCGTTAAAGTGTACGCAGCGTTTGGTAAAAATTGCCCATGAGACGAAAGCACGCATTCATGTATTACATCTTTCGACAGAAGAAGAAATTGATTTTCTAAAAAAACATAAAGATGTTGCAACAATTGAAGTGACACATCATCATTTGACTCTTACGGCTGATGATTATGAGCAGTTTGGTACATTAATTCAGATGAATCCACCTATTCGCGAACCGCGCCACCGTGAAGCCCTTTGGTATGGTGTTCAACAGGGGATTATTGATGTTTTAGGTTCAGATCATGCGCCTCATACCCTTGAGGATAAGCTTCAATCTTATCCCTCTTCACCTTCAGGAATGACAGGAGTGCAAACAACAGCAGCGATTATGTTAACACATGTGAATGCAGGAAAAATATCCCTTGAGCGTTTTGTTGATCTCACGTCACATGGCCCTAGTCGTATTTTTGGTATAAGCTGTAAAGGACGTCTTGCTGTCGGATATGATGCTGACTTAACCATTGTTGATCTTAAGCGTGAAGAAGTTATTACTAATGCACTGATTGGTTCGCGTGCTGGTTGGACACCTTATGATGGTCAAAAGGTTAAAGGTTGGCCTGTCGGGACTATTATCCGTGGTATGCGCGTTATGTGGGAAGGTGAAATTGTCACGCCTTCACAAGGAGAGCCTGTTAAATTTACAGAAACTTTGGTGTAAACAAGCATGAGTTTTATCCTGTTATGCCAAAACACCATCTTTTAGAGCGGTAATGTAATATAAGGCATAGCAGCCTCCTTAACACGTCAGTGTTTTTTTAGTGCGTGATGAATGTTCTTAGGCTTTTTTGTAAAGTCTTAAATTAAGCACATCACATGAGTGGAAAGCCAAGTGGAACGCACGAGCACTTGGGCTATTTACAAAACAGATTGGATTAAGAATCTTCATCCTTTGAAAGTGGGGAGGAAGTAAAAGAATAATTTTCTACAGAAAAAAAGCACTTATAAGAATAAAAGCAATATTGAAGTACTCTTCTTCAAAAGTTTCTTTATTTTCAAAAGCAACTTATTGATCTCTTTATTTGCGAGGGGGCATCATTGATATCACCTAAATTGAAAGAGGTGCTTTTTATATAGGTTAGTTGTTATAATGCATGAGAAGATTTTCAGATAAAGTTCTTCCTTCCTCAATGTATCTTTGATTGGCTTCAATGGCTGCTTGTGTACAATGATGATAATTTTCTGAGAAAGCGCGATAGGCTTCATTAAATGCTTCATAAAAATAAGCGCGTCTTTGTGGAATAGGGTGTTCTGCTTCAATCAGTGCGTTCATATATTCATACCATTGGTTTGTTGGAGGCTCACAAAGATTTTGGAGAGAATGCAATGATCCCAAAATTTCTGCGAGGCGAAGTAATTTTTTTTCATAAGGTGGAGATTGTTGCGCGAAGATTGGCATTGAAATGACAAGAAATACTAAAAAAATGATTTTTCTCAATTTATGACGCATTATTTTTTATTACTTTCTTTGAATAAAATACTGTACAGATAAAATAATTGTGTCATGAGAACGATGTTTAAAAATAGGATTAATTGCGACATTATTCTCAATGATTGGTTACAAAATATAGGGCGCAAGAGACAGTAAGGAACCCATTGTGTGGAACATTGAAAATATTGACGAAGTTTTTTATGGTTAAAAATTTAAGATTTGCTTCCTGTGATCTATTGTTCACATAAATATTCTATTGCCTATAGAATTTTTTCTAAAATTATTTTCTTCAAGGAGGGAGAAGCTCTCTGTCTATAGAATGCTTCTGTTCAATCAAATAAAAGAGATTGTTTTATGATAAATGATGGATACAGCTTCACTTACAATAGGGGAAGAAGAATTGACTATAAAGTAAAAGTTTTAGTCTAAATCGCGTAATGCGATCATTTGAGATAAGAGATATCTAAAGGAGCGGTGCGTAATATCGTTTACGGAGTAGAATGATGAAAGAGTTGCGATTTTATAATACGCTGACACGTAAAAAAGAAAATTTTATACCAATAGATCCAACAAAAGTACGTCTTTATGTTTGTGGCCCAACAGTTTACGATTACGCACATATAGGAAATGCGCGCCCTGTCATTGTTTTTGATATTTTATTTCGCTTATTACGTCATGTTTATGGCAATGATCATGTTCTATATGCACGTAATATTACAGATGTTGATGATAAAATTAATGCACGAGCCGCTTGTGAATATCCAAACTTGTCACTGAATGACGCTATTCGTCAATTAACAGAACGCACATATTCTCAGTTTCAACAAGATACAATAACGCTCGGTTGTCTATTGCCAACCAGTCAGCCACGTGCAACCGAGCATTTAGAGGAGATGCGCGCACTCATCGAAAGATTGCTTGAAAAGGGGCACGCTTATAAAGCGGAAAATCATATATTATTCTCTATAAGCAGCATAAAAAATCCCCCCCGTTATGGGGCATTTGCGAATCGTTCTTTAGATGAAATGAGGGCGGGGGCGCGTATCGATGTTGCTGCTTATAAAAGGGAGGAGATGGATTTTGTTTTATGGAAGCCTTCTGTGAAGGGAGAGCCAGGTTGGAAATCGCCGGGCGGAATTCCTGTTTTAGGTCGTCCAGGTTGGCATATTGAATGTTCTGCTATGTCAATGGCAAAGTTGTTAGCGCCTTATGGTGGTGGTTTGACTTGTGATGATCCGATCGTGAATATTTTTGATATCCATGGTGGTGGACTTGATTTAATTTTTCCTCATCATGAAAATGAGATTGCACAAAGTTGTTCAGCTTTTGGGACGGAGCGAATGGCTAATTTTTGGATGCATAACGGCTTTTTACAAGTTGAAGGTAAAAAGATGTCGAAAAGCTTTGGCAATTTCATAACCATTCGTTCTGTTTTAGAAAATGATTTTTTGGAATTTAATGATATTTTATCCGATGAAATGAAGCAAAATTGGGCGGGTTTGTCTGCACGTTTTTCAATGCTTCAAACGCATTATCGTGAACCATTAAATTGGACAGCGCAGCGTTTAATGCAATCGAGCAGTGAACTGTATCGTTGGTATGAATTGCTTCGCAGTAAAAAGAGTGTGATGGAAAACAATAAAGCGATTGAGGATACTTTAATAGATGCCCTCAGTGATGATCTTAATACGCCAAAAGTATTAACCCTTTTGCGAAAATTTTATAAAGCAGGAGATGCTTTAGCTCTTGTTAATGGGATGAATTTATTAGGACTATTACGACAAGAATGGATTAAAGAAGTAGACTGCCCATTATTTATAAAAAAAACGTCTCTTGATTTAAAATTTATTGATCAGCGCATTGCCGAAAGACTGCGGCTTATCCATAATAAAGAGTGGGGAGCTGCGGATAAAATTCGTGATGAGCTTGCAGCCGAGGGGATTCTCTTAAAAGATAATAAGGATCCGCAAAGTGGTAAGCGTATAACTGTGTGGGAAATAAAACGATTCTAATTTTCCTATTCCAGCAGTTCTCATAAATTAAAGGGAGAATATGATGGAATTTTTATATCATTACGGATATATCGCGCTTAAACTTTCTGTAGGTCTTGTTGCCTTCCTATTTATTTTAAGAACGACGGGTCGTGGGAGTCTTAGTCAGATGACACCTGTTGATTTGGTCAGCAATTTTGTTATGGGAGGTATTATTGGAGGAGTCATTTATAATCAGAATATTAGCTGCATTCAATTATTGCTTGTTTTACTGATTTGGCAAGTGTTGATCGCCTCTTTTAATTTTTTTGCACGCTATTCAGTTTTTTTGCGCCGTCTTATTGCTGGGCAGAATGTCACATTGGTTTTAGATGGGGACTTTCAAATGGATAAGATTAAGAATTTAGGGATCAATGTTAATGATCTCATTGCGATGTTACGTCTTAAAGGGTGTCACTTACACGAAGCTGCTTTTGTGCGTTTGGAAACCAATGGGGATTGCACTGTTATTAAAAAGGAAGAGGGTAAGAAATCGACGATAGTCGTAGAAAATGGTGAAGTTATTGATGATGGTCTAAAAGAGATTGGTAAAACAAAAAAGTGGCTTCAGGCAGAATTGAAAAAAAAGCATGTAAAAATTGAAAATTTATTTGCAGCAGAGTGGTATGAGAATACAGATCAAAATAATAAACTGTATAGTGGATTATTTCTTGTTCCTTTTTCAAAAACAGTCTAACTTCAAGCAACGAGTAGGTATAGCTTATCGGAAGTGTAAGAAACTTATACATAACCACAGGGGGGGGCCTGTTTGTGTGAATGATAGAGAAGTAAGGGCTTTATGAAACGCAATGAAATGACAAAAACTGTATCATCAGATACAGGGAAAACTCTGCACACACTTTATAATTTATGGCCTTATATGTGGCCGGTTGATCGGCGTGATCTAAAAATACGTGTACTATGGGCAATATTTTATCTTATTTTGGCTAAGTTCGTTCTTATATCTGTACCATATTTCTTTAAATATTCTACGAATGTGCTTGATACAAGCTTTCAGCTCCCTACATGGTTTCCATCCGGTTTGATTATTCCAATGATGCTCGTTTTGGCATACAATGTTGCCCGTATTATGCAGGCTGGATTAAATCAATTACGCGACTCTCTTTTTGCTACTGTTGGTCAACACGCTGTTCGTCAATTAGCTTATAAAACCTTTGTACATATTCATGAGCTATCTTTACGGTTTCATTTAGAACGCCGAACTGGTGGGCTTTCTCGTGTGATTGAGCGTGGTACAAAAGGAATTGAAGCGATCGTAAGGTTTTCAATTCTCAATACCGTACCGACAGTTTTAGAGTTTATATTAACGGCCCTTGTATTTTACATAAGTTACGGATGGCATTACCTTCTCATTGTTGTTGTAACGGTTTTATTATATACTTTTTTTACCATTAAGGCGAGTGATTGGCGTATTCGTATTCGGCAACAAATGAACACAGCAGATACTGAGGCGAATACGCGCGCCGTTGATTCTCTTTTGAATTTTGAAACGGTCAAATATTTTGGCAATGAAACTCTAGAAGCAGATCGTTTCGATGCCTCTATGGCAGGTTATGAAAAAGCCGCAACGAAAATTTGGACATCATTAAGCTGGCTTAATTTTGGTCAGGCTCTGATCTTTGGTACTGGAATGACGATTATGATGCTGATGTCGGCTTATGAAGTTTTTTATAAGACACAAACTTTAGGAGATTTTGTTTTTATTAATGCCCTTTTAATGCAACTTTCTATTCCACTGAATTTTATTGGTTCAATTTATCGTGATGTTCGACAAGGTTTAACGGATATGGAAGCGATGTTTGATCTTTTAGATGTTCAGCAGGAAATCGTTGATAAATCGGATTCTAACCCCTTAGAGATAAGCAATGGGACCATTCGTTTTCATCAGGTAAAGTTTTCTTATGATTCGACGCGTCAGATTCTCAGAGATATTGATTTTGAAGTTCCTGGAGGAAAAACAGTCGCCATCGTTGGGCCATCAGGTGCAGGTAAATCAACCATTTCTCGATTACTTTTTCGCTTTTATGATGTTGATGCAGGCTCTATCACAATTGACGGGCAGGATATTCGTGACATAACACAAAAAAGTTTGCGTGAAGCGATCGGCATGGTCCCGCAAGATACAGTGTTATTTAATGATACAATTGCCTATAATATTCGCTATGGACGACCAAGTGCGACAGATGAAGAGATGCGCAAAGCTGCTGAAATGGCACAAATATCAAAATTTATTGAGATGTTACCGGAAGGTTTTCAGTCTATGGTAGGAGAGCGTGGTCTCAAATTATCAGGGGGTGAAAAACAACGTGTGGCTATTGCACGGACACTTTTAAAAGCCCCCCCACTTCTTATTCTAGATGAAGCAACAGCAGCTCTTGATACGGCGACGGAACAGGAAATTCAACAAGCATTGGATATTGTAAGCCGTGGACGTACAACATTGATTATTGCGCATCGTCTTTCTACAGTTATCAATGCTGATGAAATTTTGGTTCTTAAAAGTGGCCGTATTATTGAAAATGGGACGCATACAGAGCTATTACAAAAGAAAGGTCTCTATGCTTCAATGTGGAATAAGCAGCTTGAAGCATCGCAAGCTGAAGAAAAATTACGTAAAATTCGTGAAGAAGGATGAGACGGGTATTGTTAATCGTAAAAATAAGGTGGGCAAAATGTAATCTATATCTTTATATGGAGTGATTGATTAAATACATAAAAAAGAGACAAGAGGAACAAAAAGGTTTATTGCTTGTTTAAGTTTACGATGAATAGGAAATTATATGAGTATTCTGCAATCTATCCATAATAGCTTTGTACCGATCCATAAAGAAGGTTATCCTTTTATTGTAGCGTTTTTTGTTATTTCGCTCATTCTTGGTTGGGTATGGAGTCCATTGTTTTGGTGTGGTCTTATTCTTACAGTGTGGTGTATCTACTTTTTCCGTGATCCAGATCGTGTGATCCCTTTGAATTCAAATTGGGTTATGTCACCTGCAGATGGGCGTATTTCATTTGTGGAATCCTGTGTTCCGCCTGAAGAATTAGGCCTAGGGAAAGATGAAATGATCCGTATCTCCATTTTTATGGATATTTTTTCATGTCATATTAACCGTATTCCTATCAGTGGTACAGTAGAGTCTATCCTTTATCATCCAGGTCGGTTTACCAATGTAGAGTTTGATAAGGCTAGTCAGTTTAATGAACGTAATGGAGTGGTCATTGATAGTAAGCATGGAAAAATTGGTATCGTACAAATAGCGGGGATGTTTGCCCGTCGGATTGTTTGTTGGTCAAAAGAAAATGATGCCGTTATCACGGGAGAGCGATTTGGATTGATTCGTTTTGGTTCTCGCCTTGATATTTATATACCAACTGAAATGAAATTGCGTGTTGCAGTTGGACAAACAGCAATTGCTGGAGAGACAGTTTTGGGTTCTTTTGATGATAAGAGTGCCATAACGGACTTCAGATACGATTAGGACCACACAATGAAAAATTTTTCGCCATTTTCTTCATTCAATCCTGAGGGGCAGCATGATGATGCTGCAAATCAGCGACGTTCACCTACATCAATGCGGTATGTTATTCCTAATATCATTACTATTTTGGCTATTTGTGCAGGGATGAGCAGCATTCGTTTGGCTTTTGAGAATCGCTATGAGGCTGCTATTTTAATGGTGCTTTTGGCTGCAGTTTTAGATGGTGCTGATGGTCGTATTGCTCGTTTAATAGATGGGAGTTCATCTTTTGGAGCACAGATGGATTCTCTTGCTGATATTGTAAATTTTGGTGTTACCCCTGCACTTATTGTTTATTCCTTCATTTTGAATCAAGCATACCACATTGGTTGGGTTGCAGCTCTTGTTTATTGTGTTGCCTGTTGTTTACGATTAGCCCGTTTTAATGTGATGTTGGAGAGCACCAATATACCTCAATGGCAGAAAAGTTATTTTATTGGCGTTCCTGCACCTGCAGGAGCGTTACTCCTTTTATTGCCTACCTATTTAGGCGCTCTTGGTTTGGTTCCCAATTGGGGATGGGCATTGTTTTTTAGTCTTTATACTGTAATTATTGCTTTTCTTTTGATTAGTCGTTTACCAGTATGGAACGCCAAGTCAATTGATCAACATTTGAGGCGTGATATCGTGATACCTTGCATGTTGGTCATTGTTATTTATGTCGGTTTTCTTGCGACTTACACATGGAAAACTTTATTGATTACAGCTGTTGGTTATATGATTTTTCTCCCCTGTAGTTTTGTCGCTTATAGTAAACGCGCTGCTTTAGAAGAGAAAAAGGCTAAGGCTAAAGCTATTCAAGAATCATAAAATACCTCATTCATCTGTTGAGAAGCACAGGAAAAAGAGAGAGATTCAACAATTTATATCTCAGATAGTGTTCAATGAGGGATATGGTAATCCACAAAACGATTTTTACGAACATTAAAGAGTTTTCCAGTTTCCTTTAAATCAGGGGATAGCAAATGGATTATTTTTTTTGCAACCTCTTGTGGTGAGGGGAGCGTTTGTGGATCTTCACCAGGCATAGCTTCAGCGCGCATGGCAGTGCGTGTGGCTCCAGGGTTGACACAATTAATCTTAATAGAGGTTTGTTTGAGTTCTTCTGCCCAACAGCGGGCAATCATTTCTAAAGCCGCTTTAGAGGCTGCATAAGCCCCCCAGAAAGGGCGTGCAACATGCGCAACACTTGACGATAACAGGATGGCTCGTCCAGCATCAGATTCACGTAATAAAGGCTCAACAGCTTTTATTAAGCGCCATTGGCTGATAAGATTTATTTGAAAAACATCTTCAAATATCGTGTTTTCTATATGCGCTATTGGTGAGAGTGTTCCAAGGATTCCTGCATTTGCAACGATAATATCAAGTTTTTTCCAGCGTTTGGCAATTGAGATAGCAAGGATATCGATGTTTTCCATATGATGCAAATCGAGTGGAACGAGGGTTGCGTGAGCCCCTTTTTCTCGGATTTTATTGTCCAATTCAGTAAGTCCACTGACTGTTCGTGCAAGAGCAATAATATGAGCGCCGCGTGCAGCGAGCTCGAGTGCTAAATAATAACCAATCCCCCTTGATGCACCAGTAACAAGTGCAACGCGCCCATGGAGACTAAAGTCATGTTTTGTCATCATTAATCTCTTGTTTTAAGAACAGATGATTGATGAATTTTGGAGAGATTTTCTTGATCAACCAGATGCGTAGGATAATATCCAGTAAAATAGTGGTCAGTAAATTGTGGATCAGCATTATTTCGTTTTTCTCCTGCTACAGCAAGATATAATCCATCTGTTGAAAGAAATTCTAAAGAGTCCGCTCCAATAAAATTGCACATAGATTTTAAATCTGGATATTGATTTGCTAAAAGGCTTTCAGCTTTAGGTGTATCAATACCATAAAAGTCAGGATAAAAAATCATAGGGCTAGAAATGCGCATATGAACTTCTTTTGCTCCTGCATCACGAAGCATTCGCACAATTTTAAGGGATGTTGTTCCCCGTACAATAGAGTCATCAACCAGAATAACACGTTTTCCTTCAATCACAGGACGGTTTGCCGAATGTTTTAACTTGACGCCAAAAGCACGAATTTGTTGCGTTGGTTCGATAAAAGTACGGCCAACATAGTGATTACGAATAATACCAAGCTCGAAAGGAATTCCACTTTCTTGTGCATAGCCAATTGCGGCAGGCGTTCCTCCATCAGGAACAGGAACCACAACATCGCCTTCACAAGGGGCTTCCTGTGCTAAGCAAATTCCCATATTTTTGCGTGTTGTATAAACACTACGCCCTCCAACAATTGAGTCTGGGCGGGAAAAATAAACATATTCAAACAAGCAAAGTTTTTCTGGTTTTTCATTTTCTGGTTTTATAATTTTTTTCGTAATTTCCCCATTTTTTTGTATTTCACATATGATGATTTCTCCATTTTTAACATCACGGACATATTTTGCTCCAATAATATCAAGAGCACAAGTTTCAGAACAAAAGATCGGCTTACCATCAAGTTCCCCCATCACGAGAGGTCTAATTCCTGTTGGATCGCGTGCCGCAATAAGCTTTGTACGTGTGAGTGCTAACATAGCATATCCACCTTCTACTTGTCGAATTGCATCAACAAAACGATCAGAAGAGGATTCATAACGCGAGCGGGCAATAAGATGGAGAAAAACTTCTGAATCTGATGTTGATTGACAGATAGCACCAGAAGCGATGAGTTCACGGCGCAATGTAAGACCATTGGTCAGATTACCATTATGCGCAATAGCAATGCCTCCAGCTTTCAATTCAGCAAAAAGGGGTTGAACATTGCGTAATGCCACTTCTCCAGTTGTTGAATAACGGGTATGTCCAATAGCGCGATTTCCTGGTAAACGTGCAAGTGTTGCAGGGTTTGTATAGTGATCACCAACAAGACCTAAATGCTTTTCTTGATGAAATATTTTATTATGGTAAGAAACAATTCCAGCTGCTTCTTGCCCACGATGCTGAAGGGCATGGAGTCCAAGAGCTGTTAATGTTGCAGCATCTTCATGCCCAAGAATACCAAAAACTCCACATTCTTCATGAAGGGTATCATCATCTAATGAAAATTCTTGGCAGGAAATATCGCTTTTTATCATCACACTCTTTCAGTTGTGATATGGAGGAATCATTCATATCACATTTTGCATCATTTAGTTCTCTTTCTGCATGAAAAGCTATTCTCTATTTTTTAGAGGTGTCTTTTCATGAGAGTTCTCTTCATGGGTATGTTTATCGCTATCTTTAAATAATTTTTCTGCCTTTTCGAGCACAGATCCAAGATCTTTTGGGAGTATTCCCCAAACTTTTTGTCCCAGTGAATCTAAAATAGGCCTTGTTTTAGCATCTTTTAACCAATTCGCTTGGTGCTCGGGTTTAATCAGGGCATTAATCAGCAACATACCGATGACCATAATCAATAAACCGCGAAGTGCTCCAAAAATAAAACCAAGAGTGCGGTCGAGGATACCAATTCGACTATCAATAATAAAATCGGAGATTTTCATTGTAATAATTGAAGTAATAATGAGAACAATAATGAAAATTGTGACCAATGTTGTGATCAATGCAATCATTTTGTTAGAGAGGTATTGTTCAAAAAAAGGTAAGACAGGTTTGAATAAAAACAGTGTCGTAATAGCTGCAATTGCCCAAGAAATCAACGATAACACTTCACGTGAAAATCCTCGAAGCATAGCAAGAAAAGCGGACAACAGGATGATTATTACGACAATTCCATCAAGGATTGTTATGATCATTTGTTTGTTCCTTATACATAAAGTTGTGTTCTTTTAAGCCAGTCTACAAATACATTTTTTGTTATGCTATTTTTTTTCTTATAGCAAGGATCTTTTGTATTTTATAGAGTTTTTTCTATATTATCATAACTACGATGCAGACCGTTTTTTACTTGCGGTAAGAGTCGCGACGAGGTCGGGTAGGTCGGAAAAAGTTTTTTGTTGAAAATTGAGCGACTTCATCATTTCGGTTGTGGTTGTGGGATGAAATGCTCCCTGAAAGCCGAGTTTTTTTGCTTCATTGATGCGTTGTGCTGAATGTGCAACAGCGCGGGTAGCTCCTGAAAGACTGACTTCACCAAAATATACGTAATCCGTTGGCAAAGGAATATTGGCAAGAGAAGATACCAAAGCAGCGGCTACAGCTAAATCAGCAGCGGGTTCTGATATACGATATCCACCTGCTACATTTAGATAGACATCATGCTGCCCAAAACGAATGCCACAATGGGCTTCTAAAACGGCAAGAATCATAGAAAGACGATTTCCATCCCATCCGACAACCGCACGTCTTGGTGTTCCAAGGGAAGAAGGAGCAACAAGCGCTTGAATTTCTACCAATATCGGTCGTGTTCCTTCCATACCGGCAAAAACAGCAGCGCCTGGGGCTTTTTCATTGCGTTCTCCTAAAAATAATTCGGATGGATTTATCACTTCGCGTAATCCTTTATCAGACATTTCGAAGACACCAATTTCATCTGTTGGCCCGAAGCGATTTTTTACAGTTCTAAGAATGCGATAATGATGTCCCCCTTCACCCTCAAAATAGAGAACACCATCAACCATATGTTCAACGACCCGAGGACCAGCAATTTGTCCATCTTTTGTAACATGACCAACAAGAACAACAGCAGCTCCTGTTTTCTTGGCAAAGCGTATCATAGCTTGAGAACCAATACGGACTTGTGTAACAGTGCCTGGTGCTGAATCTGCTGTATCTGACCATAAGGTTTGAATCGAATCAATAATCACCATATCAAGGTTTTTATACTCGTTTAAGGTTGCAAGAATATCTTCAACATTGGTTTCAGCAGCAAGTTTCACATCTGTATTATGAGCTCCAAGCCTCTGCGCACGCAGACAAATTTGCGCTATAGCCTCTTCACCTGAGACATAGATAACATTATGTCCTTTGCGTGATAAAGCAGCAGCTGTTTGTGTTAGTAATGTTGATTTTCCAATACCTGGATCACCACCAACAAGGAGTGCTGATCCACGGACAAAGCCCCCACCGGTAACACGATCAAGTTCAGCAATACCAGAATGAATACGTGGAGCATCTTGGATATCTTTAGAAAGAGATGTAAGGGGGATGATACGTCCTTTACGCGTATTCTGCTTAGGACCACTTCCTATGCCCCCATTTATATTTTCTTCAACAAGAGAATTCCACTCTCCACAGGCGCTACATTTCCCTGCCCAACGGGAATAAATT
>NZ_HE998003.1:90900-92453 GCF_000312585.1 Bartonella queenslandensis AUST/NH15
CATCTTGCTCGATAGAGCCAGATTCACGTAGATCAGAGAGTTGTGGACGTTTATCTGTTCTGTTTTCGACTTGACGTGAAAGTTGTGAAAGAGCGATAATAGGAATATTTAACTCTTTGGCTAAAGCTTTGAGCCCCGTCGTAATTTCTGTAATTTCTTGAACACGATTTTCAGATGAGCGCTTTGAGCTACTTGTCATGAGTTGGATATAATCGATAATTAAAACATCCAAACCATGTTGTCGTTTGAGGCGTCGTGCACGGGCAGCCAGTTGCGTAATTGATATTCCCCCAGTTTGATCAATATAAAGGGGAGCCTTTTGGAGTTGGTTTACCGCACGGATGATTTTTGAAAATTGTTCCTCTGAAATATGACCACGTCGAATATCAGAAGAAGAGACTTCTGTTTGTTCAGAAATAATACGTGTTGCAAGCTGTTCTGAGGACATTTCAAGTGAGAAGAATCCTACAATGCCGCCTTCATTTTCTTCGGTATTACCATTATGATTATAAGCATTAGCAATATTAAAGGCAATGTTGGTCGCTAGTGAAGTTTTACCCATACCAGGGCGTCCCGCAAGGATAATTAAGTCCGATGCTTGTAATCCCCCCATTTTTTCATCAAGTGTTTTAATATGGGTGGCTATCCCTGATAATTGTGAAGAACGTTTTTTTGCAGCACTTGCCATATCAATTGCTTTTTTAACAGCCTCATTAAAATTTTCAAATCCACCTCCATATTTCCCTTTTTCTGCAAGCTCAAATAACTGATTTTCAACAGTTTCAATTTGTTGGGTAGGCGTAAGCTCTACAGGAGCATCAAAGGCTGTATTGACAATTTGAGTTCCAAGGTTGATCAAAGATCGACGGATAAAAAGGTCGTAAATAACTCGCCCATAATCTTCAGCGTTAATAATGGTAACTGCCTCTTTGGCTAAACGAATAACATATTGGTATACAGTAATATCTCCAATTTTTTCTTCCATTTGAATATAGGGCTTGATCGTAACCGGATCTACAAGTTTTCCTGTTTTAATAAGATGAGATAAAACAGTATAAATCTTTTGATGTAATGGTTCAAAAAAATGTTCTGGTTTTAAAAAATCCGAAACGCGATCAAGAGAATCATTATTGATAAAGATGGCGCCAAGTAATGCCTGTTCAGCTTCAATATTATGCGGAAGTTGTCGAAAAGAGGGAGAATCTTCTTTTTTCGAAGAGCTGACATTAACAACGCTAGTTTCTTCCATAATATTTTCCCATTAAAATTCTAAGCCTAGCTACTTAAGGCGATAAATTGAAGGATGTACATCGAAAGAATAGGGCTATAAAGCTTCATTTTAAGTTAAAATCATACAATTTTTAAGAACTCTCTTTTTGTTGCTCATTTATCATTCGTGTATTATTTATATAATATCTATTTCGTATGTTTATTTTTATAATATGTGATTTTTTTAAAGAGGTAGTTTCGGTAATCTAAAATTTAAGTATTCTAAAATTCCAGTACCGGTGTAGGTTAGAATTACTTTTCTCTATTTAAAATTATGAGGATAT
>NZ_HE998003.1:92971-99559 GCF_000312585.1 Bartonella queenslandensis AUST/NH15
AATTAGATTCTTTATGCATGATAGCCATAAAATACTCAGTTTTAAGAAGTGAGTATTTTATGACCAATATTAAATGGAATAAAAAGTATAAAAAAGCAATCAAAACGTAGCAATTAAGTTTCTTGATGAGGACTGTCTATATCGCTGTCATTAATTTCTTCTGTCAACAATTCTTCCTGATTTTCTTCTAATATTTCTTCTTTAATATTATATATTTCTTCAACAGAAGTAAGAGTTTCACCTTCTGCTTGGCGTTGTGCTTCACTCGTGGAACGCGCAACGTTAATAACCACAGAAATTTGAACTTCAGGATGGAGGTTAAGGGTAATCGTATGAAGACCGATCATTTTTATTGGATGATTAAGTTCAATTTGATTTCGCTCAATAGAGAATCCTTCATCTGTTATGATTTCAGCAATATCACGTGTTGACACAGATCCATAAAGTTGTCCTGTTTCACCAGCAGAACGCACAGCAATAAATGATTGACCATCAAGTTTTTCAGCAATTTTTTGCGCTTCGCCTTTACGTTCAAGGTTACGTGCTTCAAGTTGTGCGCGTTGTATCTCAAAATGTTTTTTATTAGCTTCATTTGCGCGTAAAGCTTTACCTTGAGGTAAGAGAAAATTACGTGCATAACCATCTTTCACTGAGACAATATCACCCATCTGACCAAGACGAGGAATGCGCTCAAGTAGAATAATATCCATAGTCTTTCCTTTCGAACAAATAAATTTAGGGAAGTTTTTTACGTGATTGAATGTTGTATTGAATAGCAGCCCAAATACCCATCAAAAACATCATGAAAGAGATAGGTGGGGAAAAAACGATAGTTAAAATAGCAATATAAACAAGGGAAAGTATAATAATCCGACCGTTTACCCCTTTTGTGATATTGTGAAGATACGCTAGACCGCTAATTGATATAATAACAATATAGGCAGAGCTAAAGACATATGTCCCCAAATTAAGGGAAGTGCTTAATTCAATCATTGACGCGATGGAAACAACAATGAAAATGACAATTCCAGAAATTGGAAGGCGAAGCGTTTTGCTCCAATCATCGCGAGGTCTTTTTAGCCACTTCATATATTGGGCTGTTATCATTGAAAAATAAAGATTACCAATGAGAAAAATCAAACTATAAACTGTCAGAGCAATAGCGGCTAAGGTTGCAGCATGTGCCATTAAAAAATCACTAACAGCAAGGATATTAGCTTCTTTTAATGACTGCGATTGTTGTAGGGTTTGTACGATATTTTCAGTGATTTTTTTTGCAATGAGAGGGGTGTCTGGACGAGCTTTTACGTAGAGTCCAATGAAGGTTACTATCAGAGCAATAAAGTTGGTTAAATGAAAAATAACGGATGATAATGGGTACCATATCAGTGTGTTTTCTTTTTGCGCTGGTCGTGCAAGTCCAAGAAGCCAAGAGGCATAAACAGCAGGAAGAAAAGATAACAACATAAGACCAAGAGCAATATAGATATCAGCGGTTACAACAAGAACAACAGTAGCACTTATTAAGGCAACAAAGCTGGCAAATGTTCCTTGACCGAAAGCAACAATAAAAATTGGTAATGAAAGAAAGCAGCCAAGAAGAAGAGAAAAAGAGGGTGCTATATTGGCAATACTGATGATTGCCATGTCTATCACAACAGCAAATAATCCTGCCACAACACCGGTTAATATCTCATAAGTACGATTTTTTTTCATTGCTGTCCTGCTTTCTGCAGTTAGAGGCATATCAATCCCTCAACTTTTATATTTAAGTGCTTAACATAGGATACAATAAGCTATTTCTCTAAACCATATAAGCAAAGCAACTGGGAGATTCCCCAGTTGCAAGAGTGTACTGATCATTTACTTTATAACATATGGAAGTAAGCCTAAAAAGCGAGCGCGTTTTATAGCGTTAGCTAATTCACGCTGTTTTTTCTGACTGACAGCTGTAATTCGTGAAGGAACAATTTTCCCACGTTCAGAAATATAACGTTGTAACAATTTTATATCTTTATAATCAATTCTGGGAGCATTAGCTCCTGAAAAAGGACATGTTTTGCGACGACGATGAAAAGGGCGACGTGCAGAGTTTTGATTCGTATCAGTCATCATTCTACCCCTTCTATAGCATTTTCACGTTGACGACGTGGGGAACGAGAGCGCTCTTCATCCTGACCAATATGTGTATTGCGATCAAGGTGTGAAAGCATCGCAGATTTTTCTTTTTCGTGTTTTTCTACACGAATGGTCATATAGCGCAAAATATCTTCATTGATTCGCATTTGACGTTCCATTTCAGCAATTGCTGCAGCTGGTGCATCAATATTGACCAATACATAATAAGCCTTACGGTTTTTACGAATACGATAAGCAAGAGGACGAAGTCCCCAATTTTCTATACGCCCAACCTTTCCACCGTGCGTTTCAATGACACCTTTGTAAAGGCTTAAAAGTTCATCAACCTGCTGCGGCGCAATGTCTTGTCGGGCAAGGAACATATGTTCATAAAGAGCCATTGTTTTGCCTTTCTTCAATTTAAATTTTACCGGTTTTAGCGCAAAGCCTCTGCGACTTGTCTTTTTGGGAAATCCAAAGAAGAAAGGACGCGTTTACAACTCGAGACATCTCAGAGCGGAGACACGGGAGGCCGGAAACATTGTATTTCCTACTGATTTTACAGCCCTCCGTTCAACCTCCAGCTAAAGTGCCGGCAACAAACATCTCACATTTACAGGTTATCTTTTAAAATAGCAAGTTTACGCACATAAAAAAATGGATTTATTAAATCTTGATATATTTTCAATATATTTTCCTCTTCTACAAAGAGATAGCACTGTAACGTACAGATAAAGGAGAGAAAAATGGATTTTTTAAACCAGATTGATGTTACGCTCTTTAAGATGCTTGTCGGCAACCATCAGTCTTGGTCTATTTTTGTTTTGTTGAGTATTTTTTGCGCAAAATTTTTAATTTACATTATTCCTCTTCATCTTTGTGTGTTGTGGTTTTGTGGTGGAGAAAAGGAGCGATGTGTCGTATTAAGCATTTGTATAAGCACTTGTATTGCTCTTTTCATAGGTTATCTCATTTCCCTTTTTTATTTTCATCCACGGCCATTTGTTGTAGGGTTGACGATACCGCTGATTAAACATCGTGCAACAGCTTCTTTTCCAAGTAATCATGCCTTGACCATTGCATCTTATACAGCGAGCTTTTATTTTTACCAATACAAAGGTACTGTCAGATTTGCTGTGGTATTTTTATGCTTGATTTGTTGGGCACGCATTTTTGTGGGTGTTCATTATCCCTTTGATATTTTAGCAGGTATAATTTTAGGAAGTCTCATAAGTCTGAGTGTTATTCAGTTTATAGCACCATATTTTCCTAAGTTTTTATATCAAATCCCGCCCTTAAAATATAATTTTAAGAGAGGTATTCGTTCTAAATAAAAGACTTTGTCTTGATTTATGTGGATGAATAAGGTCAAAAGAAAGTCATTTAATGGCACAATTTAGGAGTTGATTAATGGGTGCAGCTTTTATTTTTCCAGGGCAGGGGAGTCAAATTGTTGGAATGGGGAAGGCACTTACAGAACAATTTGTTGCAGCGCGAATGGTTTTCGAGGAAGTTGATGATGCTTTGGGTGAAAAATTATCAGAGATCATTTTTGAAGGACCCGCTGATGTTTTAATGTTAACAGCTAATGCACAACCAGCATTAATGACCGTATCCATGGCTGTCATTCGTGTGATGGAACATCTAGGGTTTCATATAGAAGAAAAGGTAAAGTTTGTTGCTGGTCATTCTTTAGGCGAATATTCGGCTCTTTGTGCGGTTGGTACATTGAGTCTCACAGATACGGCAAGACTTTTGCGCATTCGTGGCAATGCCATGCAAGCTGCTGTTGCGGTTGGTGAAGGTTCTATGGCAGCACTTATTGGTTTGGAAGAGCACGTTGTGGAAGAAATTTGCAAAACCGTTTCTGAAGAAGGACTATGCCAGATTGCCAATGATAATGGTGGTGGGCAAATTGTTATTTCAGGTGAAGCAAAAGCCGTTGAGGCAGCGGTAGAGATTGCATCAACAAAAGGTGCAAAACGCGCACTTTTGCTTCCAGTTTCTGCACCTTTTCATTCGTCTTTAATGCAACCTGCTGCTGATGCCATGAAGAAAGCACTTTTGACTGTTAACAAAACGGCACCTATTGTTCCTTTGATTGCCAATGTTTCTGTTGCACCAGAGAGTGATCCTGAGCATATCGCTGCTCTTCTTGTTCAACAAGTGACTGGGAGAGTGCGATGGCGTGAAACAATAGAATGGATTGGCGCTAATGGGGTTGATACGCTTTTTGAAGTTGGTTCTGGAAAAGTATTAACAGGTTTAACGCGTCGTATTAACAAGGATATAAAGGGGGTAACAATTGGAACCGTTGATGAAATAGAATCAGCGCTAGGGATGCTTGGCGTTTAATCTATAAGGAGTAAAAAAAATGTTTAGATTAACAGGACGTAAGGCTCTTGTAACGGGGGCATCGGGAGGAATTGGTGAGGCCATTGCACGTTGTTTCCATGCACAAGGAGCCATTGTTGGACTTCATGGAACACGTGAAGATAAGCTTAAAGAAGTGGCAGCAGAATTAGAACAGAATGTTTTTGTCTTTCCCGCTAATCTTTCTGAACGTCAATCGATTAAACAATTGGCTGAAGTTGCAGAAAAAGAAATGGATGGTGTTGATATTTTGGTCAATAATGCGGGAATCACCAAGGATGGTCTTTTTGTGCGGATGCAAGATAAAGACTGGGATGATGTTTTAGAAGTTAATCTAACAGCAGCTTCCCTTTTGACGCGTGAATTAACACATTCTATGATGCGTCGTCGTTATGGAAGAATTATTAATATTACATCTGTTGTTGGTGTTGTAGGAAATCCTGGACAAACGAATTATTGTGCTGCAAAAGCGGGTTTGATCGGTTTTTCTAAAGCATTGGCACAAGAAATTGCTTCACGAAATATCACTGTCAATTGTATTGCTCCAGGATTTATTAAATCTGCCATGACAGATAAGCTTAATGAAAAACAAAAAGAAGCCATTATGGCTGCAATTCCAATGAAGCGTATGGGGAGTGGGCAAGAAATAGCTGCTGCTGCTGTATATTTAGCGAGCGATGAAGCGGCCTATATGACAGGACAAACACTCCATATTAACGGTGGAATGGCAATGATTTAAGTATTTTCTTGTATTCCACATTGATTTATAAGCGGTATTATTTTAGATAATAACGATTGATATGAAAAGATACACTATTTCTTTAACATGGTCGTTGATCAATTGATATAGGAATGTCAAATTGGTTCATTTTGCAGGGGATATCCACAGGATGCTTTAAATCATTGCTAAAATCTTTTAAAAGAATGCATCTATTGCTTGATTAGATGAGCCGATATAGTTAACCAAATTATAGGAAAATATAAATTCGAGGATTTCAACATGAGTGATACAGTAGAGCGCGTTAAGAAAATTATTGTGGAACATCTTGGGGTTAATGCTGATAAAGTCGTAGAAAATGCGAGCTTTATCGATGATCTAGGAGCTGATAGTCTTGATACGGTTGAACTCGTTATGGCTTTTGAAGAAGAATTTGGTGTAGAAATTCCAGATGAAGCTGCTGAAACGATTTTCACAGTTGGTGATGCAGTTAAGTTCATTGATAAGGCTTCTGCATGATTACTTAAAGGGCAAAGGCATTTATTACTTTTGCCTGTATTCTTCGGAGCTCTTTTGAAAAGAGAATTTTGAAAGCTAAGGTCTAGTTCAAGGTTAGAAGTTATGAGACGTGTTGTTGTTACTGGTTTAGGATTGGTGTCTCCATTGGCTGGTAATATAGAATATAGTTGGAAACGACTTCTTGAAGGAAGGAGTGGCGTTCGGCGAATTACTGAATTTGATGTGTCCGATTTGCCATGCCAGATTGCAGCACGTATCCCCTTAGGGGATGGAACAGAGGGAACCTATAATGCTGATTTGTATATGGAGCCTAAAGAGCAACGTAAAGTTGATGCATTTATTGTTTATGCAATGGCTGCTGCTAACCAAGCGCTTGCAGATGCTGAATGGTTTCCTAAGAGTGATGAAGATCAGATTTATACAGGGGTGTTAATTGGTTCGGGGATTGGAGGGATTGAGGGCATTGTTGAAGCTGGTTATACGCTTCGGGATAAAGGTCCGCGCCGTGTTTCTCCTTTTTTTATTCCAGGTCGTTTGATTAATCTTGCTTCTGGTTATGTGTCTATTCAATATGGTTTACGGGGGCCTAATCATTCGGTTGTGACAGCTTGTTCGACAGGGGCCCATGCGATCGGTGATGCAGCACGTTTGATTATGTTCGGTGATGCAGATGTCATGGTGGCTGGAGGAACAGAGTCTCCGATAAATCGGATATCTCTTGCGGGATTTTCTGCTTGTAGAGCTCTTTCTACTTGTCGCAATGATGATCCTGAACGAGCCTCACGTCCTTATGATGCTGATCGTGATGGTTTTGTGATGGGGGAGGGAGCAGCAGTTGTTGTTTTAGAAGAGCTAGAACA
>NZ_HE998003.1:99997-111545 GCF_000312585.1 Bartonella queenslandensis AUST/NH15
GAGAAAGAAACACCCTATAATACTTATAAAATTAATGGTTTGCCCCCAGCAGCTATTGCAAATCCAGGTCGTGATTCTTTGAAAGCGGTAGCACATCCACCAAGCAGTGATGCGCTTTATTTTGTTGCGGATGGTTCAGGAGGACATATTTTCTCTCGAACCTTAGAAGAACATAATATGAATGTTCGCAAGTGGCGAGAATTAAAGGCAAAACATTAATTTATAATGATACCAAATTTTCTGGCATCGTCAATGAGAGTCCTAAATATGGTAAGATTTTTCTATTTAATCTTTTGATGAGAATGATAAAAAATTATTTTCTTGTATGTTACAAGTAAGATGAGCGTATAGATACAAAATATTTAAGAAAGAAATGAAAATATTTCTGATAAATTATCTCAATGAAAGTGCAGAATAGCATGGAGAACTGCTGAAAAATAATTGATGAGGAAAAAAAGATTGAGATAATGTATCGTTCAAATTTTGAAGAAAAATTTATACAAAGTAGAGTGGTGTAATGATAGTCATTGAAAGTGAATTGAATACTCTAAAAACAAATCAACGCCGCGGTTTTTTATTTATTCTCTCTTCGCCTTCAGGTGCTGGTAAATCAACAATTTCGAGGTTACTTTTAAAAGATGGACAATTAGAGCTTTCTGTCAGTGCAACCACAAGGGAAAAGCGTCCCAGTGAAGTCAATGGACTCCACTACCACTTTATTTCGAAGGAAGAGTTTGAACATAAACGTGATAGAGATGAATTTATTGAATGGGCAGAAGTTCACGGGAATTATTATGGTACGTTACGTGAAACCGTTGAAAATGCGTTGAGTGCTGGTCGTGATATGTTATTTGATATCGACTATCAAGGTACCAAGCAGATGCAAAAAAAGATGCCAAGAGACACCGTATCTGTTTTTATTCTTCCACCATCAATGAAAGAGCTTGTTGCGCGTTTACATCGTCGAGCAGAAGATAGCCAAGATATCATTAATTTACGATTGGAAAATGCACGAACGGAGTTAAAACATTGGCGTTCTTATGATTATATTGTGATCAATGAAGATTTAGATCAGTCTTTGTCTTTTATTCGGTCCATTTATTTAGCTGAAACCGCAAAACGCGAGCGTTGTTCTTTTCTTGGCTCTTTTGTTGATAGACTTATTGCTGAAAAGATTAATTGATATTTTTATTGTTTTGAAAAAGTTATACTTTTTAGGTTATCAAATTCGCTAAAGTCACAAATTCGAAAATAGAGAGCGTTTCAGCACGGCGTGTTCCATCAATTCCAGCTTTTTCTAAAAGTATTTCACCTCCAAGTGTTTTGAGATTTTGACGAAGCATTTTTCGTCTTTGTCCAAAAGCGGTTTTTGTA
The DNA here is from genome assembly GCF_000312585.1 of Bartonella queenslandensis AUST/NH15. GTDB lineage: Bacteria > Pseudomonadota > Alphaproteobacteria > Rhizobiales > Rhizobiaceae > Bartonella > Bartonella queenslandensis_A. Next base: position 101,372 of record NZ_HE998003.1, read on the forward strand.
ACAAAGCTTAGTTTTTGCGCAGAGCAGACAAGAGGTTGAGTTCGTGGAATAATATGAACAACAGAAGAAGTTACTTTAGGCGCTGGTACGAAGGCTTGAGGCGGCACATCAAAAGCAATTTTAGCCGTGGCACGCCAACCAGTTAAGACACTAAGACGTCCATAATGAGAAGATTGAGGTTTGGCCGTAATTCGTTTGGCAACTTCACGTTGGAACATCAATGTCATTGATTCATAAAAAGGAGGCCATGGTTCCACTAACAGCCAATTTAATAAGAGTTGCGTACCAATATTATAAGGAAGATTGGCAATAATGCGTGGTTTTTCTGGATTTGTTTCAAAGAGTTTTGAAAAATCTTGTTTCAATGCATCATTACAAATAAGTTTTAGTTTGTTCGGATAGTGCTTTTCTATTTCTAAGAGAGCCGGTATGCAGCGCTCATCGCGCTCTATTGCTGTTACAATAGCGCCTTTTGATAGCAAGGCGCGCGTGAGCCCTCCAGGACCTGGACCAATTTCAAGAACAGGTTTTCCTTGTATATTGCCCGCTTGATGAGCGATTTTAGAGGTTAAATTCAGATCAAAAAGGAAATTTTGTCCCAAAGATTTGTGCGCTTGTAACCCATATGTATCAATGACCTCACGCAGAGGAGGGAGATTATCTATTGGCATGATATCGAATTATTTTTTGCAAGTTGATTTGCAAGCTTAAGAGCCGCAATAAAGCTTTCAGGAGAAGCGATGCCTTTATCAGCAATATTAAAAGCAGTTCCGTGATCTGGAGATGTACGAATGAAGGGTAGACCTAACGTAACATTAACGGTGGTATCAAAATCTAATGTTTTCACAGGGATAAGAGCTTGATCATGATACATGCAAAGAGCAACATCATATATTTTTCTTGCACATTCATGGAACATTGTATCGGCAGGAAGTGGACCAGTAATATTGAGTCCTTTCTTTTTAAGATATTCGATAGCAGGCGTGATAACTTCAATATCTTCTTTTCCCATTGCACCTTCTTCTCCAGCGTGAGGATTAAGACCAGCGACAGCTAGCCGAGGTGACGTTATTTTAAAGCGTTTTTTTAAGTCACATTCAGTAATGAAGGCCGTTTGAATGATTAAATGATCGGTCAGCTGTGAAGGAACATCTTTGAATGGAATATGAACAGTTATTGGTACCGTTTTTAATCGAGGCCCTGCTAACATCATAACTGGATGATAAGATTTATGAAAAGCTTTATGGGCTAAATCGGCTAAAAATTCTGTATGACCTGGAAATTCAAATCCGGCGTCATAAAGATTCTTTTTGGCAATAGGACAAGTAACCAATGCAGAAGCATGTCCACTTTGAATCAATTGAACACTGCGCTCAATAGATTCAATGATACCAGCAGCATTGTTTGGAGAGGCCCCCCCCAATTGATCACTTTGTTTGTTTTTTAATGGTATGATAGGGAGAGCGTTTTGAAAGTTTTCGACAGGATTAGTGGTTAAAACAGATTCCACTTCAACATCAATCTGTAAAAAACGAGCGCGTGAACGAATAACATCTGGATCAGCAACAAGCACAAAAGCCGGAACTTGACGAGTAACACGCAAGCTCCACGCTTTTAGAGCTATTTCAGGACCAATTCCGGCTGGATCACCACCACTAATAACAAGAGCAGTCATTATTGAATACGAGCTACACGCCGCAGTTCTTCTAAATATTTTTCGCTTAATTCTTCAAGTTGTTTCGGACTTCTTTTTTTATTATCTTGAAGAGAAAATATCAGCCGAGCAACATAATCATCAGAAACCCTTTTTATTTTGCAAACAGCAATTGCTTCGATTCCATCAGATGTTTCTTGTAATTTTGTCATTTTTCCAGCAGGTGTCACAAGAATAGCTTTTTCCCATGCACTAGGAAGTTGGGGCTCCAGATACTTTCCTAAGTGGCGGATTGTAACGTCTAAAATACCTCTTGCTTGATTGTGAGCATTTGCACATCCACGAAAATGGGCGCGGAAATTATTTGCTTCTTTTTGACGTCTTTCAAAGATTTCTGAACGACGATGGGCAGGAATAACAAAAACAATGCGCTGTAATGTATACTCGTTGGTTGAAGGTTTTACACCACCATTTTTTAATATTCTGCGCACAGCTTCTTGTTCGCTAACCATACCAATCTGAGTTTGATAGCGTGCATTAACGAGACGCCCCCATCCTATTTGTCCACGGATGTAGTCTTTAAAATGTTGCACAGTAATATCACTTTGGATCAAAATCTGATTGAGCTGATCAAGTGTCATATTATTTTGTGTTGCAAAGTTCTCAAAAGCTTTATCAACTTCATCTTTGCTTACTTCGATATTACGGCGTTTTATTTCAATATTTTTTAGCTCTTCATCGATAAGCTCTTTTTTAGCTTGTGCCACCAAATTGCCTTGCTTTTGTTGCAATCTGAGAAATGCAACACGCCTTTGTATATCATAATTTGTGATAGGATTGCCATTCACTGTAACAACAATAGCAGTCTGCGCGAAGGCCGACGGAATCAAAAATCCATTTATTAGAAGACTGCTTACGCTCAAAGACGTAATATAAAATAAAGCAAGAATACGCTTTTTCAAATTATTCATGTAAATAGGCTTTCGCATTGTTTATTAATTCTCATCAACAACTTAAACTATACGCTTTTTTTCATAAAAACAATAATAAGTTTAATCACTTATACATTACTCTTCACAAATTTGAATCTATTTTTTTCCGATATCTGCGATTGTACGCAATGAAAGAGAGAAATTAAAGTTTTGCAAGGGTGTTTTTCTTCTTGGACTCATTACCTGTTGATAACCAAACGTGAGCCCAAAACATTCATCTGAATAATTCAAGCTAATTCCTCGTTTTATAAATCTCCCAGATACAAGATCATAACCGGCATTACTATTAACGGACCAATAGTCTGCCAGTTTTAAGCCCGTTTGAAAAGAAATTTCTTGTCGCTCTTGTGGATATTCGTAATTTGGTTGGCTTGCGATATAAGCATATTGTACAGAGGCCCAAAAAGATTTCCATTTTTGTGATGCTTCAATTTCACTACGGCGGATTTTTCCTGTTTTTTTGTCAAAGCGTCCACGTGTTTCTAAGGAAAAGCCGCTTTTATGGGTCGCACCAAACATTGCAACATAGTCTGAACGTTTTGCCTCTAAGCTAGAATGAATACCGACATTAACAAAGTCTTTTTCTGCAAAAGAATTCTTTCCTGCCAGATGAAAGGATTGTCCAATGAGACCATAAAGAGACCAAGTGTCATTAAAGCTTCCAGAATATCTTAGACCTATATTGGCTCTTGTGCCACCTTCCACACGATCATAACCAGAAAATTTATCCCGTTGAAAGAGAGTGGTTGCATCAAAGATAAAGCTTTGAGCATCCTCATTAGGAAGTTGTCCAATATATTGTTCGTTATTACGTATAAAAATTTGTGCGGTTGGTTCTATAATATGTGTAGAATGACCAATATGTGTAGAATGACCTGTTGTAACAAGGAAGGGATAGCGTGCTTCCAGCCCTGCTGTTGCCATACCTCGAATTGTTGAGCTACGAATTGCGGATAAGGCATTGTTTTCTATAGAAACAGCATGATTTTCGTGTACATTGGTTTTAATGATATCGGCCCGTAGAGAAAGAAGGGGAGTTAAGATGAGGCCATTGTGCGTGTTAAAACGTTTTTTCCACTGAAGCTCATTTGTCAAACGCAAACTATTTCCAGCCATACCAGAAAGTCTTCCAGTGTTGAGAGAATTTTCATTCCAGTTGGATGAACTGAAATCGGCATGACGACGGTAAATTGATTGTATATTGCTATGGAAGGTAAGCTCTCCATTATAAATGAATTCATCTGGTGTGAAAGAATAATCGATGCGCGGTAGAACCCATGCTTGCTGAAAGTGACGTTCATAATGAGGATCGTTCAATACGGAATCTTGAATTTTAAAATGATAAAAACGCATGTCAAAATAGTTTTTTCCTGCAAGACCATTCAGATAGATCTGAGAAAGTTGTGTAGGATTGCTATAGTTGTCCAGCTTGTAAGCACGACTAAAATGCCGATCGGATTGTGTAAAAATATCCCATCCATAAGTCCAGTGTGAATTAATACGAAAGTCCCCCTTTGTCGCTAGCATATAACGATTTTTATGCTGTGCATCAATCGTATCATTGTCAAATCTATGTGGTTTCATCTGATATATATGTGCAAAGCGAATGTTATAACTGCCCATTTTTAAACGCTGACGCCATTCCCCTTCGGTTAAAAGCCCTTGTTGAGTATAAACCGTAGAAGAAAGGGTAAAATCGTAATGGGGGGCAAGATTCCAGAAATAAGAATTCTTTATCCCCATACCGAGATAATCAGTATAGAAAAAATGAGGCGTCAGCAGACCACTAGCACGCCTGACAGTTGGATCATAGAGCTCAAAATTTGGAAATTTTATAATCGGTACACCAAAAACTTCAAAACTACTATTTTCAAACCGAATTTTTTTAACACTATTATTCCATATGATCTTTCTGGCTTTAATTTTCCACAGGACTTCTCTGTCTGGTTTATAAGAGCAAGGTTCACAGGCTGTATAGGTTGCATTTTCAAAAATTGTTATCTGATTGTTTTTGCGTGTAGCATTTTGAGCAGCAAAGTGCACATTGTTGGCTGTATCAATATGTAAGGCGTTTACAAAACCCTCGCCAAGATCTTTGGTCATATCAATTTGATTAGAATAAATCTTATTACCATCTTTTTGAGTAATTTCAACGTTTCCTTGTGCTATAAGTCGTCCTGTTTTTTGATTGTAAATAATTTTCTGAGCGACAACTTTATTGCCATCATATTCAACTTGAACATTACCTTGTGCAGAAACAGTGTTTTCATCACGGTTGTAAATGAGTTCATCCGCAGAGAGCAAAAGAGGACGCTCCAAGTTTTGAATGCGACTTTGAGGAGGAGACATAAGGTTTTGAGCGTTTGCGCAATAAGGCAATGCTCCCCCTAAGATAACCGCTATAACACTTCTAAAAGTGAGAGCACTTAATTTTGTTAAAATGATTTTCTTACGTGTTAATGCCTTCACTTAGCCATCCTCTTTATGAAGTAAAAAAGAGATTCCCAAGAATAATGCAATAACAACAGGTGTCCAAGCGGCAATAATTGGTGGGATATATCCAGCATTACCAAAAGCCTGAACAAGTGCGGAAATAACATACAGCATAAATCCAGCTATTACGCCACCAAGAATCAACGTTCTAGATTGTCCAAAACGCGTAAAATTCAAAGATACAGTTGCAGCAATGAGAGTCATTGCCACAAGCAATGCCGGTAAGGCAATCAAAGATTGTAAATACATATCAAAATTATGAGCGGAATAACCAAATGAACGTGCAATCGTAATTTTTTGGGGCAATTCGTAAAATGGAATAGTTGCTGGGTTCACTAGACGCTCCGTTAAAAATTCAGGTTTTAGATTGGTTTTTATTTTCAACACGGTAAATTTTTCAGGAGGGCGTCCTATTTTATAAATTGTTCCATTTGTTAATAGCCAAGCACCATTGGTTAAGGTTGCTTTTGGAGCGTTAATCCAATTTTTGACGGTTGCGTCGTCTTTGTATTGTACAAAGGTTGCATCGAGAAGAGAAAGCCCTTGATCAGTGATAGATTTAGCACCAATGGTTGTTCTTCCTAAATTTGTACGCTGTGTTAACCAGTGGATACGCGTATTATGAAGAGATGTTAGTACATTATTATTGCGCCATTCAGTCATCATTTTCTCTGCTTGAGAAAATCCCCATGCAGCAAATGGATTGATGAGAAGAATTGAAAATAATCCCAAAAGAAAAGCTCCCAAACAAGCAGGCATAAGAAATTGCCATGCAGAAACACCGATTGAACGAGTCACGACAAGTTCAAGTTTTTTGTTAAGCGAGATAAGCGTTGTCATGGCAGAAAAGAGCGCAATAAAAGGGATAAGTTGTTGCATAATAAAAGGGATGCGTAAAACAGAGAGGAGAAATGCATCCTTTGCTGTATAATGTGGAAGGGAAGGAAGCCTCCCAGAATTTTCTGTAAAATCGATTAAAAGAGCAAGAACAAAAATCCCCCCCAAAAAATAACAAGTTATCTTAACGTAACGTATAAAAAAATAGCGTCCAAGTGTCCACCCAATCATGATATTTTATCCAGAGAATTTTGAGATTTTCGATGTTCAAATTTATTCAATACTTTTTGAAAAATGATTTGAAGTATCTCATGAAGTTTTTCGGGGAGTCCAATTTTATGATTCGTTAAAAGCATAAAAAAGACAAATATGCTTGTTCCTATGGGTGTAATATAAAGAAGAGGAACATATGCAAGATCATTCTTTGCTTTTTCGGCGAAAAAATACCCGATCCAATAGACCAGAAAAGAAAGGGCAATTGCTGAAAAATTTGCGGAGTGGCGTGCTTGTCGATGGGAGCTTACATTTCCCGCCGCGGCTAATGCAATAAGTGAAAAAACGATTGGATAGAGCCACTGTGTTAGTCGGCGGTGAAACTCGGCTTTATATTGGAGTGGTTTTCGTTGATAGTAGGGATCTTTTGGGTCAGGGTTTTGTAAATAAGAAAGAGATCGATCTTTTGGATAAAGAGTAGGAATTTTATCACTGGGAATAAATTCCCCTAGGCTAAAGGTATATGCGCTAAATTGAACGATTGAAACGCTATTATTTTCATGATTGACTCTTTCTATTTCACCATTATTGAGGATTAAAAAACGACCATTTTTATTGCTTACAATGGAGGCTTTTGTTGCATAATAAAAAAGATCAGTTTTAGGATCACGCTGGTCGGCAATGAAAAGACGTTCAAGTGTTCCGTTTGGATTCCGTTCGCCAATTTCTATATAAAGGTTGTTGGCGAGTTTTTGAAAGCTTCCTTCACTAATGAACAGATTAATAAGATCAAAGTGGGCACTTGCGAGCATTTGTCGCATATGAAGACGCGCTTGAGGAACAACAAAATTAGCGATAGCAAAGGAGATACAGGATGCAACAATAGCAAGAAAAAGAATAGGTTTCCAAACAGTACTCTTAGGAAAACCAGAGGCATTAATAACAGCAAGTTCAGAGTCTTGATTCATTGCTGAAAGGGTGGTTGTAACCGCGATCACTAATGCAAATGGAATGACAAGAAAAATAACAGAAGGAACCAATGAAAGTGAAAATTGCAAGACTGTGAGGAGTGTTTGTTTACTTGTTGTGAGAAAGTTTATTCGTGCAAGAATTTGCACCGTCCAACTAACGCCCACTGCTGCAATCATGACAGAACTAAACAAAACAAAGACACGTTTCAGGATGTAGAACTCAATAATACGCATAAATTGGGGAACACCCTCAGTCTTTAATTCGATAGCAAATATTTTTACTGCTCTCGGTTAAAATATAATAAAGTTTAAAAAACACCCTTCCATGGATTGGACGTTTTTAGTAAATAAATAATATAAAATTGCTCGCTAAATTCCCTTTAATTTTTCCACACATTATATTTTATTTTCAACGATAGTCTACAAAGAATCTAGAAAATAACTTAAAAAACTTTTTTATTAACATTGAAAATAAAAAAATTTCTGTCTTCTAAGGAGTCTTTTAAAGACATATGCAAAAAGATAAGGCATCTCAATCGAAAAAGAGGTTTATATCTTGAATCGTTTCCTTTTATATGAGGGATATAGAAGTTTTTCTAAAAAAAATGTTAGCTTTTTTATAAAGAGTGATAAGGGCTTAAGAAGTTGGATATTTTATTCTATCATTTGACGCATTCAACGCTGAAAGATATTTTACCGACGCTTGTAGAGCGAGCGTTGGCTCGTTTTGGTAAGGTAACAATACAATGTGTGAGTAAAGAGCAACGCGATTCTATCGATATGCATTTATGGGTTTATGCTGATGAATCATTTATTGGGCATGGAACGGAATGTGATCAATATTCAAGCCTTCAGCCTGTATTTCTGACTACAGGACAAGAAAATCCGAATGATTCAAAAATCCGTTTTCTCACAGAGGGAGCTGTTTGTTCAAATATTGATACTTATCAACGGCTTGTTGTGCTCTTTGATGGTAGAAATGATGAGCAGTTGAATTTTGCTCGGGCACAGTGGAAAAAATATAAAATGGAAAATCATAATTTAACCTATTGGCAACAGACTGAAGATCGTTGTTGGGAAAAACAAGTTTAATGCGCCTCGTATCTTTTGTTATGGTTTTGATAGGATTGGTAGGAATCGTAAATCCAGCACTTTTTATTGCGGAAGGATCAGGGGGAGGGCGTTGGGTTTTTATTATTATTTTTCTTTTAGGCATGCTAAAGACATGGTCTATAATTAAAAAAACGAAACCGCATGATGATGATTATTGATCGAATTTTGCTTATTTTATGGGCTGTGATGTCGGCTTTTTTTTGCGTTTCGTGGTTGGGGACAACGCATATCCTATCAGGGGTATTTGCTGTTGCTGATATGAGCAATATTGTGGATTTCTTATTTTTCTTTTTGAGCACATTATTTGCGGGAATACTGTGGTGGACAATACCGCAACCCATGTCTTTTAAAATGAGACTGGCAGCATTTTTTCTGCCAGTCATTATTTTATTCTTTGTTATTATATCTTAGTTGGATATTTCATCATCTGTAAATCCAACAAAGCAAATTAGTGAAACAAAAGAAGCAAAAAGCAAATAATAGCCAATATAAGACGTATCAAAATGTTGCACCAAATATTCTGCAATATAAGGTGCGAGAGAAGCTCCTACAATACCAGATAAGTTAAAAGTAATAGAAGAACCCGTGTATCGAATGGCTGTTGGGTATGGTGAGGCCAAAACAGCACCAAGAGGGCTGTATATCATTCCCATGATAGACAAGCCAATGACAGACATTGCAAGGACTCCTATAACTCCAGAATTTAAGAAATAAGGAATTGCGAAAGAATAGATACCGGTGATGATTGTAATCCAAATCATCAAAGTTCTTCGTCTGATACGATCAGCGAGTCTTCCTGTAATGACAGTAAAAATTCCACAGAAAATAGCACCGACAATTTCAACTTGAAGAGCTTGATAATATGACAGTTGCAAATGGTTTGTTGAATAGCTTAACAAATATGCTGTAACCAAGTAAAACAAGACAAATGTTGCCATACCAGAAAATACCCCAAGAAATAAGATTCGTGGACATTTTAAAAAGACATCGATGATAGGAACTCTGGCACGCTCTTTACTTTCAAGACTTTTTTTGAATTGAACAGTTTCATTGATTGAAAGACGAACCCATAATCCTATAATCATAAAAACAACTGAGGCAATAAAAGGGATGCGCCATCCCCAAGCAACAAGCGCATCATGATCAAGGAAATATAACAGAGCTAAATAAACAGCAATGGATAAAAATAAACCGATAGGAACGCCCAATTGGGGAAACATTGCGTACCATCCGCGTTTTTCTGGAGGGGCATTTTCTGTTGCGAGCAAAACGGCTCCTCCCCATTCACCTCCTAATCCCATTCCCTGTCCAATACGGCATAAGGTTAAGAGGAAGGGGGCAAACCACCCAGCAGTTTCATATGTGGGAAGAAAACCAATAATGACTGTTGAAAGCCCCATTGTGAGAAGAGAGGCGATAAGTGTTGCTTTTCTTCCAATTTTATCTCCAAAATGTCCAAAGATAATTGACCCAAGTGGGCGGGAAAAAAAGGCCGCTCCAAAGATCAGAAAAGATTGTAAAATAGCAATTTGATCATTTTGTGTTGGAAAAAACACATGAGGAAATATGAGAGCTGCAGCAGTGGCAAAGACATAGAAATCAAAGAATTCAATTGTTGGGCCAATAAGGCTTGCAAACAAAATGCGACGAGGGGAATTTCTGTTGCTTGTGCCTTGCATTTCTAAGTTTATAGACATGAATAGAATGTCCCTTTCAGTATATGGCAAATCAAATATGAATTAACCGACTATAATTATAAAAAATTCAAATCAGTGTCGAGTCGATATTATGATGTTTCTTAATACATTAGAACAATGATTATAGATTGATGAACATGAATTCAGTGTTTTTTCGATGATAAAAATTTAATAAAATTAAAGAAACTATTTTAAATGCTGTAA
>NZ_HE998003.1:111917-113938 GCF_000312585.1 Bartonella queenslandensis AUST/NH15
AAAGCCTAAGTCCAATTTTTATCTATTGAGAGATCAATCTTATTCGTAGATCAGTGTTTAGTGTCTCAAAAATATTAAATTTTTTTATGAATATAATTATAACACTTTTTAGCTGTATGTTATAAAAAATAAATCTTTTAATTGTGCATACATTTAAAAACACATGGTGTCTATTTGATCTGTCAGAAATTAGTCATCGCATGCTTTATTATTGAAAAAAAACATGACGTTCAGCCATTACAGAATGTTGTTTTGGTCTATGCACTTTTTTCTAAATGGGGGATTTAAATTTGGAATTATGGGTGTGAATAATGCAACGCAAATTGAAATTAAGTTTTTATGCGTTAATGACGAGCAGTTTTTTTATAAAGATTGCAAGTGCAGATCGAGTCGTTACACCAAAAGAAAAACTATTAACACCGGTAGATGTCAGTGAACATCTAAAAGAAACTCCAAAGTTTTTATCAAAAGTGCGGGGATTAGAAGAAAAAAAGGAGGGATCAAAAAGGATAGTGCATCAAAAGAGAATAGAAGAAAGTAAGTCTTCAGAAGAGGAACAGAAGGAATTAGAAAACCTATTCTTTACAGTTCTCACCAATTCAATAATAAGCGATGGTGCTGTCATTTATATTACAAACCGTGGCTCTGAAGGTTCTGAAATAAATAGCTTTAGCTATGAAGGTGCTGCCTATTCCATCAATAATACGGTTCAAGAGGGGGGAAAACTCTACATTGATGCAGCAAGTGTGAGTAGGGATACGATCATTGAGCATGGTGGGATTGAGTTTATCCAAAAACTTAGTACTTCAGAATATGCCACTGTTAAAAAAGGGGGTAAACAAATTGTTGAAAGTGGTGCAAATGCTGAAGGAGCTCAAATTCATGGTGGTGAGCAGATTATTTTGGGTAAGGGGATGATCCTTGAAGATGGTTTGTTTCTTGAAGATAAGGCAAGTAGTGCTTATGGCACTGAAATTCATGACGCAGATGGAATGCTAGGAGTGCAAAGTGTCTATAGTGGGGGGATGGTTGTTGACACAAGGGTTATGAAAGGAGGCGTTCAGAATCTTGATGGTCAAGAGAGCTTTAATAACGTTTTTTCAGAAGATGCTGATGCAGCCGATACAGAAGAGGAAGATTTTACAATCAATGAGGGGGCTTCTGCTCTGAGTACTGAACTTTTTAAAAATGGGATGCAGAATATCTTTGCAGGAGGGAATGCGAGCGAAGTTACTTTATACGATAGAGCTACGCAGAAGATATATGATTCTGGATATACGGATGATCTAACAATTAATCATCAAGCAAGCTCATGGGGTTTTGCGGGGGCAATATTAGATAAGGATACAAATATTCATGACTTTGGCAGCCTCTATCTTTATGCTGGAAATGATGGAGCGGTTACGGAAGTAGAAAATCTTAATTTAAATGGAGAAGATACCAAACTATACATTATTGCGTCTGAAGATAACGGCAAAAAACCTCACGTTAATATCCAGAATTTAAAAGGAAATGGTAGGGTTATTTTTACGTCTTCTGGGGCTAAAAAGCATTACTCAGAGCTTAATATTAATGATCTTTCAGGTTCTTTACATTTCGATTTTAATGTCAACTTTTCCAAGCATTTTGCTGATTATCTTGTCATTAAAGAAAGCAGCTCTGGTCATCACACAGTAAGTGTGACTGATTCTGGGCGTGAAATGACAAACTCTTTCCGCAAAAAGCTTAAATTAATTTCTGATCACGGTGGGAGCGCTCATTTTACTCTGACAAACATTTTTGGTGAAAAAATCAGTGCTATTGATGCCGGAACCTATAGATATAGTTTGAAACATAGAAACGATAAAGGCACCGGTAAAATTTGGTATTTAGATGCAAACCACATTATAGATGAGACAACTTTTCAAGTTTCTGATTTTAGCTTGCAACCATTTGTTATGGATCCATTATCGAAAGATCTCACAGAACGCACAATTGAAAAGGGAATGATTGTTACGATTGCGGATTTTAGCTTTGAGAGT
>NZ_HE998003.1:114043-116703 GCF_000312585.1 Bartonella queenslandensis AUST/NH15
GCTTGTATACGACAATTCAAAGAGGTGGCACTGAGCTTATTAAAACACAGGGTCTTTCACAAGATAGTGAAATTAAGAGAGGGGGAAAACAAAAGGTTGAAGATGGGGGAAAAGTTGAAGGGGCTAAAATTTACGGTGGTGAGCAGTTTGTTTCAGGAAAATCTGATATCCAAGGTGCGGTAGTAAGGAGTCTCGCCTATGATACTGTTATTTCTGGTGAAAATGGAGAGCGAGGATATCAGAATGTGTACGATGATGGAGAGGTTTTTGGCACAAAGATCATGGCAGGAGGAGTACAAAATCTTTATGTGGAAGAGGATCTAAACAATTATAGCAGTTTTGCATTTGATACGGAGGTCTTTTCTGGTGGAGAGCAACACGTTTTAGCAGGGGGAATGGCTTTTGGAGTTCTTTTACAAGAGAATGCTTTCCAAGCAATAGATTTAGGGGGCTATGTAAAAGATTTAACGATTAAGGATCAAGCACAATCATGGTTACATTCTGGTGCAACGTTAGAAGGAAACACCATGATTTATGATTCTGGACGAATTTATCTTTATGCTGGTGCTGATCGATCTCGTACTGAAGTAGAAAAGATTGTTTTAAATGGCAAAGATACAAAATTGTACGCTATTGCTTCTAAGATGGATGGCGAAAGTTCTTTGATTGAGAATCTGAGTGGTGATGGCAGTGTTATTTTTGCTTCTACCATATTTAATCCGCATTACTCTAAACTTGAAGTTAGTAAGCTTTCAGGGAGTTTACATTTTAGACTGAACACCAATTTTGGGGAGCAACGTGGTGATTATCTTCTTATCGAAAAGGGAGAAGGACATCACACAATAAGCGTGATTGATTCTGGTATTGAAATTGCCAATTCTTCTCTAGAAACGCAAAATTTAATCCTTGAGCTTGATTTAATTAATGAAAAAAGCGGCAAGGCTCATTTTGCTCTGACGGATTTTTCTGGTGAAGAGACCAGTACGATTGATGGTGGAGTCTACATATATGCGCTAAAGAAAAAAGATCATAACGGGGGAAAGATTTGGTATTTGGCACCGTTGGAAACAACTTCTGCTCCTGTAATTTCCGCACCTCATACTGAGTCGCCTGTAGATAAGCTTCCTGAAAAAGAAGAAAATATGACATCTTCAAAAGATTTTAGTATCTCGGATGTCATTAATTTCAGTATTCGTGAGGGAGGAGGCATTTTACAAAACTTTTTGCTTAGTGATGATAGGGTAGTTTATATCTCTAGTGATGGAGAGAAAGGCTCTCTTAAAAAGTCTATTAATACTACAGTTGAGGGATCTGGAACACTTTATGTTGAGGGTGGTGGTTTCAGTAAAAATACAACAATTGAAAGGGATGGTGCCGAGATTATCGGGGAACAGGGGATCTCAGAATCTACGATTATTTACGAGGGTGGAAAACAAAAAGTGGAGGGGGGAGGTTCTGCATTGAGAGCTGAAATTTACGGTGGGGAGCAGCTTGTTTTCGGAGATGGGTACGTGGACGGTGGGATTGTTGGCAGCAGTGTTTATGATACAATAATTTATGGTCAAGGGGGTACACAGGGGCAGCAGAATGTGTATGATGATGGAATGGCAGTGGAAACAAAAGTGATGCGTGGAGGAATACAAACTCTTGCTAAATGGTTTCCTGAGGATAATAATTTTGCAGAAAAAACCGGTGGTCTAGCTGTAAATACTGAAGTCTTTTCAGGGGGTATGCAGCGTGTTTTAGCAGGAGGTGAAGCGAATACAGTAATTTTACATACTGGTGGTGTTCAAGAAGTCTATGCGGGTGGAATTGTGAATAATATAACGATTGAAGCTGATGCGAATTCATGGGTTTCTGCTGGTGCAATATTAGGAGGAGACATAAAAGTTCAGGATTTTGGACAACTCTATCTTGATGCTGGAAATGATGATCAACAAACTATAGTAGAAAACATTGAATTAAATGGAGAAGACGCTCAATTATACTCCGTTTCTAGTAAGTTTGACGACAAAAGTACACACATTCAGCAGTTAAGTGGTGTAGGAAAAGTCATTTTTACGTCTTCGGAAGATGATTTGTACTACTCTCAGCTTTATATTAATGATCTAGCAGGGAGCCTACATTTTGACCTTAATGTCAGCCTTGCAGAAGGAAAAGGTGATTACCTGTTTATTGAGAAAGGGAGTGGTTCTCACACAATAAGTGTGGCTGATTCTGGTATTGAAATTGTTGATCCTTCTTCAGCAGAACTTGATTTAATTTTGGATCAAAGTGGTGGCGCATTTTTTACTCTACAGAGTTTTTCTGGTGCAAAAATTCCAATTGTTGATGGGGGAACTTACACGTATGGTTTAAAACAAAGAACCGATGAGGACGGAGGAGGGAAAGTTTGGTATTTATCCGCGGTCTTTATTGATAATTTTTCATTTCTTAATGGTTTACCACGGAATAGAAGCAGAATTCCGCGGCATTTAAGTCAAAAACAACAGGTTTCTTCTCTTTCAACCCTTACAAATACAAAAGAGCATGCGGTGAAGTTGCCACGTCAAAGAGAAAATCGCCAAAAAAATCGCCAAAACTTGAGTCAAAAATCTCCAGATTCTATTTCTTCAATTGTTTTACCTCTGGAAAATCAAATAATTGAAGGAGCCCCTCCA
>NZ_HE998003.1:117282-120450 GCF_000312585.1 Bartonella queenslandensis AUST/NH15
CTATATGGTTATTTTTTAGTTATCTTTAAATGTATAATTGTTTTTAAAGTCTTTAATGAAGCGTAAACTCTTTCAGAGCATGCAAATTCATTTTTCATGACAGATGGTATACTCTATTTTATATTATAGTTTATGATATGTTACTTTTTTCTTTGAAGAAAAAACTTTGAAGGAATGTAGGAATTCCCTTATATTTTAGATCAAAAACGCATTTAAGAGATTGTAAAGAGCAGTTTTTGAGTGAAGTGATGGGGCTACTCAGAAGAATTATTACAATTTAAGATTGAAAATATATTTTGTGGAGCTAATTACGTTTTGTGTCTGTGCAGACGTGAAGGGGGGAGGATATGGTTATACAATATAAATGGAAACGAAATTTTTGGATACTCATGTTGAGCGGCTGTTTTGTACAGGCTGCTGCTGCAAACGAGGGGAGAGCACCGCTTTTTTGCCAATCTTCAAGTTATGAAAATAACAAAGTATTTCAAGATCAATACAATGAGGATATGAAAACAGGAAGATGCATCCTTGGAGCATCGCATGATGTCATTGTAAGAACGCACAATGAATTAGGTTTTCTAAAAAAGCCTAGTAATTTTACTGTGGATAAGGGCACGAGAGTACTCGCGAGTCAACAGGAGTTTGACAGTCGTCGTCGTGACAATGTTGGGTATAATGCACAAGAACAAAATACTACGTTTCTTAAAAAGCCTGAACTTATCTCTATTAAAGATGGGGCACTGTTAGAAAATTATATCCTTGATAATGAAGGTAAAGCTTACATTTCAAATGATGGTGAGATTGATAGACCAGGACAATCCATTCATAACACAGTAAGGAATGGTGCAGAGCTTTATGTGTATGCAGGAGGTCTCAGTGAGGATAGTAAAATTGAACATGGTGGAATTGAAAATGTTCAGGCTTTAAAGGGAAAGCAAGGCTTTTCGAAAAATGCTGTCGTTAAAGAAGGCGGACAACAAAGCGTTGGAAATGGAGGAAAAGTAGAGGGCACTAAAATTTATGGTGGTGAGCAGCTTGTTTTCGGGGAGGGAGATGTTGGAGGAGAGGTTAAAGGAAGTAGTGCTTCTCATACTGTCATTTATGGTCAAGATGAAGCACTAGGCCAACAAAAAGTATATGATGGAGGGAAAGTTTGGGATACGAAGGTCATGCGAGGGGGCGTACAAGAGATTGGAAAAAAATCTCAAAGTGCAAAAAATGGTGGTTTTGCCTTTGACACAGAGGTTTTTGGTGGTGGTAAACAGCGTATTTTAAATGGCGGTCAGGCCATTGGAGTCACTTTAAATGAGAACGCTATTCAGGAAATAGATACTGACGGATCTGTAAAAAATCTAACAATGAATGATGAAACAAAATCATGGGTGCATGCTGGAGCGACCTTAGAAGGCAAAACACAGGTAAATCATTCTGGGCAGCTTCATCTTTATGCCGGTAATGATCAACATCGCACTACAGTAGAAAATATTATTTTGAATGGAAAAGATACAAAACTGTACTCTATTACTGATGAGTTTGATGGAAAAAACTCTTTAATACAACAATTAAGTGGTGAGGGGAGTGTTATTTTTGCGTTTACAGGTTCTGATCCATATTATTCTCAGCTGCATGTGAATAATCTTTCAGGAAATTTACATTTCGCGTTCAATACCACGATTGCTCATAATCGTGGTGACTATCTCTTGGTTGAGAAAGGAGCTGGAAATCATACGATAAGTGTTGCTGATTCTGGTATTGAAATAACGGATCCTTTTTCAAATAAGCGTGATTTAATTACGGATAAAAGTGGCGGAGCGCATTTTACGCTGACAGATCTTAAGGGTGAAAAAATTAACGCCATTGATGGTGGAACTTATATGTATGGACTGAAAGAAAGAAAGGATGAAAATGGAAAAGTTTGGTTTTTATCTGCAGACCGCCTCAGTGGACCAGAAACCTCTATTCCAGATCCTACAAATCCTTTTTTTCCTGGTGAAACATCAACGACCCCCTCTACAGATGCAGTGTTAACGTTGTCCGTAGTTCCTGGACTTATTTTTAACAATGAGTTGCAAATTGTACGGAATGGCAGAAAAATTTGGGACAGAAATAAGAAAGATATCGAATTATGGACTTATGCGATTAAGAGCAGAGAACGCATTGCGACAGGCTATACACACTTTAAGCTTGGGCAAACAGGCTTAGTCTTTGGTGTTGATCAGTTGAATGAGTTAAGGCATGGAGAGTTGTATGTTGGTGGTTTTGGGAGTTATGATCAAGTACGTGTTTCTCATGCACGAGGGGGGGACAGTAGTTTGAGTTCTTACAGTATTGGCACTTACGCAACTTATTTTGATCATCGTGGATGGTATATGGATGGTGTTTTGAAATATAATTATTACCAAGATGATTTGAAAGCCATCTCAACGAATGATTTAACGATTCAAAGTCATTACAATCAGTGGGCGTTAGGTGGTTCATTTGAGATTGGTTGTTATTTTGAACCTGCACAGAATACTTGGATGCAGCCTTATATCAAGTTAACAGGTTTACAGGTTGAAGGTAAAAAAATAAAACTTTCCAATGGAATGATCGGTGATCTAAAACCATTGACTTCATTCCGCAGTGAAGTGGGATTGACTGCAGGACATGAATTCTTTGTGAATTCAGAAACTTTATTAACAGCTTACATTATGGCAGCTTGGTTGCGTGAGAATATAAATAATAATTATGTGACAATTAATAACCAGCATAAATTTATCACAGACCTATCAGGTAGTGCGGGTAAATTGGGAATTGGTTTAAACAGTTCGGTCAATGATAAATTAACACTTTATGCGGAAGCATATTACCTAAAAGGACATAAGATTAAGAATGCTCTTCAAGGTATTTTAGGATTACGCTATAGTTTCTAAGTACACCTTTATACGGCTTATTAACTTTACAAATGTCATTGTATGCTTAAACAGATAACATCGCTTTGTCATCTCGAAAGTATAAAGACCTTCTCAAATGGTAAGGATGCTTTTCTACTCTCTTTTAAGATAAGGGATTAATTTATAAAGAGTGTGTATTGTTTTGCGTGTTGAATGAGAGTCCTAAATATCGTAAGATTCTCTTCTTCCAAACTGCTCCATGTTGAATCAATCAAAATCATTTTCTTGTACGTCA
>NZ_HE998003.1:121122-122850 GCF_000312585.1 Bartonella queenslandensis AUST/NH15
TATTTTGAATTTTATTCAGTTTTTTGTCCTTAATTTAGAGTTTTTTAGTGGTTTATAGATCAACATCTTATAGTTGTTTATATTAAAAAATACACTAAAAAATTGTATTTAGACATAAATAAAACACATTATGATACAATCTAAAATGAGCTACCTACGTAGCCGCGGGATATTTTTCTAAATAGTTGAGAGTGGAGTGTGTATAATGCGGTATAAATACAAGTTAAGTTTTTCAGTATTGATGATCAGTAGTTGTCTTGCGCAATCTGCAAGTGCAGTTGAGAATAGGAATAGAGAGCTAAAAAGATTAGAACATATGGGAAATGGAGGGACGGTACCAAAAGGCTCAGCATTGATTAGTCATACTTTCAGCAATAATGTTACAATCGAAGATGGTGGTGTTGAGATTGTTGACGATGGAAAAACTTCCGTGGGATCCACTATTAAAAAAGGGGGGATGCAGATAGTTACACGTGCAGGAAATGCAATAAATGCTAAAATCCTTGGAGGTCAGCAGTTTGTTCATGAAGAGGAAAATATTGATCTTACACGTGTGGTGAGAAAAAGCAGTGCCTCTAATACCACAGTTTCTGGCGGTGGTGGAGCGGTAGGACAACAGAATATATATGATGGGGCAGAGGCTTGGAATACGAAAGTAGGAAATAACGGAGAACAAAATCTTTATACGGGAGAAAGAAAAGAGGGGGGAAGAGCAATGTTTACAGAAGTTTCTGGTAATGGGAGACAGCACGTTTTAGCAGGAGGAGAATCTTTGGCGACTACCTTGAGGGATAAAGCTACTCAAGTAGTATATCCTAGAGGGTTTGTGGATACTTTAACAATTACGGATTCTGCCAAATCATGGCTATATGTTGGTGTGCAAGGTGTTGTTGGAGAAGTAAGGGTCAATAATCTCGGAGAACTTTATTTATTTGCTGGTGATAGAATAAATCATACGACTAAAAAAAAGATTCCTATAAAGGGCAGACCTGAGGAAACAATATTTGAGGTTGGTGAACGGAACATAGGAGAGAAACCTCAGATTGAAATTGAAAATTTAGGGGGCAAGGAGGAACTGTTATTTTTACTTCTATCCCGTATGATCCACGTCATATTTCACTTCATGTTGAGCAACTTTCAGGAAATTTACATTTTCGATTCAATATTAGTCCTACGTGGGATGCGAGTGATTACCTGACAATTAGTGAGGGCGCTGGTAATCACAAAATAAATGTTGCAGATTCTGGTCGTGAAATTACAGGTTCTCTCTCTCAAAGGAATAGTTTTGTTACTGAGCTTTCGTTAATTACCGATAGAAGCCAAGGTGAAGGAGCCAATTTTACTCTGGCAGATCTTTCGGGGAAGGGCATTACAGCTGTTGATGGTGGAGCCTATCAGTATCAATTGCTGAAGAGAAAAAGATGTGCTAGTTCTAGTGGTAATGCTACAATTTGGTATTTAAGTAGAACTTCTGGAGATACGGAACGTTCTAGTACTGAAGTAGAGTGTGGAAATAAGAAAGTGAAAGTTTCTATTGCATTGTCTGCTGATAGTGGTGCATCGCCACAGAGAGGCGATTTTTCTGGAGGAAAAAGTAGTAATTCTCATGGATCTAAAAAAGGTTCACCTAAACAACGTCCTCCACGTCATTTAAGAGAAACACGGAATGTTTCTCGTGTTTCGGTATCTTCTTCTCAAGAAAATCAGACTCGTGTAGTGTTACCTCCA
>NZ_HE998003.1:123372-127273 GCF_000312585.1 Bartonella queenslandensis AUST/NH15
TGATAGGGTGTTTTTTGATTGATTTCAGTGTGTGATGGGATTTTCGAAGCTAGATACGAAGTGTCTCGATCCATCTTCTTTAAAAGAAGAAGACTTTTGAAAAAGGTATATATATTTTGCGTGTTGATTTTTTCTTATAATTTTTATTGCTTAAATGGTAATTTTGATGGGAAGCATTTAGGAAGATAAAAGAAAGTTCAATATTTACTGAGAAGCGGGGGCACTCTTATGATGGGAAGAGCAATTGTAGGCGTACCTATTTTTATTGAAGTCTTTTTTATAATTTATTCTATATTTTTGAGAATTTGTGTAGATTTTTCCGGAGTCACTTGGCAAAGAGCTGCTTGCTCGCTATAGAAACAGTCAAAGAATGTTATAAATGAAATAAAGGTGTTTAAATGGCTTTAGAGCGTACTTTTTCAATGATTAAACCAGATGCAACACGTCGTAACTTGACTGGTGCAATTACGAAAATGCTTGAAGATGCAGGGTTGCGTGTTATTGCATCTAAACGTGTGTGGATGGGTAAGCGTGAGGCTGAAAATTTTTATGCTGTTCATAAAGAACGCCCTTTTTTTAGCGAATTGGTTGAATTTATGTCTTCTGGTCCAACAGTTGTACAGGTTTTAGAAGGAGAAAACGCAATAGCTAAAAACCGTGAAGTGATGGGTGCTACAAATCCTAGTGATGCAGAAGAAGGAACAATTCGTAAAGTTCATGCTTTATCTATTGGTGAAAATTCTGTCCATGGATCCGATAGCGCTGAAACGGCAAAAACAGAAATCGCTTTTTGGTTTTCTGAGATAGAGATTGTTGGTTAATAAAAACGTAAATAACAAAGCAAAAACCCGAAATATTATGTTTCGGGTTTTTGTTTATAAGATTATAGATCTCTTTGATAGATATGTCATTTCACCATTTTTCCCACTTTTAATATTGCAACTGTTTTTGCAAGAGCCTATTTACCCTTTTCTTGAATGTCTTTTTATCTTTACGCCCACTTTGTTTGCGATGAGCAAAAGAAGTATTTTAATTGTCTCATCACCGATAAATTTGAAGTACGTAGATTTACGGTATCTTTTTTCTTGTTTAAGTTGCAGAAAGATAGTTATCATTATAAATCAAGAGACGATTTCATGAGATGACGTGTTTTAAGCCTGCGCGAAAATAATCCCATCCTGTCCACAATGTAAGGATGGCAGCAATCCACAGCATAATAATGCCAAATTCCACTGTGTAAGGGAAAATTTTGTTACCAGCTGGTCCTGCTAAAAGAAAAATAATAGCGATCATTTGTACAAAGGTTTTCCATTTTGCAAGACGAGAGACTGGGACGCTCACTTTTAATTCAGCTAAATATTCACGTAATCCTGATACAAGAATTTCTCGACAAAGAATGATAATAGCTGCCCATAAAGTCCATCCAGCAATAGTCGTGTCTGCGGCAAGTAAGAGCAAGCAGGCAGAGACGAGAAGTTTATCGGCAATTGGATCTAACATGCGACCAATATTGGATGTTTGTTCCCAAATACGGGCAAGGTAACCATCAAGAAAGTCAGTAATGGATGCGACGACAAAAATGGAAACGGCAACCCAACGTGCGATATCACTTGACTGTAGGCGTCCTTCTAAAAAAAAGCACGCAACAACCATTGGGACTGCAACAATTCGTGCATAAGTTAAAAGATTTGGAAAAGAAAAAGTATGATTTTTCATAGAGCTATTTTAAATTCTTGTGAAAGAGAATATATCCCCTAAACGTAACAAGGCTAAGGTGATGAAACAAGACTATTTTTCATGAAAATGGTTATGAATTTTTTGTGCAATTGTCATAGAGATTCCTGTAACTTTTTTCAAATCTTCAAGTGAGGCACCAGCAACAGCCTTGGCACTTCCAAAATGGTGAAGCAACGCACGTTTTCTTGTCGGACCGATATTTTCGATTTCATCAAGTGGATTTTTGAATGTTGCTTTTTTTCGTTTTATTCTATGTGTTCCAATGGCAAAACGATGTGCTTCATCGCGCAGACGTTGCAAAAAATAGAGGATAGGATCACGGGGAGGAAGTGTAAAAGGAGGAGTCCCTTTTATAAAAAGTCGTTCGCGTCCCGCATGACGGTCAACACCTTTAGCAATTCCAACAACTGTGATCAGATTACTTAATTGTAATTCAGTAAGTATTGTATGTACACTGTTGATTTGTCCTTCACCACCATCGATTAAGATAAGATCAGGCCAAATGGGAAAAAGATCATTTTCTTGATCTTGTATATCATGATTTTTATTTGGCAAATCATGCTCTTTGATAAGACGTGAAAATCTCCGTTTAATGACTTCTTTCATCATGCCAAAATCATCGCCAGGCGTAATATCTGTTGAGCGAATATTGAATTTGCGATATTGATTTTTAACAAATCCCATTTGACCAGCAACAATCATGACACCTACAGAATTTGTTCCCATAATATGAGAATTATCATAGACTTCTATACGACGTGGAGGAAAAGGTAGCTGGAATGTTTTAGCAAGCCCTTGAAGCAATTTTGTATGGGTGGCTGTTTCAGCAAGCTTATGTTCAAGTGCTTCATGAGCATTGAGATAGGCGTGATTAACAAGCGTTTTCCGTTCACCTTGCTTGGGTAAAGAGAGAGACACTTTGTGATTTGCTTTGAGACTCAGCGCTTCTGTAAGAAGTGTCTTTTCTTCAACTTCTTCAGATAAAAGGATGTTTTGGGGAAGGGGTTTATCGTCATAAAATTGGGCTAGAAAACTTGCTAAAATTTCAGTACGGGAAAAAGAGGGATCTGCTTTAGGAAAATAGGCACGGTTTCCCCAATTTTGCCCCATGCGAAAAAAGAACACCTGAATACAGGTCATTCCTTCTTTTTGTGCAATTGCAAAGACATCGGCTTCTTTTATCATTTGAGGATTAATACCTTGATGGCTTTGTATGTGAGAGAGAGCTGATAAGCGGTCACGATAGGAAGCAGCTTGTTCAAAATCAAGATTTTCTGCGGCTTTATGCATAGCTTGAATCATATCATTTTTAACAGATTGATCTTTTCCCGAAAGGAATGCTTTTGCTTCTCTCACGAGTTCTTTATAATCACGGTCATTAATTTCATGGGTACAAGGTGCAGAACATCGCTTAATTTGATAAAGCAAACAGGGGCGTGTGCGGTTTTCAAAAATTGTATCGGTACAGGTTCGTAATAAAAAAGCGCGTTGTAAAACATGAATTGTTTGTGTCACCGCACCAGCAGAAGCAAAAGGCCCAAAATAATGAGCTTTTTGTGTTCGGGCACCACGATGTTTGTAAAGTGCAGGTGCACGGTGATCATTTGTAATCATGATATAAGGGAAGCTCTTGTCATCACGGAGTAATACATTAAAATGTGGGTGCAATCTTTTGATGAGATTCGCTTCTAAAAGGAGTGCTTCTGTTTCTGTATGGGTAACAATAAATTCCATATGATATGTTGCACGAATCATGCGGGTAATACGATTATTGTGTCCTTGTTCACGTGCATAGTTTGAAACACGTTTTTTGAGATTACGGGCTTTACCAATATAGAGAATATCACCATTTTCACCAATCATCCGGTAAACTCCAGGCTTATGCGGAAGGTGTCTAACAAATTCTTGTATGAATTTAACACCTTGGAGTTGATTTTTCTCATCACTTTGATTGGCATTGTTCCATGTAAGGTTAGAGAGAAAAGAAAGCTTTTCTCGTTTATTTTTCAGACAATTTGTATTATTTTTCAGGATCATTCCATTTATCAAGAAATACTTTTTGTTTGCTCTATTAGATATTCTTTTTATTAAATAGTGATTATTTATGTCTTTAGTATTTTTTGTCCATCAATAATACATTATAGCATAAAAGTTTGATTTTAGA
>NZ_HE998003.1:127617-129063 GCF_000312585.1 Bartonella queenslandensis AUST/NH15
CTTTATGAACGCATCTAATTGATTCATTAAAAATGATTAGAATGAGAAATCTATGATGATAAGAGAATAGACTTTCTAAGAAAAAATAATTACGAAATAAATACTGATTTATAAACTCCTAAAATAGCGCAATCTTTTCTCATTTCAAATCTATTCCATGTTCAATCAATCAAAATGATGATATCTCTTGCATGTTACGAGTGGGGAGAAGTGCGTGGAGTGAAACTTATACAAGAAAGGACTAAAAATTTCTTTTATGAGTTTTCTTAAGTGCCAACGACTGTTGCAACATTGAGGGCTAGCAAAATGTATGACGGGGCTGACCTACTTCTTTTATGAGGCGTAAAGAGATGGTGGTGCTCAATAGCTTTAATATTCTATGATTCACGTAATCGTTATAAGCTT
The DNA here is from genome assembly GCF_000312585.1 of Bartonella queenslandensis AUST/NH15. GTDB lineage: Bacteria > Pseudomonadota > Alphaproteobacteria > Rhizobiales > Rhizobiaceae > Bartonella > Bartonella queenslandensis_A. The sequence continues at coordinate 128,023 of NZ_HE998003.1, forward strand.
ATCATTCCTATATTATATATTGGTATTATCTAAAAATAATAGAATTTCATCGCCTTTGTATTTTACAAAAGGGTATTTTTAAGGAAAATATGAGAGAAAAAATCTAATTTAATAGATGTTCTTTTTGAAGCCACTTATGTGTTATTTTGGCATTTTCATCTTGTCCAAGACGGCTGATAAGAAAGGGACTGAGTTTTTTCATTTCTTCTTCTAAAAGATAGGGAGGGTTGATAATAATCATTCCATTTCCATTCATTGTAGGTGGATTTGAATTTTTTCGGATACGCATTTCAAGCTGTAGAATTTTAGGAATTCCTGTTTGATAAAGCGCATGAAGAAAATTTTGAATTTCTTTGTCATATTTAACAGGATACCATAAAGCGTAGATTCCTCCAGAAAAACGGCGGTAGGCTTTCATTAATCCTTCAATAAGGCGGGAAAATTCTCCAGTTTTTTCAAAGGGAGGGTCAACAAGAATAAATCCACGTTTTTCTTTTGGTGGTAAATGAGCATTTAAAGAAAGCCAACCATCCAAATGCAGAACTTTTGTCTGATAATCGCCGGCAAAATTTTTTGCTAAAATATAGTAATCTTCATTGTGCAATTCTATTGCGGTGAGGCGATCTTGTTTCCGTAATAATTGACGAATAAGAGCAGGAGATCCAGGATAAAATACAATTTCTTTTTTCCCTTTATTGAGGGCATCAATGATATCACACCATGGACGAAGGAGTGCTTTTAAATCTTCTGGGATAGGCGTTGAAAAAATTTTTTGCACACCTTCGCGCCACTCTTCTGTTTTATGGGCTTCTAAAGAAGAGAGGTCATAAATACCGATACCAGCGTGCGTATCTATAACGCGAAAAGCTTTTTCTTTGCGTTTGAGATATTCTACAATGCGGGTGACAATAATGTGTTTAAAAACATCAGCAAAATTGCCAGCATGATAAATGTGCCGATAATTCATGGAAGAAACTCTATCATATGGATAACTATAACAGATTATTAGCATAGAATAACTAGAATTGATATCCATAAAAA
>NZ_HE998003.1:129659-131466 GCF_000312585.1 Bartonella queenslandensis AUST/NH15
CATAAAGTTAGAGAGAGTAATGGGTAATATTTTTTCACCAACGCATTTAATTGTAATTTTATTGCTTATTTTTGTACTTTTCGGGCGCGGTAAAATTTCTGAATTAATGGGCGATGTTGCTAAGGGAATTAAAGCCTTCAAAAGGAATATGAAGGAAGAAGAGGAGAGCGTTGAGGATAAAGTTGAAATGGTTGATACTTCCCAAATAATTGATGGAGAATTTCAACAATCTCAGCCATTACCAGTAAAACGTGCAGCAATACGCAGAAAAGCTTCTTCTGACTCTAAAGGAGGCAAGGCATCTGTTGCTAAAAAACAGCGTGTCAAATAACAAAAACGTTATCATCATTGTACATTATTTTTTTATGAGGAAGTCGGGTATAAGCGATGTTTGGGATTGATGGACCAGAACTTGTCGTGATCTTACTTGTTCTCATCATTGTCATTGGACCGAAAGATTTACCTAAAGTACTCAAAACAATAGCAAAGGTAAGAGCGTATATATCTTCAACAGCAGATGAACTTCGTCACCAGTTTGATGATGTAATAAAACAAATCGAGCACGATGATTTGCAAAAAATATGTTCGGATATTAACGATTCAAGCAAGACATTGGCAGAAACTTTTGATTCTACTCAAAATACATTAGAGGATATCCGCGATAATTGGGATGTTAAGGCAACACCCCATAAATCAAAAAAGGATAGAGAAATTTTAGAATGTGATCAAAAGGTAATCAAGAAAGATAGGACAGTCTCTATAGCTTCTCATCATGCTGAAAACATTTCTGTTTCTCCTAAAGATAAAGAAAAAGAAGATGTGTCATGAATGTAAAAAAAGATGAAGTAGATGCCAATAGGACACCACTTTTAGAACATTTAATTGAACTTCGTCAGCGAATTATTTCTGCTTTGGTTGCATTTATGATCGCTTTTATGATGTGTTTTCTTGTTAAAGATTATATCTTAAATTTTTTACTATGGCCGTATCAGTGGGCAATGAAAATAGCAGGGGGGTATCCTGAGAGTATTCGTTTGCAATCAACGCAAGTATGGGAAACTTTTTTAACGAAGATGAAGCTTTCTGCCTTTGGGGGAATTATTTTATCTTTTCCCTATATGGCTTTTCAGTTTTATAGTTTTATTGCACCAGGGCTTTATAAAAATGAGCGCATGGCTTTTTTGCCATTTCTCATTGGTGGTCCTATTTTATTTTGTATTGGAGGAGCGTTTGTTTATGCTCTATTGGCGCCCATAATACTATGGTTTAGTCTTTCTCAACAATTTCTTCCAGATGTCCATTTAAAAATAGAGTTTATAGTGCGTATTTCTGATTATTTGGGCTTTATGACGTCGTTTATCGTAATTTTTGGTTTGATTTTCCAATTGCCTCTTGTCATCAGTCTTTTAATAAAAGTTGGATTTTTAATGTCTCATGATTTGGTGTCTAAGCGAAAATGGGCTATTCTACTTTCTTTTATCATTGCGGCAATGATAACGCCGTCAGATTTTTTTACGATGTTTGCCGTAGCTTTACCAACGATAGCACTTTATGAGATTTCAATTTTAATTGCTTACGGTATAGAAAAGAGAAGAAAATCCGCTTAAGAAAAGTGTATAATCATACGCGATGAGAAATGAGTAAAAATAATATAGAATAAAAATAATATAAATGAGGAATTTTGATGCTTGATATTAAGTGGATTCGTGAAAATCCTGAAAAATTAGATAAAGCGCTCGTAAGTAGAGGCCTTGAGCCACAAGCTGAAAAGTTAATACAACTTGATTTTGCACGCCGGTCACATGTT
>NZ_HE998003.1:131826-135895 GCF_000312585.1 Bartonella queenslandensis AUST/NH15
CTAAGGTCCAATTAGCCCAGGAGCGTCGCAATGCGGTTTCAAAGGAAATAGGACGAGCTTTAGCTGTCTCTGATCAGAAAATGGTTGAACGCCTTAGAGCTGAAGTTGAAGAGCTTAAAGTTTTTCTTTCTTCTGCAACAGCGGAAGAGAAACAGCTGACAGAGAGTCTTGAGAAAATTCTTTCAGCACTTCCCAATATTCCATTGGATGATGTTCCAGAAGGTAAAGATGAAAGTGATAATGTCGTCATTCGACATTTTGGTACACCTCCAACATTTAATTTTACACCAAAGGAGCATTTTGATCTTGGTCAAGATCTCAAGCAGATGAATTTTGAGCGTGCTAGTCGTTTGTCTGGAACGCGTTTTACAGTGCTTTCAGGGGCGTTAGCACGTCTAGAACGTGCATTGGGACAATTTATGCTTGATGTGCATGTCAATGAGCATGGTTATACAGAGGTTTCTGTGCCTCTTCTTGTTCGTGATGAGATTGTTTACGGGGCAGCTCAATTGCCGAAGTTTGCTGAAGATCTTTTTCAGACAACAGATGGTCGATGGCTTATTTCTACAGCAGAAGTGCCATTAACCAACTTGGTCAACGATGAAATTCTTGAAGTATCAGATTTGCCACTGCGATTTTCTTCTTTATCTCCCTGTTTTCGTTCAGAGGCGGGAGCTGCCGGCCGTGATACGCGCGGTATGTTGCGTCAGCACCAATTTTTGAAGGTGGAAATGGTTTCGATTACCAGTGAAGAGCAGTCTCTCATTGAATTGGAACGTATGACGGAATGTGCAGAAGATATATTAAAACGACTCGGTTTGCCTTTTCGCACAGTGGTTCTTTCTACAGGGGATATGGGATTTGCAGCACGTAAGACTTATGACATCGAAGTTTGGCTTCCTGGTCAAGAATGTTATCGTGAAATTTCTAGCTGTTCAGTTTGTGGAGACTTTCAAGGTCGACGTATGAATGCTCGCTATCGTAAAGAAGGCGATAAAAAATTGCATTTTGTTCATAGCCTTAATGGTTCTGGTACAGCTGTTGGTCGTTGTCTTATCGCCGTGCTTGAAAATTATCAGCAGGTTGATGGATCAATTATTGTTCCAGATGTTTTACAACCCTATATGGGAGGTATGCGTTGTATTGCTGCTTAATTTTGTGAAAGGAGAGACAATATGCATTTATTGCAAAGAGGTAATGGTATGCAAACGCAAGGTTTTGCCATTTTAAAAGAAGCAGTTTTTAGGAATGATAAAACTACACCTCCATTAGAGAGTAAATGATACGATGGGGCAAAAGGGTATTTTACAATTTCGTGAGGAGTTGGCTGCTCTTGTACTGAAAATGCGTAGCAAAGGCATTGATGACGTGCGATTTTTTTCGGCATTAGAGAAAATTCCACGTCAACAGTTTGTTTCCGCTCCTTGGTTTAATAGTGCTTATGATAATAAAGTTATTCCCCTTGAATGTGGTGAATATATGGAACGTTTGGAAGAGCAACTCTTGATTCTTTCGGCACTATCATTAAAAAAAAAGCATCGTGTTTTAGAAATTGGTACAGGCTCTGGCTTTTGTACTGCTCTTATGGCATGTCTGAGTGACCGTGTGACAACGGTTGATCGTTATAAAACGCTTGTTGATTTGGCACGCCAAAAATTTCAAACTTTGGGCATTGAAAATATTGTTATACGGCAGATTGATGGAAGTCATAGTGTGGCAGGTTTGGGATCATTTGATCGTATTCTTATTTGGCCATCACGTTCTGATGAACCCAAGGAATTTTTAGAACTTTTAGCTGAAAATGGAATTCTCATTCAGGCGATAGGATTTGATGAAGGGGTACAAACGGTGACGCGCTATACAAAAATTGGTAGTCGATTTGAGTGTTTAGAGTTATTTCAAGTGCGTTATCAACCTTTTATTAAAGGTATTGCGGAGATACTTTAATTTTAAAAATTTAAGAAATAGCGCAAATTATTTCACTTTTTTAGTCCCGTTAAATTCATTTTGATTTTAATGAAAGATATTTATGAATAAAACATCTCATTTTAACACTTCGGTAATTTAAAAAAGCTTTAATAGCGTGAGTTGAGTATTGATGAGTGAGCAAAACAATGTGTTTAAAAGCTTTGGATAATATTTTTCGGCATAATTTTCAGAGAATAACTTTTTTAGCGGTGGCAACTATTGTTGCTGGTTGTAGTTCTGGGACACAACGTTTTTCCAATATTTTCTCTCATCATACGGTATCATCTCAATCAAATATATCGAACTCTATGTCTACAGATCCGCGAATGCTATCGTATGGTGGGGACATGATACAAAGCACTGAATTGCCGCCTGTGGAACCAAGTAATGATTCGTGGATTGATGACAATTCCCCTTATAATTCTCCACAGCAAGGTAGGGGGGATTCTTCTGATGGGCGCGTTATGGGGGTTCCTCCACGTAATCTTGGCACACTTTCCCGTTCACAAATGGATAACTCTCCTATTTTTCGGCAGAATTCTTATATTGTTCAGAGCGGAGATACACTCCTGAGTATTGCACGGCAAGTAGGGATTAGTGTTGAGGCATTAAAATCAGCAAATGGTATAAACAGCAATTCCATTTATATCGGTCAGGTTCTTGCGCTTCCAAGCAGGCGTACATTAGCAACTTCAAAAGCGCCCAGTCGTAACGGTTGGGCAGCGTCAACAGCAGAATCTTCATCTCAATCTCAAGTGACGTCTTCTATAAAGCCGAAGAAGACTTCTCCTATATATAAAGCTCCTGTAACAACACCACCTTCTACACAGATGAACAGGTTAAATTCTGAAAGCAATTCTTCTCAACAGATGATGCAATTGAACCATGAATCTGATTTATCAGGTACTATTACGAATACAGATAATATTAAGACGCCGCAAGCCACAGGAATTTCTAAAATGCGTTGGCCTGTACGAGGGCGTTTATTAAGCCAGTTTGGTCAAAAAAAAGGAACAGTAATGAATCGAGGAATAGATATTGCTGTGCCTGAAGGAACATCAGTAAAGGCATCAGAAAATGGTGTCGTTATTTACGCGGGAGATGGATTAAAAGAGCTGGGTAATGTTGTTATGATTCGACACGAAAATAATATTATCACTATTTATGGATGTAATAGTAAGCTTGTTGTTAACAAAGGACAAAGGATAAGACGGGGTGATGAGATTGCTAAGTCAGGTGTTTCAGGAAATGTTAAAACACCACGTGTCTATTTTGAGATGCGTAAGAATTCATTACCGGTTGATCCTCTTAAATATTTAGAAAACTAATTTATTGATGACGTTAAGTTTGAATAATCTTATAGTTTATAGAAATTTCATGAAAAACAATTTATTTTTTAAACCAATAGCACGCATAAGAACGTTTTAAATCTTCTGCTTTCGGAGCTAATTCTGCAATAACATGATCTTTCTGCTCACTTTGCCCTTGTCGATGATTCAAGACATCAAGCAACGATTGACGAGTTGAATAACTAATCTATCATGGTGCTACTTTTTTCAAAGCTATTCACATTTTATAAATTATTGATATACTTCATGTATTTTATCATCATGCTCGATCATTGAAAGGCATTTGCCCATGTCTAATATAATGCGTCAGCAGAAAATCATTGCTTGAGAAGAGCAGTTCGTTGGATTCATTCGATATGATCATCTTTGTGTTGAGAAGGTATAAGACGATAGTATCTATTATTTGTCAGCACTCAATGTTCCGACTACTTTTGCATTTAAGAGGAGGCATGAAAAGGGATATTTGACTTCCTATCATATAATTTTTCTGTCCATATTCATTTCACAGGTATGATGTGCAAGAAAATCATTTTGATTCATTCAAAGGATTTTAAACGAGAGAGTTTTACAATATTTCGCTCTATCATTTGACATTACAAATGATGCATTATCTCTATAAATTAAAGTTTTTCCATGAATTTTTTGTATCATTTATTGAGTGAGTGAGAAGGATTCTCATTGTAGGGTATATAATAGAGAGAAATAAATCTGTTTTTTAAAGATTTTTCTTATTGTATTCTGTCTCTTAAGGA
>NZ_HE998003.1:136139-144403 GCF_000312585.1 Bartonella queenslandensis AUST/NH15
TTTTATAAAGCTGAGATTAGATTATCTTTTTGTTGCTTTTTATAATGAGTTCTTTAGGAAAGTTTTTCTGAATCGGAATCTTATTTTAATAGAGTGGGAAATAATATCTGAAGTTTAACTATAGGAGATAAAAATGTTTATTACGAACGCTTATGCTCAAAGTGCAGGCGATGTTTCCAGTGGAATTTCATTTGTTGGCTTTTTCCCGCTCATTTTAATTTTTGCAATTATGTATCTTTTTGTTATTCGTCCACAGCGTGCACAAATGAAAAAGCGACAGGAGATGCTTAACGCAGTACGGCGCGGTGATACAGTTATAACAGGTGGTGGTATTATTGGCAAGGTTACGAAGGTTCACGATGAGAGTGGTGAATTAGAGGTTGAAATTGGTGAGAGTATGAATATTCGTGTTATTCGCTCAACATTAGCTGATGTACGCGTTAAAGGTAAGCCGATTGCAGAAAAACAATCAAAGCTTAATGCTAAAGAAAAAGCACCACGAAAGTCTAATTCTAAAACGACAAAGAAAGAAAAAGTGAGTATTGCTAAAGAGAAAGAAGCGATATCAAAGGAAAATAAGGAAAATGCGTCTTAAAGTGTGAATGCAATTTATACTATTTTAAAAAGCATTTTTATAAAAATATCAAAATATAAAGGCAATTTCATGAGGAGGAATGTAATCACTACAGGAAATGGTGTCTTTGTTTTCTGTAGATGATTAAAATAGTTGCTTTATTTATGGGGTATTACGGCAGTTTTTTCTGTTCTTTAAACAATACCCTTATTTCTATAAAGAGAAATTTCTCACTTTTGAGTCAACTAAGTTGAGGAAAGTTTTTAAAACGTAGATGAGTATAGCATTTAATCGCGAGTTATTGCTAACTTTTCATATATTTTTGTACGACTTAATCAAGATTCATAGTAAAAATTTCTACCTCAATATTTTCTGATGGGCTATGGCTAACATATCAATGTTTGTATTACCATTAACTTTTATAGTGAGACGTAAAAGACAAGTGGATTTTCAAAAATAAAAGGTGCTTATTTATGTCCGATGCAATTCAAATTCGTGAAGCACATTTTCCAAGTCGTGCACCTATTGATGCTTATGGAAACGGTGGATTTCGTTTTGCTGATATGTCACATAGAGGTTCTATTATTTGTGTCCCCTCAGGAATTTATGGTATTGATATGGCTGGGCCTATTCCCACTCAAGGGGATCTATCTCGTGTTTTAGAAGAAGCAAATGAGATTGAAGTTTTATTAATAGGTACTGGAACTGAATTATTACGATTACCTGAAGAGTTACGAAGCCTTTTATGGGAAAAGCGTATTTCATCAGATACAATGGGGACAGGAGCAGCGGTGCGTACATTTAATGTTTTATTGGCTGAAGATCGCGCTGTTGCAGCCTTATTATTTGCGGTAGAATGAAGTATATTGCTTAATAAAATAAATACCCTTGTCTAGCATAAAAGCTGAATGTTATTATTTTACTGTACCAAAAAATAACGTCGTTTAAGGCAGTCATATAAGGAACATAAGTGTACACAACTTAACATATTAAGTATATTTTTAATACAGCAGCAAATATTCAGAGCGGGGTTAGCTTGGAATGCTTAGGGTATCACATAAGGTGATAAGCCTTTGGCAATTGAGGCGATCATAAGAGACATTTTTATTCCTTTTTAAATAGTATCTACACACTCGTTCCGCGTGTGATGTGAAAGGGAATAGATTAAAAATAAGAAAATCATGTGATCTTAGTTTTTTTCATTCAATAGACAAAACGATAAATTATTATTATAAATTAATTCGTTACGGGCAGTAGGCTCTTGTCAAGAGCAATTGGATTTTTGACAGACAGGTGTGGAAAGGAAGTTTTGTCCTTTTTATACGTAGCTTGAATCATATCATTTTTAACAGATTGATCTTTTGAGGTGACAGGAAGAGGTCAATAATTTTATTAACTCTTTGTGATCAGTGCATTTTCTATAAAAGTAAAAATACATTATCAGCTATTCAGTAAAAAAGTGTTTTGCGTTGTCTGTTGTTCTAAGTTTCATTACGCATGTTACGGTTCATTTTTAGCTGTTTTTACTACAAATAAAAGCTTAAATCCTATAAGATAAATTTTATCAAAAAAATGATTTATTTAATTTTAAAGAATTTTCTTTCTGACAAGAAAAGGCACTAAAGAAGAAATTTTAATTCATAGTACAGTTAAGAGATACATTTAAAAATCTTATTCTCTGAGCTGTATTTTTTTCATCTCGTCATTTTTTTAATATGAATAACAAAGAGAATATAATTTAATTGCTAAAAAGGGACGTTAATAGGTTCATAGAATGATAAGTTCTCTTCCTTATTGTCTTGATATTTTGCGTAACATAGATCGTGATCGCTATATATCAGTTTTATTTGCACCTAAAAAAAAGCGCAAAGCATTGGCTGCTCTCTACGCATTTAATGCTGAGATTTCTCGTATTCGTGAAAGTGTTCATGATCCATTCATCGGAGAAATACGATTACGCTGGTGGTATGATTCTATCGCGCATGGTGAAATGCAAACGAGTGGAAATAATCCGATTTTGAGTGATTTATTGGGAGCAATGACTCTTTTTAATTTACCTAAGACAGCTTTTTTACGTTATTGTGATGCACAAATTTTAGATCTTTATCACAACCCAATAGAAACGCTTCATGATCTCGAGCATTATTGTGGTGAGACAGCAAGCATAATTTTACAACTTTCTTGTCAGATATTAGATCCTGATTCCGCACAAGATTTTACAGATATCTGTGAACATGGAGGGATTGCTCAAGGATTAAGCGGTGTATTACGTCTTTTATCATTCATGCAATCACGATATCACTATTATTTACCTACTGATATGCTGAAGGCTGTAGGGGTGAATAGGAAAGATTTAGACTCTCACCGCCTCAGTGATCAACAAAAGGGCCATATTGTCGAAGCTATGGTAGCATTATCACGCGATCATTATAGCAAATTTTACACGTATTCTCGTGCTTTACCTAGAGCTCTGAAGCCAGCATTTCTTCCTTTGGTCATTATACCGGCTTCTCTTCAAAAGGCTATACAGTTAGGGGCTGCAATTTTTCAAGAAAATGCAACTTTGCCATTGATGCATCGCTATTGGTTGATAACAAAAGCAGCAATAAGCGGTAATTTTTCAAAGATATTATAAAGAATATGATGACGTTAGAGTTCGACTGATTTTTTCATGTTGAAGATAAAAGGAGATATTATAATTCCAAACGATTTCTTTGTTATCAAAAACACTGATATCGTTCTTTCTATGAACGCAAAAGAGTAAAAATTTTTAAGACTTTGAAAATACGGTCTATTGAAGGGCTGATAGGCAAGCCAACACCATTGTTATAGTCGACCAGTTTCCACTATTGCGACAGCTCTTGGCACTCTTCATAAAGAGGAAAGTCCTTTTTTTAATGTTCATCCAAACGTTAATTCGTATAACGTGCAAGCAGGGAGGTTTTGATTGATTCCATCATAAACAGATTTGGAATAAAAGAAGCTTACTGTATTAAGAATTTTTATTTCAAGATGGATAACACTATCTTATTATAATAAATCAATGCATTACTCAATAAAGGAAAACATAAGATAAAGCTTAATAGATTGATTCATTTGATAAAGAATTTTGATATTGAGTGCTCTGAGTATATTGGTCGCGTCTTATTTGCAAATGAAATAAACTTTCTATTTTATTATGAGAGAAGTTATTTTGGCTGCCTATTAAGTCTATAAAAAATGCTCATGTTTGAGAAATTAAAATGGTGAAGCCACAATTGATGACTGTTATGACATATTAAAAATATTGATTTATCATGAAGTTTGTTGTTTTCTCATATTGAATGAAAGTCTTGAAGGGAAGAAGATTTCCTCATTTTAGATCATGTTTAGAATGAATTTTTAAAATAGTTTTTTCCATATCATAAGTTGGGTGTGTCAATGAAAATCATTTAAGGAAGAAGCAGAAGCAATAGATTCCTTATGAATGAATATTAAGAGTAACAATATGACAAGTTGTAAATGGATGATAATAGGAACGAGATTTATCGCTTAATTGGGATGGATAATATTGCTTATTGCGTTGAAAAAAACGGACTCCACACATCCAGTGACTATTTTCTCGCAAATTGACACATATACTGATTTGCGAGAAAGTTAATTATAATGCCGGTCTTAAGAGACTAAGCAAACAAGAGATCGATCCTACCTTTTCCACTATAGACGAAGTGCTGATAAAAACTCTATCAAATAAGCTTTTTATGTCTACCCTTTTTATTGGAGAGCGTTAAAGATCTGATTATAATTTTTGCTATTAATTTCCAAAGGATGTTCTTTATTGGCAATTTGTAGCATTTCCAGCTTGAGATCTTCTCTTATCATCATATCTATATTGGCCCGAATCTCAGGTGAAAGAGTATGAGGCGTGATATCTTTAGGCATCATTACAGCATTTATTTGATAAATGATACGGTTTGTTGCAACCGGACCTTTTATGATACCATAATGACCTTTGGGACTAGAAAATAGTATCTTAATCCCTTCAGCACCAAGGATTTCAGAGGGATCTTGACGCTGGAGGAGGGGGGTTGTTTGTTTTGTAACACCAAGTGTCCGTGCAACGGTAACAAGACTTTTTCCTTCCATAAGCTGTTTGAGAGCATTTTGGGCTTTTTCATCAAGAAGACGCTGAATTTCCTCACTTTTCCATTGAGAAAGAACATCGAGCTTAGCTTCTTCCAGTGTTTTATCGCGGGAAGGAATAATTTTATCGACCTTATACCAGAGATATCCACCATCTTGAAAAGAGAGAGGATCAAGATCGATGCCTTCATTTGATTGATAGATGGCATTGAGCAAAGTATCTTTTTGAGGCAAATCCGTGAGGATTTCACCTTCAAGCGTTTTGCCCGTTTTATCAAGGGTGATTGTGCGCAGAGATAATTTGTATTGGTCAGCAAGCTCTTTGAAAGAAGCACCCTCAAAACGAGCATTTTCAATGGTGATATAATTGTTACGGATATCCTCAGTTGCACGATTTTTGGCAAGTGTTTTGCGAATATTTTCTTCTACACTTTCAAAAGGAAGAGAGCTTGAGGGTTCAATATGTGTGACACGAATGAGAATAGGTCCCTGTAAGTCATTTATTACAGGACTGATTTGTCCTTGCTGGAGTTCAAAAATTTCAGATGCGAGATGATTAGGAAGTTCATTTTCTGCAAGAGGCCCTTTTTTGATGTCATTAAGAGTCTTTTTTTCAGCTTTTACCAGTTCATCAAAACTCAATCCATCAGCTATTTTTTTTGCTGCATTATCGGCTTCTTCACGTGTGGAGAATCGCAGTTCTTCGAATGTACGTTTTTCAGGCGTTACAAAACGTGAAGCATTTTGGGTATAATAGGCTTTTGCCTCATCTATTGAGATATCTTGAGGTTTTACGAAATCAGAAAGTTCCATCGATAGCAAAGAGACAGTGCGGTATTCTGGAGTACGAAATTCATTTTGATGTGTTTCAAACCATTTTTGCAGTGTTTCGTGAGCAGGATCAGCGATTGTTTGCTCTTTTAGGTCAATAATGAAATAATCAGCACTCCGCTTTTCCACTTGATAAAGAGCAAGTGCCTTGTAAAAGAGATTGGGGGCTTTCATATCAGAAAGTAAAGCAGCAATAAGTTGGTTACGCTTTTCTTGTTTGGTATAATAATTAAGAAAAGCACTTTCACCGATACGTAAATGCTGAAGATAGTTATAAAATAAGTTTTTATCAAATATACCATTTATCTGGAACATCTTATCAGAACCAATTGTATGAGCGATTGTATCTTTTGAAAGGCTTATTTTCATTTTACGGGCTTGTTCATCAAGCAGCACATTTTGTTGCAATTGATTAAACACAAAAGCAGGAATTTGGTATTGCTGCATTTCATTTGGTGTAAACATTCGTCCAAGATGAGCCGCCTGTGCTAAACGTGCGCTTTGATCGGCAAGTGCGAGACGATAATCATCGATAGTGACTATGGACCTTCCAGAAGTAATAAGATCTCTTTCGCTTTTTGTGTGTAACTGTGGTATTCCCCATAAGAGAATGAAGCATAAGAGTAAAATAGCAAGGAAAATTCTGAAAATCCAAGAGTTTGCAGCACTTCTTATGACGTCAAGCATTGTTCAATTCCATTTTAAACATAAATATTATCAAAGCAGGAGTGGAATTTGCAATAAAGAGATGAAAGATGCAAGCTTTTAAAGACTTGCTTTCATTTTATAATTTGATACTACAGGTAAATCAAAATATCTAAGAGCTCTTGAGGTGAAAATATGTCTCCAAATATTCGGCCTTTTCTTGCTGGAAATTGGAAAATGAATGGAATGAGAGAATCGCTTGGAGAGTTGCGTGCTATTGCTACAGGCGTTAGCTCTGATTTCGGTCATCTGTTTGAAGCGCTCATTTGTGTTCCTGCAACGCTTTTATCGCGTGCTTCTGATACACTGGATGGTGAAAATCTCCTTTTAGGAGGACAAAATTGTCACTTTGATGATTATGGTCCTTATACGGGAGATATTTCAGCTTTTATGCTTAAAGAAGCGGGAGCAAGTCACGTTATTATTGGGCATTCGGAACGTCGTACGGTGTATCAGGAAAATGATGCGATTGTCTGTGCTAAAGTGCAAGCAGCGTGGCGCGCAGGTCTTGTGGCTCTTGTGTGTATTGGTGAAACATTGGAGGAGCGCGATAATAATAAAGTCATGGATGTTCTTGCACAGCAGCTTGAAGGATCTTTACCAGATGATGCAGCAGCAGAGAATACCATTATCGCTTATGAACCTGTCTGGGCGATAGGTACTGGCAATACGGCAACTTCAGAAGATATTGCAAAAGTGCATCATTTCATTCGTGATAAGATATGTTCTCGTTTTGGTGATGAAGGAAACAAGATACGTTTGCTTTATGGTGGATCCGTAAAGCCATCCAATGCCTTTGAGCTTTTAAGTATTCCTCATGTTAATGGGGCTTTGATCGGTGGATCTAGCTTAAAAGCGATTGATTTTTTAACTATTTGCGATGTTTGTCGTAAATTATAGCAGAGAGATTTGAGTTTTCCCCTTGGATTGTGTGTTATTTATGTATAAATAACTGTGAAAGAGTTATTTGAAGAGCAGGGTTTATGCAAACAGTACTTATTGTTATTCATTTATTGATTGTGATTACTTTGGTTGGGGTTATCTTAATCCAACCTTCAGAAGGTGGTGGGCTTGGTGTGAGTAATAGCTCAGGGGTGATGAAAACCCGTGGGTCTCGAAATCCTTTAACACGTTTGACGGCTATTTTAGCCTGCTGTTTTTATGTTGTTTCCATTGGGCTTATTGTTGTGGGAAGTATATCAAATTCTGGTTCTGATATTTTAAAGCGCATACCGGTTAATTCAGAGCAGAACTCTACCAATAAAGGCTTAGAATCAGTCCCATCATCAGATGGTGAGTCTCAGCCTTCTATTCTTGAGCAGCTAGGAGGTCCTTCGGATTCTCCACAGGGACGAAAACAGTCTACAAAGCCTGAAATCGAAAACCCAGTTCCACCGGTTGTTGGAAATCCAGTTCCGGATAACGGTACAAAATTAGTTTTTTGAAGAAAATATAGACTTTTAAAAAGGTTGTTTTTTTCTACCTTTTTTATTTTAGAGGAAAAGTTGTTTCTTTTTTGCATTTTTTTCTGGAAAAATCATTATAAATTGCTTATCACCATAAGCCCATGGCACGTTATGTTTTTATTACTGGTGGTGTGGTTTCTTCGCTTGGAAAAGGCATCGCAGCGGCGGCGTTAGCAGCGTTATTACAGGCTCGTGGCTATCGTGTACGTCTTCGCAAACTTGACCCTTATTTAAATGTTGATCCAGGGACGATGTCACCTTATCAACATGGTGAAGTATTTGTAACCGATGATGGTGCGGAAACAGATCTTGATCTTGGTCATTATGAGCGTTTTACTGGGCGTTCTGCAAATAGCCAAGACAATATTACAACAGGGCGTATTTATCGCAATATCATTGAACGAGAACGGCGGGGTGATTATTTGGGGGCAACAGTTCAAGTTATTCCTCATGTTACAGATGAAATTAAGCAATTTATTACGACGGGAAATGAAGAATTTGATTTTGTTTTGTGTGAAATAGGTGGAACGGTTGGTGATATTGAGGCCATGCCTTTTCTAGAAGCG
>NZ_HE998003.1:144612-147533 GCF_000312585.1 Bartonella queenslandensis AUST/NH15
ATTAATGCCTTATATTCCCTCCGCAGGTGAATTAAAAACGAAGCCAACACAACATTCTGTCAAAGAATTGCAATCAGTTGGTATTTCTCCTGATATTTTGCTTGTGCGAGCAGACAGGTCTATTCCAGAAACAGAACGGTACAAATTATCACTTTTTTGCAATGTTCGCGCCAATGCTGTGATTCAGGCATTAGATATGCCAACAATTTATGATGTTCCTATGGCCTATCATAAAGAGGGTTTAGACTCTGAAGTTCTTTGCGCGTTTGGAATCAATACGGCCCCTCCTCCTCAGATGGATCTTTGGGAAGATATTACGCATCGCATTCATCATCCAGAAGGAGAAGTTACGATTGCTGTTGTAGGAAAATATATTGGCTTAAAGGATGCTTATAAATCTCTTATCGAAGCGATTGCGCATGGTGGCTTAGCCAATAAAGTGAAAGTTAATATTGAGTGGATTGACTCGCAACTTCTTGAAAAAGAAGATTCCGTTTTAGCTTTACAAAAAGCGCATGGAATTTTGGTTCCTGGGGCTTTTGGGGTTCGAGGGGTAGAAGGAAAAATTCGAGCAATCCAATTTGCGCGAGAGCGTAAAATTCCATTTTTAGGGATTTGTTTTGGAATGCAATTGGCTTGTATAGAAGCTGCACGCAATATTGCACAGATTGAGAATGCTTCATCAAGTGAGTTTTGTGAAACAGAAAATCCAATTGTCGGTTTAATGACCGAATGGCTTAAAGGCGATGTTCTTGAAAAACGGATAAAAAATGGTGATCTCGGTGGGTCCATGCGCCTTGGTGCTTTTGCTGCTGAATTAAGAGAAAAAAGTCATATTGCTCAAATTTATGGGATGACAAAGATTGTTGAACGACATCGTCATCGTTATGAGGTCAATATTGATTATAAAGATAAGTTAGAACAGTGTGGTTTGATTTTTTCTGGCATGTCTCCTGATGGTGTTTTGCCAGAAACGATAGAATATGCCGATCATCCATGGTTTATTGGTGTTCAATATCATCCAGAACTTAAATCACGTCCTTTTGATCCACATCCGCTTTTTGCTTCTTTTATTGAAGCTGCTGTAGAACAAAGCCGATTGGTTTAAGATGTAAATTTGGTTACTTTGCTTTTGAGAGATTAAAATGACGAAACCAAATGCTCGTGTAAAAGTTGGAAATGTTATTTTTTCAAATGAAATGCCTCTTTCATTAATTGCAGGACCGTGTCAGATGGAAAGTCGTGATCATGCTTTTGAAATGGCTGGTCGTATTAAAACAATTGCTGATCAGCTTGGTATTGGGTTTGTTTATAAATCAAGTTACGATAAAGCCAACCGAACTTCTTTGAGTGCGGCACGTGGCATTGGTCTTGAAAAAGCAATGGCCATTTTTGCTGATTTAAAAAAAGAGTTTAATTGTCCCATATTGACTGATGTACATACCGAAGAACAATGTACAATTGTTTCTTCTACGGTTGATATTTTACAAATACCTGCTTTTTTATGTCGTCAAACAGATCTTTTGGTTGCAGCAGCCAAAACAGGGTGTGTGATTAATATTAAAAAAGGTCAGTTTTTGGCTCCGTGGGATATGGAGAATGTTTTAAAAAAGGTTGTTCACAGTGGTAATCCCAATGTTATGCTTTGTGAGCGAGGCACATCATTTGGTTATAATCGACTGATTTCGGATATGCGTTCGTTGCCTATTTTACGTTCATTTGGGGCTCCTGTTATTTTTGATGCCACACACTCTGTTCAAGAACCTGGGGGGCAGGGAGCTTCATCTGGTGGACAGCGTCAATTTGTTGAAGTTTTAGCGCGTGCGGCTGTTTCTGTTGGGGTTGCCGGTATTTTTTTAGAAACACATCAAGATCCAGATCATGCACCTTCTGATGGACCCAATATGGTTAAAATTGATGATTTACAAAGATTGCTTGAGATTTTAATGGAATTTGATGATCTGTCAAAGAAGTTGAATTAAGAAGAGAAAAAATATTTCATGAATAGGACATTAGAAATGAATCGCGGCTTTGATTGGATAAGGAAACATAGATGACTATAATTGTCGATATTATTGGACGTGAAGTTCTTGATAGCCGTGGTAATCCAACGGTAGAAGTTGATGTTCATTTGGAAAATGGAGCTTTTGGTCGTGCTCTGGTTCCCTCAGGGGCTTCAACAGGGACACATGAGGCTATAGAACTTCGTGATGGTGATTTGCGTTATCAAGGGAAAGGTGTTGAAAAAGCAGTTGCTGCAGTCAATGGCGAAATTCTTGAAGAACTTGGTGGGCGGGATGCAAGAGACCAAATCGCTATTGATCAAGCAATGATTGCTTTGGATGGAACGCCAAACAAAGCCCGTCTTGGTGCCAATGCACTTCTTGGTGTTTCATTGGCTGTTGCAAAAGCTGCCGCAGACTCATTAAATTTACCTCTGTATCGTTATATTGGTGGTACGCAAGCGCATATTCTTCCAACACCTATGATGAATATTATTAATGGTGGCGTTCATGCTGATAACTTGATTGATTTTCAAGAGTTTATGATTGTTCCTGTAGGAGCCCCTACAGTGAAAGAAGCCATCCGTTATGGTGCTGAAATTTTCCATGCATTGAAAAAACGTTTAAAAGATGCGGGGCATAATACCAATGTTGGTGATGAAGGTGGTTTTGCGCCTCAATTTAAAAGTGCAGATCAAGCTATTGATTTTATTATGGAATCTATTATAATGTGTGGCTATAAACTAGGTGAGCAAATTGCCATTGGTTTAGACTGTGCTTCCACTGAATTTTATAAAAATGGTTCGTATTTTTATAAAGGTGAAGGAAAATGTCGAGACATTCAAGAACAGGTAGATTATTTGGCTCACCTTGTGAAAAGCTATCCTATTATTACCATTGAAGATGGAATGGCAGAGG
>NZ_HE998003.1:148347-149092 GCF_000312585.1 Bartonella queenslandensis AUST/NH15
CACCAAAGGTAGGGGATAACGTTGATTTTGTATATGAAGATAATGTTGTTAAATCTGTTCTCCCTCTTTTGAGTGAATCGCAGTCAGAAAAATCAAGATTGGCGATAGCACTTGTTTGTTGGTTTTTTGGATATTTGGGAATTCATCGCTTTATGGCAGGTAAAGTTGGAACTGGCATTGCAATGCTTATTATAAATATACTAAGTATAATGAGTATTATGACTATAATATTTATGTGGATAGGGCTTATAGTGATTACTTTTATAATGACACCTTGGGTATTGATTGACTTTGTAGTCATTTTATCCGGAAATTTTAGGGATGAAAATGGGGATAAAATTATAAATTGGTAGAAATTTTAGAATAATATAAAATGTAAATAACTAGAAACTTTCTTTACTTTTAATGTTGTCAATATATCAATTTAATAATGTAAATTATTCTAGTCTATAGCTTTAAATGTAAAATATTAAAGAAAATTATGAATATTTAAATAAAACTATTGAAAAAGACTGTACTATTTCATATGAAAGAAACAAAAGTGCAAATCGAACAGCGTGCTTTGTATTACCACTTATAATTGCGGGAATTTTAAGTTGTTGGGGGATTTTAAGCTTTTTAAGTTGTCATATATCACGGTGAATACAGATTGTATTCATGCTGTGAGGTTTATCCAATATATTATCATATGAGAAGAAAAACTTCTTTATGAATAACAATTTTATAGGTGGTGAAGATGAAAGGT
>NZ_HE998003.1:150029-160504 GCF_000312585.1 Bartonella queenslandensis AUST/NH15
CGCCACCGAAAGTTGGTGACGTCGTTGATTTTGAGTGTGAAGGGGATACCATTAAATCTATTTTCCCTATCTTAACTGAAAGTAAGTCACGGCAATCAAAAGTGACGTTAGCGGTCCTTTGTTTTTTTCTAGGTGGACTAGGAATTCATCGTTTTATGGTTGGTAAAGTTGGAACGGGCATTGCAATCCTTCTTATAAATATAATAAGTATAATAACTATACCATTTTTTGTAGGGATTATAGGGATTATTTTTATAATTATACCTTGGGTATTGATTGATTTTATAGTCATTTTAACAGGGAATTTTAAGGATAAAGATGGGTGTAAGATCACAAGTTAGTAGGATATCCAATATTTGTTATATAACAAAGTGGGGTATTTAGCTTACTTTGATTGTTTTGAGGGGGGTAAATTGGTGATAAAAAATTGTTTGCGTTTCTAGATTGAGTAATGAGGTGTTAATCAAAATCATGCATAGTTGGGCAGAATATTAAGAAACTTATGCTGTAAAGACTGTGCTATTTTATGTGGACAAAACAGAAACGTCGATCAATCAAAGTGCGCTTTGTACTACCTTTTATGACGGTGGGCGTTTTGAGCTATTTCAGTTACCATATTTATCATGGTGAGTATGGATTGTATTCACGCAGTGAAGTTAATCAGTATATTAGCGAATTAGAAAAGGAGCTTCATACAATAGAAGCTGAGCGACAATTCATTGAGAAGCGCATTTCTCTTTTACGCAATGGACATATTGAAAAGGACATGTTGGATGAGTATGTCCGAAAGAATTTGAACTTTTCTAAGCCAAATGAACTGACAATCTTAATACCTTTAAATGATATCAAAGGTAAATGAAAAATTGCTTAATTAAAACGACAAGCAGCAATGATATTGTTTAAGCCGATTCATAAGGCTTGTAACTTTTGTTCGTAAAGGTTATTCCTAAATAATCATAAAAGGGAGTTTAATATGGCAGAACGACTTAAAAAAAATTCTGCGTCGATGGCGCATACTGCGTTATCAAGCATTACAAAGAAAGCACCAATAGCAGATTTCACAAAAGAGGAAGAAATTGATGCTTATCGTGAAATGCTTTTAATTCGCCGTTTTGAAGAAAAAGCAGGGCAACTTTATGGTATGGGGCTTATTGGGGGGTTTTGTCATCTTTATATTGGACAGGAAGCTGTTGTTATAGGAACTTTAAAGGCAGCAAAAGAAGGTGATCAGGTTATTACGTCTTACCGTGATCATGGCCATATGTTAGCAGTTGGGATGAGCCCGCGGGGTGTCATGGCAGAATTAACGGGACGTCAAGGGGGGTTTTCCAAAGGTAAAGGTGGCTCGATGCATATGTTTTCTAAAGAGAAAAACTTTTATGGTGGACATGGTATTGTTGGCGCGCAGGTTCCCATAGGTTCAGGTTTGGCATTTTCGAATCAATATCTTGGTAAAGATAATGTGACATTGGTTTATTTTGGTGATGGTGCTGCAAATCAGGGGCAGGTTTACGAAAGTTTTAATATGGCTTCACTTTGGAAGTTGCCCGTTGTTTATATTATTGAAAACAATCAGTATGCTATGGGAACATCCGTTTCGCGCGCATCAGCAGAAACTGATTTTTCTCGTCGTGGTCTTTCTTTTGAAATTCCAGGTATTGTTGTTGATGGTATGGATGTTCGATCCGTAAAGGGAGCTGCGGATGAAGCAGTTTCTTGGGCTCGTTCGGGTAAAGGGCCGATCATTCTTGATATGCAGACTTATCGTTATCGTGGTCATTCCATGTCTGACCCAGCAAAATATCGTTCAAAGGAAGAAGTCCAAAAAATAAAAGAGGAACACGATCCGATTGATCAAGTAAAAAGTCGGATTCTTAAAAAAAGTTGGGCGAGTGAAGACGATTTAAAATCTATTGAGAAAGAGGTCCGTGCAATTGTTGCTGATGCGGCAGATTTTGCACAAAGTGATCAAGAGCCAGATGTTTCTGAGCTCTATACTGATATTTTAGTTTGATGCGAGGGAAGCAAGTATGTCTATTGATATTTTGATGCCGGCGCTTTCACCAACTATGGAAGAAGGTAAATTGTCTAAATGGCTCAAGAAAGAAGGAGATAAGGTTAGCGCTGGCGATGTTATTGCTGAAATTGAAACGGATAAGGCGACAATGGAAGTAGAGGCTGTTGATGAAGGGACACTTGGTAAAGTTTTTGTTCCTGAAGGCTCTGAAGGCGTAAAGGTTAACAGTGTTATTGCGGTTTTGTTAGAAGAAGGTGAGCGTGCTGAGGATATTTTGCAACCTACTAATACAGCACAAAAACCTAAAGTATCCTCCTCTTCTCTTCCTTCACCAGTTCCACAGTCTACACCTTTTGCTATACCTTCTTATTTTGATATTCCAGCAGGAACACAGATGGTGACAATGACAGTCCGTGAAGCGCTTAATCAGGCTTTGGCTGAAGAAATGCGGCGTGATGAAAAAGTTTTTCTTATGGGGGAAGAAGTTGCGCAATATCAAGGAGCCTATAAGGTTAGCCAAGGTTTGTTGGAAGAATTTGGGGAACGGCGGGTTATTGATACCCCCATTACAGAGCATGGCTTTGCTGGGTTGGCTGTTGGTGCTGCTTTTGGAGGGTTACGTCCTATTGTCGAGTTTATGACCTTTAATTTTGCCATGCAGGCAATGGATCAAATTATTAATTCAGCAGCAAAAACACGTTATATGTCTGGTGGACAAATGACTGCTCCTATGGTTTTCCGTGGTCCCAATGGTGCTGCTGCTCGTGTTGGTGCTCAACATTCTCAATGCTATGCTGCATGGTATAGTCATATACCAGGTCTGAAAGTTGTTATGCCTTATAGTGCTGCAGATGCAAAAGGTTTGCTAAAGGCTGCTATTCGTGATGATAATCCTGTTATTTTCCTTGAAAATGAGATTTTGTACGGGCATCAATTTGAGGTTCCTCAACTTGATGATTTTATTTTGCCCATTGGTCGAGCGCGTATTCATAAGTCTGGACAAGATGTGACGATTGTTGCATGTGGGATTGGAATGCATTACGCTGTTCAAGCGTTACCAGAAATTGAAAAACTTGGTATTGACGTTGAATTAATTGATTTACGGACCATTCGTCCGATGGATCTTCCAACGATCCTTTCTTCAGTTAAAAAGACAGGTCGTTTAGTAACAATAGAAGAGGGCTTTCCTCAGTCGTCTGTAGGAACTGAAATAGCAACACGTGTTATGCAGCAGGCTTTTGACTATCTTGATGCACCAATTGCGACGATTTCTGGTAAAGATGTTCCGATGCCTTATGCTGCTAATCTTGAGAAGTTGGCTTTGCCTGATACGGCTGAGGTTATTGAGGCCGTTAAGGCTGTGACGTACAGAGCATAACGGAGGAAAGCACAATGTCCATTAAAATTACAATGCCAGCGCTTTCCCCTACAATGGAAGAGGGAAATTTAACAAAATGGAATATTAAAGAGGGCGATAAAGTTTCCGCTGGGGATGTTATTGCTGAAATTGAGACAGATAAAGCGACGATGGAAGTTGAGGCTGTTGATGAAGGTACAGTTGCCAAAATTGTTGTTCCTGCTGGAACACAAGGTGTTAAGGTAAATGCTTTGATTGTTGTTTTAGCAGAAGAAGGAGAAGACTTAGCTGAAGCTGCAAAAGTTGCAGAAGAGCCCTTTTCTTCTACAACACAAGAACCAGAGAGCCTAAAACAGGCAGATTCTCTTAAGAAGATGGATTCAAAAGAGACAAAAATGTCTCATGAATCATCAGATCAGCAATTAATACAGCAAAGTAAAGAAGAGAATCGTCTTTTTGCTTCTCCTTTAGCGCGGCGATTAGCCTCTCAGGCAGGTCTTGATTTATCCCTTATTTCTGGAAGTGGTCCCCATGGACGTATTATCAAGCGCGATGTAGAAAAAGCTATGGGCGGTGATATTTCTCAAGCCTCTTACTCGTCACAGATCGGAGAGGCAGTCGCAGCCGGTGTTTCTGACAAACAGATATTGCAACTCTTCAAAGAGGATGAATATATCTTCACACCCCATAATAATATGCGTAAAACAATCGCTACACGATTGGTGGAATCAAAGCAAAGGGTTCCACATTTCTATGTGAGTGTAGATTGTGAGCTTGATGCACTATTAGCGTTGCGTACACAACTCAATGCTGCAGCACCAATGGTCAAGATGCAGGAAGAAGCTAAACCTACTTATAAGCTTTCTGTTAATGATATGGTCATTAAAGCTGTTGCACTTTCTTTGAAAGCCGTTCCTGATGCGAACGTTTCTTGGCTTGAAGGCGGAATGCTTCATCATAAACATTGTGATGTTGGGGTTGCTGTTTCTGTTCCCAATGGATTAATTACGCCGATTATTCGCCATGCAGAGGAAAAATCGTTATCGCTTATTTCCAAAGAGATGAAGGATTTTACAAAGCGTGCCCGTGAGCGCAAGTTAAAAATGGAAGAATATCAGGGTGGAACAACAGCTGTATCGAATATGGGGATGTATGGTGTAAAAAGTTTTTCTGCCATCATTAATCCACCCCATGCGACAATTTTTGCAATTGGTGCAGGGGAGCAACGCGCTGTTGTTAAAAATGGTGCATTAGCCATTGCAACAGTTATGTCGGTTACACTTTCTGTTGATCATCGTGCTGTTGATGGTGCTTTAGCAGCAGAGCTGGCACAAACTTTTAAGAAGATGATTGAAAATCCATTAGCCATGTTGGTTTGAACGACAGTTCTTCACGTAAATTGTGAGAGAGAGTATTAAGAGAGTGAAAGAAAAATTAAAGAGTTTAGAGAGCAATTTTATTGCTGCTTCTAGTTTGGATAAAGCATTTATGTGAATCTTAGAGTTAAAGGCATTAATTCTGTTATGTTGATTTTCAATCTTAAGTTCAAAAAGTGCATAACCGTTTTTATATATCCATGGAGGAATTACTGTGGAAAATCTTTATGATGTAATTGTGCTTGGATCAGGTCCAGGCGGATATGTAACCGCAATTCGTGCAGCACAATGTGGTTTTAAGACTGCGATTGTTGAGCGTGAACATTTGGGAGGGATTTGTTTAAATTGGGGATGTATTCCAACAAAAGCCCTTTTACGTTCGGCGGAAGTGAAGCATTTTGCTGAACATGCGAAAGATTATGGACTAAAACTTAATGGTTCAATTGAAGCAAACATAAAAGATGTTGTGACACGTTCACGCAGCGTTTCAGCACGTTTAAATGCTGGTGTTGGTTTTTTAATGAAAAAAAATAAAATTGATATTATCTGGGGTGAAGCGAAGCTTACGAAAGAGGCGAAAGGAAATCAGCCTGCGGAAATTACGGTTTCTTCGTCTTCCAAACCGGTTATGCAACCACAAAATCCAATCCCTAAAGGAACATTAGGGAAGGGGACTTATCAAGCAAAGCATATCATTATTGCAACGGGTGCGCGTCCTCGTGTTCTTCCTGGTATTGAGCCGGATGGAAAACTCATTTGGACTTATTTTGAAGCTATGATCCCGCCAGCAATACCGAAATCGCTTTTAGTCATAGGCTCTGGGGCTATTGGTATTGAATTTGCTTCCTTTTATCGTGATATGGGCGCTGAGGTAACTGTTGTTGAAATGATGCCTCACATCATGCCCGCTGAAGATATTGAAATTTCAACATTTGCTCGTAAACAGTTAGAGAAAAAAGGTTTACGTATTCTTTGTCAGGCAAAGGTAACAAAGGTTGAAAAAGATTCCAATTCCGTGATGATACATATTGATGTTAAGGGCAAAACAGAGACGATAACTGTTGACCGTGTGATTTCCGCTATTGGGGTGCAGGGTAATATTGAGAATCTTGGATTAGAAGCTTTGGGAATAAAAACCGATCGTGGGTGTATTATCACCGATGAATGGAGCTGGACAGGGGTTGGGGGTATTTATGCTATCGGTGATGTGGCAGGACCTCCTATGTTAGCCCATAAAGCAGAAGAAGAGGGCGTAATATGCATTGAACACCTTGCGGGTTTGAAAAATACGCATCCACTTGATAAAAGAAAAATTCCAGGATGCACCTATTGTACACCGCAAGTTGCTTCTGTAGGTCTTTCAGAATTGGAAGCAAAGGAAGCTGGTTATGATATACGTGTTGGTCGTTATTCTTTTGCAGCGAATGGCAAGGCGATTGCTTTGGGTGAAGATCAGGGACTAGTAAAAACGATTTTTGATAAAAAAACAGGACAGCTTCTTGGCGCCCATATGGTAGGGGCTGAGGTAACAGAACTGATACAGGGTTTTGTTATTGCCATGAATCTTGAAACAACAGAGGAAGAATTGATGCATACTGTCTTTCCACATCCGACCTTATCGGAAATGATGAAAGAAAGTGTATTAGACGCTTATGGTCAAGTTTTAAACGCTTGATGATTGGGTTTAAGTGAAAGATTTTATATTTTTCATTGCTATTTCGTATTTATAAGGCAAAGGCTTAAATGGTTACGGTTGTTGATAGAGTTACGAATAGACGTTTGCGTCATCCTGAAAAGGCGCATCGTCCGGATACAAGCGTTCAAAAAAAGCCCGATTGGATTCGTGTAAAAGCACCGACATCACCAATTTATAAAGAAACGCATGGTATTGTCCGTGCTCATAAATTAGTAACCGTATGTGAAGAAGCAGGTTGTCCTAATATTGGCGAATGTTGGAGCCAGCGGCATGCCAGTTTTATGATTTTAGGTGAGATATGTACGCGTGCTTGTGCTTTTTGTAACGTTGCAACAGGCCTTCCGCTTGCCGTTGATGATAATGAGCCAGAACGTGTAGCTGATGCTGTAGCACGGATGGAATTGAAGCATGTTGTTATTACATCTGTTGATCGTGATGATCTTGCTGATGGTGGCGCTGAGCATTTTGCAAAAGTTATTTATGCGATTCGTCGAAAAGCGCCTAAAACAACAATTGAAGTTCTTACACCTGACTTTCGTCATAAGGATGGTGCTTTAGAAGTTGTTGTTGCTGCTAAGCCTGATGTTTTTAATCATAACTTAGAAACAGTTCCTTCTAAATATTTGAAGGTTCGTCCAGGGGCGCGTTATTTCCATTCAATTCGGCTGTTACAACGCGTTAAAGAGTTGGATCCAACAATTTTCACAAAATCAGGAATTATGGTTGGCCTTGGGGAGGAACGAAATGAAATTCTGCAATTAATGGATGATTTACGTTCTGCTGATGTGGACTTTATGACAATTGGACAATATTTGCAGCCTACGCGAAAACATCATCCAGTTGTTCGTTTTGTGCCTCCTGAAGAGTTTGAATCTTTTGCCAAAATTGGTAAAGTAAAAGGTTTTTTACATATGGCTTCCAATCCTCTTACGCGTTCATCTCATCATGCAGGAGATGATTTTGCCATTTTGCAAAAAGCGCGTGATGAAAAATTTGCCTTACAGAGATAATTATGCCAACTTTTTCAACACATCGGCAAGTTGCTCATAGTGCTCGTGAGATGTTTGATCTTGTGTCAGATATTGAACGTTATCCCGAGTTTTTACCCATGTGTGAGGCTTTAATAATACGTTCTCGCAAAGAATGTGAGGAAAAGACATTGCTTCTTGCAGATATGACCGTTGGCTATAAGGTTATTCGAGAAACGTTTACGACTCAAGTTTTTCTTCAGCCTAAAAAAGGCTTGATAGAGGTTAACTATATTGATGGTCCATTTAAATATCTTGAAAATCGTTGGATCTTTCATAATATTGGAAATACCAATACATGTAATGTAGAATTTTTCATTGATTATGAATTTAAAAGTAAAATACTTGGACGTGTGATGGGCTCAATGTTTGATATTGCATTTCGTAAATTTACCGATGCTTTTGAAAAGCGCGCCCATCAGATCTATGGCTCTAGGGTAACATGATCTATTCCGTTATTTTTTAACAAAACCCATCGCTTATAAAGGTTTAAAGATGAAAACAGATTTTCATCTTTTTGAGGAAAAAATCTTTTAAACAGGACATCACAATATTATTAGATAATATATCGATTTATAATGATAACCTAGCGCTACTCATATTGAATTGAAATTTTCAATACCATAGGATTCTCTTGTTTAAAATCTATTTTATATTGAATCACTCAAACACACACGGCTCTCTTCACTTGTAACGTGCAAGCGAGTGCTCTTGATTGATTCAACATAAATAGGACTTGAGATCAGCTTATGATATTCAGGTTTTTTGCTTTTAAGTTGAGATACAATAAATTATTTTTTCAAGATACTGATGATTATGGACTCCAATGTGGAACAGAGAGTTTTGAAATTGATATGGGAATTCAGTGAAGTCGTTCCAGAATCATTTGAAAAGCATTTTCAACAGTTGCATGGCGGATAGCTTTGCGATCAAGATGACCAAAGTGCATTTCTTTGTGCAGTGGGGAGTGATTTTTGTAAGCAACTGCACAATGTACAAGTCCTACAGGTTTGTTCAGACTTGCACCTCCTGGACCTGCAATTCCTGTTACAGAAACTGCAATGTCAGCTTTTGAATGCTTTAATCCACCCTCAGCCATTGCAAGAGCAACTTCTTTTGAAACGGCACCATAGGCTTTTATAAGTTCAGCACATACGCCAACAAGGTGTGTTTTGGATTCATTGGAATAAACAACAAATCCACAATTGAAAACATCTGACGATCCTGCAATATTTGTGAGGCTTGCAGCAATGAGCCCTCCTGTACAAGACTCTACAGTTGTTAACAACAATCCCTTTTTGCGGCAGGTATTAAGAACTTCAAGCGCTTGTTTTTCATTAAAATATGTCATTGGGGAATTTCTCCTGGATAAAGAACACTTGCAGTTGCAAGAGCAGCAATTCCTTCACCACGACCAATAAAGCCGAGTTTTTCGTTTGTTGTTGCTTTGATAGAAATTCGATCAGGTGTCATTGCAAGTATTGTCATAAGATTTTCTGTCATGGCATGACGATAGGGAACAATTTCAGGGTTTTCAGCGATAATTGTGATATCAACATTGGCAATACGCCCCCCTGCTTGTTTTAGAAGGCTAAGAGCATGACGGAGAAAAATTTCTGATGATACATTTTTCCATTGAGGATCAGAAGGAGGAAAATGTGTACCGATATCTCCAGCACCTCGGGTTGCAAGAAGGGCATCTGTTAATGCATGAAGAGCAACATCCGCATCGGAGTGTCCATTTAATTTTTTATGAAAAGGGATCTTTATACCACATAATATAAGGAAATCCCCTTCCTCGAAAGAATGAACATCATAACCATTACCAATACGAATATCAGGAAACATTTGTATTTTTTTCTGGAGATATAAATGGGCGGTATCAAAATCTTTTTGCCATGTGATTTTTATATTATGAGGATCACCTGGAATGGTGCGCATAGGAAGACCAAACCATTCGGCAATTGCACAATCATCAGTGAAATCTTCTTTACCAACTCTTTTTGCTTGTTGATGGGCCGTTAAGATAGATTCAAAGGGAAAACACTGTGGCGTTTGTGCGCTATAAAGATGGGTACGGGGAATTGTTTCTAAAACACGCTGATTATCGATACGTTTAAGAGTATCAGAGACGGGGAGAACAGGAAGAACGCCTTCTTGATGTGTGAGGGTGTTATGAATGTTATCAAGGAGCTCGTTTTCGATAAAGGGACGTGCACCATCATGAATATGCACATATTGGGGATTGAATTTTTGAAGCGCCTGAAGCCCACGTAAGGTAGAAATTTGACGCGTATTGCCTCCTTCAACAATAATAAGGCGCTCTTTAAATTCGGCGAGTGCTTGTTCACAGATTTTATGATCTTTTGGATGAATAACAAGGATAATTGTTGTGATGGCTGGATGCTGTAAAAAACAATGCACGGTATGATAAATAATCGGCTTTTTTCCTAAAAGCCGATATTGTTTTGCAATTTTATGGGGAGATCCTGCTCTTTCACCACGTCCAGCGGCTAATATTATTGCTGCGATAGAAATACTGAATCTCCTTATGTTTTAACTTTAGTTTATTAATTATTAACTTTAAAATGATTGTGAAAGGATGGTCGTTGTAGATCAGCAAGGGATATCACGGATAACACTTCAAAAAAAGCATTTAATGCTTTTTGAAGTGCGGTATTTAAACCACAAAAATCGATCAATGGGCAATTGGGTTCTGCATTATCGAAACATTCTGCGAGAGAAAAGTTATCTTCTGTTACTTTCAAAACATCAGCAACAGAAATTTCTGCTGCCGGTTTAGCCAATTTAACACCACCATTGCGTCCACGCACCGTTTGTATAAAACCTGCTTGAACAAGCGGTTGAAGGATTTTAAATAAAAAAAGCTCTGAAACAGCATACGTTTTAGCAATTTCTGGAACACGACTGAGTGATCCCTGATTATCTGCACAATACATGAGCATTCGAAGAGCATAATTTGTTTGTTTTGTTAATCGCA
>NZ_HE998003.1:160672-165233 GCF_000312585.1 Bartonella queenslandensis AUST/NH15
AGTATTATTATTGTCAATTTTTGTCACAAAAGGTTATATGAGAACAATGGGATAAGGATCTGTAAGTTTATGATGAATGCAACATCTGTGATGAATCTTCAAGATATTGATAAAAATACTTATAACGATGAGTTGTATCGTTTAAGTAAGGTATATATCTTTTTAGGGATTACAATTATTGTATTGGCTTTACTTACAGCTTCTGTTTCGTTTATTATTCTTATTGGATTAACCCCTGTTGTTCCGAGTAGAACAGTAACCCTTATTCTTATAGGGATTAATAGTTTTTGGGTTTTAGGGCTTATTGTCATCGTTTTTTATGAGATGATTCCCATCATTCGTGCTTGGCGTTCAAGGCGTGCGGGCTCGCGTCTTCATGTGCGCCTTATTTCATTGTTTGCACTTGTTGCAACCATGCCAGCTGTTGCTGTCGCTCTTGTATCGGGTCCAGCATTAAATTTAGGCCTTGATCGATGGTTTGATACAACAACGCGGCAAATTGTAGGTTCTTCTATTGATTTAGCAAATGCTTATGCAGATGAAATGCTTCAAAATTTGAAAAATTTATCTTATGCTATGGCATTTGCACTTGATAACAAAAAACTTTTAGAACGTAATCCAGCTGAATATCGGATGCAATTAACGCGTCATGCTCTAGGACGCAATTTGCGTGGTGCATTTTTGTTAAGTTCTAGCGGAACTATTTTTGTATCGAGCGCCCTTGGTGATGAGGATAAACTACCAATCCCTCCGTCCAATCTTATTGAGCGTGCAACCAGTGCGAGGCCTTTTTCTTTTCAACCAGGCATTCATGACTATTTTGGTATTATTTTAAAATTTAACAATATTCCAAACACATTTTTATATTTGGTACGCGACGTTGATAAAGGTGTTTTATCGGCTTTGCGTTTGACAGAAGTTAATACAGATCGTTATCGTGATTTAAATGAAAATCGCCTGCTCACACAAATTGCATTTGGTATGCTTTATTTATGTCTTTTTTTTAGTTTATTCTTATCAGCTATTTGGGCAGCTATTGCTGTTGCTGATCGCTTAGTTCGCCCTATTCGTCTGCTCATTAGTGCTGCTGATGATGTTGCTTCTGGAAATATGGAAATTTTTGTGCCAGTGCGAGCAAAAGACGGAGATATTGGGCAATTATCCAAAACTTTTAATTACATGGTCAGTGAATTGAAAAGTCGGCGCAATGAGTTGATTGCAGTGCGTGATCAAATTGATGAAAGACGGCGTTTTTCTGAAGCTGTGTTATCGGGTGTAACAGCGGGAGTGGCGGGTATCGATGATAAGGGTGATATTACAATTATCAATCGGTCGATTGAAACAATGTTTGATATTCGCTTTGAACAGGTTGTTGGACAAAGTCTTTTATCTTTAAGTGCTGAAATTTGGCAGGTTTTTCAGTTTGCGCGTTCATTGGGTCGTAAAAATCATCGTGAGCAGGTTACTTTAAACGTTGCAGGAAAAGAGCGTGTCTGTAATGTCCAAGTTACGATGGAAGAGAACGATGGGGAAGGGCAATCTTGGGTTCTAACAATTGATGATATTACAGATCTCGTTGCAGCGCAACGTACAGCGGCGTGGGCAGATATTGCACGGCGTATTGCACACGAAATTAAAAATCCCCTCACACCTATTCAGTTATCTGCTGAACGTATTCGTAAACGTTATCACAAAGTTATTACACAAGATAGAGAGGTCTTTGAGCGATGTGTTGACACAATTATTCGACAGGTTGGCGATATTGGGCGTATGGTTGATGAGTTTTCTTCTTTTGTACGTATGCCAAAACCACAAATGCAT
Source organism: Bartonella queenslandensis AUST/NH15 (assembly GCF_000312585.1). GTDB lineage: Bacteria > Pseudomonadota > Alphaproteobacteria > Rhizobiales > Rhizobiaceae > Bartonella > Bartonella queenslandensis_A. The sequence continues at coordinate 162,494 of NZ_HE998003.1, forward strand.
GTTTTAGATATACGTGAATTGTTGCGTGAAGCATGCTTCTTGATAGAAGTGACGCGCCATGATATTCATTTTGAGCAAGACTTAGGAAGTCTACCTCTTATGGGCGCATTTGATAATCGTCTCATCGTACAGGCTTTTTGCAATGTTATCAAAAATGCGAGCGAATCCATAGATTCAATTATGCGAGAGGAAAACATTCACGGTCATATTCTTGTCCGTTCTTATCGTCAAGAAGAATGGGTGGTTGTGGATGTTGTTGATAATGGGAAAGGACTTCCTAAAGAGCAAAGACAAAAGTTATTAGAACCCTATATAACAACGCGGGAGAAAGGAACAGGACTCGGGCTAGCCATTGTGCGCAAAGTTATTGAAGATCACGGTGGCTCCATGGAGCTTCATGATGCCCCAGAGAGTTTTTATGAAGGTCGTGGGGCGATGATCCGTTTGATATTTCCCTCAGATGAGGGTAAGCAGGGTAGTATTATACAAGCCATAAATCATAAGATAGGGGAATAGTATGGTATCAGATATCTTGATTGTTGATGATGAAGCAGATATTCGTGAGCTTGTTGCTGGTATTTTAGATGATGAAGGTTATGAAACGCGTGTTGCTTGTAACTCTGATGAAGCATTAGCTCAAATTAGTGATCGTATTCCAAAGCTTATTTTTTTAGATATTTGGTTACAAGGGAGTCGCCTCGATGGTTTAGCACTACTTGATGAAATTAAAACGCACTATCCAGCTCTTCCAGTCGTTATGATCTCTGGTCATGGTAATATTGAGACCGCTGTTTCTGCTATAAAGCGCGGAGCCTATGATTTCATTGAAAAACCTTTTAAAGCTGATAGACTTGTATTGGTTGCCGAAAGAACACTTGAAAACTCAAATTTAAAACGTGAGCTTTTAGAGTTGCGAAAACGTTCAAACGAGACATTAGAGCTGCTCGGAAAATCCACAGTTATAAGGAATTTACGTCAAATCATAGAAAAAGTAGCGCCAACCAATAGTCGCATCATGATAACAGGTCCATCAGGAGCAGGAAAAGAGACTGTTGCACGAACTATTCATGCGCTCTCAACACGTTCGAATGGGCCCTTTGTTACAATAAATGCAGCAACGATTACTCCAGAAAGAATGGAAATAGAGTTGTTTGGTAGCGAAATGGAGGGAAGAGAGCGCAAGATTGGTGCCTTAGAAGAAGCCCATGGTGGGATACTCTATCTTGATGAAATTGCTGATATGCCGCGTGAGACTCAAGGTAAGATTCTTCGGGTTTTAACGGGACAGACATTTGAAAGAGTTGGCGGGACAAAACGTGTTAAGGTGGATGTTCGTATCATTTCTTCAACAGCGCAAAATCTTGAAAACCTTATTTCTGACGGGCGCTTTAGAGAAGATCTTTTCCACCGTCTTTCCGTTGTTCCTATTACTGTTCCACCTCTTTCAGCCCGTCGTGAAGATATTCCAGAACTTGTCCATCATTTTGTAAAAACAATATCACAGCAGGTTGGAATTAAGCCACGTGAAATCAGTGATGATGTGATCGCTATTTTGCAAACGCATGCTTGGCCTGGTAATGTACGACAATTACGTAATAATATTGAGCGTCTTCTTATTCTTGTGCGGGATGGTGATGGTCCTATAACAGCGGACTTTCTTCCTAGTGAAGTGAGTGATTCTTTGCCACGTCTTCAAATGGATTCGGATGAAAGTATAATGGATTTACCATTGCGTGAAGCACGAGAATTGTTTGAAAAGAGATATTTAGTGGCGCAGATTGGGCGTTTGGGGGGGAATATATCGCGTACTGCTGAATTTATAGGCATGGAGCGTTCAGCTTTGCACCGTAAGCTTAAAGCGCTTGGAGTTTCTTAAAGCAATGCGTGTTATTATTTGCGGTGCAGGACAGGTTGGTTATGGAATAGCAGAGCGTCTTGCTGCTGAAAATCACGATGTTACTGTTATTGATATTGAAACCAGATTAATTGAAAAAATTCGTGATACATTGGATGTGAGAGGTTTTGTTGGTCACGGTTCTCGTCCTGAAGTTCTTTTGGCTGCAGGTGCAGACAAGGCTGATATGTTGATTGCTGTTACTTTGTTTGATGAAGTGAATATGGTCGCTTGTCAGGTCGCCCATTCGTTATTTGATGTTCCCACAAAAATTGCTCGTATTCGCTCACAATCTTATTTAGAACCACGCTATAAGATGCTTTTTTCCAGAGAAAATATTCCCATTGATGTGGTTATTTCGCCAGAAGTTGAAGTTGGGGAAATGGTTTTACGTCGTATTGCTCTGCCTGGTGCAATAGATGTTCTTTATTTTTGTAATGATGATATTGTTGCGCTAGCCTTGGAATGTATGGAAGATTGTCCTGTTATTAATACACCTTTGCGTCAATTAACAGAGCTTTTTTCCAGATCTTCAAACGACAGTTACCACTATTAAACGTGGCTCGGAATTATTGATTGCACATTCAGAAACACAATTACGCGTTGGTGATATAACCTATCTTGTTGTTGCTCGTGAGCAGATGCGTCGTGCTGTTGGGCTTTTTGGTCATAAAGAACAAGATGCCCACCGCATGATTATTGCAGGGGGTGGTCACATTGGCCTTTATGTTGCTCAGGCTATTGAAAAGCGTCTCCATAAATTAAAATTGAAGATTATAGAAGCGCATAGAGAAAGAGCCCTCACAATTGCTGATCAGCTTGAAAAAACAACCGTTTTATATGGTA
>NZ_HE998003.1:165437-170088 GCF_000312585.1 Bartonella queenslandensis AUST/NH15
TTACATTGACCAATCAGGATCAAGTCAATCTCTTAAGCGCTATTATTGCTAAAAGATTAGGTTGCAAAGCCAATATGGTTTTGATTAATAATGTTGCTTACCAAGAATTTAGCCGTGCAGTTGGTGTGGATGCCTATCTGAATCCCCATAGCGTTACGATATCAAGAATTTTGCAACAAATGCGCCGTGGGCGTATTCGTTCTGTTCATTCAGTTTTTAATGGTCGAGCAGAAATTATTGAAGCTGAAGTAATGCAAACATCTTCATTGGTTGGTAAGTCATTATCAGAGCTCAATTTATCAGATGGTTTGAGAATTGGGGCAATTTATCGTAATAAGACAATTATACAGCTTTCAGCAGAGGCGCGTATTTTGTCTGGCGATAGAATAGTGATTTTTGCTCTTGCTGATAGAGTTCGTGATGTTGAACAACTTTTTCGTGTAAGTTTGGAATATTTTTGATATATTATTTATGGATATTTGTACTTTTTGGTATGGTGGGCAGTTAAGGCTGGTGGATAGGCTTTGTTTGTCCTCAATGGTTAGAACTGGACAGCGCGTTAAGCTCTTTAGTTATAATAAAGAAATAGACAATTTACCTGCTGGTGTTGAGTTGCATGAAGCCGAATCAATTTTACCACGTTCAGCAATTTATCGCCTTGATCCCAATTTTTCTGATGATAAGCTAGGATTTACAATTGTTCAGTTCTCGGATTTTTTTCGTGTTATGCTGATGAAATATCAACAAGGTGTTTGGTTAGATACGGATGTTTACCTGGTTAAACAATTTCATCCAGATGTAGATAAGGTTTGGTTGGCAAGAGAAAATAATACAAGAGTGGGTGTTTCTGCCCTTTATTTTCCTCCAGATAACCCTATTATAAAAGTGTTTGAAGATTATTGGGCAGGTACAGAAATGATCCCTCATTGGCTTGGGTTTAAGCGTCGTGTTTGGAGACCATTCTGGTTAAAGAGAAAGAAAATGCCAATTTTACCTGGAAATCTTGGTGTTACGATATTTGGCAATGACGGTATTTCACGATTAGCAAAACGATATGGTTTTTTTCATGAGGCAAAGGAAAAGGAAACTTTTTATTATTGGACTGGACGAAAAACCGAATACATCTTTGAACCAGCTTTTGGCGTAAGACCGCTTACAGATTCACGCTTGATAGGATTTCATATTCACAGAAAGATCAAAACGACGCAAAGACCTCAAGAAGGGAGTTTTTACCATTGGGCAGTCTCTCGCATTCCTGAAATTCATGATTTGTTTAGGTAGAGTTATTATTGCTATTTTAACCATTGAGATTTTAATCTATCTGGGACTGCTCTTGATTGTCGCTTGCACAAAAGAGTAATGTTAACCTATGGATAAAAATATTGAATGTGTAAAAAGCGATTGTTATATGACAAGGAAAGTAAAAATATGAGTGATCCAATGAAAACAGCATTAAGCCTTGTTCCTATGGTTATTGAACAAACCAATCGTGGTGAACGGGCCTATGATATTTTTTCCCGTCTTTTGAAGGAGCGGATTATTTTTATTAATGGTCCTGTTGAAGATGGTATGGCAATGCTTGTTTGTGCACAATTACTTTTCTTGGAAGCGGAAAATCCTAAGAAAGAAATTAGTCTTTATATTAATTCTCCAGGGGGGGTTGTAACATCTGGTATGGCTATTTATGATACTATGCAGTTTATTCGTCCTCCTGTTTCTACGCTTTGCATGGGACAGGCGGCATCTATGGGATCATTATTGCTAACAGCTGGAGCAAAAGGTCATCGTTTTACATTGCCAAATGCGCGTATTATGGTGCACCAGCCATCGGGCGGTTTTCAAGGTCAGGCTTCAGATATTGAGCGACATGCACAAGATATTATAAAGATGAAACGGCGTTTAAATGAAATTTATGTTCAACATACAGGTCAAGGTTACGAGGTTATTGAGAGAACGCTTGATCGCGATCATTTTATGACAGCAGAAGAAGCTAAAGCGTTTGGCTTAGTTGATGATGTTATACATTATCGTGCAGAAACTGAAAAAGAAGAAAAAGATTAAGAATTTTTATAGAAAAGACATCTACTTTAAATAAAGAGTTTTATAAAAAATATCGCAAAAATTGAGAAAAACACCTAAAAATATTGAGACATTCATGGTTTTCTATATGTCTTTTAGTTTTCATGATGAAAAGCTTTCTTTGAAAAGGCGAAGTATTCATATATCGTGGTGAAAGGAAAGAAAAATGAGCAAAATTAGCAATAGCGGGAACGAATCAAAAAATACTCTCTATTGCTCGTTCTGCGGCAAGAGTCAGCATGAGGTGCGTAAGCTTATTGCAGGGCCTACTGTATTTATCTGTGATGAATGTGTAGAGCTTTGCATGGATATTATTCGGGAAGAAAATAAATCTTCTGGGGTTAAGGTGCGTGATGGTGTTCCTACTCCACAGGAAATTATAGCAGTTCTTGATGATTATGTTATTGGTCAGCAGCATGCAAAACGTGTTCTTTCTGTTGCTGTGCATAATCATTATAAACGGTTGGCACATCAGTCTAAAAGCAATGATATTGAGTTGGCTAAATCAAATATTCTTCTTGTTGGTCCAACGGGCTGTGGTAAAACTTATCTCGCACAAACATTAGCACGTATTATTGATGTCCCTTTTACGATGGCAGATGCGACCACTTTGACTGAAGCAGGTTATGTAGGGGAAGATGTTGAAAATATTATTTTAAAGCTTCTGCAAGCGGCAGATTATAATGTTGAACGTGCGCAGCGTGGTATTGTTTATATCGATGAGGTTGATAAGATTTCTCGTAAAGCTGACAATCCTTCTATTACAAGAGATGTTTCTGGAGAAGGGGTTCAGCAAGCGTTATTAAAAATTATGGAAGGAACGATTGCTTCTGTTCCTCCACAAGGTGGACGCAAACATCCGCAACAAGAGTTTCTTCAGGTTGATACCACAAATATTCTATTTATTTGTGGGGGAGCTTTTGCAGGTTTAGAGCGGATTATTTCAGGACGTGGTGAAAAAACTTCTATTGGTTTTTCTGCAACTGTTAAGGCCCCTGATGAACGTTGTGTTGGTGAAATTTTTCGTGATTTAGAGCCTGAAGATCTTATAAAGTTTGGTTTAATACCAGAGTTTATAGGGCGTCTTCCTATAGTCGCTACCTTAGAGGATTTAGATGTTAATGCCCTCGTGCAAATTTTATCACAACCTAAAAATGCATTGGTAAAACAATATCAGCGTCTTTTTGAAATGGAAAATGTTGAGTTAGCATTTCATGAAGATGCTTTACGTGCTATTGCGAAGAAAGCCATTGAACGTAAAACTGGTGCACGTGGTTTACGTTCAATTATGGAGAAGATACTTCTTGAGACGATGTTTGAACTACCGGCTCTTGAAGGTGTTCAAAAAGTGGTTATTTCGAGTGATGTCGTTGATGGGAAAGCGCGTCCTCTTTATATTTACTCAGAACGTACCGAAGATAAAGAAAATGTATCAGCATGACATTGTGTAATATACAATATAAAAAGTGTTCATGAACGGTATTTAATGGGCATTTCTAATAATATCGTTATAATGCTTGATTTATGTGTTAGCAATTACCACTTCATGTATTGTGGAGAGCTGAGGTTTTCTAAGGGTGGGCTTGGTGTTGTAGATAGCTCATAGGCTCCAGAAAGGAGAGTTATGCAATATATTGATGAAAAGACAGATGAAGTAAGAGATGGGGTTTATGCTGTTTTACCTCTTCGTGATATTGTTGTTTTCCCCCATATGATTGTTCCACTTTTTGTGGGCCGTGAAAAATCCATTCGTGCTCTTGAAGAAACGATGGCGGTTGACAAGCAGATACTCTTGGTGACACAAAAAAACGCTTCTGATGATGATCCAAAATCAGAAGATATTTATCATATTGGTACATTTGCGAATATTCTCCAGCTTTTAAAACTTCCTGATGGCACTGTAAAGGTTTTGGTTGAAGGGACGGCACGTGCAAAAATTAGTCAATTTTCTCTAAGTGAAGATTATCATCAGGCTTTTGCGACTGTTACAGAAGAACCTAGAGGGAGTGATGTTGAGATTGAAGCTCTTTCAAGGTCGGTGATTGCTTATTTTGAAAACTATGTAAAGCTTAATAAAAAAATCTCTCCTGAAGTTGTCAATGCGATTAGCCAGATTGATAATCCTTCTAAGCTTGCTGATACGATTGCCTCTCATTTGATGATTAAACTTGCAGAAAAACAGGAAATATTAGAGCTCTTACCTGTACGAGCCCGTCTTGAACGTGTTCTTTCTTTCATGGAAGGAGAAATTTCTGTTTTGCAGGTTGAAAAACGTATTCGCTCGCACGTTAAACGGCAAATGGAAAAAAACCAACGGGAATATTATCTCAATGAGCAGATGAAGGCTATTCAAAAAGAGTTAGGAGCAGGGGATGATAGTCGCGATGAGCTCTCTGAATTAGAAGACCGTATTAAGAGTACAAAACTTTCCAAGGAAGCACAGGAAAAGGCTGGAGCAGAATTGAGAAAATTACGGAATATGTCTCCTATGTCTGCAGAAGCGACAGTTGTACGGAACTATCTTGATTGGTTATTAGCAATGCCTTGGGGTAAAAAATCTAAGATTAAAAAT
>NZ_HE998003.1:170631-172606 GCF_000312585.1 Bartonella queenslandensis AUST/NH15
AAAAGGTTAAGGAGAGAATTATTGAATATTTGGCCGTACAAAGTCGTGCGTCAAAGATAAAAGGTCCCATTATTTGTTTGTTAGGCCCTCCTGGTGTTGGAAAAACATCATTAGCGCGCTCTATTGCCAAGGCGACGGGGCGTGAATATGTTCGTATCTCGTTGGGAGGTGTGCGGGATGAAGCAGAAATTCGCGGACATCGCCGAACATATATTGGTTCGATGCCTGGAAAAATTATTCAGTCTATGAAAAAAGCCAAAAAATCTAATCCACTTTTTTTGCTTGATGAAATTGATAAAATGGGACAAGATTTTCGTGGAGATCCTTCCTCTGCTTTATTAGAAGTTCTCGATCCTGAACAAAATGGTACATTCATTGACCACTATTTGGAAGTTGAATATGATCTTTCTGATGTCATGTTTATCACAACTGCCAATACGCTTAATATCCCAGGTCCGCTAATGGATCGAATGGAAATTATTCGTATTGCTGGTTATACTGAATGTGAAAAAATGGAAATTGTTAAGCAGCATCTTTTACCAAAGGCACTCAAAGATCACTGTTTGTCTAAAAAAGAACTCAGCATTTCTGATGGAGCGCTAAGGTCGATTATTCAGTTTTATACACGTGAAGCGGGTGTTCGTAATCTTGAGCGTGAACTCATGAAAATTGCCCGTAAATCTGTTACAAAAATTCTCAAAACACATCAAAAATCTGTAAAAGTTACAGAAAATAATCTCAATGATTTCTTGGGTGTTAAACGTTATCATTATAATCAAATTGAAGGAGAAAATCATATTGGTGTTGTGACTGGTCTTGCTTGGACAGAAGTTGGTGGAGAGTTATTGACCATTGAAGGCGTTATGATGCCTGGCAAAGGCAAGATGACTGTAACGGGAAATTTGCGTGATATTATGAAAGAGTCTATTTCCGCGGCAGCATCTTATGTACGTTCGCGTGCTGTTGATTTTGGTATTGAACCTCCACTTTTTGAAAAACGCGATATCCATGTTCATGTTCCAGAGGGAGCGACCCCGAAGGATGGTCCATCTGCTGGGATTGCAATGGTGACAGCAATTGTTTCGGTTCTTACAGGGATAGCTGTGCATAAAGATATTGCAATGACGGGTGAAATTACTTTACGTGGACGTGTTTTACCAATCGGTGGATTAAAAGAAAAACTTTTAGCTGCACTTCGAGGAGGAATAAAAAAAGTCCTTATTCCTGAAGAAAATGCAAAAGATTTGGTTGATATTCCTGATGATGTCAAAAATAATATGGAAATTATTCCGGTAAATCATGTGAGTGAAGTTTTGAAATACGCTTTGGTTCATTTTCCTGATACTATTGAGTGGAAAGAACCTTCTACAGCAGCTGTTCCTATCCGATCAGAGAGCAGCGATAGTGAAGGGGTACAGATTGCGCACTGATTCACTCATCTCATGAGCATCGGCATTTTTAGGGGGCTCTGGGGTATTGTCGTGGTTATTATTTTGTTTTTTGTTGAAAAAAGTGAAAAATTCCGTGAATAACTGTGATTATTGCTAAAAAAACAATGTTTTGAATAAAAATAAGACTTCTGTTTGCTGTACTTTTCAATAAACTGACCAATAACATGATTAGGTCATGTTGTCAGGTAATATAGGAAAAGGAAATATTTCATGAATAAAAGTGAATTAGTTAGTTCCGTTGCTGAAAAGGCAGGTGTTTCGAAAGCGCAAGCTGGGGCTGTTGTTGACGCTTTTATGGCTTCTGTAACAGAAGCTTTGGCTTCAGGGGGTGATGTTCGTCTTCCAGGTTTTGGTTCTTTTGAAGTTTCTCATCGTGCTGCGACAAAGGGGCGTAATCCTTCAACTGGTGCTGAAATCGATATTCCAGCACGTTCTGTACCTAAATTTTCAGCAGGAAAAAGCCTTAAAGAAGCAGTTAATAAAAAATAATTGAAACCGCATGAAAAACCCGCTTCATTTATAAG
>NZ_HE998003.1:172671-176603 GCF_000312585.1 Bartonella queenslandensis AUST/NH15
AGCATTCTTCTGTGTTTGGTGTTGTTTGAAGTGGGTTGCAGACTATATATTAAAATAAGTTTATTTTAGCATTTTTAATCAAATGCTTCATTGTAGAAGACTCTGTAAATTACTGAAAGAGTGATTTTATTTCGATCATGCTATAATGCTTTTTAGTGGAAAAGTTGTGGTTGTATTTAACAACGTATTATGTGGGCATTTCAGCATATATTTCATTGTTTGGAGTGTCACAGCGCATATGGTCATTCCTAATGAGGGGATAATTGGGTTGCGTTTTAAGCCTATTTTTATAATAGTTTATTTATATAAAAGACTTAAAATTTTCATGCTGTATAACAAGTAATAAATCGTATCTCTGTTGATTTAAGAGAATCAGTAATGAATGAGTTTTTAAGTTATTTTTCAGGAATAGAGTGAGATCCATTTGGTAGATGAGAAGGGAGTGGGTATTTTATAAAACCGAGAGATAATAGATCGGATTTTTTTAGGGATCATTTTGCTTTTTGATCTGTTAGCCACTGAATACAATCATTAAGAGCTCTAGCCGTTATATTCTGTTTTTTTGCTAATTTTTTTCTTTATTTGATAAACGTTTTCCCAAGTATTTAGTGGAATCAAGAGGCGAAAAAAGTCCAAAATTGATATTCATGGGTTGGAAGGATTGTCTTTCTGCTTCTTCATCGATAATGTGTCCCCCCGTAATATGGTTCAACAGAGCTCCGAATGCTGTAGTTTGTGGGGGGAGGCAAGGACAGTTATAATGATATTCGGCAGCGGCAAAACGTCCGGCAAGCAGCCCAATAGCCGCTGATTCTACATAACCTTCACATCCGGTAATTTGTCCTGCAAAGCGTAGTTGCGTTTTTTGTTTTAAACGAAGAGTCTGATCAAGAATGATTGGAGAATTGAGATAGGTATTGCGGTGAAGTCCGCCAAGACGTGCAAATTCTGCTTTTTCAAGACCGGGAATCATTCTAAAAATGCGGACTTGTTCACCATATTTCAGTTTTGTTTGAAAACCAACCATATTGTAAAGCGTTCCGAGTTTATTATCTTGGCGTAATTGAACGACAGCATAGGGTTTAATAGTGGGATTATGAGCATTGGTTAGGCCTATAGGTTTCATCGGTCCATGTCTTAAAGTTTCGATTCCGCGCTCAGCCATAACTTCAATAGGGAGGCATCCATCAAAATAGGGTGTTTTTTCAAAGTCACGAAACTCTGTTTTTTCTGCGTTTTTTAGTGCTTCAACGAATGTTTCATATTGTTCTTTGTTGAGGGGACAATTAAGATAATCTTTCCCTGTTCCCTCAGGACCAATTTTATCGTAGCGAGACTGATACCAACAAATATTCATATCAATACTATCAGTATGGATAATAGGGGCAATAGCATCAAAAAAAGAAAGAGCTTTTATCCCAGTTATTGTTTTTAATTCTTGAGCAAATGCAGGTGAGGTAAGGGGCCCCGTTGCAACGACAACATGTTTCCAATCCTGAGGAATCTCTTGAACTTCTTCGCGTTTGATCGTTATAAGCGAATGGTTTTCAATTGCGGATGTCACGGTTTTTGAAAATCCATCACGGTCAACAGCAAGAGCACTCCCAGCGGGAACTTTATTGGCATCAGCAGCTCTCATAATTAACGATTTTGCTAATCGCATCTCAGCATGTAAAAGCCCTACAGCATTTGTTGATGAATCATCGCAACGAAAGGAATTTGAACAAACCAGTTCTGCTAATTTATCGGTTTTATGAGCATCTGATTTTTTTTGGGGACGCATTTCATGCAAAATAACAGGAATTCCTGATTGAGCAATTTGCCAGCTTGCTTCACATCCTGCAAGGCCGCCACCGATAATATGAATTGGAGTATCAAATATCTTTAACATAGTCGACTTATTAGCGTAAGTCGCCGTGTATGAAAAGCATGGATTTTGTTTTTGTTCTTTGTAAGAAAGATGTGTATTGCGTTTTTTTAATATATTTGTTTGCTTTTTTTCTACAATTAATGGTATAGAAACGCCGCTTGCATAAGGTTATTAGCTTGCTAAGTTTGAGCGGATGTGGCGAAATTGGTAGACGCACCAGATTTAGGTTCTGGCGGGAGACCGTGGGGGTTCGAGTCCCTCCATCCGCACCAAAGCAATCCCTTAAGTGCTACGGATTTCTACGTGTCTGGAATTCCGCTTCATGGTAATGTAACACTTGAAGTGTTAAAATGTAATGATGATTAGAGTGGGGTTATCCCTCTCCTTAGAAAAATGAAGGTGTTTAATGCAGGTTACCGAGACGCTTAATGAAGGACTGAAGCGCGAAATTAAGATCGTGGTTCCAGCGAAAGATTTAGAAGAAAAGTTGAATGAACGGTTGGATGATACCAAGGGTAAGATCAAGCTTAATGGTTTTCGTCCTGGTAAAGTGCCGGGTGGGCATTTGCGAAAAATGTATGGTAAATCTTTTATGGTTGAGATTCTCAATGAGATACTCAGTGATGCCCCACGTTCTGTTTTAGCGGACCGTAATGAGCGTCCAGCGATGCAGCCAAAAATTGATATAGATGAAGATGAAAAAATTCTAGATGGAAAAGCCGATTTTACTTTTAGTTTAAAGTATGAAGTTTTGCCAAAAATTGAAATTAAAGCCTTTGAACATATTGAAGTTGTTCGTGAAATTGCAGCCGTTCCTGAAAAGGATATTAATGAGCAAGTTAATCGCGTCCTTTCTTCTACGCGTAATTATTCTCTAAAAGAGGGATCTTCTGAAGAAGGTGATCGTATTACCATAGATTATCTTGGTAAGCTTGAAGGGGTTCCATTTGAAGGCGGGGCCGATAAGGATGCACAACTGATTCTTGGATCAAAACAATTTATTCCTGGTTTTGAAGAGCAATTGGTTGGTGTGAAAGCTGGAGATACAAAAACGATTTCTGTTAAATTCCCAGATGATTATAGTGCGGTACATTTGGCAGGGCGGGAAGCAGAGTTTGATATTACTGTCAAAGCTGTCTTTAGACCAGATGAATTGGAAATTGATGATGAGGCGGCGAAAAAAGTCGGTTTAGAATCTCTAGATCGCTTGCGTGAGGTTGTTCGTGGGCAGATTGAAAGTCAATATGGTTCAATGACACGTCAAAAAGTTAAGCGTCAAATTCTTGATGCTTTAGATGCTGATTATAATTTTGAGATTCCTGAAGGACTTTTAGAAATTGAGTTCAATAATATATGGGCTCAGGTTAATGATGATTTGAAAAAGGCTGGACGTAGTTTTGAGGACGAGGGGATTACAGAAGAAAAGGCACGGGAGGAATATCATGTCCTTGCGCAACGTCGTGTTCGTCTTGGTTTGGTGCTTTCTGAAATTGGAATGAAGGTTGGTGTTAAAGTTAGTGATGATGAGCTAAAAGCAGCCGTTTTTGAGCAAGTTCGTCAGTATCCTGGACAAGAAAAAGAGATTATGGACTTTTTCCGGAAAACTCCGGAAGCTGTTGAAAATCTGCGTGCTCCAATTTTTGAAGAAAAGGTCATTGATCATTTGTTAGCCCAGATAAAAGTCACAGATAAAGAAGTGACGATTGAAGAGTTGATGAAAGAATATGACGAATCAGATCTTCCTGAAGAAAAACCTGCAAAGAAAAAATCTGTAGTGAAAGAAAAGTCTGCAGAGAAAACGTCAGCTAAGAAAAAGGCTCCTAAAAAAGCTTAATCTTTACACAAATAGAACAAGCCCGATTCTATCGGGCTTGTTGTGAGATTTACACCTTAGGCTTGCACTGTGAATGGTTGTAGATAAACCATAGGATATGTTTAAAATATTGGTAGTGGATTGGCAATGAGCATCATTGATACGCGTACTCCTGATTCTAAGCGTTTTATTTCTGGCGTTACAGGTGATTGGGAAGTCATCATTGGCATGGAGGTTCATGCACAAATC
>NZ_HE998003.1:176975-178407 GCF_000312585.1 Bartonella queenslandensis AUST/NH15
TTCGAAACTTTTTTCAGGAGCATCAACCAAATTTGGAGCAGAGCCGAACAATCATGTATCACTTATTGATGCGGCTATGCCAGGGATGTTACCTGTTCTTAATCAAGAATGTGTTCGTCAAGCAGTTCGAACAGGTTTGGGATTAAAAGCGCGTATTAATTTGAAATCTGTTTTTGACCGTAAAAATTATTTTTATCCAGATTTACCGCAGGGGTACCAGATTTCTCAGTTTCGCTATCCCATTGTAGGAGAGGGGAAAGTTATCATATCTGTTGGTCCAGATTCGAATGGCCAATTTGAAGATATTGAAGTAGGAATTGAAAGATTACATCTTGAACAGGACGCTGGAAAATCGATGCATGATCAACATCCAACGATGTCTTTCGTAGATCTGAATCGCTCTGGTGTTGCTCTTATGGAAATTGTTTCCAAACCTGATATGCGCTCATCAGATGAAGCCAAAGCGTACATGACAAAATTGCGTACGATTGTTCGTTATTTAGGAACCTGCGATGGTAATATGGATGAAGGTTCTATGCGTGCAGATGTCAATGTATCCGTTCGTCGTCCTGGTGAAGATTTTGGAACGCGTTGCGAAATCAAGAATGTTAATTCTATTCGTTTTATTGGTCAAGCGATTGAGTATGAAGCACGTCGTCAGATCGCAATTTTAGAAGATGGCGGCATCGTAGAGCAAGAAACTCGGCTTTTTGATGCCGCTAAAGGTGAAACACGTTCTATGCGTTCAAAGGAAGAAGCGCATGATTATCGTTATTTTCCTGATCCTGATCTTTTACCATTAGAATTTGATCAAGCATTTGTGGATGCTTTGGCGGCGGATTTACCAGAATTGCCTGATGCTATAAAAGCACGTTTTGTTAACGAAATGGGATTGACAGTGTATGATGCTTCCGTTCTTGTGACAGAAAAAGCTATTGCTGATTATTTTGAAGAAGTCGCTTGTGGGCGTGATGGAAAAATAGTTGCCAATTGGGTGATTAATGATCTTTTAGGGGCTTTAAATAAAGATAATCGTGAAATTGAAGAGTCGCCAGTGTCTCCAAATCAGTTGGGAAGCATTATTGATCTTATAAAAGAAGGCATCATTTCTGGAAAAATTGCCAAAAATCTTTTTGAGATTATTTGGAATGAGGGGGGAGATCCACGCCAAATTGTAGAAGAGCGCAGTATGAAACAGGTAACAGATACAAAGGCTATTGAAAGAGCCGTTGATGAGATTGTTGCCAATAATTCTGATAAAGTTGCGCAAGCAAAGCAAAAACCTGCTTTAGCAGGTTGGTTTGTTGGAGAGGTCATGAAAGCAACGGGTGGTAAGGCAAATCCTCAAACTGTTAATGAATTAGTTAAGATGAAACTTGGCATAGATTAAATTTTATGGGGTAGAGAATAATCCATAAATATGATATCTTCT
>NZ_HE998003.1:178621-183108 GCF_000312585.1 Bartonella queenslandensis AUST/NH15
AGCAAGTTATCCCATCAATGGGGTTTGTAGGTGAGTTTACCAGTCACTTTTTCTGTAATTTTACGCATTAATAATTATATTCCGACGATTGATTTCATGAATATACTGAAGAAATGGAATAAAGAATGGCCCGTTTTTTTAAGCAAATCTTTACTTGGTGGAGTGGTAATACTATCGGTACGCGTTTTTTTACATGGCGTAAAGGTAAGCGGATAGGGGAAGATCAATTTGGAAATATATATTATGAGGGGGGATTTCATAAGGATGGTTATCCGCACCGTTGGGTTATTTATAAAGATTATTCTGAAGCATCTACTATTCCACCAGGTTGGCATGGCTGGATTCATCATCGTTTTGATAATCCACCAACCCAAGAAGATTATCATCCCTATGAATGGGAAAAACCTCATGTCGCAAATATGACAGGAACAAGTGAGGCTTATCGACCAAAGGGAGCTATTCCTTACAATGATGAGCGTCCTTGTGTACATGAAGATTATGATGCATGGTTTCCTAAAAAATAAAATGTTTTAATGAGCGCGTGTATTTTCGTCTCATTTGATTCTATGTTATGGCAAGAGTTGTTTTTAAGATGCGATTGATTTTGATATGATGAGATTTTTTTTATTGTTAGGGTTGAGGCATTTTATATATATTTTTTTAATGGAAATTTTAGTGTTTTTATCCTTAAATAGTGGGGTGCGGGCTGAACGTATTAGCAATGGAATTGCTATTTTTGCAGGTCTTGATAAGATTACGGGGCGGACGACACGTTTTGAAGTTTCTCTTGGTGAAATTTATCAGTACGGTGCATTACAGGTAATCCCCCGTGCTTGTTATACGAGTTCTAAAGATGAGCCAACGCGTACAACAGGCTTTGTTGAAGTTAATGAAATAACATTAGATAAAAAAGTACGGCGTATTTTCACAGGATGGATGTTTGCAGATAGTCCTGGTTTAAATGCTGTTGAGCATCCTATTTATGATGTGTGGTTAAAAGATTGCAAGCAGAGTTTTCAAATACCTCTTCAATGATTAGTGTATTATCTATTTTTAATACATCGATTTATAATAATGATTTATCATTTTACAATTTGAATGAGAGGTTTGGATCTCTATGATTTTTTCATTTCAAATTTTCTTATATTGAAACAATCAAAACAATTGCCTTATTCGTTACAGCGGTGAATGTGTGGGTATTTCTGTTTAAGAAAGGAGTGAAAGTTTCTCTCATGAACCTTTTAAATCCAAGGATACTCTATGCAAATCAACGTATTGTTTTTTAGAGCGTTCTATAGGAGATAATTCTTGAATATATCTGTTAGAGGTAGAAATAAAAGGTTTGTTTATATTTATCCAAGAGATGAACTGATTCTTTTGTACGGAATAAGATCACACCCTTTATGAAGAACAGAACGCGATTATATTATAATTTAGGGGTGTATTTAAAAGAGATCTCTTTAAGGCTCATCACATCCATTCCGCTACGGTGCCCACATGAATGGTGTATGATGATAAATACATTGAGTATTTCCTATCTTTATGCTTGTGAAGGAGCAAGAAGATATTATTGCACACTTTGTCAATCCTAAGTTGCAGATTGCTCCTTAGCACTTAAGAATCTTCGTAAGAGTCATTCTTATTCCTCTCTTGTACAATTTTTATCAATACGGCTTTTCTCACTTGTAATGTGCAAGCGAATGGTTTTGATTGTTTCAATATAGACAGGTTTGAGGTGAGAGAATCTTACGATATTTAAAGCTCTAACGCAGTAGGAATAAAATTAAATTATCACTATAAATCAAAAAGTTGATTTTATGAGAAAACAGAATATCGAATACATCATTTATAAAAAATCAATGATTATATCAAAAGAAAACAAATGTCTTGGGTGGACTTTTATTCTCATGGAGTTTTTTATTCAAAAAGTAGAAGCAATTCAATCTCTGTTGTTGGAACAATTGAGATCTAAGATTATTTAAGGTTTCAATTGAAGTATAGCGTGATTAAAGAAACGCAAAAATTGGTATATTTCTAGCAAAAAGCAACATTTATGTATTGTACATTTTTGTGATAGAGTGCTTTATAATTAAGTTTGTTTGTTCATAAGCTCTTGTATATTGCATTGAAAAACTTCACATTTCAATAAGCTGGATATCATTCATTTTGTCAATCATATTTTTGATTATCCATACTTTAAAAAGTCTTTTGTATAAGAGACACGTATTTTTACGGTGAGCTATTGAAGATTTAAAAAGGGAGCCCTCTCAGAGGCGTGAGAAGTTTCCGTATCACAGGGTACGGCATCTTTATTCTGTGTAAAGAATAACCAGTTAAAAATATGAGATTTTATATAATGAAAGTTTCTAGTCATCAATATAAGAATGTTTCCCAATTGCCGAAACAACCTAAAGAACCTTTATTGAATGTTCCACTTATCATTGTTGTCTTGATAGCGTTTTGTTTTTGTATTTATTGTATTCCTCAGTATTTTTTTTCTCATCAGCTTTATATTGAAAGCCTTGAGTTTTTTTCATTTACACCAGCGTTGTTTAAGACGGATCCTATTACGTTTTTTTATACCATGGTGAGTTATTCATTTATGCATGGTAGTTTTAAACATGTTGCCCTTAATATGGTTTGGCTTTTGGTTTTTGGTTCTCCTTTAGTAAGGCATTTTGGTGTTTTACATTTTTTAGTTTTTTGGGTGTTAACGGCAGTTATTTCTGTTTTGACTTATTTTACATTTCACCAAGAAAGTATCATATCACTTGTTGGGGCATCCGGTTCCGTATCTGGAATGATGGGGGCTATTGCACGTTACGGTTTCCCTAGCCGCTATTTAGGTGTCAATACGCAGAAAGAAAAACCTCTGGGGGCTTTATTATCCATCAAAAAAGCCCTTTGTTCCAAGGGCGTACTTATTTACATAAGTGTATGGCTCGTGGCTGATTTTATCATAGGTATTTCTTCCGTTCTGTTTGAAAAAAATGGTATCTCAATAGCATGGGAAGCACATATTGGCGGGTTTTTAGCGGGGTTTTTGTTGGTTGGTTTTTTTGATGGTTCACAAAAAAATTAAAAACTAGAATCTAAGATATTTATGCGCCACATAAAGCGCTATTGTTGCTGCGTTCGAAACATTTAATGATTTAATATTTCCAGGCATGTCAAGGCGTGCTAGAGCGCAAACGGTTTCACGTGTTTTTTTTCGTAAGCCTTTACCTTCTGCTCCTAAAACAAGAGCAATTTTATTCCCTGTTAATGTTGTTTCTAGAGGTTGATCTCCTTCTGAATCAAGACCAAAGCTTGTAAAACCTGTTTGATGGAGTTCTTGAAGAGTTTCAGCGAGGTTTCGTACGGTAATATAATGAATCATTTCCAGAGCTCCTGATGCTGCTTTCGCAAGAACGCCACTTTCGTGGGGAGAGTGACGGCAAGTGGTGATAAGTGCCTTAGCTTTAAATGCAACAGCAGAGCGCATAATAGCACCAACATTATGTGGATCAGTAATTTGATCCATGACAACGACCAGATCAGTACTAGTTAGTTCCGATAGTTTGCATGGTTTGAGAGGAGAAGTTTCCAAAACAATTCCTTGATGAACTGCCTCACTTCCAACAAGCGAATCAAGATATTTTGGGGTGCATAATGTTACAGGGCAGGGATAATCTGATTCGGATATATTTAATCGTTTTAAGGCATTTTGTGTAACGTAAAGGCATTTAAAAATTCTTTTTGGGTTTTTTAAAGCAGCTTGAACGGAATGAATACCATAAAGATAGATTGTCCCTTGCTGTAAAAAAGCGGTTTTCTTTTTCAAGTTTTTAGAAGATCGAGCAGGAGAGCCTTTTGTATCGCGATAGCGGCGACGTAAACGAGCATAATGAGAATTTTGTGATATTTTTTCTTTCATAACTTCTTTATAGCGTTTTAATAAGAAAAATAGCTAGAAAAATTCTATGATTTAAAGATATGAGTAGGAAATTTGTACAGAATTGTATTTATTCTGTTGACAGATACAATCGTAATCGTCATAACCACTTCGCAATCAGATTGAATTGAATGGGTTTCGATATGATTGTCGTGATGCCTCATCGTGCGACTTTGCCGGTGTAATGGAGGGGTGCCCGAGTGGTTAAAGGGGGCGGACTGTAAATCCGTTGCGTATGCTACGTTGGTTCGAATCCAACCCCCTCCACCATTCATCGAAGTAGAGTGAGTATGTAGGTCATGCGGGTATAGCTCAATGGTAGAGCAGCAGCCTTCCAAGCTGAATATGCGGGTTCGATTCCCGCTACCCGCTCCAAATGGTTGTTGGCGATTAGGCAAATACGTATGATGGAAGATATTCCATTATTAAAGTGGGCGGGATTTCTCGTCTAAGGGGTGTGTGATTGGGCTGTGTAAGGTCCAGTTGGATTCAGTTCTGTGGATCTATTTTTAGGTGCTAACGAAGATAGAGAAAAAACAAGAGATTAATAGCG
>NZ_HE998003.1:184300-191238 GCF_000312585.1 Bartonella queenslandensis AUST/NH15
AATAAATAATGCTTGTTAAAGGGTTACTAAAGGTGTTTTAGTTTTGAGAGTTAGGGGTATAGCTCAGTTGGTAGAGCGGCGGTCTCCAAAACCGCAGGTCGCGGGTTCAAGTCCTGCTGCCCCTGCCAAAGGGGAATGGGATCAGATATGAGGGGGTGGGTTTTGCTGACTTTTTCGCTTTTTTTTATATGGGGCTTGTTTTTTTGTTTGTGAAACGCTATTGAATAGGAAGTAGAAAATTGCATCAGTCTGGAAATTGGCTTTTGCATTTTTTTCGTATTTATCTTTTTGTATAGAACACAATAGGACGAGAAGAGAGTATATAGGGCTAGAGAGAGTGTAGTGTGACGATGGCATCTAAAACCAATCCAATTGCCTTTTTGAAGCAGGTTTATGCAGAAACAGTTAAAGTAAAGTGGCCTACGCGCCGCGAGATAGTTATTTCTACTGTTATGGTTTTGCTGGTAACGGCATTGGCTTCTGCTTTCTTTTTTATTGTGGATCAGGTTATGCATTTTAGTGTTTGGCGGGTTATTGATCTTCTGAAATATCTTTTTGGTTGAGAATGTAAGGAAGTGTGACTGTGGCGGCTCGTTGGTATATTGTTCAGGCATATTCAAATTTTGAAAAAAAAGTAGCGGAAGCTATTGATAAGGAGGCGAAGCAAAAAGGGCTTGATCATCTGTTTGAAAAGATTTTTGTTCCAACAGAACGTGTTGTAGAAGTTCGTCGTGGACGCAAAGTTGATAGTGAGCGAAAGTTTTTTCCTGGCTATGTTCTTGTTCGTGCTGAATTAACGGATGAAGCTTATCATCTTATTAAGAATACGCCTAAGGTGACAGGTTTTCTGGGGTCGGATGCGCGTCCTGTTCCCATTTCTGATCGAGAGGTTGAGCAAATTCTCAAACAAGTTCAGGAAGGGGTTGAATCTCCAAAATCTTCTGTGTTGTTTGAGGTTGGAGAGCAAGTTCGCGTTGCTGATGGTCCTTTTGTTTCGTTTAATGGAATTGTTCAAGAGGTTGAAGAAGAGCGCTCTCGTCTTAAGGTTGAAGTGCTCATTTTTGGGCGTCCTACGCCCGTTGAATTGGAATTTGGTCAGGTTGAAAAACTTTGATTAAACTTAGAGTAGTTTTTATTGCTTTAAGGAAGGAGTGGGAGGTGATTTATAGCTTTTGTCGGCTTAATGATCCAAACCACATGACTGCAGAGGGTAGCGAACAAGATGAATTGTTAGCGTACCAGTGAAATTGAAGGCAGATTATTATGGCAAAAAAAAGTATAGGTCAGCTCAAGTTGCAGGTTCCTGCAGGGGCTGCTACTCCGTCTCCACCAATTGGTCCAGCTCTTGGACAGCGTGGTATTAATATCATGGAATTTTGTAAAGCGTTTAATGCAGCTACACAAGAAATGGAAAAGGGAGCACCGATTCCAGTTATTATTACGTATTACCAAGATAAGTCTTTCACGTTTTCTCTCAAGACACCTCCTGTATCGTTCTTTTTAAAGAAGGAGGCGCAGTTAAAATCTGGTTCAAAAGAGCCTGGTAAAGTGTCTGTAGGAAGTATCTCTCGCGATAAAATTCGTTTGATTGCGGAATCAAAGATGAAAGATCTTAATGCGAATGACATTGAGGCAGCAATGCGTATGGTTGAAGGCTCTGCGCGCTCGATGGGCTTGGAAGTGGTGGGCTAATGTTATGGCAAAAGTAGCAAAGAGAATAAAAAATATTCGCAAAGGTGTTGATTTTAATCAACTTTACGCTTTGAGTGATGCTGTTTCAATGGTTAAGGAGCGTGCCGTAGCTAAGTTTGATGAAACAATTGAAATTTCAATGAACTTGGGTGTTGACCCTCGTCATGCTGATCAGATGGTTCGAGGTGTTGCTCATTTGCCTAACGGAACGGGGCGAAATATTCGTGTTGCCGTTTTTGCTCGTGGTGATAAGGCTGAGGAGGCTAAGGCAGCAGGAGCTGATGTTGTGGGTGCTGAAGATTTATTTGAAAGCATTAATGGGGGGGTGATTGACTTTGATCGTTGTATTGCGACACCAGATATGATGCCTCTTGTTGGTCGTCTTGGTAAGATTCTTGGTCCAAGGAGTTTGATGCCAAATCCAAAAGTTGGTACTGTAACACTTGATGTTGCCGGTGCTGTCAAAGCTTCTAAAGGTGGTGCTGTCGAATTTCGTGTTGAGAAAGCTGGTATTGTGCATGCAGGTATTGGGAAAGCTTCTTTTGGCGTTGAAAAAATCGTAGAAAATATTAAAGCTTTTGCCAGTGCTGTTATGAAAGCAAAACCGCAAGGTGCAAAAGGTGAGTATATTAAGCGCGTTGCTGTTTCTTCGACTATGGGGGTTGGTGTTAAAGTTGATCCAGCAACGGTTCGTTCAGAGTCAGTATAAGCTGATTTATAATTTTTTTTGAGGTAAGTGACGATCAAAATTATATTTTAGATGTCGGTTTTGACTGGCATTTAGCCATCTAAGCTTTATAGGGCTTAGGTTGTTCCGGGAGGGATTCCGGAATGTCCTGTCCGAGATTGTAGGTGATGCTTTAAGTATCTTAATCAAAAAAAACCTACATGAGACTGGGGTAAAAAACTGAGAGTTAAAAGACTTAAAGGGTTTGAGCCAGGGTTGCCTTTGAACGTTGTGCGTGAAAAAGGGGACAGGATCCTCATCGGTAGCATGAAATATTTTATGTTATCAAAGGTAACCAACAGGTTTGTTTTAAGCAAATCTGTTAAATGGAGAGAGACAGTGAATAGAGCGGAAAAACGCGAATTTGTTACATGGCTTAACGAGGCTTTTCAAAAGTCTGGTTCTGTTGTTGTTGCACATTATTCCGGTCTGACAGTTTCACAGATGAACGATCTGCGTTCGAAAATGGGTGAAGCTGGCGGTGCCGTTAAAGTCGCCAAAAACCGTCTTGCTAAAATCGCTCTTCAGGGCACGGAATCTGAATCGATCGCGGGTTTGTTTACAGGACAAACACTTATTGCTTATTCAGAAGATCCAATCACAGCACCAAAGGTTGCTGTTGATTTTGCAAAAAGCAATGACAAATTTGTCATCCTTGGCGGTTCAATGGGCGCAACAAGTTTAACTGTAGACGCTGTGAAGTCATTGGCTTCATTGCCTTCATTAAATGAATTGCGGGCAAAACTTGTGGGTATGATTTCTACTCCTGCTACCCGTATTGCACAGGTTGTTAATGCGCCTGCAGGTCAGGTTGCACGTGTCATTGGAGCATATGCTCAGGAGGATAAGGCGGCTTAAGGCTGTTTGTATTCATGTTGATGGAAGAGCTTTAATGCTTTTCTGTTTTTTTGAATAAATTTTAATAATGGTTCAAATCTTTTAATTAAAGGAATTTTAAAATGGCTGATCTAGCGAAGATCGTAGAAGACCTTTCTAATCTAACCCTTTTGGAAGCTGCTGAGCTTTCTAAGCTACTTGAAGAAAAGTGGGGCGTTTCGGCTGCTGCTCCTGTAGCTGTTGCTGCTGTTGCTGGTGCTGCTGCTCCAGCTGCTGAAGAAAAAACGAATTTGATGTTATTCTTGTTGAAGGTGGCGCGCAAAAAATTAATGTTATTAAAGAAGTTCGTGCTCTTACGGGACTTGGTCTTAAAGAAGCTAAAGATCTTGTTGAAGGAGCACCTAAGCCTATTAAAGAAGGCGCTTCTAAAGAAGAGGCAGAAAAAATTAAATCTCAACTTGAAGCTGCTGGTGCTAAAGTTGAACTTAAATAAATTTAATTTTATCGGCGGACATTTAGGTTCGCCGATTTTCTTTCTCTAAAAAGAGAAAAAGTAATGAGTAAAAAAACCTTTTGCCAACAGTTTAATTGCAGTAGTGGTATAGGGTTGGTCTACTCATCCCTCATCATAGAGCCAATTCAAAGAAAGGCTTATGTTGGTGAGGAAAGTTAACGATGCTCATGATTGGGTGTCAAGTGAACTGGTCTGCATATGCAGGTTAATGATATAAGACTTTCAAGGTTGGTCTACCTTGAAGAGTAAGGATCAAGGAGCGACGATGGCTCAGACTCACGCAATGATGTCTCAATTCAATGGTCGTAAGCGGGTACGCAAATTTTTTGGTAAGATTCCTGAAGTAGCAGAGATGCCGAATCTTATTGAGGTTCAAAAAGCGTCATATGATCAGTTTCTCATGATTGAGGAACCGAAAGGTGGACGACCAGATGAAGGTTTGCAAGCTGTTTTTAAATCGGTATTTCCTATTTCCGATTTTTCCGGTACAGCTATGCTTGAGTTTGTTGGTTATGAATTTGATTTACCAAAATTTGATGTTGAAGAATGTCGTCAACGTGATTTAACTTATGCAGCTCCATTAAAGGTGATATTGCGTTTGATTGTTTTTGATGTTGATGAGGATACTGGCTCCAAAGATATCAAAGACATCAAAGAGCAGGGCGTTTATATGGGCGATATGCCCTTAATGACGACCAATGGTACCTTTATCGTTAATGGTACCGAGCGTGTTATTGTTTCTCAGATGCACCGTTCTCCAGGTGTCTTTTTTGATCATGATAAAGGGAAGTCGCATTCATCGGGAAAGCTTCTTTTTGCGGCTCGTGTGATTCCGTATCGCGGCTCTTGGCTGGATATTGAGTTTGATGCTAAGGACATCATTTATGCGCGTATTGATCGGCGGCGTAAGATTCCTGTTACCAGTCTTTTAATGGCACTCGGTATGGATGCGTCGGATATTTTGTCAACGTTTTATGATAAAGTGACTTATGAGCGTGATGGAGCAGGATGGCGTGTTCCTTATTCTGTTGATCGTTTTAAAGGAATGAAGCTCATTTCTGACCTCATCGATGCAGATAGTGGTGAAGTTGTTGTGGAATCTGGTAAGAAGCTAACAGTTCGCACCGCAAAATCTTTAGCAGAAAAGGGGCTCAAAGCGGTTAAAGTTAGTGAAGATGATTTATTAGGCTGTTATCTTGCAGAAGATATTGTCAATTATGAGACAGGTGAGATTTACCTTGAAGCTGGCGATGAAATTGATGAAAAAGTATTAAAAGTTTTGCTTGATGTTAGTGTTGACCAAATCAATATTCTTGATATTGATCATATGAATGTTGGTGCCTATATCCGCAATACTTTAAAGGTGGATAAAAATGAAAGTCGACAGGATGCATTGTTTGATATTTACCGAGTAATGCGTCCAGGTGAGCCTCCAACAATCGATACAGCAGAAGCAATGTTCCATTCATTGTTTTTTGATCCAGAGCGTTATGATCTTTCAGCTGTTGGACGTGTTAAGATGAATTTGCGTATGGATCTTGATTGCCCAGATACAGTTCGCATTTTACGTCAAGAGGATGTTCTCGCTGTTGTTAAGATGTTGGTTGAATTACGTGATGGCCGTGGTGAAATTGATGATATTGATAATCTTGGCAATCGTCGTGTTCGTTCCGTTGGGGAGTTGATGGAAAATCAATATCGCATTGGTCTCCTTCGTATGGAGCGTGCGATAAAAGAACGTATGTCATCGGTTGAAATTGATACAGTTATGCCGCAGGACTTAATCAATGCAAAGCCTGCTGCAGCAGCAGTTCGTGAGTTTTTTGGGTCTTCACAATTGTCGCAGTTTATGGATCAAACCAATCCATTGTCGGAAATCACCCATAAGCGCCGTCTTTCTGCTCTTGGTCCAGGAGGATTGACTCGTGAACGTGCGGGTTTTGAAGTTCGTGACGTCCATCCTAGCCATTATGGTCGTATTTGTCCAATTGAAACACCGGAAGGTCCCAATATTGGTCTCATTAATTCCTTAGCAACATTTGCTCGGGTTAACAAATATGGCTTTATTGAAAGTCCATATCGTAAAATTATTGATGGTAAAGTCACCAAAGAAGTTATTTATCTTTCAGCAATGGAAGAAGCAAAGCACTATGTTGCTCAAGCAAATTCTTCATTAGATAGTGAAGGCCGTTTTACAGAAGAGTTTGTTGTTTGCCGTCATGCTGGTGAAGTTTTAATGGCGCCGCGCGATCATGTTGATTTGATGGATGTTTCACCAAAACAGTTGGTCTCAGTTGCTGCTGCGCTTATTCCCTTTTTGGAAAATGATGATGCGAACCGCGCGTTGATGGGATCAAACATGCAGCGTCAGGCAGTTCCTCTTGTACGCGCTGAAGCACCATTTGTTGGTACGGGAATGGAGGCCGTTGTTGCGCGAGATTCAGGGGCCGCTGTAAGCGCAAAACGGAGTGGTATTGTTGATCAAGTTGATGCTACCCGTATTGTTATCCGTGCAACAGAAGATTTAGATCCTTCAAAATCAGGCGTTGATATTTATCGCTTACAAAAATTTCAGCGTTCTAATCAATCTACTTGTATTAATCAGCGCCCTCTTGTGCATGTCGGTGATCGGGTAGAGAAGGGTGATATCATTGCAGATGGTCCATCTACGGATCTTGGTGATTTGGCTCTTGGGCGAAATGTTCTTGTCGCCTTTATGCCTTGGAATGGATACAACTACGAAGATTCCATTTTGTTATCTGAGCGCATTGTTGCGGATGATGTGTTTACGTCAATTCATATCGAGGAATTTGAAGTTGCAGCACGTGATACAAAACTTGGGCCTGAGGAAATTACGCGCGACATTCCTAATGTTGCGGAAGAAGCATTAAGGAATCTTGACGAAGCTGGCATTATTTATATTGGTGCTGAAGTTCAACCGGGTGATATTTTGGTTGGAAAGATTACACCAAAGGGTGAGAGTCCCATGACACCGGAAGAAAAGCTTCTGCGTGCAATTTTTGGTGAAAAGGCATCTGATGTTCGTGATACTTCTATGCGTATGCCGCCTGGGACATTTGGTACTGTTGTTGAAGTTCGCGTTTTTAATCGCCATGGTGTGGAAAAAGATGAGCGCGCTATGGCAATTGAGCGTGAAGAAATTGAGCG
>NZ_HE998003.1:191270-196868 GCF_000312585.1 Bartonella queenslandensis AUST/NH15
AATGTTTACGCACGTCTTACCGATATGTTGACAGGTAAAGTCGCTGTAGAAGGTCCGAAAGGCTTTTCCGAGAGTAAAAAGCTTGATAGTACGGTAATGGGGCGTTATCCACGTTCGCAGTGGTGGCAATTTGCTGTTGAGGATGAAAAGCTTCAAAATGAAATTGAAGCTTTGCGCAAACAATATGATGAATCAAAAGAAGCACTGCAACGTCGCTTTATGGATAAAGTTGAAAAGGTCCAAAGAGGCGATGAAATGCCTCCTGGTGTCATGAAAATGGTAAAGGTTTTTGTGGCTGTGAAGCGCAAAATCCAACCAGGTGATAAGATGGCGGGACGTCACGGGAATAAGGGGGTTGTCTCACGTATTCTTCCCGTAGAAGATATGCCCTTTCTTGAAGATGGAACGCATGCCGATATCGTCTTAAATCCGCTTGGTGTGCCTAGTCGTATGAATGTTGGGCAAATTCTTGAGACGCATCTTGGTTGGGCATGTGCGGGGATGGGCAAAAAGATTGGTGATTTGTTGGAATTATATCAAGAGACTGGTGATATCCTTCCTTTACGTCAACGTATTGAAAATCTTATGCCTGATGATAATCATAATGAACCTGTGCGTCAGTATGATAACGAAAGCCTTTATAAATTAGCACTTCAGATGAAGAAAGGGGTTTCAATTGCAACGCCTGTTTTTGATGGAGCACATGAATCTGATATCAACATGATGCTGGAAGATGCGGGCCTAGATAGTTCAGGGCAGGTTACGCTTTATGATGGTCGTACGGGAGAGCCTTTTGATCGTCCAGTAACGGTGGGGTATATTTACATGTTGAAATTGCATCACCTTGTTGATGATAAGATTCATGCACGTTCTATTGGTCCCTATTCACTTGTTACGCAGCAGCCATTGGGAGGGAAGGCACAGTTTGGTGGACAGCGTTTTGGTGAAATGGAGGTGTGGGCCCTTGAAGCTTATGGTGCTGCATACACTTTGCAGGAGATGTTGACAGTAAAATCGGATGATGTTGCTGGTCGGACGAAAGTCTATGAAGCGATTGTGCGTGGTGATGATACATTTGAAGCCGGTATACCTGAGAGCTTTAATGTGTTGGTGAAGGAAATGCGTTCACTCGCTCTTAATGTAGAGCTCGATGATGCGCGTGAACTTATTGCACAGCGCGTTCTATCTGATACGGCAGAACAATAATTCAAGGAGCGCACTAGAAAAAAATTGCGCTCTGATTACTTTAAGAGGCTCAATAACTTTATTCGAGTCGTACAGATCATTTTTAAAAGTAAATGTATTTTAAAGAAGATCTGTTAAAATAAAAAAAAGATATTACAACAGGTTCTAAGAATCTTTGAAGGAGAACAGCATGAACCACGAGGTCATGAATCTTTTCAATCCTCAAGCGCCAGCGCAAACATTTGACTCTATTCGTATTTCCATTGCGAGTCCTGAGAAGATTTTGTCTTGGTCTTATGGTGAGATTAAGAAGCCTGAGACTATTAATTATCGAACTTTTAAACCAGAGCGGGATGGTCTTTTTTGTGCACGTATATTTGGCCCTATTAAGGATTATGAATGTCTATGCGGCAAATATAAACGCATGAAATATAAGGGTATTATTTGTGAAAAATGTGGTGTAGAAGTCACTCTTTCACGTGTGCGTCGTGAGCGTATGGGGCATATTGAGCTTGCAGCACCTGTTGCGCATATATGGTTTCTTAAATCGTTACCAGGGCGTATTTCTACACTTTTAGATTTGACTTTAAAAGATATTGAGCGTGTTCTTTATTTTGAAAATTATATTGTAACTGAACCAGGGTTGACATCTCTTAAGCTCCACCAGCTTCTTTCTGAAGAAGAATATATGCTTGCTATTGACGAGTTTGGAGAAGATCAGTTCACAGCTATGATTGGTGCTGAGGCTATTTACGAGCTTTTAGCTGGTATGGAGTTAGATAAAATCGCCAATGATTTGCGTCTTGAATTAGCTGAAACAACTTCAGAGTTAAAGCAGAAAAAATTGATTAAACGACTT
The DNA here is from genome assembly GCF_000312585.1 of Bartonella queenslandensis AUST/NH15. Lineage (GTDB taxonomy): Bacteria > Pseudomonadota > Alphaproteobacteria > Rhizobiales > Rhizobiaceae > Bartonella > Bartonella queenslandensis_A. Next base: position 193,315 of record NZ_HE998003.1, read on the forward strand.
AAGATCGTTGAAAATTTTCTTGAATCTGGGAATAAACCAGAGTGGATGATTATGAAAACCATCCCAGTTATTCCACCGGATTTACGTCCATTGGTTCCGCTTGATGGTGGACGTTTTGCAACATCAGATCTAAATGATCTTTATCGACGTGTTATTAATCGTAATAACCGCTTGAAACGGTTGATTGAATTGCGTGCTCCTGGAATTATCGTGCGCAATGAAAAGCGTATGGTGCAAGAAGCTGTTGACGCATTGTTTGATAACGGACGGCGTGGCCGTGTGATTACGGGAGCCAATAAGCGTCCGCTCAAGTCTCTTTCAGATATGTTAAAGGGGAAGCAAGGTCGTTTTCGTCAAAATCTGCTTGGAAAGCGTGTTGATTACTCGGGGCGTTCTGTTATTGTGACAGGTCCTGAATTAAAATTACATCAATGTGGTCTTCCCAAAAAAATGGCCCTTGAATTATTTAAGCCTTTTATTTACGCACGGCTTGATGCGAAAGGATATTCTTCAACTGTGAAACAAGCAAAAAAGCTTGTTGAGAAAGAGCATCCAGAAGTTTGGGATATCTTAGATGAGGTTATTCGTGAACATCCTGTTTTACTCAATCGTGCGCCAACATTGCACCGTTTAGGGATTCAGGCGTTTGAACCTATCTTAATTGAAGGGAAGGCTATTCAACTTCATCCTTTGGTATGTACTGCTTTTAATGCAGATTTTGATGGAGATCAGATGGCAGTTCATGTTCCACTTTCTCTTGAAGCACAGCTTGAAGCCCGTGTTTTGATGATGTCGACCAATAATATTCTTCATCCAGCTAATGGTGCCCCCATTATTGTTCCCTCACAGGATATGGTTCTTGGACTTTATTATCTCTCAATTGTTTCTGAAAAAGAACCCGGTGAGGGAATGGCTTTTGCCGATATAGGTGAGCTTCATTATGCCTTGGAAAATAAGGTCGTAACGCTTCATACGAAGATTAAAGGCCGTGTTAAGAATATGGGCAAGGATGGTAAAGAAGTTGCTAAACTTTATGATACAACACCTGGTCGTTTGATTATCGGTGAGCTTTTGCCTAAAAATCCGAATATCTCATTTGATATTGTCAATCAGGAAATGACAAAAAAGAATATTTCTAAAATGATTGATCATGTTTATCGCCACTGTGGACAAAAAGAGACAGTTATTTTTTGTGACCGCATTATGCAGCTTGGTTTTTCTTATGCTTGTCGTGCAGGGATTTCATTCGGTAAGGATGATATGGTTATTCCTGATAGCAAGTCACGTTTGGTGGCAGAAACAGAAGCTTTGGCTAAGGAATACGAGCAGCAATATAATGATGGTTTGATTACACAAGGTGAAAAATACAATAAGGTTGTAGATGCTTGGGGTAAATGTACAGACCGTGTTGCGGATGAAATGATGAAACGCATTCAAGCTATTGATTTTGATCCTAAAACCGGTCGTCAGCGGCCCATGAATTCGATCTATATGATGTCGCATTCTGGTGCCCGTGGTTCTGCTAACCAGATGAGACAATTGGCTGGTATGCGTGGATTAATGGCAAAACCATCGGGTGAAATTATTGAAACACCTATTATTTCAAATTTTAAGGAAGGTCTAACTGTTAACGAATACTTCAACTCTACACATGGTGCGCGTAAAGGACTTGCTGATACTGCGTTAAAAACGGCGAACTCTGGTTATCTCACACGGCGTCTTGTTGATGTTGCACAGGATGCTATTATTTCAGCCGTTGATTGTGGTACGGCAAAAGGGCTGACTATGCAGCCAATTGTTGATGCAGGACAAATTGTTGCCTCCCTTGGGCAAAGAATTCTTGGTCGTACAGCTCTTGTTGATATTTTACATCCTGTCTCTAGAGAGGTTATTCTTGAAGGTGGAGCGATGATTGAGGAGGCTGATGTCGTTAAGATTGAAGAAGCCGGAATTCAATCTGTTCAAATTCGTTCTGCTTTAACGTGTGAAACACGTCTTGGGGTTTGTGCAAAATGCTATGGTCGTGATTTGGCGCGTGGAACACCAGTTAATCAGGGAGAAGCCGTTGGTGTTATTGCTGCTCAGTCAATTGGTGAGCCAGGAACACAGCTTACTATGCGTACTTTCCACTTAGGAGGAACTGCGCAGGTTGTTGATTCATCGTATTTAGAAGCCTCTTATGAGGGTACGGTGGAGATTCGTAATCGTAATGTGGCGCGTAACTCTGAAGGCCATTTGGTTGTCATGGGGCGTAATATGGCTATCCTTATCAAAGATGAGTTAGGAAAAGAGCGCGTTGTGCATCGTATTAGCTATGGAGCACATATTTTTGTTGATGACGGTGATGTAGTTAAACGTGGCCAACGTATAGCAGAATGGGATCCTTATACACGTCCAATTTTAACGGAAGTTGAAGGTTATGTAGGTTTTGAAGATATGATTGATGGTTTATCGGTCACTGAAACAGCTGATGAATCGACGGGGATTACAAAGCGTTTGGTGATTGATTGGCGTGCCAATCCACGTGGTGCGGAACTCAAACCAGCTATTATTATCCACGCGGATAAAGAAGGTAAATCCATTGCTAAATTGTATAAGGGAGGTGAAGCCCGTTATATGATGTCAGTGGAAACTATTCTTTCTGTTGAGCTTGGTGCTCATGTTAAAGCTGGTGATGTTATTGCTCGTTTGCCAATGGAAAGTGCCAAGACGAAAGATATTACGGGTGGTCTACCACGGGTAGCAGAGCTTTTTGAAGCGCGTCGTCCAAAGGATCATGCGATTATTGCTGAAGTCAGTGGTACAGTTCAATTTGGTCGTGGTTATAAGAATAAACGCCGTATTATTATTGAACCAAATGATGAAACTCTTGAGCCAGTAGAATATTTGATTCCAAAAGGTAAGTTGTTTCACTTCCAAGAAGGCGATCAAATTGAAAAGGGTGATTATATCCTTGATGGTAATCCAGCCCCTCATGATATTTTGGCGATTAAGGGTGTTGAAGCTTTAGCATCTTACCTTGTTAATGAAATTCAGGAGGTTTATCGTTTGCAGGGGGTTCTTATCAATGACAAGCACATTGAAGTGATTGTTCGTCAAATGTTGCAAAAGGTTGAAATCACTGAATCGGGAGATTCTGGTTATATTCCAGGTGATAATGTTGATCGTATTGAACTTGATGAAATCAATGACAATTTGATTGCAGAAGGGAAGAAACCCGCATCTGGTAATCCCATTCTTCTTGGAATTACGAAAGCTTCTCTTCAAACGCCTTCTTTCATTTCGGCAGCATCGTTTCAGGAAACAACGCGTGTTCTTACCGAAGCAGCGGTTTCTGGTAAAATTGATACTCTGCAAGGACTTAAAGAAAACGTTATTGTCGGCCGTCTTATTCCTGCTGGTACAGGGGGTACAATTTCTCAAATCCGTCGTATTGCAGCAGTTCGTGATGATTTGATTGTAGATGAGCAACGTAAGTCTAATAATAATGAAGTGGCCAAGGCTATGTTGACAAATATGACAGCTGAAGCCGTTTCTAAATAATTTAAAGACAA
>NZ_HE998003.1:197207-201008 GCF_000312585.1 Bartonella queenslandensis AUST/NH15
AGTAAAATAATAACTGATTTCAAATTTTAAGGAGCTTTCTGATTGATATCTTCTATAAAGATTTAAAAGGTCTTATAACGAAAGACCAATAGTCTTTTCTGTAATCTAAAAAAAATAATTGGTCTTTTTCTGTATGATAGCTGTATAATATTTGTATGATAAGGATGTGTGCCTTTATATTTAGAGTGCGGGAAAGTAGACGATAGAGTGCTTGCCTAAAGTTTTATAAAAAATAGAAATATCTCTTATAACAATGTGGTCTATTGAAGACAGAATAATAAAATGTACGAATATTATTCAATTGGGGAATTGACACGTGAGTTTTCAATAACAGCTCGGACTTTGTGTTATTATGAAGAAGGGGGCTTCTTATTCCTTTCCGACGTAGGAATACACGACTTGGTACACAAACAGACCATCATAAGTTAAAACAAATACTGCGTACTAAAAGAGTTAAATTCTCATTGTCTGAAATATCTGATATGTTGGCTATGGTTGGAGAACAGCTGGATGATGAAGAAAAAGCTTAAAGAAATAATTGCAGGAATTCAATAAAAAAAACGAGCTGATTTAAAGAGGATGCAGCACGATATTGATGATCTTCTACAGGATTTAGAACGAATTGAGGAGAATTTTTTTGAGAGCTTAGCGGAGTCGGGGGTAATCGTTGATTATGAAATTTATTTCATCTACTTTTAGACAATTTTCTTGCTATTAAGAGAGATAGGTTGTGCTATCCTAATGGGTGGCGGGGCTTTAATGCTGCGTGAAATGTGTAAGAAATTTGAAGAAATAGAGCGTGTGAAAAAAGGCAGCAAAGATATTTTCGTAATATATTGTCCTTGATAAGTAAGAAATATTTTTCATAAAGAAAGTAAAGACAATGGCAGTTTCCCCTATGAGTATTTTTCAATCTATTTTGTCGCGAAAGTCAATTCGCTCTTTTACTGATCAGCCTGTTAGTCTGGAAACAATCAAAGAAATCTTAAAACTTGCAGCCCGTGCACCATCTGGAACAAATATTCAACCATGGCAAGTGATTGTGCTCACGGGAAGTATATTACAGAAAGTAGGGCAAGAGCTTTCACAACTTGTGCTTTCAGGTGTAAAAGGAGAGCGTGAATATCAGTATTATCCACGTCAATGGCGTGAGCCTTATCTTTCAAGGCGTCGCAAAGTTGGTTTGGACCTTTATCAGAGTCTTGGAATTCAAAAAGGTGATGAAGAAAAAATGCTTCATCAAAAGGCGCGAAATTTTTTATTTTTCGATGCACCTGTAGGACTCTTGTTTACAATGGATCACGACATGGAAATGGGGAGTTGGCTTGATTTAGGCATGTTCATGCAGACTATCATGTTAGCAGCACGTGGATTTGGATTAGATACTTGCCCCCAAGCCGCTTTTGCTAATTATCATAAACAGATTCGTACACTTTTATCAATTCCTTCTGATCGTCATATTATCTGTGGTATGGCACTTGGTTATCGCGATATGAATGCTCCAGAAAACAATTTTGAGACAGAACGAGAACCGTTAGAAAACTTTGTACGTTTCATTGAAACATATCCATAAAATATTTTGTATAATTAAGCATGCGTTTTGAAGAACTTGTGGCATTATGAGAAATATTTCCGGTAAGAATCTCACATTCTTATTGAATTCAGTATTGCATATTAACACTTATTTTACTACGCTTAGAAAGTTGAGAGAGTGATAACTCTAGGGGCATTGTTCATTTTGAAGGTTGACTATGGAAAGCACTATAGAAAGAAAGTGTTGGGTGGTGGCGAGACGCGCGACATTCGTGTTTATTGCTATCATTTTTTTAGTTTATCTCGCAATTTGATTTTAAACGAGACAAACGTTATAAAAAGCGTATGCTCAAATCATACCGCAGTTTTAAATCATACCGCAGTTTTGAGGTGATGTGTGTTTTTATCTGTTTTCGAACTTTTTAAAATTGGAATTGGTCCTTCTAGCTCACATACGATGGGGCCGATGACGGCTGCTAATATGTTTTTGAAAAAAATACGAGATTTTTCTCAGTCATCTGATATTCAAGTTTCTCGTATACGTGTTTATCTTTACGGTTCTTTAGCTTTCACCGGTATTGGTCATGCGACAGATAGAGCCATTATATTAGGACTTTTAGGAGAAAAAGCTTCTACTGTTGATCCTGATAATATGGAATTTCTGTTAGAAAAAGTTATCCGTGAAAAAAAAGTACAACCAGAAGACCATCCAGCTTATCAGTTTGATTTGCAACGTGATCTTATTTTTGAACGAAAGAAAATTTTACCTGGACATACGAATGGACTCGTATTTGAAGGACTTGATACGGGTGGGAATGTTCTGTTGCGGCAGATTTATTATTCTATTGGTGGTGGCTTTGTTGTGACTGAGGATGAATTAAGCCATATGAATGGTGATATAGAACCAGAAGCATTTGAGGTGCCATATCCCTTTGATTCTGCGCGTACAATGTTATCAATGGCAGAAAAATCCGGACTTTCAATTGCTGAAATGAAGCGCTTAAATGAAGAAACAAAGATAGAGCGTTCTTCTCTGGATGCAGGGCTTGATGAAATTTTTTCAGCGATGACAAATTGCATTGATAGAGGTCTTTCACAAGAAGGTGAGTTACCTGGTGGATTGCATGTTCTAAGGCGCGCTAAAAAACTGCATGAAACACTTTTGGAAAATCAAAAAAAGAATTACAATTATCCACTTTGGGCAAATGATTGGCTTTCGGTATATGCTATGGCAGTCAATGAGGAAAATGCAGCAGGTGGTCGTGTTGTTACAGCACCAACAAATGGGGCAGCTGGTGTTGTCCCCGCAGTCTTGCGTTACTATCTTCAGTTTAATGATGATTCAGATCAAAAGGGAATACATAATTTTCTATTGACGGCAGCAGCTATTGGCGGTGTTATCAAACATAATGCCTCTATTTCTGGTGCAGAAGTTGGATGTCAAGGTGAAGTTGGAACAGCATCTTCAATGGCCGCAGCGGGCTTGACTGCAGCGTTAGGTGGAACGCCGGCTCAAATTGAAAATGCAGCGGAAATAGCGCTTGAGCATCACTTGGGAATGACGTGTGATCCGGTTGCAGGTCTTGTACAAGTTCCTTGTATTGAGCGTAATGCAATGGGGGCGGTTAAGGCAGTAACGGCTTCTTCTCTTGCATTATATGGTAATGGAGAACATTTTGTTTCTCTTGATGCCTGTATAGAAACAATGCGTCAGACGGGTCATGATATGAGTGAACGTTATAAAGAAACAAGTAAAGGTGGCCTCGCAGTCAATGCAATATCTTGTTAAGAGTGTGATCTCTTGTTAGGAGCTGGAATATTTTTTCAATCCATAACTGGACTCTTTGGGAAAGGATTACATTCTTATTTTTAAGAAAGCTTATGTTTTTGTTTCTTATCAATCAAAATTCAAATTTAATTCAGCAGCATGCCTGAGATAAATTTGAGACGGGTTTGTGCTTTCTGAACGAGTAACAACTTTTGCATGCAAGACTGGAAGGAAAGGACTGCTTATATCTGTTTGATTTGTCTCTGAAAGGAAAACAGTCTTATTGGAAATAATAAAAAAACATAAAGTAAAATGAATGATTAATCTGTTATTAATTTTTAGCTGGATTTTATGGCTTTTAAAAGTTTTCGTAGCAATTCTTTTCAGAAATGAAGGATTATACCTTAGTGTCTAAGGAAAATTTGTTTTAAATTTGAATGAATGTGATGAGGTGTGAGAGAGCTTTAAAAATTAAAATAAATAAAACGTATACATTAAAA
>NZ_HE998003.1:201352-212782 GCF_000312585.1 Bartonella queenslandensis AUST/NH15
AAATCGTACCATGATATTTAATCTGATAACTTCTCTTACGTTTTTTTGCCAAGAGTATTTGTATTTTTAAATTTGCTTTGTTTGTTGAAAGAGATAAAAGTAAAAGAATTTAAATTATTTTTTACTACAGTATTGATATTGTAGGGAGAATCATTATTAAGAGGGATTTTTTTTGTTGCACTTTTGCAATAACCTCTAAAGTGAAAAGATATCAAGGAAACTTTTTAATATTAAATCAAAAAATTGAAAAATATTTAGTATTTTTTATGTCCTAAAAAAACAATTTTCTTGGAAGCTTGAAGATATCTATTGGGATCTTTGAAAAAGCTATAAGTACAATTTCTAAGATTTAAGAAGAAGATATGTCTATCAAAGAACTTTCTAGGACTGTAAATGATGCTGCAATAATAAAATAATTTTTTAGAGAGATTTGTAGAATTAAGTATTTGTTGCTCCTAGACGGATTTTAATAGGGACATTACCAGTTTGACTCGCAACACGTAAATGAATGCGTACAGGAGGCATCATGAGACGACGGTTGCGCATTATTTGGCAAATGAGAAGATTAACAAGAGATTGTGTATCTAATGCAGTTGAATGATATTTTAAACCAGTAAGTTTTGCTGCTGCACCATGAAGAGAACGCAATGAAAGGAAGGATGATTGCTTCAATAATTTTTCTTTTTCATAGAATGAAGCAAAAGCATTATCTTTCATAATACTATCCTTAACGCAAAATTCAAAAACTTTTAGTAGGCTACAGTATAGCAGTTAAAATTTGCTTTCTTTAATGTGGAACACGCATCAAATGCATCTTTTTTTGATTGAAATCCTGTAAATCGGGCTCGATAATAGCGCTGCCCATTTTTTTCAAACAGTTGCATATGTGAAGAGGCGTTCTTTAAAGTAGAAAAAGCTGTATTTTTTGCTTTTAAAAGCAGAGTATTTGCTTGTTCTTCACTAGGAAGAGAACCAATTTGGATAGCCCATCCAGCATTTGTGGATAAAGAAACATTTACAATTTTATGAGTCTCAACTGGTATAGCTTTTTGAGGATTAGGTATCGGTACAATTACCCTATTTACAGCCGTTATTGCGATATTGGAGTTTTTAGGTTGTTCTGCAAATGCTGTCAACATAGTTGAAATTTCATCATCAAAATTGTTTGAATCAGCTTTAATGGTTGGTATAGGAGTCTTTGTGCCTGTGGGTAATTGATAGTGTACAGAGGCCATTAAACGTTCCCCACTTTTCATTTGGTTTGCTTTGGGCAAATATTGATTTAATAAGCTAGCCATATGCTCATCACGTGCAGTAGATGATTTTCCTCCCATAACAACAGCGACAATAGAACGCCCCTCAAGACGCATCGAAGTTGCTAAATTAGAACCTGACATTTGTGTGTAACCTGTTTTAATTCCATCGACACCTTTCATGACTTTGACGAGTTTATTGTGGCTATTAATTGTATGTCCACGGAAATTAAAACTTTTTGTTTTGAACAATTTATATTGTGTTGGAAAATGTTTACGTAAGGCTAATGACAAAGTGGCTATATCTCGTGCCGTAGAATAATTGCGCATATCCGGAAGTCCTGAAGCATTGGCGAAATGTGTATGTTTCATACCAAGTTTACGAGCTTTTGCTGTCATCATTCGAGCGAAATTTTTTTCACTTCCTCCAAGATACTCTGCAATAGCTGTAGCAACATCATTTGCAGATCTTGTAATGAGTGCTTTAGCGGCTGCTTCTGCAGAAATTGTTTGACCTGCTTTAAATCCAATTTTTGTTGGTGGGCGCATTGCTGCATAATGTGAAACAGGAATTGGAGTATTGGGTGTTACACGGCGCATCTGCATAGCTTCAAACAGTAGGTACAATGTCATCATTTTTGTTAAGGAAGCAGGATAACGTTTCAGTGTTGCATTGGCTTGAAAAAGAGTTTTTCCCGTAGTGGCATCTATAACAATAGCTGCATACTTATCAGGATAGGCTCCTTGAGGTGTTGCTGATGCCCAACAGTAAGAAAAAACTAACATAATGAAAGAAATTACTATCTTTTTATAGCAGCGCATAATTTTTTGATGGTTAATATACACTTGTCGTATCCTATTTCTCCATTTTCCCTGAAAAACGTCTATACAGCTTCCTTTTCTGTAACGTACTAATGTAGTCTAGATGAATGGTATTACTAATTTGTTTACAGAAGTTATTTTATGAATGATTTAAATCTTAATCATGGGAGGAAAGTCTTTTCTGATGCGAAAGAGGTATTGCAATAGTTTTGAAAGAACTTAAAATTAATAAAAAGTTTGCTATATGGAAAACGATAATGGGACAAACACTCATAATAGACTCTATACCTCATATTACGCATAACAAAAATATTATATATAATAAAAAGGGCAAGAATTGGGATGAAGGTGGGCATGGTGCGGTTATAATACCTAAGGCTAGAGAAAAAGTTAAAAAACCTAAATTATATCGCGTTCTTTTACTTAATGATGATTACACACCTATGGATTTTGTTGTTTTCGTTTTGAAGAACTTTTTTAAAAAAAGTTTCGAAGAAGCTACACGGATTATGTTAAATGTTCATCACAATGGGATAGGCGAATGCGGAACTTATACTTATGAAATTGCTGAAATGAAAGTCGTACAAGTGAGGGAGTGTGCACGTCAAAATGAACATCCGTTACAATGTGTAATGGAATGGAAGTGAGGAATTATGCCATCTTTTACACCTAGTCTTGAAGAGGTTTTACACCGTGCATTAACAATTGCTACTCAAGCGCGGCATGAATATGCGACATTAGAGCATCTTCTCCTTGCGCTGTTAGATGATGCCGATGCAAATTCCGTTATTCAGGCATGCCAAGTAGATGTAGAGGAATTGCGCGAGCGCTTAACCAATTATCTTCACTCAGAGTTAGATGAACAGATTAGAGCTGATGAGGATACAAAGCCTACAGCTTTTTTCCAGCGTGTTATCCAACGTGCCGTGATTCATGCGCAATCTGCTGGGAAAGATGAAGTGTCAGGGGCAAATGTTCTTGTTGCAATTTTTTCTGAACGTGAAAGCCATGCAGCCTATTTTCTTCAAGAGGTGGGCATGACACGCTATGATGCTGTACGTTTTATTTCACATGGTATTACGCGTGATGATGGATTATCCATGTTACTTGAAGGTCTTGAAGAGCAATTAGATCAGCAGATTTCAGACAATAGTGAAAGAATAACAAGTGCTTTAACGAGTTATTGTATTGATCTCAATTGTAAAGCACGGAGTGGGAAAATTGATTCATTAATTGGTCGTGAAAGAGAAATTTCACGGATGATTCAGATTTTATGTCGACGATCAAAAAATAATCCACTTTTGGTTGGTGATCCTGGAGTAGGAAAAACCGCTATCATTGAGGGATTAGCAAAGCGTATTGTTGATGGGCAAGTGCCTGAAGTTTTATCAAATACAATGATATTTTCTCTTGATATGGGGGGACTTGTTGCTGGTACACGTTATCGCGGTGATTTTGAAGAACGATTAAAGCAAGTTATTAAAGAGTTTGAGCTGTATTCAGATGCTATTTTATTTATTGATGAAATTCATACCTTAATTGGAGCAGGAGCAACATTAGGGGGAAATATGGATGCAGCAAATCTTTTAAAACCTGCATTATCTTCTGGAACTATGCGATGTATTGGGTCGACGACTTACAGAGAATATCGAAAATTCTTTGAACAAGACCGTGCTTTAGAGCGCCGTTTTCAGAAGATTGATATTAATGAACCTTCTGTTCCTGATGCGATTAAGATTTTGCAGGGGATGAAGCCTTACTTTGAAGATTTTCATCAGATCAAATATACAGATCAGGCGATGAAGGCATCCGTAGAATTATCTTCACGCTATATAGTTGATCGTAGGTTACCTGACAAAGCAATTGATATTATTGATGAAAGTGGTGCAGCGCAAAAGCTTTTGCCACAAAAACAGCGAAAAAAGACGATAGGTGTTAAAGAAATTGAAGCAACTGTTGCTACAATTGCAAGGATTCCACCCAAAACAGTTTCGCGGAATGATCAGAAGATATTGAGTAAGCTTGAGAGAGAACTCAAGCACGTTGTTTATGGGCAAGATCAGGCAATTTCCGTCTTAGTTTCATCCATAAAATTGGCACGGGCAGGTTTACGCGAGCCAGATAAGCCAATAGGAAGTTATTTATTTTCAGGACCAACAGGTGTTGGAAAAACTGAAGTTGCAAAACAGCTTGCATCATCTTTGGGCATTGAACTATTACGTTTTGATATGTCGGAATATATGGAGCGTCATACGGTAGCGCGCTTAATCGGTGCTCCTCCAGGTTATATAGGGTTTGATCAAGGAGGACTTCTTACAGATGCAGTTGATCAGAAGCCTCACGCAGTTCTATTGCTCGATGAGATTGAAAAAGCTCATCCAGAGTTATTTAATATTTTATTGCAGGTCATGGATTATGGTCGATTAACAGACCATAACGGCAAGAAAATTGATTTCCGCAATATTATTTTGATTATGACGACCAATGCTGGTGCTTCAGATATGGCAAAATCAACTATTGGATTTGGAAAAGTCCATCGTGATGGTGAGGATATAGAAGCAATCAATCGGTTATTTACACCAGAATTTCGTAATCGTTTAGATGCAATTATTCCGTTTGCGCCTTTATCTCACTTAAGCATCAATCAGATAGTGCAAAAATTTATTTTTCAGCTTGAAGCACAATTAGCTGATCGGGAGATCTGTTTTGAATTAAGCCCTTCTGCAATTTTATGGCTGTCTAATAAAGGATATGATTCTCAAATGGGAGCACGTCCATTAGGCCGTGTTATACAAGAATATATTAAAAAGCCATTAGCAGATGAAATTTTATTTGGAAAGTTACGCAATGGTGGCACTGTTCGCGTATTGACACAAAAATCAAGTGGTGAAAAAGAAAAAATTACAGTTAGAAATTTCTTCTTCCGATTTATCTTTTGGCTCAAAGAAAAGTAAAACGCAAAATTTCACAAAAAAACACGCAGGAAAGAAAAAAACAACATCTTAAGAGCATGTTACAATGCAGCACGAATTTTTTTTGCATTTTCCTCAAGTATTTCTGTAGGTGTTATCACTTCACTGTGAGGGGTAAGTTCTATTCCTTCCATACGTGGTATAATATGGAAGTGGAGATGATAAACGGTTTGTTGACTAGCCGCTTCATTGAATTGCATGATCGTTATACCATCTGCTTGAAAGGCTTTTTTTACGGCATTGGCAATTTTTTGAACAGCTGTAATAACAGGAAATAATATTTCAGTATCGGCATCAAGTAAGTTTCTAGAACCTTTTTTGGGAATGACCAGCGTATGTCCTGGTGCTTGTGGCATGATATCCATGAAGCCAATAACATCATCATCTTCGTAAACACGAACAGAAGGGATTTCATTACGAATTAATTTAGCAAAAATATTGTTATTGTCATAATCTTGTTTCATACAAATATTTCCTTTTATTGTAAGTTTGAAATTCTAATTTCAAAACGGAAAAATGCAAGGTTTATCAGAAGACAAAAAATATTTTGACTTAAGTTACCTTTAAGAGACGCACTATTTTTAATGAAGATTTAGATTTCTATGATGGCTTCAACTTCTACAGGAACATCCATAGGAAGAGAGGCAACACCAATAGCAGAACGGGCGTGTTTCCCAATTTCACCAAGAATGTTGACGAATAAATCAGAAGCTCCATTGGCTACAAACGGGATATCAGTAAAATGAGAATCGACAGCCACAAAAACAGTAATTTTGACCACGCGTTTTATTCTATTGAGATCACCTAGAGTTGCTTTGAGTTGAGCGAGAATATTGAGAGCACAAGCTTCAGATGCTTTTTGGGCTTGTTCGGCATTCACCGTTGCTCCAACTTTACCAATAGCTATTGGTTTTCCATTTATAAGAGGGAGCTGCCCAGAAATAAAAAGTTGATTGCCACTTTGTGAAGTCGTGATGTAATTGGCAAGGGGTTGCGTTGCTGCAGGAAGAGTGATTCCAAATGTTTCTAAGTTTTTTTCAATCACATTCGTCATAATTTAAACTCCATAGCTGTTCTATATATTCATTGCATAACCTATTTTTTAATTTAAGGAAATGTGTGGTTAATTGAGAAATTAGCCTTTTTTGCCTTATTGTATGATGTTATGCAACGGGGAGAAAGTTTGGAATTTGGGAATGATTAGAGCATTATTTATAATAATTTTATATATTGTTTTTTTCTGTACAGCGAGAGCTGAAGAGCCTATTTTTATTGTACCTCATCGAGCAATTTATGATTTTCATCTCGATAGTGTTTCTCATGAAATGACAATTTCTGGGATGTCAGGGCGAATGGTTTACGAGCTTACTGGTTCGGCATGCCAAGGCTATAGCACACGTTTCCGTTTCATTAGCCGTCTTCATATTGAAGATATGCCTGTCCGTTTAACGGATCAACAAACGACGAGTTATGAAACAGGTGATAGCCGTACATTTCGTTTTAATATTACCGATCAAGAGGGAGAAGAGGTTTCACATCGTGCCGAAGGGGTCGCGGAGCGAACGGGAGATGGTATTACGGTTACCTTAAAAAAGCCAAAAGAAAAAGAATATAAGCTCGCGATGGCAGAATTTCCAATGATGCAACTAAAGAATATTATCCGCCATGCAAAAGCAGGGGATCACTTTTATAATGTTACTGTATTTGATGGGACAAATAAAGCAGATAAAGTTATAAAAGAAAGCATCGCCATAGGAGAAAAGAAGGCGCTTTTATCTGACAGTGAGACGGAAAAAATGAGAAAATTGGATCAAGAAGAATATTGGCCTGTTACAATCTCTTATTTTGATGATAGTGAAAATAAAGATGGCTTGCCGGTTTATCGAAGCAGTTTTCTCTTGCATGAGAATGGTGTCATGCGTGATCTTCATATAGATTATGGAACTTTTTCAGTGCGTGCAAAATTGAACAATCTTGAATTCCTCGAACTTGGAGAAGATCTTGATCAATGTGAAAATGCAAATATTAAATGATTAAAGAAAATGACTTGAAAAAGAATCAAATATTAGTATGTTTACGCTATTCCACACGCGGAGTTTGGGTGCTTATAGATGATCTGTGAGAAAAGTCTAGCAAGCATCCGCCGGTAGTAGGTTTTCCTGCTTTTTTCGCGGAGGTTGAACCGGAAAGGATAAAATTTATGGCACTACCCGATTTTACTATGCACCAGCTTTTAGAAGCAGGAGTGCATTTTGGTCACCAGACTCATCGCTGGAATCCCAAAATGGCTCCCTATATTTATGGTCAGCGTAATAACATTCATATTATTGATCTTGCTCAGACTGTTCCACTTTTACATCAAGCGCTTAAACTTGTTTCAGATACTGTTGCGCGTGGTGGCCGTATTCTCTTTGTTGGTACAAAACGGCAGGCATCTGAAATTATTGCTGATGCAGCGAATCGTTCCGCCCAATATTACGTTAATGCGCGTTGGCTTGGCGGTATGCTGACAAACTGGAAAACAATTTCCAATTCAATACATCGTTTGCGGAAGCTTGATAAAATTCTTGCTGCTGAAGCGCAAGGCTTTACCAAAAAAGAGCGTTTAAATCTTGAACGTGATCGTGAAAAGCTTAATCGCGCGCTTGGTGGTATTAAAGATATGGGCTCTGTTCCAGATCTTATCTTTGTTATCGATACAAATAAAGAGAATATTGCACTCCAAGAAGCAAAACGTTTAGGTATTCCAGTGATTGCTATTATTGATACCAATTGTGATCCCGATGATGTAACACATCCAATACCAGGTAATGACGATGCTTCACGTGCAATTTCTCTTTACTGCGATCTTTTTGCTCGTGCTGCTCTTGATGGTATTGCTCGTCAGCAAGGTGCAATGGGTATCGATTTAGGAGCTCAAGTTGATGCGCCTATGGAGCCTGTTTTGGAAGAAAATGCGGTTTTGGCAGTTTCTGAATAATATAAAACGCCTAATTAAGGTACTTTATATTATCTAAAGAAGAAGTTATAGGCGTGCAGAGGAAATTTGCACGCTTTCACTGTTATAGAATAAAGAGGCAAATATGAGCGTTACTGCTGCACAAGTAAAAGAACTTCGAGAATTATCTGGCGCTGGAATGATGGACTGTAAAGCCGCTCTAGCAGAAACCAATGGTGATATGGAAGCTGCGGTTGATTGGCTTCGTAAAAAAGGGATAGCTAAAGCAGATAAAAAGGCTGGTCGTACAGCAGCTGAAGGATTAATCGGCGTTATATCAAAAGATTCACATGCAGTTTTGGTTGAGATTAATTCTGAAACAGATTTTGTTGCACGCAATGATGGATTCCAAGACATTGTGCGTAACGTAGCAACTGCTGCTTTAGATACGCCAGGTGATGTTGAATCTGTTTCTGTTTCTCTTTATCCAGGCTCTGAGAAGACTGTAGAGCTTACAATTAAAGATGCAATTGGTACAATTGGCGAAAATATGACATTTCGTCGTTCCGCTAAATTGTCTGTTGAGAATGGTGTTGTTGCGACTTATATACACAATAGTGTAGCTGATGGGCTTGGAAAACTTGGTGTTTTGGTTGCAATTGAAACAACGGGAAATAAGGAAGCTGCTCTTGCTTTTGGTCGGCAGGTTGCAATGCATATTGCGGCAACCAATCCATTAGCGCTTACAGCACAAGATGTTGATTCTGGTGCTGTTGAACGTGAAAAAGCAATTTTTTCAGATCAAGCACGTCAGTCTGGAAAGCCTGAAAATATCATTGAAAAAATGGTGGAAGGACGTATGCGTAAGTTTTTTGAAGAGGTTGTTTTGCTTTCTCAAGCTTTTGTTATGAATCCTGATATAACTGTTGAGGCTGCTTTAAAGGATGCTGAGAAATCAATTGGTGCTCCAGCGAAAATCACGGGCTTTATTCGTTTTGCACTAGGTGAAGGTGTAGAAAAAGAGGAATCTGATTTTGCTGCAGAGGTTGCAGCAGCTGTAAAAGGCTAGTTATTGCAAACTCTTGATCAGAGATTTAAAATCATCACTGGTTTTAGAAACTCTGATGCGAATGGCGTAATTGTTGTGAGGGCGTCACGTGAAAAAAAGTGGTGCCCTTCGTGGTGTCAAAAGCAAAAAAGTAAATGTACTTTTGGGGAGATTATTAATGGCATTAGCACGTCCATATAAACGTATTCTTTTAAAGGCTTCTGGTGAAGCTCTTATGGGGGGGCAGAGTTTTGGCATTGATGTTTCTGTTGTCGACCGTATTGCTGCTGATATTGCAGAAGTGCGCGCAATGGGGATAGAAGTTGCGGTTGTTATCGGTGGGGGAAATATTTTTCGTGGCGTTGCTGTTGCTTCACATGGTGGGGATCGCGTGACAGGTGATCATATGGGAATGCTTGCAACGGCCATTAACTCTTTAGCATTGCGAACATCATTGACAAAACTAGGGGTTGAAACTGTTGTGCTCTCTGCGATTGCTATGCCACAAATTTGTGAAAGTTTTTCGCAACGTAAAGCAATAGCTTATATGAATCAGGGAAAAGTTGTTATTTTTGCGGGTGGTACAGGAAATCCCTTTTTTACCACTGATTCTGCTGCGACTTTACGTGCAGCAGAAATTGGTGCAGATGTCCTTCTTAAAGGAACACAAGTCGATGGTATCTATTCAGCAGATCCAAAGATAGATCCTACAGCTAAGCGTTTTGACCAATTAACACATGTTGAAATTTTGCAATGGGGATTATCGGTTATGGATTCAACGGCGGTCACTTTAGCTCGTGAGAACAATGTACCGATTATTGTGTATTCCATTCATGAAAAAGGCGGTTTAGCGAAGGTCTTGAATGGAACAGGGCGCTTTACAATGGTATCGGAATAAGGGTAAGCTTCAAAGGACAATTGAAGGAGACAGAAATATGAATGTTGCATCAATTATGGATGATCTGAAACGTCGCATGGATGGCGCTATTACGGCTTTTAAACATGAATTAGGTGGCTTGCGGACAGGACGGGCATCGGCGAGTTTATTAGAACCGTTAACCGTTGAATCTTATGGTTCTGTTGTACATATCAATCAGGTTGCTAATATTTCTGTTCCCGAACCTCGGATGCTTTCCGTTTCTGTATGGGATAAAACGATGGTAGGCGCTGTTGAGCGTGCTATTCGCGATTCTGGTCTTGGTTTGAATCCTATAACTGATGGTACGAATTTACGGATTCCTTTGCCTGAGTTGAATGAAGAGCGCCGTAAGGAACTTGTAAAAATTGCGCATCACTATGCAGAGCAAGCGCGTGTTGCTACACGTCATGTTCGTCGTGATGGTATGGACAATTTAAAAAAGTTAGAAAAAGATGGTGAAATTGGACAAGATGAAGCCCATAGTTTATCCGAGAAAGTTCAAAAACTTACAGATGAAACTATTGCTGATATCGATAAGGTTTTAGCTGCGAAAGAATCTGAGATTATGCACGTTTAAGACGGTTTTTCGCTAGAAAAATATTCTACTTCCAGTGTGTAAATTATTTTTATTTGGATAAGAGCATAGAGTAATGCGCACTATGGTAGCAAGGTGTGATACAGGGAGCTGTTTTATCGTCTGATCATCTTGATAGGGGAAAGATTGATTTGAAAGGGTGAATGTTTTTATTTTTTAATCTGTGAGTGGATTTTGTCCTTTATTTGCGGACACTATTACAGCATGATGAATGTTTTTTGTTCAGCATGTTTTGTCAAACTGCATGATGAGAAACATTATGAGGGATTACTCAAATGATGGGGCTTGGAAAATACTATAGCGCAAAATAATATCTCACTCTTACCGCCCATTATAAAATAATGCGCGTAGGATGGGTTACGCAGATGTTATGGGGTGTAGATAGCTGCTGTTTTATTTTATGTTTGAAAAAATATTTGAAAACTTATTTTAGGATTAACCTTGATAAGGAAGATTTTTGAAGCTGTTTTCATTGATTATTCGTCTTATAAGCGCTATCTTGGTAAACTAGATCTTTATAGTAAATTATAAGAGAAATTTGTACAAGTATGAAATAAAAATACTGGAGAGGGCGATTTTTCTTGCATCAATTTTAGAGTTTGTATTTTCTATTTTTATTGTTTGGATGTTGTTTTGTCTAATTTAGTTTATCGTGTTCTAACAGCTTTTGTTTTGGGCGTTATTGCTTTGTATCTGACATGGTTGGGAGGAACCACTTTTTTTCTTTTTGCATGGTGTATTGGCGGTTTTATTCTTTATGAGTGGATGATTATTACTCAAGAGAAGTGGTGTTTTTTACAAAAGATATTAGCAAGTATTTTTTATTTTCTCTTTGGCTTTTTTTTAGTATTGAATGTATCTGCTTTGCTGGTTTTTGTGTTTT
>NZ_HE998003.1:212936-229437 GCF_000312585.1 Bartonella queenslandensis AUST/NH15
ATATGCATCTTTTCCTGTTGTGGCTTTATGTTTTTTACGGGATCATGAGATGTTGGGGTTCCAAGTTGTTATTTTCTTATTTACGATAGTATGGGGAACCGATATTGGTGGATATTTTATCGGGTGTGCATTAGGGGGGCCTAAATTAGCACCACGATTTTCTCCTAATAAAACATGGTCAGGAACACTTGGTGGTACATTTGTTGGCGTTTTCGGTGGTATATGGGTTGCTTTTGGATTTTTTGATATAAACTTAGCAAGCTTTTTTGTGCCACTCCTTACACTTGCTTTGTCAATTGTTTCACAATTGAGTGATTTAGGGCAATCGTGGCTTAAAAGACGGTTTTTTGTTAAAGACTCCAGTTCTTTATTGCCTGGACATGGTGGTTTTATGGATCGTATGGATGGATTGGTAGGGGCAACTTGTCTTCTTTATTTAATTGGTTCATTGATATCTGATATGGATGCACCTTTTAATCTTTTTAGTATGATTTAATGGGGAGAAGATATTTTGGGACTTTTAAATCATATGGTCACGATGGGTGATATCCTTTTAAGAAGTTTGAGTATTCTTTTCATCATTATTATTATTATTTTTGTGCATGAACTTGGGCATTATCTCATTGGGCGGTGGTGTGGTATTAAGGCGTTAGTTTTTTCACTTGGATTTGGGCCACAAATAGCCAGTTACACAGATAAACATGGCACGAAATGGCGTTTAGCACTTATCCCCCTAGGAGGTTATGTAAAGTTTGTTGGGGATGAGGAAAAAAACGATAAGCTATTATCTCCATCATCTCCGGTTGTTGATGGTTCATTTGCCAGTGCGCATGCTTGGAAAAAAGCAGCGACTGTTTTTGCTGGTCCCTTTTTCAATGCTCTTTTTACTGTTGTTATTTTAACGTTTTTTTTCTTTATTTATGGTCGTGCTGTCATTGAACCCGTTGTTGGTTCCTTGGTAAAAGATAGCCCTGCTATTCAAGCCGGTTTGGAATTAGGAGACCGTTTTGTTGAAATGGATGGTCGACGGATTGAAAGTTTTGAAGATTTGATGAATTACGTCGCTTTTCACGGAAAAGAACCGATAGAGTTTAAAATAGAACGCATGGGGCGTGTGTTTACAACGGTCATTACCCCGAAAGTCGTTGAGCGAGATGATGGATTTGGGAATCGAACACAAAGTGCTATGATCGGTGTAGGTGTGCCTGTTGATTCAAATAATCCTGCACGTTTAGATCCAACTTATATAAAAAATATTCACTATGGTTTTGTAACAGCTATAAGAGAAGCATTAAACCGTACGGCGTTTATTACCACTCAAACTGTTCTTTTTATGAGTCGTTTAATCAGAGGCAAAGAAGATCGTTGTCGGCTAAGTGGGCCTTCTAAAACCGTTAAGATTGCTTGGAAAGTGAGCGAAGCAGGTTTTATCTCTTTGTTGAATTTGGCTGCTTTTCTTTCAATAAGCGTTGGGTTTATTAACCTTTTTCCGATTCTACCGCTTGATGGTGGGCATCTTTTATTTCATGTCATTGAGGTCATTACTGGGAGAAAAATATCCACTAAAGTTCAGGGAATTGTTTTTCGTTTAGGTTTTTCCCTTCTTCTCCTTTTTATGATTTTTGTCTTATTTAATGATTATTTTTGTTGGTTTAGCTAATTAAATTATGGAAAAGGCTTTGTAAATTGGGTAATAATAACGCAAACAAATTGAGGGTCGTTTACCATGTCTGCAAAATATTGTGGCGTCGTACATTATAATGAGTATTAAGGGATGAAAAGTCTCGCTGTAAAAAGGTTGTTATGGCAGTTAGCTTTTTAAGGCATCATGTCCAAGGAACAAGAGTAAGGTAAAAAAGCCAATGACTACGAATTCAAAGTTTTTAAATGCAGCATCTGTGTTGGTGTTAAAGATGGGGATGATTGTCCCAGCAACGGTTTTTATGTCAATTGCTGCGGTGGGGGAAATACAAGCATCTGTAGTCCGTTCTATTGAGGTTCGTGGGAATAAGTTTGTAAGTTCTCAGGCGATTCGGGATAATATAGGTATTAAGGCTGGACAAGGGATTTCCAGTGGTGATGTTGATCATGCTGTGAAAAATCTTTTCGAATTAGGTTTATTTTATGATGTTAAAATAAATCAGGTAGGTGATAAATTGGTTGTATTCGTAAAAGAATATGAGGTTGTCAATCAAATATTATTTCAGGGAAATAAATCTTTTAAAGATCCAGATCTTAAACGGTTTATTTCTTTAAAGCCAAATGAACCTTTTAATTCTGCTAAGCTTTCTGCTGATATCAATACAATTCGTGAGGCTTATAAAACTCTTGGTCGTAATAATATCACTGTTAACGTTCAAACGATTAATCTTGGAAAAGGGCGTGTTAATGTGGTGTTTAATGTTGTTGAAGGACAAAAAACAAAGATTGGTGATATCACTTTTAAGGGAAATAGTGTCTTTGCAAGCCGTCGTTTGCGTGATGTGATTTCAACAAAATCTTCAGGAATTTTTTCGAAGTTGTTGGGAGGCGATGTTTACAGTGAGGAACGCCTCGCTGCTGATGAGGAAGCTTTACGCCGCTTTTATTATAATCGTGGTTATGCAGATTTTCGTGTCGTCTCTTCTAAAGCAACTTTTGATGCCGCAAGCAATACGTATAAAATTTCTTTTGTTCTTGATGAAGGGGCGCGCTATAAAATTAGTGCTATTCAGGTTGAGAGTGATGTTGATGGAATTGATGTTCAATCTGTGAAAGGGATGCTCAAAACCCAGCCAGGTAATGTTTATAGTGCAGAAGATATTGAACAATCTGTTGCAATTATTAATAATAAGGTTGCTGATTCGGGATATGCTTTTGCTAAAGTTGAACCACGTGGAAACCGTAATTTGGCAAATCATACAATTTCAATTTCATATAATATTGAACAAGGTACACGTGCTTATATTCAGCGTATTGATATACGTGGTAATGAGAAAACGCGTGATTACGTCATTCGTCGTGAGATTGATTTAAACGAAGGGGATGCTTACAATCAGACTTTATTACAGCGGGCGAAGCGTCGTCTAGAAAGTTTAGGTTTCTTCAAAGCTGTTAATATTTCAATGGTTCCCACCGAGCAATCTGACCAAGTTGTTCTGGTGATAGATGTCGTTGAAGCTTCAACAGGAGATCTCTCTCTTTCTGGAGGATATACAACGGGAGGAACAAGTCCTGGTATGTCGCTTGAAGTCTCTGTTACTGAGCGTAATCTTGGGGGACGTGGTCAGTACGTTCGTTTAGGGTTAGGAGCAGGGCAAGAAAAATCCCGTAATTATAATTTATCATTTGTTGATCCTTATTTCTTAGGGTACCGTTTATCAGCTGGCGTTGATGTTTTTCGTAGCACTTATCGTGCTGATAAAGCCTATGATGTACGACAGACGGGGGGATCGCTACGGTTTTCGTTACCTATTAATAATCAATTATCTGCGAATGTTGCTTATTCTTATGTACAGGAAGAATATGATTTTGGCGGAGAGTATGATTTCGACAAAGAGAGTGATATAATAGAATTATATGGGAAATATTCTGGTGCAATTGTTCAAGCAGCTAAGCATAGTCCTTGGAAACGTTCATCAATTAGTTATGGTTTTACCTATAATACGATTGACGATATGAGAAATCCCCATGATGGATGGTATGTGAATTTTCTTCAGGAATATGCAGGACTTGGTGGGAGTGCGAAGTTTTTGAAGACCACGGGTAAAGCGATGATGTACAAGACTCTTTCTGATCAGAGGGACATTGTTGGTTTACTTTCCTTTGGCGGTGGTTATATCCACGAAGTAGGCAAAGAAGGTGTTCGTATTTTTGATATGTTTAAGGCGAATACTGATATGATCCGAGGTTTCAAATACAATGGGATAGGTCCGCGTCAGGTTTCCAGTAAAGGCGAAGTTTATTTCTTAGGGGGAACGACATATATGAATGCGACTGCTGAAGTACAGTTTCCTATTCCTGTTGTGCCTGAAGGATTCGGATTACGCGGTGCTTTATTTGCGGATGTTGCTACGCTCTATGGCAATAATTATAAAGCCGCCTTTAAAGGTGAACCGCCTGTTACCAATACCAAAAGTGCTTGGCGCTCCTCTGCAGGTGTGAGTTTGATGTGGGATTCTCCGTTTGGTCCTTTGCGTTTTGATTATGCTTGGCCAATAACAAAGCAGGAGGGAGATCGTTTGCAGCAATTGAATTTTGGTATTTCTACGAAATTCTGATTTAAGTGGTTTTTAAGAAGGAAAAACTTGAAGAGAATAGTTTAAGCTGGGAGAGAAAGTGTTTTGATGGCGGATACATTTTTTTTTACGCCGTCCCGGCAATTGACAGTTGCAAATGTTGCTGAGTTGACGGGTGCAAAGCTTCTTAATCCAGAGTTTTCTCATAAGGTTATCAATTCTCTTTCTTCGCTTGAGAGTGCTGTGGAAGGCTCTCTCGTTTTTGTGGAGCATCGGAAATTTTCTGATGCTCTACAGAATAGTTCTGCTATTGCTGTTTTTTGTACGAATGATATTGTTTTTAAAGTTCCTGACACGATGGCCATTTTGGTGACATCCACACCGCAGCGTGATTTTGCTCAGGTTGGTCGTATTTTGTTTCCTGATTCTGTCAAGCCAATGCCTTGGTTGGGGCAGAAGGAAATTTCACCGCACGCGCATATTCATCCAACGGCTAAGTTTGCCAATGAGGTGTGTATTGAAGCGGGAGCTGTTATCGGTAGAAATGTTGAGATTGGTGCAGGGACTCTTATTTCATCCACAGCTGTTATCGGTGAAAATTGCCGTATTGGACGTGACTGCTATATTGCTCCTAAAGTAACTGTTCAGTGTTCTTTAATAGGTGATAGGGTTCAACTTTATCCTGGTGTTTGCATTGGGCAAGATGGTTTTGGTTATGTTGGGGGAGAAACTGGAATTGAGAAAATTCCACAACTTGGTCGCGTTATTATTGAGGATGGTGTAGAAATTGGTGCAAACACCACGATTGATCGAGGAACATTTCAGGACACTGTTATTGGAGAAGGAAGCAAGATTGATAATCTTGTACAAATTGCCCACAATGTAAAAATTGGTCGTTATTGCCTTATTGCCGCTCAATGCGGAATTGCCGGAAGTACATCTATAGGAGATATGTCTCAGCTTGGAGGGGGGGTTGGAGTAGCAGATCATATCGTAATAGGTAAATGTGTTCAGATTGCTGCTCGTAGTGGCGTTATGAATGATATTCCGGATGGTGAAAAATGGGGAGGGAGTCCAGCACGACCATTTAAACAATGGTTTCGTGAAGTAGCGACATTGCGCAGTATGGGAAAAGTTAAAAAGGAGAAAAGCTGATATGATCAGCACTGAAGGAATTAAAGATTTAGAGGCTGTTGATATTGAAAAATTGCTATCAATAT
This sequence comes from Bartonella queenslandensis AUST/NH15, assembly GCF_000312585.1. Taxonomy (GTDB): domain Bacteria; phylum Pseudomonadota; class Alphaproteobacteria; order Rhizobiales; family Rhizobiaceae; genus Bartonella; species Bartonella queenslandensis_A. Next base: position 218,374 of record NZ_HE998003.1, read on the forward strand.
TACCGCACCGTTATCCATTTTTATTGATTGATCGTATCGTTAATATTAATGGTGAACAAGAAGCGATTGGTATTAAAAATATAACGATTAACGAACCACATTTTACAGGACATTTTCCCGCAAAGCCTATTATGCCTGGAGTTTTGATTTTAGAAGCTATGGCACAAACGGCAGGAGCAATAGCGCTTTTAAATTTAGGCAATAAGCAAACAAATTTAGTTTACCTTATGACGGTTGATAATGCGAAATTTCGTAAGCCGGTTATGCCTGGTGATCAGCTTAAAATTCATGTTCAGCTTTTGAAAAAAAGATCTGGTATGAGGCGTTTTTCGTGTGTTGCAAAAGTAGAAGATGTCCGCGTCGCTGAAGCAGAAATTGCTGCGATGATTGTTGAAGAAGAATAAACGATATTTAATGGGAATTTTAAGATGTCCGGTACGAAAATCCATCCAACTGCTCTTGTGGAGAAGGGAGCGCAGCTTGGTGAGAATGTACGCGTTGGGCCATTTTGCCATATTAGTTCAGAGGCTGTTATTGGTGATGAATGTAGTTTGACAAGTCATGTTGTAATAATAGGAAAGACAACGTTAGGAGCCAAGAGTAAAGTATTTTCTCATGCAGTCTTAGGGGCAGATCCGCAAAATAATAAACATAAAGGGGGGGCTACGATTCTCTCTATTGGTAAGAATTGTACGATTCGTGAAGGCGTAACAATGCATAGAGGATCAGATTCAAGTGGGGGAATGACAGTTGTTGGTGATAATTGCCAATTTTTTTGTTATGCACATGTCGCTCATGATTGTCATGTAGGCAATCATGTAACGTTTGCTAATAATGCAATGATTGCTGGTCATGTTACTGTTGGTGATTATGTGATTATTGGTGGTGGTGCTGCTGTTCACCAATTTGTTCGTATTGGGCATCATGCGTTTATCGGTGGTGTATCTGCTCTGGTAGGTGATTTGATTCCTTATGGAACAGCTGTTGGTGTGCAGGCAAAACTTGCCGGACTTAATATTATTGGCATGAAGCGTGCAGGGCTTGAGCGTCAAGATATTCACGCACTCCGTCATGCGGTTTCCATGCTTTTTGATCATAGAAAGCCATTTAAAGAGCGTGTCAATGATGTTGCTTCTTGCTATTCTTCTTCTCGATCTGTTGCTGACGTTGTTCGTTTTATTAAAGAAGAAGGAAAGCGTTTTTATTGTACACCAAAATTTGAAGGTGATAGAATAAAAGAACATAAGGATTAAAAATGCCGGTTTTGGATGCCAGAAATTTTCTTTCCGACCGTACTGCTGTTATAGCAGGAAGTGGTGTTCTACCGATTACTGTTGCACAGGCTCTTGAGAAAAATGGAGAGAATCCTTTTCTTGTGCTTTTGCAGGGCGAGGCAGATTCTGTTCTTTATCGTTATGAACATTGCGAGCTATCAATTGTAGAGTTAGCGCGACTCATTAAAGTTTTAAAAGAGGCTGGAGTTTATAATGTTGTTTTGGCAGGTGGTGTGAAAAAACGACCACTTCTTACGCAATTGCGACTGGACTGGACGACATTTTTAGCTCTTCCCAAGTTAATCGGAGCTTTGAGAAAAGGGGACGATGCATTATTAAAAGCTTTTATACGATTTATTGAAGAGCGTGGTTTTTGTGTTATCGGTGCTCATGAAATAGTCCCAGATCTTTTAGCGCCCGTAGAATTTAATTTAACGGCACGGCGTGCTACGCAGAAAGAGAAGAAAGATATTTTTTTAGCAGCGCGAGCAGCAAAGCTCTTAGGTCAATTGGATGTCGGGCAAGCCGTTGTCGTTGTTCAAGGAAGGGTGGTAGCTCTGGAGGGCGCTGAGGGAACTGATAATATGTTGTGGCGTGTTTGTGAAATGCGAGAAAGAGGGCAAATCCCCCCTAAAGGTGGTGTTCTTGTTAAATGTGCAAAACCACAACAGGATAATCGCGTTGATTTGCCATCAATTGGGCCCGTGACAATAATGAACATTGCAAAGAGTGGTTTGTCCGGTATTGCAGTGGAGGCAAATAGGAGTATAATATTATCGTTGAAAACAACAATAGAAAAAGCCAATAAACATTCTTTATTTATAGAAACATTTGAAAAGTTTGATCATGAATAATAGTTTATTAAAGATTGCTGTGATTGCAGGTGAGGAATCTGGTGATTTTCTTGGGGCGGATTTAATTTCTTGTTTATCACAACAAATAGGATGCAATATTCATTTGATGGGGGTTGGGGGGAAGCATTTAGAGGCTTTAGGTTTAAAAAGCTTTTTTAATTCCCATGATATTGCTTTAATAGGTTTAAAGGAGGTGTTGAAAAAATTACCGTTATTGTTGCTCCATATTCGCAATTTATCCAAATTTATCGCACAAGAACAACCTGATTGTTTAATTATTATTGATAGTCCTGATTTTACGCATCGTGTTGCAAAAAAGGTACGCGCTTTAGCGCCTTCTATTCCGATCATTAAATATATTGCACCAACTGTTTGGGCATGGAGGCCAGAGCGTGCAAAAGCTATGCGGGAGTTTGTTGATCATGTTTTAGCGGTTTTTCCTTTTGAAGAAAAGGTTATGCAGGATTTGGGTGGTCCTGCTACCACCTATGTTGGACATCGTCTTTTAACATATTCTCCTCTTTTGAGAGTGCAGTCAGAAAAAAGGAACCAAGTAGAGCAAAGACATTTGTGTGATCAACGAATATCATCTCCTACCTTGGTTATTTTGCCAGGATCACGTAATTCAGAGATTCTTTCTTTAATGCCTATTTTTCGAGAAACAGTAGAGATTCTTGTGCAGCGTATCCCTCATTTACAGATTATTTTACCAACTTTACCCCATTTGGTGGATAGAATCCGTGACTTTGTACAGGGCTGGAACAGCAAAGTAGAAATTGTTGTGGATGAAGATAAGAAATGGCGTGCTTTTGCACAAGCAGATGTTGCTCTTGCTGCCCATGGAACGGTTTCACTTGAATTAGCTTTAGTAAAAATTCCTACGGTTCTTTGCTATAAACTTGATCGTTTTGCTAAATTATTTATTTTTCCTAAAATAACGTTATGGAGCGCTGCTCTTCCCAATATTATTGCTGATAAGCCTATCGTTCCAGAATATTTGGATGAATTGATACGTCCCGGCATGTTAGCAAGACAGATAGAACAACTTTTATCTAATCCTTTATTGCGCCAAGCTCAACTCGATGCTTTTGAGATGGTCGAACAGAAAATGAAAACTGAAGTCCCATCGGGAATTGTCGGCGCGCAAAAAATTATCACTCTTTTAAAAAGCAGGGGAAAAATTGTATAAATAAAACAATATCTTGATGCCTAGTGTTTAATTTTAGCAAGAAAATCACGAGCACGCTGGCTTTTAGGGTTGGTAAAAAATTTGTCAGAGGCTGTATCTTCAACAATTTTTCCATTTTCTAGAAAGAGAATTCTTTCTGAGATTTTTCTTGCGAAGCCCATTTCATGGGTAACACAAAGCATTGTAATTCCTGTATTGGCCAATTGAGCCATCACTTCCAAAACTTCTCCCACACTTTCCGGATCAAGAGCTGAAGTTGGTTCATCAAAAAGCATGACTTCAGGTTCCATACAAAGCGCACGGGCGATTGCAACACGTTGTTGTTGTCCACCAGAAAGTTGTAAAGGATATTTTTCACAGTGTTTTTCAATACCGACATGCGTTAAGTAACGAATTGCCCGCTCTTTTGCTTGTTGTTTGGAAAGTCCTTGAACTGTCATAGGGGCTAAAATACAATTTTGTATAACGCTCATGTGGGGAAATAAATTAAAATTCTGAAAAACCATGCCTATCTTTCGCAGGACATTTTTTTGCTGTTGTATAGGAGCGGTATGGATATCAACGTTATGAATATAGATTGAACCTTTTTCTGCTTGTTCTAATTGGTTAATACAACGAATTAACGTTGATTTTCCTGATCCGGATGGCCCACAAATAACGATATGTTCACCAGCTTGAACATCAAAATTGATATCGTGTAAGACCTGAAAATTTCCATACCATTTATTAAGGTTTCGAATAGAGATCACAGAATTTTTACTGAGAGAGATCGATAGATTATTTTCTAAATTCATCTTGTTTTATTCTTTCATTGATGAATAAACTCATTAATTCAACATTTTGGTTTGGTAAAGTTTTTTATGATCATTTTATTTTATCGTAAATATCGCGTGAGGTGATGTTCGATAAAAACAATAAAACGATGAATGAGTTCAACAATAAAAAGATAGATAAGAGCGGACCAAACGTAAACTTGAAAATCGAATGTACGTGAATAAGTGAGTTTGGCAATCCCCATTAAATCATAAACAGTAACAAGTGAGGCAATGGCACTTGATTTAATCATTAAAATCAACTCATTTCCTAGGGGACGTAATGCAACAATCATTGCTTGTGGAAGAATAACTCTAAAAAATGTAACAGAATTACTCAGCCCTAAAGCTTTTGATGCTTCCCGTTGCCCTATTGTTACGGATAGAAAACTTCCTTTAAAGATTTCAGATTGATAAGCAGCAGAATTAAGTGTGAAAATAAAAAGACAACAATACCACGCGTTTTGAAAAAACCACCATAAACCAATCTGTTGCCAAAAATTATTCATTGAACCAAGCCCATAATAAAAAAGAAAGAGTTGGGCTAATAAAGGAGAACCGCGAAAAAAATAGACATAAGCATTTGCAAAATATTGCAAAAATATATTCGTTGATAAACGTGCAAAGGCAATAAGCATACCAAGGAAAAAACCAAGAGAACAAGAGATAGAGACAAGTTCAATCGTAACAATAAAACCATCAATAAATTTGGGTCCATAACGGTTTAAAAGATCAGGATTTAAAATGAAATAAAGCCACTCAGGAATCATTGACTTGTTACCTTTTTATAGCCTCTTTGAGTATATGTTTCCAAATGGCGTAAGATTACAGAAAAAAATGCTGAAAATAATAAATAGAGTAAACATGCGACAAGGTAAAATAGCATGGGTTTATTGGTTGCAGCGACAGCTAAATTCGTTTGTCGCATAAGATCAACAAGCGTGATGGTTGAAACGAGGGATGTATCTTTCAGTAAAGTAAGCCAATTATTGGAAAGTCCTGGCAGGGCATTTCGGATGAGCTGAGGAAAGACAATACGAAAGAATGTGGTTGACCGTGAAAGGCCTAAAGCTTTGGCGGCCTCATATTGCCCTTTATCAAAAATGTTGAATGCTCCAAGCCAAACTTCACAAGAAAAAGCGGCAAAAACCATACTCAATGCAAGAACACCAGCAACAAAAGCATTGATACTGAACATGACTTCAAGATTAAAATAGTCAAAGATGTTTTGAATGAGGCTTTGTAATCCGTAGTACACTAAAAACAAGGTTAAAAGCTCTGGTAGTCCACGAAACACCGTTGAAAAGAGACGTGCTATAGCCTTAGCCATCTTAATATTAGATCGAATCATCACAGCATTGAGAAGTCCCAAAGGGAGTCCTAAAAGTCCGCAACATAACGCCAATGACAATGTTATTCCTGCACTAGAAAGTATAACCGTTCCCCATCCACCATTGCTAAATGATAGCAATGCTAAATTTTCAATCATCCTTGTGTTCCTCATGAAAGAGTTAGATAATGTTTTTAGAAATAAACAGTGGGCTTCATTTAAATATCATAGGGATGTTTAATAAACATCGCTTGTAAAATATTTTCTCATAATTTTTTCATAAGTTCCATCCAAACGGATTTCTTTTATTGCTTCATTGAACTTATTTTTTAGATCATTATTGTTTTGACGGATGGCAATTGCAACAGGAAATTTTGTTTCTTCCAAAGTTCCTAAGAGGAGACAGCAATCTTTTCCTTCATTTTTAAGCCAGTTTAATGCTTGTAATTTATCAACAATAATTACATCAAGTCGATGATTTAAAAGGTCGCGATTTACTTCTATCGTGGAAGGATAGAGCTTAATTTTGATCCCTTTAGAGGCATAATGATCTTCTGCATAAGCAGCTTGTGTTGTATTTGATTGCACACCAAGATTTCTACCTCTAAAGCTTTGTATCGAGATTTCCTTAATTCCCGAATCTTTGGTAACAATAACAGCCAGTGCTGTATCGTAATAAGGATCTGTAAAGTCAATTTTTTGTAAACGCTCTTGTGTATGAGAGAGGGAAGCCACGATCGCATCATATTTTTTTGCGATAAGTCCGGGGATCATTCCTTCGAAATCTTGCGTGACAATTGTACACTCAACATTCATTTTTTTACAAAGTGCATAAGATATATCAATATCAAATCCTTGTAGTTTGTTATTTGAGTCAATATAACTAAAGGGCGGATAAGTACCTTCACTCGCGATTTTTAATGTTTTCGCATCAGCCAATTGAGTGAATAGCGCGGCGCTTATTATAAGAGCTCCTGCGAATAGTTTCATGATATTCTCCTATTGGATAAGCGGGCAAATATGAAATCGTCACGTTTTTATAATCTGTAAGCTTTTTGGGAGCAATGCAAAAATTTATCGGTGTCCATTTTAGATTATTATGTTGAACTGATTATCAAAAAAATTATCTTTTTTAATGATTTAAAGAAGAATAAATATTTCACTGCTGTGCGACGCTTAATTTTTTATGAAATGATATGTGGGTTATATCATTTCACGAGTAAAAACTGAGAGCTTTTCTTTAAAAATAAGGCTATTCATTTTGAACATAAAAAAAATAGATTGAAATAAGATAAAAATACAATCTCAGTGTTGCCCTTTAGATTCCATAAACATTTAATTATCGAGAAACAATTAAAAATTAACTTTTTGATAAATATAAATTTTTCTTATGAAAATGCTAAATTTTCAACATTTTTCCTGTTCAACAAAAAATTAAAAGATATTTTTGGAAAAGGTTCAGTTTTAATGGGTAGTAATATTTAATCGATATCGAATGTAAAATATTTTCTCATGATTTTCTCATAGGTTCCATCAGCGCGGATCTCTTCTATTGCTTTATTAAAACTGTTTTTAAGATCATGATTATTTTGACGGAGCGCAATTGCAATAGGAAATTTTGTGTCTTCTAAAGTTCCTAGAAGCTTACAACACTCTTTTCCTTCATTTTCAAGCCAATTTAATGCCTTTAATTTATCAAAGATGATGATATCAAGCCGATTGCTTAAAAGATCACGATTCACTTCTATTGTTGTAGGATAAAGTTTGATATTCACTCCTTCAGGGGCATAATGATCTTCTACATATGCAGCTTGTGTTGTATTCGATTGTACACCAAGGTTTTTGCCTCTAAAGGCTTGTGGTGAGATTTCTTTAATTTTCGAATTTTTGGTAACGATGACAGCCAGTGCTGTGTTGTAGTAAGGATTGGTAAAATCAATTTTTTGTAAGCGTTCTTTTGTAGGAGAAATGGACGAAACAATAGCATCATATTTCTTGGCCAGAAGGCCAGGAATCATTCCCTCGAAGTCTTGCGTGACAATGGTACACTCAACATTCATTTTTTTACAAAGTGCATAAGATATATCAATATCAAACCCTTGAAGTTCGTTATTTGAGTCAATATAACTAAACGGGGGGTAGGAAGCATCACTTGCTATGTTCAACGTTTGAGAATTAGCTGATAAGGTAAACAATGTTGCACTTATTATAAGAGCTCTTGCTAATAACTTCATGATGTTCTCCTATTCAATAAGCTGGCAAATATGAAACCATGAGATATTTTTATAATCTGTAAGCTCATTTGGAGCAATGTAAAAAATTTATCTGCCTCCATTTTCCATCATTACACTAGATATTACTGTCAAAAAAATGATTTATTCGTATCAACATGGGGAAGAAATGCAGGAAGGAAAGCTCTTGTTAATAAGGGGATGAATTTTAATAATTTTATTTAAAATCAACTAATTATCTTTAAAAGAAAAACTATTCGTTTAAAAGTAAAAAAATTTCAGTTCTTAACAGAATAAAATATTCTCATCTATTTTGTGAAAGGTCTCGGTATTAAAGAATATAAAGGTAAATTTATTTTCTGGTATTTGGAAAGATTTTTCTGTAAAAGGAAGTGTGATTTTAACAGATAATGATAAGATGAGACTTGTACGAGATATAATCATTATAAAGTGATTTTTATGAAGTTTTTAGCATGGTAAAAGAGCACTTAAGGGATTTTTTTATTGAGGGGGAAGTACAGAGTGAAATATAAAGTTTTTAAATATGAGGGAAAGATGAGGAATACGCTTCATTAAAGATAATAAGAAATAAGGTAAAAATTTTTAATTTCCTTTAATGTTTGACTCATTTCCAAAAGAATGTTCCCAATTTATTTACAGAGCTAAATTTAGAGTTTCTTCATAAACTTTTACGATTCTGTTATCTCTGTAGAAAAAGTTTCTAAATAAGGTTTTGTAAAAAAATTAAAAGGATATTTAATCATTTACAATAAAGCTTCAGTAAACTGAAGCTTTATTGATTAAATTGTTTCTTTAATTTACACGTTTATCCATAGGAACGTAGTCACGCGTAGCATGGCCTGTATAAAGTTGTCGAGGACGCCCAATTTTTTGAGCAGGATCTTCAATCATTTCTTTCCACTGCGCAACCCATCCGACACTGCGCGCTAATGCAAAAAGAACAGTAAACATTTCGGTTGGAAAGCCTAAAGCTTTCAATGTAATACCGGAATAGAAATCAACATTGGGATAAAGCTTTTTCTCAATAAAATATTCATCACTTAAGGCAATTTTTTCAAGTTCTATTGCAATATCAAGAAGTGGGTCATCTCGAATGTTGAGCTCCTTTAAAACCTCATGACAGGTTTTTTGCATGATTTTTGCACGTGGGTCATAATTTTTATAAACACGGTGACCAAAGCCCATAAGACGAAACGGATCATTTTTATCTTTTGCACGAGCAATAAATTCAGGAATTTTTTTAATAGAACCTATTTCCTGTAGCATTTTTAGACATGCTTCATTGGCACCACCATGAGCTGGTCCCCAAAGGCATGCAACACCTGCTGCAATACAGGCAAACGGATTAGCACCCGATGATCCAGCAAGACGTACCGTAGATGTAGAAGCATTTTGTTCATGATCTGCATGAAGGATAAAGATTTGATCCATCGCCCGAGCAAGCACAGGGTTTGTTTTATATTCCTCACAAGGAACAGCAAAACACATACGGAGAAAATTCGCAGCATAACTAAGATCATTGCGTGGATAAACAAATGCTTGTCCAATACTATATTTATAGGCCATAGCAGCAAGTGTTGGAACTTTTGAGATAAGACGAACAGAAGCGATCATTCTCTGGTGAGGATCTGTAATATCAATAGAGTCGTGATAGAACGCAGACATAGCACCAAGGCAAGCAACCATGACGGCCATAGGATGCGAGTCACGACGAAAGCCATGGAAAAAGCGTGCGAACTGTTCGTGGACCATGGTATGCTGCATAATACATCGATCAAAATCGTTTTTTTCTTGTTGTGTTGGGAGTTCTCCATAAAGAAGAAGATAACAACTTTCGAGAAAATCTCCTTTTTCAGCCAATTGATCGATAGGATATCCCCGATAAAGCAATATGCCTTTATCGCCATCAATATAAGTAATTTTTGATTCACAGGAAGCTGTTGAAGTAAAACCAGGATCATAAGTAAAAATATTGGTTTTTTTGTAGAGAGAAGAAATTTCAATGACCTCAGGTCCACTTGTGCCTTTACGCAGGGGGAGTTCTACTTTTTTATCATTCACAATAATATGTGCGTTATTCTCAGACATTCGGTATTCCTTTCAGATCATTCTCTTCTAAAAATTAAGACTCTGCTTCATCAGAGTATGAGATATATAATAACTGAAGTTTTTTTTACTTATATTGAGGGTAATTTGCCTCTAAAAGTAAGCACATGCAATCTAAAAATATTGCCTTATTAATCATTATTACTCAATAAAAACTGTATTTCAATGATATAAGATAAAAAACTCTTTTTTAGATTACGTTGAAATATCTACATAGATAGCCATTTTATGAGATATATTCAGTACACATTATGAACCTATTGTTGTAATAAGCTGGTCATTGATGCGATGAAGGGATTCATCGCGTCCCAATAAAATAAGAATATCCAAGACACCTGGCGATGTCGTGCATCCTGTAAGAGCAGCACGAAGGGGTTGAGCGATAGATCCAAATTTGAGATTCTGTGTTTGGATATAAGAGCGAAGAGTTTCATCGAGGGCTTTTGTATTCCAAGAAGTGCAAGCTTTCAGGGCAAGATAAAGATCCTTTAAAATGATTCGTCCATTTTTCTCTAAGAGCATTTGTGCTTTTTCGTTAAGCTGTAATGGTCGTTGCGTAAAAATGAAGGAGGCATTGTCAATCAGTTCGCATAATGTTTTTGAACGTTCTTTCAAATGTGGGATTGCTTTTAAAAACTGAACACGGCGTTGTTCATCAAGTCTTCCAATGATTTGTGTTCCCCCAGCGGTTTCTGGTAAAACATCAAGAGCAGCATCAAAAAGCTCTTGATCATTGCTCATGCGCATATAGTGCCCGTTTATGGAATCGAGCTTTTTTAGATCAAAACGAGCAGCACCTTTGTTAATATCGTCAATATCAAACCAAGAAATCATATCTTTAAGTGACATGAGTTCGTCATCACCGTGGCTCCACCCTAAACGGACAAGGTAATTGCGCAAAGCAGCAGGAAGGTATCCCATTTTTCGATAAGCATCAACACCGAGTGCCCCATGACGCTTTGATAATTTTGCACCGTTTTCACCGTGAATAAGAGGAATATGGGCCATAACAGGAATATCCCATCCCATCGCTTTAAAGATGATCGTTTGTCGAGCGGCATTGGTTAGATGATCATCTCCACGGATGATATGTGTGACGCCCATATCATGATCATCAACAACAACAGCATGCATATAGGTAGGAGAACCATCAGAACGCAAAATAATAAAGTCATCTAAATCTTTATTAGGAAAACGAACATCACCTTGCACACGGTCGTGTACAATTGTTTCTCCATCTTCAGGAG
>NZ_HE998003.1:229696-232673 GCF_000312585.1 Bartonella queenslandensis AUST/NH15
TCCATCTTCAGGAGCTTTTATGCGAATAACAGGTTTGATCCCTTGAGGTGCTTCAGAATGATCGCGGTTACGCCAACGTCCATCATAACGTGGTGGGCGTCCTTCTGCACGGGCTTTTTCACGCATTTCAGCTAACTCTTCAGGTGAAGCATAACAATAATATGCTTTGCCATTCTGGACTAACTGTTCGGCGATTTGGCGGTGACGTTCTGCACGTTCGAATTGCGAAATAGGGGAACCATCATAATTAAGCCCCATCCAGTGCAAGCCATCTATAATGGCTTTTACAGCTGCTTCTGTTGAGCGTTCACGGTCTGTATCTTCAATGCGTAGAAGCATTTTCCCACCGGTATGTTTTGCATAAAGCCAATTAAAAAGAGCAGTACGAGCACCACCAATATGAAGGAAGCCAGTGGGTGAGGGGGCAAAACGAGTAATAACAGACACGAATATTTTCCTTTAAATTGAAATATTACTTATGGAACTTTATAGAAAGGTTATGTTAGCATAGGTGGCGGGGTGTGCAATAGCTGCATTGCAAGTTTAAAGTGGGGATTTGCGGATGTTTAATCAAAGGAAAGTTAAAGAGGGCTTATCCGTAAAATCTGTTACAGAAAGAAAAAATGCATGTCAAATAGATCAGGGTGTTTTTTTTAAGTATGATGATGCAGAGAATGCCAGTTATAACCAACAAAAACTTTTTTTATTGATCCTTTTAAAAGAAGCAATCATTTTTGTTAGAAAATGGTTAGTGGATTGTATCAATAAAGAAGTTTCTTTTGGGATTCTTTTTTCGCTTATTTTAGTCTTTTTTTCCCTAGGAATCATTTTTTATTTTCATTTAGAACAGGAGCCAAGTTGGGGACAATTGGGGGCATTGATCAGTATTTTTCTGGGAATATTCTCTATTGCACATTTTTATCAAAAAATATGGATTCCTACAGGATTTTTGTTTTGTATCGTATTGGGGGCTTTGGCAGCAAAAATAGAAACGTGGCGTATTGCAACACCCATGTTAAGCAGTGACATTGTTACTACATTGACGGGAAGAATTGTTTCTATTGAAACAGATACCAAAGGGGAATTTCGTTTAGTTTTGGATGTTTTAAGTACAGAAAAGCCCGTATTACGCCATAGTCTTTGTCGTGTTCGTTTATCGGCAAGATATTTGCCATCTGGATTAGCAATTGGTGATGGACTGTATGGGACAGTTAAGATTCGTGCATTTTCTGGGCCGGTGCGTCCAGGAGGCTACGATTTTAGTTTTCATAATTATTTTAAAGGAATTGGAGCTCAAGGCGTTTATCTAGGAAAGCCAAGAAAAATCTCTGTTTTGCAGCCTGATGGAATATTGGCTATCGTTCTACAGAAAATTGAAAATTTACGCATGAAGATGACACAAAGAATCCGTCTCGCTCTTGAAGGAGAAAAGGGGAGTGTTGCGGCAGCTCTCATAACAGGACAGCGTGCTGGTATTTCAAATGAGACAAACGAAGCATTGCGTACGGCTGGATTGGCTCACATTTTATCAATATCAGGTTTACATATGGCTCTGTTGAGCGGTCTCGTTCTTTTAAGCATCCGTAGTTTTTTGGCATTTTTTCCAGTTTTTTCCTCCTATTATTCCAGTAAAAAATTTGCTGCTATCGTTGCATTTATGATAACGGCTTTTTATTTGCTCTTGTCAGGCTTAGCAATATCAGCACAAAGAAGTTTTGTGATGATTGCTGTTATGTTGGTTGCTATATTGTGTAATCGTTCTGCCATAACAATGCGTAATTTTTCTATTGCGGGGTTGATAACTTTAGCGATTAGACCCCATGAAATATTAGGCCCTAGCTTTCAAATGTCCTTTTCTGCGACAGCTGCTTTGATTGCTTTTTTTGATTGGTGGAGCGGAAGATCAATTTTTCGTAAAAGAAAAACAATTTCTTCTTATGTTAGAGGAGGAGTGATAAATTTTGCTTTCTTATCAATATTGTCAACATGTGCTTCTTCGTTTGTAGCTGGGAGTGCAAGTGGAATTTATGCTGCTTATCATTTTTCTAATACGGCATCTTTGAGCATTATCAGTAATGCTTTTGCTTTGCCTATCATTTCAATTTTGGTCATCCCTTTTGGCTTAATCGCAGTTCTTGCAATGTTAGGAGGATTTGAATGGTTGCCTCTTCAAATTATGGGGTTTGGTGTTAATCTTGTGATAAAGATTGCATACGCTATCAAGGCTATTTCTCCTGATTTGAATCCTGGTTTTATGCCGTTGTCTGCGTTAGTTTTATTGAGTATAGGCTTGGTGGGACTGACTTTTTGCAAAACACCCATCAGGTTCTTTTTTAGTCTTTTTATTTTGGCTGGTATTTCTATTTGTATAATGCATTCACCTGTACAATTGATTATAGCAGATAATATGCGTCTCGTGGGTGTTATCCATAATGAAAAATTATATATTGATCGTTATAATCATTCTAAGTTTACGACATCCATATGGAAAAAGTCATTTCGTTTGAATGAAACGATTAAGCCAACAAAATATGGTCCTTCGTTTTATGGACAATTTATTTGTGATCGTTCTGTATGTGCATCCTTATTAGGGAATGGATTAAAAGTTATCATTGTACGTGGAGAAATAGATCATTGCATAGAGGCAGATATCCTCATTCAGACATTTGCAAGTGCAATGCATAATCCAAGATGTCATAAGAAGGCAAGAATAACATTTACTCTCCAGCAATTATTATCAAGAGGAAGCGTTATGATGACCAAAAAAGGAGATATCATTTGGTCTTCGCTAGGATTTCATAGACCATGGAATATGCACAGACAGCCTTCACAAAAGAGCGCATAATTTATCGCATTTTTTTTATATTTAGACAATTGATAAAACAAAAAATGATAGAGGATTTTTCTGATATATTTTGCGTTTTTTAATTGATCAGTTTATCAACTTCATTGTGAATGAGAAAAGTACCAACAAATT
>NZ_HE998003.1:232773-244732 GCF_000312585.1 Bartonella queenslandensis AUST/NH15
AAATTTTCTCGAAAAAATAAAAAGATAATTGTTGATTATTCTATTTTATTCTTACCATATATTTTTATAACGAGTAACATCTCTTCAAGAAAAAGATGACGGTTAAGTTTAGGTAGATTTAAGTCAAGAGGCTGCCTTTTATTATCGTTTTTATTGGTGGTAAGAGTGGTGATAAATATTGTTTGCGGATAAAAGGTAAAGTCATTTATGGATGTTCAGCAGTTAAAAAAAAGGGCCGCTGTTAAAGCGCTTGAATTTATTGAAAATGATATGCGGCTTGGTATCGGATCTGGTTCAACCGTTAATGAATTTATTCGTCTTCTTGGTGAGCGTGTTGCGAATGGTCAGCGGGTGACAGGTGTTGCTACTTCACGATATTCTGAACAACTCTGTCAAAAGTTTGGAGTGCCTGTTAGCACTTTAGAACAAATACCTGAATTGGATCTTGTTATTGACGGAGCAGATGAAATTGGTCCTGAGATGATGCTCATTAAAGGGGGAGGGGGGGCATTGTTGTATGAAAAAATTGTCGCATCGGCATCTCATGCAATGCTTGTCATTGCTGATGAGACAAAGATGGTCAAAAGACTTGGTGCTTTTGCACTACCGATTGAAGTGAATCCATTTGGTGTCCATACAACATGCAAAGCCATTGAAAAAGTTGCTGAAGATTTAGGACTTTCAGGAGAAATTGCATTGCGAATGAATGGAAAAAATCCTTTTAAAACAGATGGTGGTCATTTTATTCTTGATGCATCTTGGGGATGCATTTTGCAGCCTAAATTATTATCGGATGCGCTTCTTGCCATTCCTGGCGTTGTTGAGCATGGTCTTTTTTTGGGGGTAGCTTCACGTGCAATTGTCGCTATGGCGGATGGTCAAATAAAAGTTTTAGAACCATTTAATTTTTAGAAAAGATTTTTACATGGTTATATGTTAGCACAATAAAAAAGATTTTGAGTAGAGTAACGAATTTAAATTATAATTAGCGATTGGGGTAATCATTCAATGAGAGTAATATTTTCTTTTCAGCGTTTTTTCATATATTTTGGTGCAGTTTCCGTTTTTTTTGTGAATATTGGAATGGTTCATGCACAGGGTGTGAGTGATCAACATTTAGATTCAGCCCGAAAGACGATTAGGGCCATTCATGCAACGGATCAATTTGATAGTTTTTTACCAAATGCAGTCCATGATTTCAAAAATCAACTGATCAGTGATGATCCAAATTTGGCAACAGCTATTTCTGATATTGTTGATAAGCACGCGCTTGCTTTAGTTAAAAAGCGCTCTGATCTAGAGAAAGAGATTGCTCATGTGTATGCAAAATATTTTACTCAAAAAGAGCTTGATGCAATCACAGCATTTTATAATTCTGATACGGGTAAAAAGTTTTTGACAGAAGTTCCCAATATTGCCCGTGATTCCTATTCTGCATTTGATGTATGGCGTTCTGCTCTTATGCAAGATCTTGTAGAAAATGTGAAAAAGGAAATGTCTGAAGCACTTAATTTGGATAATTCTACGATGCCTACAAAATCAGAAGCTTCAGAAAATAAATTAGAAGCTTCAGAAAATAAAAAATAACTTGATTTGATTGATATCATAACAGCAATCAGCAATTCTGATTTTTTGATAGCGGCGGTTTTCCCGCCGTTTTTAATATTTTAATTAAGAGTCTGTCTTTTTAGACTATTGCTTTATAGAAAAATGCTTCTTTAAAAGAAAAAAGACTTTCATTTGATAATAAATGACCTTAGCCTATTGTTGAAATATATGAGAAGGAATAGTTCGTGGGTTCTTTTGATTTTGATTTATTTGTTATTGGAAGTGGTTCTGGTGGGGTGCGTGCAGCGCGGCTTGTTGGAGGGCTTGGTAAGCGTGTCGCTATAGCAGAAGAATATCGTATAGGAGGAACCTGTGTTATTCGTGGTTGCGTTCCCAAAAAGCTTTATGTTTATGCTTCACAATATGCAAAAGAATTTAAGAAAAGCGTTGGTTTTGGATGGAAATATGCGGATCCAATTTTTAGTTGGGAAAAGTTAGTTGCGGCTAAAAATAAAGAAATATCAAGATTAGAAGGGCTGTATCGTCAGGGTTTAGAAAATAACAATGTGCATATTTATGAAAGTCGGGCTACTTTTATCGATGATCACACATTAGAGCTTTCTGCTACGGGTGAGCGGGTAAGGGCGGAAAAAATTTTGATTGCAACAGGGGCAAAAGTTGCACCAAATACGACCATAGAAGGCGGTGATTTTTGCCTAACTTCTAATGAGATTTTTGATCTTGATGAACTCCCAAAATCAATAGTCATTGTTGGTGGAGGGTATATTGGTGTTGAATTTGCTAATATTTTTCATGAGCTAGGTGTAAAAACAACACTCCTTCATCGTGGTGATTTAATTCTCCGTGATTTTGATCATGATTTGCGGCAATTGCTCAGCGATGCAATGATTGAAAAAGGGGTTTCTATTCTCTATGGAGTAACAATTTCTAAAGTGCAGGCTGCCGGAAACTGGTATGATGTTGTTTTATCAAATGGGCGAACGATCAGCACTGACCAAGTTCTGTTAGCCACGGGACGGATGCCCAATACCGCCGGTTTAGGACTTGAGAGAGCAGGTATAGAAGTTAATGAGTTTGGGGCTGTTGTTGTTGATGAGAAAATGACAACAAATATCTCTCATATTTGGGCTGTAGGGGATGTAACGGGTCATATTCAATTAACACCTGTTGCGATACATGATGCAATGTGTTTCGTTAAGACAGCATTTGAGAATATTCCCACAAAGCCCGATTATGATTTAATTACAACAGCAGTTTTTTCACAGCCCGAGATTGGAACTGTAGGTCTTTCAGAAGAAGAAGCGATACAGCGCTATAGGCGTCTTGAAATTTATCGTACAGTTTTTCGTCCTATGCGTAATATTTTTTCCGGTAGTTCAGAGAAAATGTTTATGAAGCTCATAGTTGATGGTGAAAGCCATATTGTTGTAGGGGCTCATATTTTAGGAGAAAATGCTGGTGAGATGGCACAACTTATTGGAATATCTCTCAAGGGCAAGCTGACGAAGGATATTTTTGATGAAACGATGGCGGTGCATCCAACGATGGCAGAAGAATTGGTAACAATGTATAAACCAAGTTATATATATGAAAATGGGAAGAAAATAGAAGATTAAACAATAACCCATAGTGTGGTAAAAAGTTTTTGGTATGCCGAGCTGTAAGCTTAATATTTAGAGAGAGAATAATGATAAAAGAATGGGCACCTAACTCTTGGAGAGAAAGGCCAATTAAACAAGTTCCGACTTATCCGGATAAGTCTATATTAGAAGATGTTGAGCGAAAGCTGAGAAGCTATCCTCCTTTGGTTTTTGCTGGTGAGGCACGTGATTTAAAAAATGAATTAGCGGCTGTTGCAAAAGGACAAGCTTTTTTATTACAAGGTGGAGATTGTGCCGAAAGCTTTGCAGAACATGAAGCTGATAATATCCGTGATTTTTTTCGTGTTTTTTTGCAAATGGCGATTGTTCTAACTTTTGGTAGTTCTAAACCCGTTGTTAAAATTGGTCGTATTGCTGGTCAATTTGCAAAGCCTCGCTCTTCTGATATTGAAAGCAAAGAAGGAGTTGAATTTCCTGTTTATCGGGGGGACATTATTAATGGTATTGAATTTAGAGCCGGTTCTCGTATTCCAGATCCGCAACGGATGTCTATGGCTTATCGCCAATCTGCGGCAACACTTAATCTATTGCGTGCTTTTTCACAAGGTGGCTATGCTAATTTAGAAAATGTTCACACATGGATGTTGAGTTTTGTTTCTAATAGTCCACAGGGAGAACGTTATGAATTATTGGCAGAGCGTATTTCTGAAGCAATTGATTTTATGCGTTCTATAGGAATTACATCCAAAACACATTCTTCATTGCGTGAAACATCTTTTTATACCAGTCATGAAGCACTTTTGCTTGGTTATGAAGAAGCTTTGACGCGGATTGATTCAACTTCAGGAAATTGGTATGCAACATCTGGCCATATGTTATGGATTGGTGATCGTACACGTCAGATTGACCATGCTCACGTTGAATATTGCCGCGGCATTAAAAATCCTATAGGATTAAAGTGTGGTCCTTCCCTTGAGCCTGATGAGCTTTTAAAATTAATTGATATTTTAAATCCTGAAAACGAACTAGGGCGGCTTACTCTTATTACGCGCTTTGGTTATGATAAGGTTGAAAGTTATCTGCCTAAACTCATCCGTGCCGTTGAGCGCGATAAGCGTGAGGTTATATGGTCATGTGATCCAATGCATGGCAATACAATTACTGCCAATGGTTATAAGACCCGTCCCTTTGAATATGTTTTAAAAGAAGTAGAGAATTTTTTTGCAGTGCATCGTGGAGAGGGAACGTATCCAGGAGGCATTCATATTGAGATGACAGGTCGTGATGTCACTGAATGTACGGGTGGGGCGCATGCTATTTCTGTAGATGATTTGTCTGATCGTTATCATACACAATGTGATCCACGATTAAATGCAGATCAAGCGCTAGAATTGGCTTTTCTTGTTGCTGAACTCCTTAAAAAAAATCGTACAACTGATCCATTAGCAGTCGCTGCTGGTGGTTAGAACAAAATTCGCCCAATATTTTTTATTTTAGATCATTGTGACAGAAGAGAATTTTTAAAAAAGTGATATTTTTAATGATAAAGAATAAAGTTGTCGTTGCCAAACTGATGAAGTGATACAAAGGTTTATGAAAAATAATTTTCGGGTAGCAGTTGCCCAATTAAATCCTGTTGTCGGTGATATTGAGGGAAATTTTTCTCTAGCTGTCATGGCACATCAAAAGGCTCAAGAAGAGGGGGCTGACCTTGTTTTATTCACGGAGCTTTTTATAAGTGCTTATCCACCGGAAGATCTTGTTCTAAAACCTGCTTTTACAAAAACATGTGAAGAGGCTGTTAAAAAATTAGCAAAAATAACTGTAGGCGGACCAGGAATCATCATCGGTCTTCCATTAAGACGTAATGGCGAAATTTATAATGGTCTCATGCTTCTTGATGAAGGGCGAGTCATTGCTGAAAGCTTAAAATTTGATTTACCTAATTATGCTGAGTTTGATGAAAAGCGTCTATTTTCTTCCGGTCCACGTCCTAAGCCTATTGTTTATCATGGAATTCAATTAGGAATAGTTATTTGTGAGGATCTATGGAATGACTTCTCTCTTAGTACAGAGCTTAAAGATAAAGGCGCTGAAATTATTCTTGTCCTTAATGGATCTCCCTACTATCGTAATAAAATATTAAAACGTATGAACGTTGTTCATACGCAGGCTCTACAATCTGGAGTGCCAATTATCTATGCTAATCAAGTTGGAGGTCAAGATGAGCTGGTTTTTGATGGGGGCTCTTTTGCCTTGAATGGACAAGGTAAAAAGGTGTTTCAAATGAAACATTTTGAAAAACATATTGCTTTGAGCCATTGGCAACGCACAACGACAGGATGGGACTGTATTTCAGGTGTTAATGAAAGTCTTCTCAATGGATTAGCCGCCGATTATCAAGCTTGTGTTTTGGGTTTGAAAGATTACGTTAATAAAAACGGCTTTAAGGATGTTATTCTTGGTCTTTCTGGAGGGATTGATTCAGCACTTTGCGCGGCAATGGCGGTGGATGCTCTTGGTGCTGAGAGGGTCCGCACTGTTATGATGCCCTATCATTATACCTCGCATGAATCATTAAAGGATGCTAAAGAATGTGCGGATCTTTTGGGATGTCACTATGAAATTATACCGATTGCACAACCAGTTGAAGCATTTTTAAATACAATGGCACCTGTTTTTTTAGGGTTGTCTCCTGATGTCACAGAAGAAAATCTTCAAAGTCGTATACGGGGTACACTTTTAATGGCTCTTTCAAATAAATTCGGCTCAATGGTGGTAACGACAGGCAATAAATCAGAAATGGCTGTAGGATATGCAACATTATATGGTGATATGAATGGCGGATTTAATCCTCTTAAAGATATTTATAAAATGCAAGTTTATGCATTAGCTGAGTGGCGCAATAAAAATCACTTGCATAATTTGAAAGGACCAAAAGGAATTGTCATTCCATCCAATATTATAGAAAAAGCACCTTCTGCAGAGCTACGGGAAAATCAAAAAGATGAAGATTCTCTACCGGCTTATCCTATTCTAGATGATATCCTACAATCTCTTGTAGAAAATGACATGAGTATTGGTGATATTGTTCAACGTGGATATTCATGGGAAACTGTTGAGAAAGTTGAACAGCTTCTTTATGCCGCCGAATATAAAAGGCGCCAGTCTGCACCTGGTGTAAAAATCAGTTACAAGAATTTCGGACGCGATCGTCGTTATCCCATTGTCAACCATTTTCGTGATAAAAGTTGAGTGTTATTTTATGGTTAAAGTTCGTTTTGCTCCTTCTCCAACAGGTTATCTTCATATTGGCAATATCCGTAGTGCCCTTTTCAATTGGCTTTATGCGCAAGCGCATAAAGGAGAATTTATTTTACGCTATGATGATACAGATGTTGAACGTTCTAAACAAGAATATATCGATGCTATTGCTGTTGACCTTGAATGGCTAGGTATTCAACCAGATGCAATTTATTATCAATCTAAGCGATTTAATCGATATGATGAAGTAGCAGAAATTCTCAAACAACGTGGTCTTCTGTATCCCTGTTATGAGACAACGGAAGAATTAGAGCGGCGTCGTAAAATCCAGCTTTCACGCAAATTGCCTCCTATTTATGACCGTACAGCATTGAAGTTGACAGAAGAAGACAAGCAAAACTTTGAATCACAAGGTCGTAAACCCCATTGGCGTTTTCTTCTTCCTAATTTTGAAAATGATCCTTTGCAAACAAAGAGAACAGAAGTTTGCTGGAATGATGCCGTAAAGGGAAAGCAGACGATTGATTTGGCTTCTCTTTCAGATCCTGTTCTTATTCGTAAAGATGGCACCTATCTTTATACATTACCGTCTGTTGTGGATGATATAGATATGGCCGTTACACATATTATTCGCGGTGATGATCATATTACAAATACAGGTGTTCAGATTGCACTTTTAAAAGCTCTCGATGCAGAATTACCTGTTTTTGGTCATACCAATTTATTGGCAACAGTTTTAGGAAAAGGATTTTCAAAACGTAATAATGATCTTTCTATTCGCTCTCTACGAGAAGAAGGATTTGAATCTATAGCTGTTCAGTGTCTTGCTGTTTTGATCGGGACATCACAAAATGTGCATCCCTATCCCCATCAAGCAGCGCTTTTAGAGCATTTTAATTTACAAGATACATCAAAATCAGTTGCAAAATTTGATATTGCAGATCTTTGTACTTTGAATAGTCATCTTGTTCATGAATTAAATTATGAGGACGTTAAAACACGTCTTAACAATCTTTCTATTGAAGGAGAAAAAGCGGAGTATTTCTGGAATGCGATAAGAAGCAATATTGATAAAGTCAACGATGCTGTCTTGTGGTGGAAAATCATTCACGATGAAAAGAGTTTTGATACAGTGGCAGTAGAGGACCATGAATTCGTGCAGCAGTCACTCAATTTCTTACCTGAAGGTGTCTTGAAGGATGAAAGTTGGCAAGTTTGGACGATCGCATTAAAAGAAAAAACGGGTCGGAAAGGAAAGTCTTTATTTATGCCATTACGTCAAGCACTTACGGGCATGGATCATGGACCTGAAATGGGAAAGCTTTTGCAGCTTTTAGGGCGCGAAAAGGTAATAGAAAGACTCTCTAAGAAATAAGAAAAACTTTTTAAAGGCATCTTTTATTTATTTTATGCTTACAGAAAGTAAAGAACGAGTCTATTTACGCGTTTTTATAAGCATGAATGCAGGAATATCATCACCAAATCCAAGGGGTGTGTAATTCTTATTTTTTCGAAAGCATCGTTGCTCAGATGGATTTTCTGTGCCTTTCATGTTTTTGATATAATCTATTTTATTCTCTTTTACAGTTCTTTTAGGGGGAGCAGTAGGCTTCTTCGGAGCAGTTTTCTTTGATGATTGTGAAGATTTTTTCTTTAAAACAGTATTTTCTGTTTGATCATCGATTATTAAAGTCGAAAGATCTCCATTGAGCCATTCAATTTTTTCATTACTCATTTCCTCAATGGCGTTGATATATTTTTGATCAGCTTTTGTGACGATTGTAAAAGCTTTTCCGCGACGATTTGCACGACCTGTACGACCAATTCGATGAATGTAGTCTTCAGCATGTGTAGGAACATCATAATTAAACACATGACTTACCGCTGGGATATCGAGTCCACGGGCAGCAACATCAGAAGCAACCAGAAGTGTCAGTTTATTATTTTTAAAATCGGCTAGGGTATTCATGCGTGAATATTGATCCATATCTCCATGAAGTGCACCTACATTAAAGTTATGTTTGACGAGTGAACTAAAAAGTTCAGAGATATCTCTCTTTCGATTACAGAAAATAATAGCATTTTGAAGCTCGGCACCTTCATTTTGGATAAGCTCTCGTAAAACTGCTCTTTTATCCCATGACTTATTTCCAGATTTAACAAGCCGTTGTGTAATTGTGGTCGCTGTTGAGGATGCTTTTGTAACTTCAACAGATACAGGAAAATGTAAAAATTGTTTCGTTAGCTTTGTAATTTCTGGCGCCATTGTTGCAGAAAAAAACAAAGTTTGACGCGTGAAAGGGGTTAGTTTACAGATACGTTCAATATCAGGAATAAAGCCCATATCTAACATACGATCAGCTTCATCAATAACAAGGATTTCAACACCCATCAGGAGTAATTTACCACGCTCAAAATGATCAAGAAGGCGCCCTGGTGTTGCTATAAGAACGTCAGCTCCTCGTTCAAGTTTACGATCTTGGTGTTCAAAAGAAACCCCACCAATTAAAAGAGCAACATTTAAACGATGATTTATTCCGTATTTATCAAAATTTTCTTCAACTTGAGCTGCGATTTCTCGTGTTGGTTCTAAGATGAGCGTACGAGGCATTCGTGCTCTTGCACGACCTTTTTCAAGGAGAGTGAGCATAGGCAATACGAAAGAGGCGGTTTTACCCGTTCCTGTTTGAGCGATTCCTAGGACGTCTTTTCTTTGAAGGACATGAGGAATTGTTTCACTTTGAATAGGTGTTGGAACTGTATATCCCACTGACTTTACTGCATTAATAACCTTTTCGGAAAGACCTAAATCATCAAAACTATTCAAAGATGGTATCATTTTTTATCAATTGCTCTGTGCTTTTAACTTCGCTATCTCAATGATAAGTACAACAAATATTCTCCACTCTTAAAGAGTGTTAAGATGCTTTTTAAAAAAGCCAACTATAACAATCATATACATATAAACCGCATAATACAATCATTAATAGCGAAATTGTTCTGATAAAATGCGCTCATCCCATGA
Organism: Bartonella queenslandensis AUST/NH15; assembly: GCF_000312585.1. Classification (GTDB taxonomy): domain Bacteria; phylum Pseudomonadota; class Alphaproteobacteria; order Rhizobiales; family Rhizobiaceae; genus Bartonella; species Bartonella queenslandensis_A. The sequence continues at coordinate 242,233 of NZ_HE998003.1, forward strand.
ATGACTTGAGTCAAAAAGGATTGAAACTGTTACTTCTGTTGCCATTGAAATAGTCACCGAATGGACAGATTTAACTTCAACGTTATCAGCAGCAGCATTGACAGGGCGTTTGTCAGGTTCAAGCATATCAAAACGTACCGTTACTGTATTGGGTAGCAATGCACCATGCCAACGTCTAGGGCGAAAAGGGCTAACGGGAGTAAGGGCCATAAGGGGGGCCATAAGGGGGAGAATAGGTCCTTGTGCTGATAAATTATAGGCGGTTGATCCTGCTGGTGTCGCGACAAGGACGCCATCGCAACTTAATTGTTCCATGCGTACGTTATTATCAATGGTTATGCGAATTTTTGCTGCTTGATAAGATTGTCGAAAAAGGGATACTTCATTAATTGCAAGTGCCTCGATAGATTCTTGACATTCAGCTTTTGCAATCATGCGCAAGGGATGAATTTCTTTTTTATGAGCGACAGCAATACGATTGGGTAATTTTTTTCATGAAATTCATTCATAAGAAATCCTACAGAACCTTGATTCATGCCATAAATAGGCTTTCCAGTATTCATAACATCTCGTACGGTTTGTAACATTGTTCCATCACCACCGATTGCAACAACAATATCAGTTTCTTCCAGAGAAGAATGACCATAAATGGAAATTAATTTATGCGTAGCTTTGATAGCTTCCTTAGTCTCTGCGGAAATAAAATGAAAGCGACTTGGTAATTTAGTCATTTAAGAATTATCCTGATAATTATAACTTATTTTTTAACTTATTTTTTGAAAATTTTGAAGTTGTAATAAAAGCTCCTTTTATAATAAAAGGGGGTATTGAAGACAAAAGGAGAAGTTATTTCAAGATAAAGTATCATCGTAAAAAAGAAGATTATGCGTCGTTATATAATTTACAAATAAGTAATTTTTTTTACTAGAATGATAATTTAACATTGAAGCTGAGAGTATGATTAGTTAAAAGACCACAACTGATTTTAATAATCAATTTGAAGCACCCGTAGCTCAGTTGGATAGAGCGCTGCCCTCCGAAGGCAGAGGTCACAGATTCGAATTCTGTCGGGTGCACCAAACTTCTCAACTTGATATCATCCTAAATAACAATATCACCTAAAAAGAAAAAGATTCCTCTTTTATGAAAATAGCCGTTTGAAGTGTTTATTAAGTTTCACAGCGAATAAGCAAATGATTTTAAGAGAAGTAAAACCTATGGCTGCATCTATAATTTCTCAGTTACCATTTTGAATATCGAGATAAAAATTAAGGCTATCTCAATATGCTTGAGACTTAATTATAAGCATATATAACATAAAAACACATTTAATTCAATATGTTATTTTATAACTAATCCAGTAATCAGTAATGTTGACAATAATCATTCAATATGTCCATTTAGTTTCTTAAATAAATGATTAGACTTTTCTTTTATTCTCTGAGATTCAGTTATTACTATGATGAGGTAAAATGTAGATGAGGAAAAAATGATCGGTGAAGGGAATAAAGGGAATGAAGGAGAAAATAATCATCAGGATTTGCATTATTTTTAAATAGCTGTATTCGGTATGGTTCTTATGATTTTGGGGATAGGGATTGGACGACTTTTCTATACACCGATATTTTCAGTTATGTGGGTGAAGGATGGTTCACCTTTAATCAACTCTCTTATATAGCGAGCGCTAATTATGATGGTTATTTAGTTGGGAGTCTGTTTTTTTGCATTTTGCAGAGTTGGGAATATATCCCGTGCTCCCTACGTGTTATTTGGTGCAGCCATAGTAACGAGTGTGCTTATTTTTGCAGTGACGTTAACAACAAACTTTTACTTGGTTGTCTTGATCAGCTTTGCTGATGGTATTGCAAGTGCAGAAATGATGATTTTTGGTTTTATTACGGTTATGCAGCATAGTCACAATCTACGGGTTATTGCTTCGCCCTATGTAGGTGTAGGAGTTGGTATTCTATTGGGTAAAGAGTATGTTATTATCGGTTTGAGTAAATCACTGGATGCGAAAAATATTTGGTTTGGAGCTGGTTTAATATCTATTATCTTGTTGTTCTTATTGTTTATTTTATTTCCGCGTCGTGTTGATAGGTCTCAATTTTCTATTAATGAGCCATTGGTACACGAAAATATTGTTTGGTGGGAACTCGTTCTGCTTTATGGACTTGCAGGATTTGGTTATATCATTGTTGTAACATATCTTCCTTTTATGGCGAAAACGTTTAATTTTCAACTGCTTACTAATAACTTATGGTCGTTTGTTGAAATAGCCATAGTTCTCAGTTGTTTTATTTGGTTATGGGGAGAAAATCGATGGGGAGTATTACGTTGACTGATGCTCAATTTGCTTATTCAAGGAGGATGCGTATGACTGACATTAATTTAGCCAGTCTCCTGTACTGGTTGTTCTCAGTTGCATAGGGTTTGGATTTATCTTTATGGGTACGACTTCTTTAGTTATGCTGTTAGCTAAGCGTTTGCGCGCACCGTA
>NZ_HE998003.1:245083-247637 GCF_000312585.1 Bartonella queenslandensis AUST/NH15
GATTCCCAAAACTTTCTTTTACGAGCTTATTTCCACCTTTTTCCGCAAATGAATGTTTCATCACCTACGGGACCGATTTTAAGAGTTTCTGCTAATTCAGGTAAAATCGATAGAAAAACATCTGTTTTAAATTGGCTTTTTTCTGTTTTAAGATAGATAATGTTATCTTTTACATCTTTGAGCACAGTGTTTTTTTCAACTTATGAAGAGGGTGGCAATGAAGCAAGAGCCAACTAATTTATTGATTGCCTCAAGCGGCTGCCCGATTATCTTTTCCCAAGGCTAAACGCTTAGCTTCTTCTTTAGGATTGAACATGGAAATGTGCTGCACGGACCATGACCTACGACAACTTGGCTATATCTTTCAATAGGAATACGACCTTTTAAATCAAGATCGTTGAGAGTGAAGGTAATAGAATGTGGCAATAATTCCAAATCATCAGATTTCTTACAAGAAAAACTTCGCGGAAATTCTACAGCTGCAATTATATCATTATATTTGGATAATACCGCGTGGTGTGGCGCCAACTGTATATATTGGACAACGGACATTGTATCGATTGATATTGCTGCAACGGTATTAGCACATTCTAAAGTAACGAATGCATGTTTACCATCAAGCGAGAAAGCAACTGTACGTGCACCACATGCGTCTGCTTATAATGAATAGGGATATGATGCGTTATTGTGTAGCATGTCAGATTAATGACCGGAATATGATCCGTTGCATTACAAGCAATGAATGAAAATTTTTTATCTGGTGTGATATTTAACTATAAGGATTAAAGTTTTCAACGAGCTCTATTGTTGCTGTCTGATAAATGCCTTCAAAATTTCCATCGTGAAGACTCAAGATATCAAGTTTGGCAATATGGTTTTCACCCAAAATGCTGATATAGGCGGTGTTTTCATTTGATGTGATTGCCATATGGCGTGGATCAGAGCCAACAGGAATTTGTGCAATCTCTTTGTTCGCATTCAAATCAACGCAGATACGGTATCTACACCAGAATTAGAAAAAAGAGCATATTGACCCCTTGGTACAATACCAATGCCTCGTGGACCATGTCCAATGATAATACAACCTACCTCCTTGTACGTAAATACATCTAATTCAGAAATAGTGTTTCCACTGGTATTGGAAGCAAAAGCGTAACCATGTTGTGTTACCTTCACACAACTGCGTGGTGCATTGCCAACACGGACTTGTTTTACCAGTTCGTATGTTTTCCGGTTTTGACGAATAACAGAGATCGTTCCTCGAATCGCATCTGTTGAATCAGCTCAATAGCGCTTTCTTCTCCTTCGTTTTGTAGAGTCGCAGCAATAGAGTTTCAGTTAATACCTCACTCTAATACCTATTGAATGATAGCTATTTTTAAGATGTTATCATTTCCAGAATATGTAAAGTAATTTTATCACATATATTGACAAAAAGACATATTCTTATCTGCCAATTAGGATAGTCATAACACAGCTTGGCTGCTTCGTTGTTCAAAGATACACAGCAAGAACAAGCTGTATTATTGTTCGAGCTTATGTTCTAAAGAATAGATCAGCAAAAAAGCCCTTATTTTCAGTCTTGGTTCTGCAGCTGGTGATTTTAACCACTGTAATCATCACATCTTTTTCTGTTATGACTATGGTACTGACCACCGTCATATTCTCACTCAGTGTCTTTTATCCAAATAAGGTCATATTTCAAATTTGATAGAAGCTTTGGATAAGAATTTAGTTATCATTTTATAATATATTCGTTAGGTTAATTTTGAGCTTACCGAATCTCTGTTTAAAGAAATAATTAAAATATATGCTTGCCCCATAAGGGACAGCATGTTTTGTAACAACACCTTGGTGCAAAAGCTTCTCGGTCTATGCTTCATCAATAGTATCAGAAAAATCCTCACCAGTTTTGATAGCATAGCCATAACCAATAATAGGATGATGGCTTGTCGAAAAAATAAATGGTCTGAAAGAAGCCCTCGAATTTTTTTATAAGGTTCAGTCAGTTTTGTGTGAGATATCTCATTTCTCTAGTGTTTCTGTAATTTTAAGATTTTTGCTGCCATACTCAAAAGTTTTCTTCATACAATCAAGGTTGTCCTCAAATTTCAGCTTATCTCCATACCAGTAATGGTGGAGAATGTTTAAACTTTATCGGTGTTAGCATACGGGTTGATTGGTTTTAGTACTATAAAGTTTTGCGGGTTAAGATGAGATACAAAATATCGTTTACAGAATTTAAGGGCGGGGTGATCTTTACAGTGATTTGGTTCTCGTTGTTTTTCTTGAAATTACAATACTTCCATCAAAAAAACTGCTCATAGTTTTCCTCTTACTCTGCTAAACAAATAAGATATATCACGACAAGCCTAATGAAGTAGATTTAAAGTTATAGAAAAACTGTATATATCACAATTTATCAGGATAATGATTGTTGCAATCGTATATTTTTTTATATATACGATTGCTGGATATAAGAATGAACAAAGCTTTGATTTTCTTGCTGCTAACTTGGTGTTAAGCTGTGCGGAGCAAAAACACATAATGTTGT
>NZ_HE998003.1:248061-252994 GCF_000312585.1 Bartonella queenslandensis AUST/NH15
TTTTGAGGGCTACTGTGTTAGCTACGTTACCTAAAGATATACGTCCTTTTATAATACAAGCGCCTATGGCTGGTGTATCGACGCCTGAAATGGCGGCTGCCGTATCTAATTCTGGTGCGGTTGGTTCGATAGCTATTGGCGGATTGGGGCCTGATGAAGCAGTTTTGTTAATTAAAAAACGAAAGCACTAACTGATCGGCCGTTTAATATTAATCTTTTCTGTCATGATCCTTTTTTGCGTGTGGATACAACGAAAGATTCTCATTGGCGAATGAAGCTAAACGATCATTTTTTAGGAGGGGGAATGATTCTAAATACTCCTCTTAAAAATATATACACCTCTATTAAAAATAATAAGGCTTTAGCTATCGCCGTCGCTGCACAAGCCCCTGATATTATTAGCTTTCATTTTGGTGTTCCTGATGATGATATCATTGACATCTTTCGACAGACCGGTGCCAAACTTATGGCTACTGCGACTTGTCTTGAGGAGGGGAAAGAAATTGCAGTCAAGGGTTTGGATGCAATAATTGCTCAAGGTTTTGAGGCAGGAGGACACCGAGGACAATTTAATCTTTCACAATTCGACGAGAAGTTATCAACACACGTCTTGACTCGGCTTTTGTCCCAGCACTTGTCACTTCCTATAATTGCTGCGGGCGGTATAATGACTGGGGCTGATATAGCGAGCGTTATGCTCATGGGTGCTCAGGGAGTACAATTAGGGAGTGCCTTTATAGGTTGTAGTGAAAGCGGTGCGAGTCATTGTCATAAAAATCTTTTGAAGTGTGATAAATCCATACCAACCGTTTTGACGCGAGCCATTTCTGGGCGGCCTGCGCGGTCAATAATGACACCGTTTGTCCAATGGGCGATGAGTATTACTGATGAGGATATTCCGGAGTATCCTTACGGTTATGATGCCTTCAAGCAGCTGCAAAAAAGTATGCTCTTACGAGGAGATCTTGATATAGGTCCTTTTTGGGCGGGGCAAAGTGCTTTCTTGGCGCGTTTTATTCCGGCAGCACAAATTATCGCAGAGTTAGAAAACGAGTATGTTCACTATATACAGGGCTAAGAAAAAGTAAGTCTAAAGCTAATATGACGATGAATAAAACGGTCAAGTACGTATTGAGTGGATTTGCGGCATCCTTGGTTGGCATAGGTTTATCACGCTTTGCTTATACGCCTGCAACACCTTATCTTATAAGCCAAGGTTGGCTTGATGAAAATCATATTTTTTGGGTAGGCTCTGCAAATTTTTTAGGTTACTTTATCGGTGCTTTTTCATCTCCTTATATTTTACGCTTCACTTCTCCAAGATATGCATTGAGATTAGCATTCTTCATGAGTGGGCTGTCTTTTTTATGCTGTTGTTATTCATATGGAATCTTGTGGTTCATGATATGGCGTTTTATTGTAGGTTTGTCAGGTGGAGTCTTAACAGCTGTGGCCGCTCCGACTTTGTTATCGGCTATAGATCTAAAAGATCGTGCTCGTTCTGGTGGCATAATGTTTTCAGGAGTGGGTCTAGGCTTGTTATTGTCTGCTTTGTTTACACCTATGATAGCAAGTATTAAAGTGTATTATTATTGGGGGGCTCTTTTTGTAATCACTCTTATATTTTCTATAATAATCTATCGGTTTATACCCAACACAAATTTTGAATATACTAAAAAGTCGTATAAATCTAAGCGAATAGATTATTTCATATATCTAACATATGGCATCAACGCTGCGGCATTGATGCCATACATATTATTTCTTGTGAATTTTGTTTTGCTTCGCACAATACCATCAACCTATTTTGCTTCTATTATTTGGCTTATTTATGCTTTTGGTGCGTTTTTAGGAGCCATAATATTGAGCATAGCAGCCAAGAAAACATCGTATCGCTCAGTGATCTTTTTGATGAATTTTGTGCAATTATTTGCTTCGTTTCTATTGCTATTGTTCCCTGATTTGAAGATCGCGTTGTTAGTACCAGCTCTTATTATGGGTGCCGCTACCCCTGGCATTGTGCCATTATATTTTGGTTTAATAGGAGAATTGTCTTCATCTAATCCACAAATTCAGCAGATTATCTGGAGCAGAGCAGTGTCAGCATTCGCCTTATCACAAGCAATAGCTGCATATATGTTTACTTGGCTTTTCTATATAATAGAGAATTATATCCTAATATTCTCTATTTCATCATTTCTTCTTTTTATTCTATGCGTGTGGTTTATACAGGAAGGACGCTATGGCTACAAACAGAAAAAAAACCATTAATTGTGCTATCATCGGTTTTGGGGCGCGTGGCATTAGTTTTTATGAAAGGATAAATGCCTATGCTCGTCGTTATATAAGTAGTGTGCATATAAACCTGACAATATTTGATCCCAATGAACATGGTTGTGGATCTCATTCGCCAAGACAAGCAGATTATCTATTAGTCAATACAGTTGCATCGCAAATGACTATGTTCTTAGATAAAACTTGTGAAGTTTCTGGACCATATACTAACGGACCATCATTTGCTGAATGGGCTAAAGATGCAGGTATCCGTAAAATAGGTTCTAACTTCTATCATATAGCTGAAGATTCAGATGTTGGAGCACCTATAGACGATAATGACTATCTATCACGTGCTGAATTAGGGAATTATTTGCAATTTGTCGTGGATCTATTGACAGCAAATAGACCGCGTAATGTAGACGTATCCATTATCAGATCTCATGTGATTGATATTAAGCCATTATCAGAGCGTGAATTTATTGTTGTGGTAGATGGGGATTATAAGCAGTCTTTTGAATTTATATTTATGACTATTGGGCATGGCAGTAATATACTCACAGAAAATGAACAACGAAAAATAAATTTTGTTTCTTCAAATAAGCATAAAAACCCTAATTTAGGATTCATAAGATCTCCTTATCCTTTATCTATGCTAGAAAATGTTAGCCCTGACGCTCGAGTACTGGTTCAAGGTATGGGGTTAACCGCTCACGATGTCATAGCTGAGCTCACTGTTGGCAGAGGAGGCCGATATAAAGAGAACAGAGGTCGCTTGGAATATATACCATCAGGGCGAGAGCCTGTCCTCAGTCTCTTCTCAAGACAAGGACTTCCATTTTCTTCTAGAGCTATAAATGAGAAAGGGACGTCTGAGGCTTATACAGCTGAATTCTTCACCTTAGATTATTTCAAATCTCTGCGACAGGAAAAAAAGAAGTTTGATTTTTTTGAAGATGTTCTTCCAGTCTTGAAAAAGGAAATGTTGAGGGCATACTACCATGCCGTGGGTAAGACTACGTGCATTGACTATGAAGATTTTAGGAAAGTTGACGAAATATTATACCCCTTACAAGGCATTGTATTCAAAAATGCTATTGATTACAAACGCTATATCTATGAATTTTTGGAAAACGATCTCAAAAATGCTTACGCAGGAAATGTTTCTGGCAGTGTCAAAGCAGCAGCCGATGTCTTAAGAGATGTGCGTGATACCATGCGCTATTGCGTTGAATGGGGTGGTTTGACACCAGAGTCGCATGCTCGTTTTGTAAACGACTTTGTCCCTATTATGAATCGTATAGCTGTCGGTCCGCCTTTAGTGCGGAACAGGCAGTTACTCGCTTTAATCGATAGTGGGTTACTTTGCATAGATCTTGGTCCTTCACCTATTTTAGAAATTGACGAGGAAAATTCTGTTTTCCGTATAGTTGGTACTTTCTCAGAAGAAATAACGACTCAGGTCGCAGATGTTGTTGTCCAAGCAAGGATAGATCCATTTGATATAAATCTTGAGCGCTCGCCATTAATCAGAAACCTCTTTAGTAAGGGTTTTCTCTCAGAATATGTAAATGGGGACTATCATACTGGTGGCTTGAATATTGATAGAAATTATAACATTATCGATCTCAATGGAGATGTGAGAAAAAATGTGTGGTCTTTGGGTAATCCGGTTGAAGGTCCTTGTTTCTTTACCTTTGTTCTGCCACGACCAGGTGTGAATTCCCGCTTTTTATTGGATTCGGATAAATGTATCCAGCAGATGTTTAATGAAATAGAAGTGAATTATGTCACATCTAGGTAAATTTAATCCCTCAAAAAGTGTTTGGAGGTGCTAAGTAAACAGTTTAAGCGTGGTAAGGATATTCGGCAGCGTGTTTTGGGTAACTCTCATATTGATGATCGGTAAAAAGAAGTAAATTATTGATAAATTTAAGAAACAGTTACAAGAACGGGTAACTGTTTGGGTGTGGGGATGTCCCGATTGAGGCGAAAAGGATAGAAGTTTCGCTAGTGTATTCATGCTTATGGATATGAGAGCGATTCTTGAAGTAAAACCACATGTGAGAGGCGCACTGAAGGTTGGTTAAGCTAAGGGAAACTACGTGAGGTTAATATTCATGTAATGAATTGATTTATAATGATAAGTCATCGCTATACACCTTGAATCATACCCCCAAATATTGTAAAATGCTCTTATTTAAAGTTTTTTATGTTGAATTAATTTTATTCACTTGCTTGTGCACCACAAGGGGGGAATGGAGGAGCAGAGGGGAGAGGTGAAAAAATGTCTCTCATAAACACCTTGGGTTGTCGCAACATTGTAATTTTCACTCTTAATTTGTGTTCCTTGGGGAGATGGAGCGGCAGAGTATTTTTACAACCTCTACGAATATGAAGACGGCACAAGAGAGTGTGAAAAGTTTGATGGCGGTCAGTATTACACCATACCAGAAAGGGCAGATTTTAGTACCAAAGCGCAGGTAAAAGCGTGGGTTTATGGGGGTGCTATTCCTAAAAGTGTATTGAGTTATGAAGCGTTGATAGACAGTGTAAATGAGAAGATAGAAAGGCATGGTCAAGAGACACTGATTTGTGAGATTACAGATGATGGTGAGATAGGGTACCCATTGTCATTGCGATGATAGCGTATCATATC
>NZ_HE998003.1:254015-255368 GCF_000312585.1 Bartonella queenslandensis AUST/NH15
CACGATTTTCATGGTTTCTAAGCTTACAGTAATAACCCGTTGAAACAACTCTAGAGGGTAGGCAGGATTTCCAACCGTTTCAACGGCATAACGATTGGCATCATTCACAATACCGCTCTTTTTATCAGTCTTAACACATTGACGCCCCATAACCCATTCAAGAGCGGGCTTGCCATTGACGATATACTCATATGCTTCAAGAGGTATATCTGTCATGGTAATATTGCTATTGTAAAAAACGGTGGATTTATCTTTCTCTTTACCTGCTTTTGCGAATTTCATTTCAGTCACATAATAGAATTTTTCTGGATTAGAGATGTCTGTTAGTTTTGGATTACCCTTTTTAAAGTTCACAGGATAAGGCTCTATATCTTCATAATTCACGTGCAAATGACCCAGTTCACGCCCTGCTGTCACAAACTTCCAAAAATCATCAGCACTCTTTACATAAGGAATACGAGGCAGTTCTTTAGAGAGATTATCAGCATAACGAACACGGTAGTCTTTTGAATGAAGTAAACCATAAACATAATAGAAGAGATCATCTTTAGTGATAGTCTCATGAGGATAAGCGGCTTTAAAATGTTCTAACCCTTCATCAGTAATGGCATCACGCCGTTGTAAATCAACCGTTTCATCTTTCTCTATAGAGCTTTCGAATAAATGAGACTGCTTTTTATGTTTATCTTTTGAATCCATAGCTTCTTCATAAAAGTACCTTGGAAAACATTGACCAGTATCTATTGTATGCAAATTAGGTAAAGTATTCGTCATGAGTACAGAAAAACCCGATTGAGTTCCAGTACCTGTAATTTGTATGACTTTATTTTCAACTGCTCGTTCTATCGGGAATATTCTAGGCATTTGAGAAATTCTATCATTGAAGGCACGATTATAATAAAGCCACTGTTTTGTAAAAGGACGATATAGGCTTTGAAAATGCGGTAATCTTCTGAATGAAGTAAACCGTAAACGTCATAAAATGTATTGTTTTTTGTTATAGTTTCAGTAAGATATGTAGAGAGATGCTTCTTAAATCTATTTTTATACTCTTGTCGTGTTTTTTCTTTTTGGCTTCTTATCAGGCGACAATAATGGAGTATTTTTTGTTGTTTCAAATATGTAACAGTTCCAATAAATCAGATATATTCTGTGAATAAGAGGCTTTACTTTATCCTCGAAATGATATCATATCCAGCACCTTAAAATTAAGAAGCGTATAGTGCGTATGATTGTCATTTTATAGTGTCATTGTAAAATCTTCAAAAGCGGGGGGGACTGATATGGTTTGCACGACCAAAGCAGGTATATACAGGACAGTCTATACCTTTCTCTTAGATTTTATAAGTATTG
>NZ_HE998003.1:255692-259522 GCF_000312585.1 Bartonella queenslandensis AUST/NH15
TTCTCATCAAAAAATTAAAAAATTGTTCTGCGATTGGCGATTTTTTCTTTGATGCTGATGATGTGGTTCATTTTGTTTCTCACTTTGAGGGCACAATGAATGCGTAGATTTTCTTTCACTTGTATTTTTGCGGTATTTTTGTGTTTTTTTTCGTTGGCGAGTTTTGCAGAAAGCCTTCGTGATCAAGCGATTGATCAATCCGAGAGGATTCAACGTCAACAAATGCAAGAACAGCGTTTTCAACGATTGCACCGCAGGAATGAAACACATGAGATTTCATTACAGGATGATAGTGAATCGACGGTATTTCAAAGCGATTCAACCTCCAAAACCTGTTTTCTGATCAAAAACATTGAATTTGTTGGTGCTCAGTTGATTTCTCGCAGGGATCTTCATAACACCATTTCTCTTTGGGAGGGGCGGTGTCTTGGTCTTGCGGAAATTAATAAAGTACTCAAAGCGGTAACCAAGCTTTATATGAAGCTCGGCTATATTGCGGTGCGGGCTTATTTACCTGAACAGGATTTAAGGGGTGGGCGTCTTAAAATTGTTGTTGTTGAGGGCAGCATAGAAGATATCACCCTGGAGGGTCATAAAGTTGAAAGACAATCTCAAGGGGAAACTCTTACGGCTTTTCCAAATTTAGTTGGTCAACCTGCTAATCTGCGCTCCATAGAACAAGGGCTTGATCAAATCAATCGTCTTTTCTCTCGTCATGCGACCATCAACCTTGGTGCTGGGGATGCTCCGGGTGGTTCTATTCTTGATATTCATATTGATAAGCAGAAGCCGTGGTTGCTGACGTTTTCTAGTGATAATCTTGGCGCTAAAGCAACTGGGATTTACCAAACACGTGTGAGCCTTTCTTTTGATGATTTATTAGGGGGCAATGATCAATGGTCGTTTAGTTATCAGCGTTCCATGGATGGTGGTCCGTATCATTTTTCAGGCAAGCGCCCCAATAGTGATACGATAACAGGTTCCTTTTCCATTCCCTATGGTTATTGGACAGTCGGTTTTGATGGCAGTTGGAGCCAATATCATTCGCGTATTAAAGGAATATTTTCCGATATTATGACTTCGGGTAAGTCTTTATCACTGACACCGTGGGTTTCACGGGTGATCGATCGTGATCAAGAAGGAAAGACATGGATTACAGGGCGTTTGACATGGAAATATTCCGATAATTTTATTATGGGCAGCAAGGTTGATGTTTCCAGCCGTCAACTGGCACTTGCAACCTTAGAGCTTGATCATTCACGCAAATGGATGGGAGGGGAATTGAGCGCTCATATAGGGTTTCATAAGGGGTTGGCGATTTTGGGCGCTTATGATGATAAAGAGCAAGAAACTTCGACAAAAAATGCTCCCAAAGGGCAATTTTCGAAGTTGTCTTTTTCATTAGGGTATGTGCGTCCTTTTTCGCTCAAACAGTATAATTTTCGTTATAACACGTTGCTTTCAGGACAATTATCACCCGATACATTATTTAGTTCAGAGCAAATGTCTCTTGGTGGGAGTTCATCAGTGCGTGGGGTGCGTGAGGCGGTTTATTACGGCAATAATGGGGTGTTTTGGCGTAATGAATTGTCGCTGTTGTTGCCGGGTTTTTCTTCGAAAATGGGGCGTCGATTTATGAGCCAATTTGCACCGTATATGGCGCTTGATTTAGGGATGGTAGCCAATGCCCCCCTTAGAAACAGTTTTGGCGGTAGCCTTGTTGGGGCAACTCTGGGTTTCCATGCAAGCGGCGAGATGACGGATGTTGATGTGTCTTATTCAAATATTTTAACCCAATCGACACCAAGAGAACAGGGGAATACGACAGGATTATTTCAAGTACGGGCATTATTGAGATTTTAGAGCCAAGGGGCGATCAACAATATTGTCTCGCTCTTTATACCCATTGGGGTGTTTTTTTACAAAGATATAGAGGCTTTTTGAGGAGATTAAGATGCGGGGATTGAAAGATCAAAAGCATAAATTGGGCTATGGATGTGCGCTAGGGCAGTATGTTCTTGGCTTTTTGCAGCGAGGAGCGCACAAGGGGCTTTCACTGGTTTTAATCTTTTGCTTGGCTTTTCAGCCTTTGTTGTTGCAAGCGCAAGCAATTGGTGCACAAAGATCACCCGTTCAAGAGGTTCAAGGGATTAAAGCGGCAGATGGGGTTGGCTCACTTTTCCACCCGACGGTGGGGGCAGCCAGCAATGGTGTGCCGCAGGTTGATATTGCGCGCCCCAATGGGCAAGGACTTTCGCATAATAAATATGAAAGCTTCAATGTTGATGCGCATGGCGTGATTTTAAACAATTCGACAGAGGAGATTTCGCGTTCACAGCTTGGTGGCTTGGTGCTTGGCAATGGCAATTTACGGGGTAGCGGAGCGGCAAAGGTTATTCTCAATGAAGTGATCAGTGCCAATCGTTCGCGTCTTGAGGGCATGAGCGAAGTTCACGGGCATGCGGCCGATGTTATTATCGCCAATCCGAATGGAATTACCTGTAACGGTTGCGGCTTTATCAATACACCACGGGTGACGTTATCGACGGGGCAGCCGATCATTGAAGCCAATGGGTCTTTAAGCGGCTTGCGTGTTGAGGGTGGAGATATCACCATTGGCGCCAAAGGCGCTGATGGGCGCACATTGGATATTTTTGATCTCGTTTCACGCAAGATTAGCGTTGCAGGTCCCATCCAGGTCAAAGGGGCTTTAGCTGTTATCGCGGGGCGCAATCATTTTGATTATGACAAACGCGAAGCAAGTTCTCTTGGTTCAGATGGCAAAGAACCAGAATTGGCTATTGATTCCAGTGAGTTTGGTGGGATGTATGCGGGTCAGATCCGCGTGCTTGCCACGGATAAGGGCGCTGGGGTTAAAATGCGAGGAGACATGGTTGCCAATGCAGGCGCCATGAGATTGACGAGTGATGGTAAGCTGGTGATTACCAAAGCACGTGCTAAAAGGGCGGTGAAGGCTCACTCTCATCACGACAGTGTGCATGTGAAAGATCTGCTTTTTTCAGAAGAGGCTGTTTGGCTTAAGGCTCTTAGCAGCGTTGAATTAGCAGAACGTACACGGGTTGCAGCGAGCGGTAATGTTGATGTGCGTGCCGATGTGATCAAGCTTGGATCTGAGGCTCTTTTGGCGAATGGCATTGGCAATGATGGTCAACAGTCAGCGACCGGTTCTTTGCACTTACAAGCAACAAAAATTGAGGCGGGGAGTGGGCGAATTGCATCTGGTGCGCTTTTACAGATCAATGCCTCAGCCATTGATTTTGACCGCTTGCAAGACAACAATCAGACGGGGGTCTCTTCCCTTGGCGATATGATCATTGAAAGCAATCAAATCAGCGCGTTCAACAACCATATTGGTGCCAAGGGAAATATTGTTCTAAAAGCCGATGGTGCTTTCACCATAGGGGCTGGCCATTATAGCGCTGGCGGCTCTCTTTTGGTGGAAGCGGCACAGCTTACCTCAGGCGCCCATTTAGTGGCAGAGCAAAAAGTTGATCTTTATGCGCGTAGCGGTGATTTAGTCCAAGAAGGCATTGTTTCGTCCAATGGGAAGATAACGTTGGATGCCCATGGGGCTCTCAATCACATGGGTGAAATTGTGAGTCTGCAAAAGGCTGCATTGACAGCAGGGGGCATGCTCACAACCAGCACGAACAGTACGCTTTTAAGCCATGATGTGATTTTAAGTGCGGATGCTTTAGCCCAAGCGGGAACTGTGGAAGCACAAGGTGGTGCGCTCACCCTTCAGGTGCGTGAGAGAGGCATCAATAATGGTACCATGTACGGTGAGAGCGTTGATGCGTATGCCGGTT
>NZ_HE998003.1:259838-264274 GCF_000312585.1 Bartonella queenslandensis AUST/NH15
CCTTCATCAATCACGGTCAGTTGATTTCCACGGATGCTTTGCACCTGATGATCAGGGAACAAGAGGGTGCTCATTCGCAACAAGCTTTTCTTGAGAATGCGTCGGACGGGATTATCAGAAGTGGTGGCGCTTTTGTTGTGAGCGCAGGGCAATTAGGCAATGCCGGTGTGCTTGGCTCTGGTGGTGAGAGCGTTGCCCTCAATGTGGCGGGAGATATCAGCAATAGTGGGCTGGTCTATGCCAAAAAATCCATGATCATATCCTTGAAGGGCGATTTGACCAACAAG
This sequence comes from Bartonella queenslandensis AUST/NH15, assembly GCF_000312585.1. Classification (GTDB taxonomy): domain Bacteria; phylum Pseudomonadota; class Alphaproteobacteria; order Rhizobiales; family Rhizobiaceae; genus Bartonella; species Bartonella queenslandensis_A. Next base: position 260,126 of record NZ_HE998003.1, read on the forward strand.
CATGGTAAAATTGTTGCTGAAGAGGCTTTTACCCTTGGCGGGTTGAAGGAGAAACGTGCGGGGCATGTGGTGAATGAGGCTGGTGTCCTGAGTGCTTTTTCTGGCGCCATGAAGCTTGTTGCCACCTCTTTTGTCAATAAAGGCGATGGAACAACAACGCTTCTTCAACAGGATTCATCACACAATGGTCAACAGTCTTCTTCGTTGGATGATGGAACAGCGTATGTTTTAGCGCAGGCCGGTCTTTCGATTGATGTCGGTGCTTTTGAGAATACCGATGGTCTTCTTTCAGCGCAAGGTGCTGTCAATGTTGTTGCTGATAGCATAACGCAGGCAGGAGTTATCAAGGTTGCAAGTGGTGTTCTTCAACTCAACAGCCATGGACATTTAAGCAATAGTGGAATCATAGAAAGCAATGGTGCCATTGCTTTGCATGCGCAAAAAAATCTCCACCAAACAGGGCATATTGTTTCGCAAAAGCGGGTAGAGCTCTCCAGTGATGCTATATTGACGCTTGGCCAATCAAGTGAAATCGCCGCTTATGATGTCGCACTGAAGGCAGGTATTCTCACTCAAGCAGGGCTTGTGCAGGCGCAGGGCGGGGTTCTCAACCTTAAGAGTGAGGGTGTTTTGCGCAATGACGGGACCATGGCAGGGGGTGTTGTTGAGGCAACGCTTGGGTCTTTGGAAAACTTTGGTGCATTTTTAGCCCGTGACAGCTTTACTCTTGTTGCCACAAACCATGATCCCTTGCCCCATGATCCCTTGTCAGTACAAGGTGCTTTTGTTTTCAATGCTGGGGATGGGGTTCTCAAAAGTGGTGGCGCTTTTGTTTTGACGACAGATGCCCTGAACAATGTCGGTGTTCTTGGTTCCAGTGGTGATGCGGTTGTCCTCAATGTAACGGGGGATATGAACAATAGCGGGCTGATTTACGCGAAGAAGTCCGCAACATTCTCTTTAGATGGTTCTTTGCTTAATCAGCATGGCGATGTCATTGCTGAAGACAATTTGCTTATTCGTGGCTTAAGGGGAGAGCGGGCTGGTCATGTGATCAACAGTTCAGGGCTTTTAGAAGCTGTTTCAGGCGATATGACTTTCAATGTCTTGGCACTTTCCAATCTACGCGAAGGTGGGGTGGAGGTGACCGATAAAGTGGTTGGTCACAGTTATGTGCAAGGACAATGGGAACCAATCCCAGGTGGTGATAAACACACAAAGATTAAGAAAAATATCGATACGACAGTCATTCGTCAGCAGGCACATTTTAAGCATAATGCGGCACAGATTTTAGCAGGGCGCCATCTCACGGTTCATGCTGGCGATATCCGCAATAGCTACAGTTTGATTGCTGCCAATGGCAACATTGAGGTGCGAGGCGATACACTGCTCAATAAAGGGCGCGATTTAATCGAAACAACCAAGATTGTGACGACAACACGCTACAGACACAAAGACTGTAATTTCTGGAGCAATCCAGGGTGTATAGGCGGTGCAGACGAATGGGATGGACCTACTTTTGTTGAAATCCCCACGCGCACTTATGATGCAGTTTATGGCACAATTGAAGCGGGCGGTACGCTTCATGCCAAGATAACAGGCTATATTGATAATCATGCGGTGCGTGAGGGCGTAGAGCAAGTTGGCTTAAGCTCTGGCGATAAAGGCTTAGCAGGGGGTAAAAATACCGACTTTGAAGGATCAAAACCGCAGATCAGCAATGATCGATTAGAGGGGATGATCAATGATTTGAGGGGGCATAAAGCGCTTTTTGCACCAAGTATCCAAACACCAGAACCAGAATCCATACAAGTTCCAAAGCAAGATGGGCTTGGCAACGTCCAGACAGAGTTGGCAGGTCACCAAACTCCACAAGTGTCGTTTTTGATAGAAACGCGTCCAGACTTTATCAACCCCAGCAAATTTTTGGGATCGGATTATTTCCTCAAAAGGGTTGGTGGTTATAAGCCAGAGCATCCGTTTAAAAGGTTGGGGGATGCCCATTATGAATATCGTCTGGTGGGGGAGCAAATTTTTGAGCTGACAGGCAATCGCGGTCTTTTGGATGTTGAAGATCCCAATGCGCAAATGCAAAGGCTTTATGACAATGCACTCGCACAGCAAGGTCCTTTGGGGTTAGAGCTAGGTAAGCCATTAACACCTCAGCAAATTGCTGAGATCAAAAAAGATATGATCTGGCTTGAGAGGCATGTTGTAAATGGGCAAGAGGTTTTGGTGCCTCGCGTTTATTTGGCGCCAAACACTTCATTTGCGCAAGATATTTATGGGGACAAAACGCAGCAAGCAAGTCTCGCCAGTGCACACTTAAAAGGCAATGGCGTTACTCTGAACGCGGATCGTTTTAGCAATAGCGGTAGCATCTTGAGTGATGATGCATTGCATGTTTCAACCACGAAAACTTTGTTTAATGATGGTGGTTTTTTGCTTGGCGGCGGTGCTGTCGATCTCAAGAGTGGGGATCTTTTAGTCAATTCTTCAGGGGTTATTCTGGGGAATATCATCACCCTCAATGCGAAGACAATCATTGATGGGATTACAAAAATCCGTGACACGAATGAATATGGTTTTGTTGACCGGAGCGGACAGCAGGCACAAATCATCTCTATAAAGGATTTAAACATTCACTCCCTTGACGCTTTAAGCATGAACGGCGGGCAATGGAGCAGTGGTGGACCGATGACGGTCATTGTTGATGGTTCTGCTACATTGGGCTCATTAGTATTAGAGAGTGACCAAAAACAAAGCTTGAAAAAAGGACATTATGACGCTCAAAGCAGTCTTCACCAGTTGGCTGAAGTCAACAGTGATGAAGATCTGACCATTGTTACAGGGGGGGATCTTAACCTTGGGGGGAAATTTACAGCCAAGGGCAATGGGAATTTCACCAGTGGTGGGGCTCTCAACGTGGTTTCAGAGCAAGACTATAGCAGTTTTGATTTGGATCTGAGAGGCAAAGAAGGCGAGAAATCGAAGCAAAAGAATAAGTTTCGTCAACAATCAACGGAAGTCACCACAAACAAAACCACGATAGAAACAGAAGGCAACCTCTCTATGGATGCGAAGAAAGGGGATCTCACCCTTGATGCCGTAGGCTTGAAAAGTGGTGGCGAGACGCATCTAGCGGCAGAGGGGAAGATCAAGTTTCTGACCAATAAGGATCAAGATTTTAAGGATACGTATCAGCGTAATGAAAACCTTGTGTGGTGGAGTGAGAGCGATAAAGGCTATCTGAATGAGACCATCAAGCATGTGACCATAGAAGCTGGTGGGGGCATGAAGCTTGATGCGGGCAATGGCTTTGTTGTTGAATATGAGACAACGGGTGATTTTGACAAATCCCTTGAGCAATTGGCACGCTCTCCAGGACTATCATGGGTCAAGCAATTGCGTGATGATCCAGAATTAGCCAAGCAAGTTGATTGGCAGGCCGTGAGGTCTGAATTTAAAGACTGGGATTATAAAGCCCAAGGTCTGACAGAAGCTGGTGCTGCTTTAGTTGCATTGGCTGTCACGGCTGTCACGGGTGGCGCAGCGTCCACAGCGGCGAGTGCCATTACTGGTGCTTTGGGACTTGGCTCGAGCACCGCCATGAATGCAGCGATACAGGCAGGCGTTCAAGCACTGATTAACAAAAGTGCTGTGGCTCTTGTGAATAATCGCGGCAACATTGCCGGCGCATTGCATGAGCTTGGCTCTTCAAAGAATATTCTGGGTATTGTGTCCTCGATGTTAACAGCAGGCTTAACCAGCCAACTCACCGAAATGGCTGGTGTTGGGCAATCTTTGCCCAAAACCGCTCCTTTGGTTGATCGCATCACCCGTGAGGCGGAAAAGAACCTGATCAAAGCCGCCATTGGCACGGGGGTGCAAACGGCTCTTCAAGGCGGTTCTCTTGACAAGAACTTTTTTAATAATCTGCGCATCGCCTTGTCTGATACGGTTGGCAAATCGTTAGCGGAAGAAATCGGCACCGCTAAGGCAGAGGGCAAAATAGACACGATCACACAGATCGTTGCTCACGCTGGTCTTGGCTGCTTAAAAGGCGCGGTTGCAAGCGGTGCTTGCTCTGCTGGTGCGATTGGTGGCGCTGTGGGTGAAGCTACCGCTATGCTCCAATTTAAACTGTGG
>NZ_HE998003.1:264574-266182 GCF_000312585.1 Bartonella queenslandensis AUST/NH15
ATGCAAGGCATCGTAAAAGAGGAAATGGGGGATCTTAATGGTCGCACCCCAACGGCAGAAGAGCAAGCCCGCATCACTGCAAAGATTGATGCGCAGTTTGCTGACTTTAGAGACCACACCATTGATGTAGCGCGTGCTGCTGGGGGCTTTGCAGCTGCCCTTGCTGGTGGCAATGTTGATGCCGGTGCTGATGCCGCAGGAAATGCCGCTGCTAATAACTACCTCAGCAGTGCTCAACAAGCTCAGATGGAGAAAGAATTAAAGGAATGTCCTGACCTTTTATGTCAAGCAAAAGTGTCTGCGAAATGGTCTGCGATTAGTACAGGGCAAGATGTAAGCTTTACGGCTGGTATGGTTGCTGGTGTACCGGCTGAATTATACGATACGATTGATGGCTTTGTGCAAATAGCCATCCATCCCAAAGAGACTTGGAAAGCGCTCAAAGATTTGTTCACGAGTGGTGAGGTATTGGCGACACTTGGGCAATCTTATGTCGATCGTATTAATAAAATGGAGGAGGAATATGAGCGAGCCGGTGCCGGTGGATCCTTTAAAGCGGGTGTTGAATTTGGAAAATTATTGACTGAAGTAGCATCCCTAATAACGGGAGTTGTTGGAGCAGCCAAGAGTGGTATAAAGCTTACCAAAAAGGCTGTGATCAAATTCATTGCTAGGAAAGATTTTGCCCAATTCGCTTCCAAGAAAAATCTTGCAGAACTTGCTGCTCAGAGAGATCCTGCCAAACTTGCTACTAAGAAAGAATTGACCAACCTTGCTGCTCAAGAAAAAAAGAAGTGGTTAAAAGAGAAACCCATTAAATTTACCGATAGCAAATTTGGTCAGACAAACAAAGTCTATAAGAGAAACGATTTGTTTGATTCTAACCAAATGGTTAAATGGAGAAAAAACAAAAAAGACGTGTGGGGTACCAATGTTGAGAGAATGGAAACAGGAAGAGCACCTATAGGATTTGATGGTAGGCCTGTTGAGTTGCATCACCTAAAGCAAACGCCTGAGGGGCCGATAGCAGAAATGAGCCATGAATCTCATAAAAAATATAATCCCGTGATTCATGGTAATCCTAAGAAACATCAATCGCTTATAGATAGAAAAAAGTTTGATAAGCAGAGAGAGGAATATTGGAAGGAACGCGCTAAAGGGTATAGAGAACAAAAAAACAGTAATTTAGGAGGAATAATTGATATGAGATGGGGTATCATAGGTATAGATTTTGACAGATGGGGACAGGAGCATCGGCAGTAATGCTCTACGGTTAATTGAAAAGAGAAAAAAGAAACTTATAGAATAATTTATGGAGAATAATTGATGAAAACCTATACTTTAGATGATGTTGCAGTATTAATTGATAAAGTGAATAAATACGATGATGATATTATTAATTTGAGTAGTGAATATGATGAAGAAAATGAAACAGATGATCTACAGATTGAAAAGGCGGAGAAAGCTTTGGGTTTGAAATTCACATCCTCTTACAAAGTTTTTTTAAAGAAATATGGAGGAGGGGAAATTGGTGGCGAAGAAATTTTTAGCATTTATAAGGAGCGTGGGGAAGGTATTCCTGCTGGTGATATTGTTTACCGAAACTTA
>NZ_HE998003.1:266775-269379 GCF_000312585.1 Bartonella queenslandensis AUST/NH15
AAAGATTCATGAAAACCTACACTGTAGCTGATGTTGCAGAGTTGGTTGAGAAATATAGTGATATTGTTGATTTTGGCACTGCAGAGGATGCGGTGAGTGATGAAAGAATTGAAGAAGCTGAGAAAATTCTTGGTGTAAAGTTTACAACTTCTTATAAAGACTTTTTAAAAAATTATAAAGGAGGAGAAATTGGAGGTGATGAAATATTTAGCATTTATAACGCAAGTTTTGATAAGTGTCCTGCTGGTGATATCGTTTTCTATCATTTGACGGATATAAAAAATGGTTTTGCAAAATCAAATCAGCTTGCCGTGAGTAGAACTGATTTTGGTGAAACATTTTATTTTGATTACTCTCAATTTCGGGATGGTGAATGTCCACTCTACCTTGAGTTTCCACCTGAAGGACCTTATTATTATGCAAGTAATTTTTATGAATTTCTTTGCAAAAGAATTAAAGTACACGCGGGGGTTGAGATACCTGATGGTGATCAACCGATTGAAAAGATTGAGAACACTCCCAGTCCACAACCTATACCTTTTTACAAGAGTTTTTGGAAAAAACTATGGAGGAAGGGAAATTGATAGTGAGGAAATATTTAGCCTTTCTAGAGATTCTCAGTGTTACACAAGTAATTTTTATGAATTTCTCTGTAAAAGAATTCTGGTAAATGCAGGGGAAGATTCATGAAAACTTACATTTTAGCTGATGTTGCAGAATGTGTTGATAAGTAAATCTGATGCAAACCAAAGATGTAACAGAAATTTTAAAAAGACTGGGCTGGGAGCCTTATCGTGATAAAGACGATGGTAGTACGTGGGCTCATTATCATCTTCTTGATCGTATTATTGGTATTGGCTATGATGTAAAAAATTATGGAGAGGACGGGGAAAAGTTTCGGCTCTCTGCTAAGCTTACGACAGCCGCCTATTGCCTTGCCTGGGAATATCGTAGTGGTAAAGAATCACAGTCTAAATATGAAGATATACTGTTTTCCGCGAAGGAGAATTTTGATGTTAAAGCTTTGGATCTTTCTCAGAGCCATATTGAGGAGGCTCTCAATAAAGTGATTGCGTGGGCGCAAGCACAGGATATTGAACAAAAGTTGCGTGAGAAAGCAGCTAGTCATTCTGCTGTTGCACAAGCATTGCTCGGTGATATGGAGGCTTTAAAAAACTATGATCCTACTCACAAATTATTTGTGCCAGAATTTGCTGATTATCAGACTATGACGTCGGATGATCGCCTGCTTCTTTTTGCGCAAGCTTATAAAAACGGGGAATTGGATGATGTTCTAGCACGGAAGAAGCCCAAACGGCGCTCGATGAGTCTTACCGCAGCAAGCCGCATTCTCAAAACTCATGGTTGGTTTGCCACGGAGCCTAGCAAAATGTGGCTCTCTTTGCCCGACCGCTTCATTCAATTTAATTTTGGTTTTATACATCTTCATAACAATGATAATGTCTATCTTGAAGCAGAGATATCGAATAAAGAGATTTCTGTGGCTTGTAATTATATTCACTATCGTGGGGAATATGATTCGATAAAACCCACGGATATTTATAATTCTTTTAACACCATTGGGGGGGGGATTTTTAGTGGTATTGATAAAGGGATTGATATTTGTGTAGAGACATTAAATGAGCAAGAGCTTATCAAAATCTCTGAACGAGTGATCCAGTGGGCTCGTGCTCAAGATTTGCAAGCATCGATAGAAAGCAAAACACTTGTTCAAAAATATAGATATAATGTAGACATAGTTTGGCATTTGGCTTGCTTAGCATTGATGGGTAAAATTGATATCCTGAAGTCTTATCAAAGTTTTCTGGAAGCAGGGACAATTTCTGAAAATTTAGATGACAATTATGTAGAAAAACACATTAACTATGCCGTTCGATTTGCTGAAGAGCACCTGAAGGTTTTAAAGGAGCGAGAGGCAATAGATGCCGCTATTGATTTGCACGCATTGGCTTTCTTGAATACAGTTTCTGAACAGTTAAAAAGGAGAGGCTGGACAGTTTATCGCGATAAAAACTACGCTCGTAATGCTTATTTGATTAACAAAGATCGGATTATCAACATAGTGTACAATCTTGATAAACAAGAAGAAACACCAGTTATTACCTTCAAAGCTTCGGTTTCAACACTAGGTTTTTCTACTGCTCATCGGTATATGTTTCCTGGATTGCCTCAATATATTGCTCTCAAGGAGTCAGAAGAAGTTTATACCATTTCTGCTGCACAAGTTGAAGAGAATCAATTGAGTCCGCTCATTGCAGATATTATCGGGTGGGCTGATCGGCAAAATGTCAATCAAATGATCTATGATTATGCAGCTTTGCCCCCAAATCATGAAGATGTTTATCTTGTCGCACGTCACCTTATTGCTCTTATCCTGATAGGGGATGTTGAAAAGCTCAAGTTTTACGAGGAGAATTTTAGAAGTGGAAACTCTTCAGGGCTTGTGAAAGGTATCTCGAAATACGGGATTGACAAGGCTCTTATGCTTGCGAGGGGTTATCGAAAAGGGTTTTCCTAAAAACGCTCCGATTTTAAGCTTGGATGCGCCAACAGCATCTGTTGTCTCCAAAACTGTTGCCATTG
>NZ_HE998003.1:270374-270865 GCF_000312585.1 Bartonella queenslandensis AUST/NH15
ACGGGATAAGGTTCTACCGTTTCATAATTCACGTGCAAATGCCCCAGTTCACGCCCTGCATTAACAAATTTCCAAAAATCATCAGAACTCTTTACACAAGGGATACGAGGCAATTCTTTAGAGAGGTTATCAGCATAACGAGCGCGGTAATCTTCTGAATGCAAAATACCGTAAACATAATAGAAGAGATCATCTTTAGTGATTTTCTCATCAGGATAAGCAGCTTTAAAATGGTCTAGACCTTCATCCGTAATGGCATCACGCCGTTGTAAATTAGCTGTTTTGCTGTTTTCTGTAGAATTCGTAAATAAATGGGATTGTTGCTTACTTTTATCTTTTGAGATCGTAGTGTCTTCGTAAAAATATCTTGGAAAGCATTGACTTTTTTCTATTGAATTCAAATTAGGCACAGTATTCGTCATCAAAACAGAAAAACCTTTCATTGCCCCGATTCCTGCAACTTGTATCATTTTATTTTCAACGATTTGTCC
>NZ_HE998003.1:272051-272954 GCF_000312585.1 Bartonella queenslandensis AUST/NH15
GGACTTTTTACGTGCTGCACGGTCAGCATGTGGATGAGCATCACTGAAGCATTCCACTTCGCTATTATAGAAGGTAATCATATTACTCATGTTTTTAGCTAAAGATTCACGGCTTGAATTATATGCCCAAGCATCACGATTGGTTTTAAGACCACAGGAATAAGTCTCAAAAAGCTTTTTATCATGCCCTCTTCTAATACCTAAAGCTAAAAAGGCGTTGAAATTGTCATCACGTTGTTTAATCCAATCGCTATACTGATCTGGTGTAATGACTTGCCAACCTTGTTTTTGTGTAATGCCATCAATACTCTTAAAAGACTCTATTATCGCAAGCTTTTCTTTTCTATTGAGATAGTCTCCAATATCACGAAAATATATTTTACCATGGTGTTGAGATTTTGGATTTTTGACAAGAATGGAAATCGCTATAGGAGTTCGAGACCCTTCACCAAAAACTCCACCACTTTCTTTTTTACGCTGTTCTCCAGAAGTTCGTGCATTACCCCGTAAATGGAAAATATAAAGACTGCTAAATTCCTCAACGAGGCACTTTCGTAAACCGTCCATAGAATAACCAGTGATAAAGCCTGCATTTGTGACAAAGCCAATTACCCCAGCATTATCAATACGGTCACTAGCCCAGCGAATGGCACGGATATAACTATCATAAAGTGCTTGTACACAAGTTGTTTTGGATTGAGCAGCATAAGTTTCACTGATACGGTTATCTAATATGGGATAAGGGGTGTTTTTTGCATTATCGTTTTCACTTTTTTGTCCTACTGAATAAGGAGGGTTACCAAAAATAACTTTGATATCTAGTTTCTTTTGATGTTCTAAATATTCACTGTTTTCCTTTAATAGACGTTGTATTAGATCTTGCTTTTTTAGCGTCTGAAACGT
>NZ_HE998003.1:273327-276022 GCF_000312585.1 Bartonella queenslandensis AUST/NH15
CCCCAAGCTTTTGCCAAATTCATTACGCAACACATCATCAACAGAATGAATGATAAAATCTACAACCTCAACGGGCGTATAAACAATCCCAAGCCTATCCGTGGTTTTCTTAAATGCCTTAGCAAAAAAACTTTCATAAAGCGTAATAATAAGATTTTGTCTTGCTAAAGGCGAGGTAATCCCAGAAGCACGAAGTCTTACACTGTTATAAAACTCTTGTAATTCCTTGGATTCTTCCTCGATATTCGTTTTATCAAGTTCTGTTAAGATCTTTTCCATGGCTTGCGAAATGGCATTGTTTTGTACAAATTCATTGCCATCAAACAAGGCTTCAAACACGGGACGCGTAACAAGATGCTGTGCTAACATCTCAATCGCTTCCTCTTGCTTGATTTCACTGTTTAAATTGTTCTTTAATTCTGTATGAAACGCATCAAAAGCATGAAAGGCTTCACTGTTTTCATCAGAAAGCATAGTTTGAAGGCGTGTGATATGGTTTTGTGCAATCTCAGCAACATTGCCAGCCCAATTTTCCCAATAATCCGCAATAGCAAATTTCTTTGCAAGAAGAGTTTTCAAAGCATTGGGAAACTCTTTATAAAAAGGTAATCTCATTTGCCCTTTATAACTATGCTGCGGTTCATGAGCGGCTTTTCCAATCTCAAGACCCATATGTTCTGATTTTTCATGGATATGGATTTTATCCTCAACCGCGGTCATGCTCTTTAAGGCGACAAGCTCCAAAACATCACTGACGTCTTGACCTAAAATCATCTGGTTAAGGGTGATTTCAAAATTCTCATCATGAGCAAGTAAAGCATTGATCACTTGCCAGACCACCTTGTATCTCTTATTGTAGCGTAAAGCCTGTTCAGCAGAAACTCCAGCAGGGACCCCAACGGGTAAAATGATATAGCCTCTCTTTTTTCCCCGTGCACGACGCATGATACGCCCCACCGCCTGTATCACATCCACATGGCTTTTACGCGGGTGTAAAAACATGATGGCATCAAGAGCGGGAACATCCACTCCTTCAGACAGACATCTTACATTGGTGAGCACACGGCAAGTATTTTCCCCCGCATCTTCCTTAAGCCAATCAAGGGCTTTATGACGCGTTTTGGCACTTTGGGTTCCATCAATATGATCAAAGGTACAGTGAAGAGGCGGGGTATCTTTATAGACCTTATGAAGATTGAATAATTCTTCCTGTATTTCTTCAGAATTGAATGTTTTACGAATACGTTTAGACGTATTGATATCTTTACAAAAAGCCAAAGCCCGCCGCATGGGATTGGGATCATCACTTAAATCAACCTTAAGATCTATTTTAGCAAGGGCTTGATAACACCCTATGATCTTGGTTTTATCATCAAGAGTGAGTTCATAGTTCTCATCAGTCATCAGATGTTGAATGGATTGACTCACTTCCTCTTCATTAATACCCAAGACAATAATCTTATAAGGTGCTAAAAGTTCATTCTGAACGGCTTTTGAGAAGGTGTAGGTGTAAAGCTCTTTTCCATAGAGCTCTTCATCATCCATCGATGCGAGAACGGCATTGATCTCATCGGCACGCCTTTTGGCATCATCGGTAAAGATCTTGGGGGTTGCTGTCATGTAGAGGCGTTTTTTCCCAAAAATGATACTATTATCGTGAACCTTGATAAAATCAGATTCATTGTCGTCAGTTCCTAATGAAGCCCCAGTGGTTCGATGAGCTTCATCACAAATAATCAGATCAAATTCAGGTAAATCATACTTTTTTTGTGCATCCGAAATCACTTGGATGGAATGGTAAGTGGAAAACACCACAGTCATGAGATCATGTGAAACCTTACCCGCTTTGCTAGCCAATTCTTTTGCATCCGTTGTAGCAGGCAAGGCAAGATCAGAGCTATCAAATTCAAGAGCATCATTTTTATTATTCTTACGACGCTTGCCCACTTGTGTATCCGAACAGACAGCAAAAGAACGCAAAGGCACTTCTGTATCTTCTGTCCATTCACGAATTGTTTGAGAAATAAGAGCAAGAGAGGGCACCAAAAACAATACACGCTTGCCTTTTCCTGCTATCTGTTCTGCTATCTTCAAACTGGTGAAAGTTTTGCCCGTTCCACATGCCATAATCAGCTTGCCACGATCTGCTTCTTGTAAACCTTCACAGACTTTCTCAAGGGCTTCTTTTTGATGATCTAAAAGCTTTTTTTTGGGTTTCTCTTTAAGGACGGCTTGTCCTTGTTCTTTATAAGCCCCCCAATCAATTTGACTGTTTTCTAAATCAAAAAGGTTTATCCGTTGAATATGAACCTCTTGCCCTTCACAAGTCAGTTCAACATTGTCACTCCAATCTGTTTCGGTGCTATCAACCAGTATACGACGGGTGAAGATCTTTTTTCCCGAGGCAGCGATAAAACTATCAATATCTTCTTTTTTAATTATGTGAGAAGCGTCATAGCATTTACATTGAATAGCCGCATAGCCGCCTTCATCACGGATTGTAGCGACCAGATCAATCCCAATATCTGTTCCATCTTCATTACGCTCTTGCGCCCATTCACAATAGGTTTGAACCTTTTCGTATTCTTGCTTTTGAAGAGGATCTTTCGTCAAATAAGCCATGACAAGGTTTTCAAACAATGTTCCTAATTCACGGGGTGATTTAGCTTTTTGACGATAATATTCTAAGAGAGAG
>NZ_HE998003.1:276423-277047 GCF_000312585.1 Bartonella queenslandensis AUST/NH15
AGCCTTTTGACATGACTTAACAAATATTTTTCCCATCGCAAGGCGGTTTGAAGGGCATCTTTATTGATTTCAAAACGCCCCCCTTCGGTTAATTCAAAAATCAAGGCAAGACTTACTATGGTCTTAGGCATTTTCAAAAGATGCGCTTGTAAGCTTTCAGAAAGGTTATTCTCTTTGGCTTCTTTAAACATCTTTTGCATCCATTCACGAAAGATCTCTTGAGCTTCAGCAGAAAAGCGCATCACAAGCGGGTGATCTGGTGAACCAAGAGGTTTATCATAAAGAGAGCGAAATGCCCCTTCATAAGTTTCCCATGCTTCTTGATTGGGAGGTCTATCAACCCACTTCCAATCTTTTGTCTCATTGGGAAAGACAAGCATTTGAAAGCGTTGTAAGAAACCATCATTGCCTTTGCCATATAAAACATTGCGTATAAAGGGGAGAATGCGAGAGGGTTGAATGCCCCCTATAATAGAGATGGTTGCATTGGGAATAAAAATGGTTCCACGCCCAATCCGATCATAAGTAAATTGACCATCTCCATTAAAAGCTTCCAAATAAAAGGCACGATCTGTTTGATATTCCTTCCGTTCCATATCTGTTAAGAAACCGGATAATTCATCA
>NZ_HE998004.1:0-645 GCF_000312585.1 Bartonella queenslandensis AUST/NH15
CACCGTCTATAGATATCTCTTGCTGTAAAAACATCGGGTAAACAATCACAACGCTCTACAATCAATTTTGCCCCCTCTGTTGCTAAGCTATCCGCAGCCGTATAGAGCCTTTTGACATGACTTAACAAATATTTTTCCCATCGCAAGGCGGTTTCAAGGGCATCTCTATTGACTTCAAAACGCCCACCCTCAACCAGTTCAAAAATCAACGCAAGGGTTGGTATGGTTCTATTCATTTTCAAAAGATGTGCTTTTAAACTTGCAGAGAAATGACCACTCTTTATTCTTTTCTGAAAATCTTCCCACCATTCACGAAACATCTCTTGGGCTTCAGCAGAAAAGCGTATGGTAATAGGATGCTTTGGTGAGCCTAATGGTTTATCATAAAGAGAACGAAAAATCCCTTGATAGCTTTCCCATGCCTTTTGATTGAGAGGTTTATCGACCCATAACCGCTCTTGTCGTTCATCGGGAAAGATCAGCATTTGAAACCGTTGCATGAAACCATCATCGTTTATTCCACGGTGCATGGCTTGAATAATGGGAATAATACGTGCAGGTTGAATACCCCCTATGATAGAGACGGTTGCATTGGGAATAAAAATGGTTCCACGCCCTATACGGTCATAGGTGTATGACTTATTG
>NZ_HE998004.1:1209-3253 GCF_000312585.1 Bartonella queenslandensis AUST/NH15
GTAAGAGACGTCCATCATGTCCATTAGAAAGGGATAAACTAGGCAACCTATCATCATGAGCGGGGCAACGAGCAAGTCCATAATGTCCATGCCATCTACCACATAATGCATAAGTAATTTCTTGAGCTGTCGTATGTAATGCATAAGCATTACCTATAGCATGTGTAAAATACATAAAATCCCTTCCTGCTACTTGCATTACAGGACGGATTCTGTTATTTCAGTATTGCTATTATCGAAATACTTTGTCTGTCCTACAAGGCGAAGTTTTCTTTAGGCGGCGTTTTTGCAATGTTGGCTTTTTGCTTTCTTGATCGCATCATGGATATCATGCTTATAACCAACATGATAGGCGTGAGCCTATAAGTGATGCGCCGCCAAGGTATTTTTTATATCAATTTTTTTTGTACTCTTACGAACTGTAAGAAAGAATTTTTTTATTTCATGGGGTATCCCTCCGAGACATTAAATCTGTTTTGAATTTAAATTCGTAGAATCAATGTCATTTAACTGTATTAAACTAGCAACTCTTGGTAAGCTTTTCCAGTAAAAAAATGATTTTTCTATTTTTTAAAAACAATATTTTGTGTTTTTTTGCTTATGAAAGGCAATATTTTGCGCATTATACACATAATGGATAAAATCTACGGCTTAATAATCTCATTAAATGATAATAACTAAGAGAAACATCTTTATTGGATTATAGATCTATGCCAATAGCTTTGGCTTGCATTTTTTCATAGAGCTTACGCGTAACCATCATATTTTCTTTACGCACATCAATAATTGATTTTTCAATTGACGTTAAACGAGATTTATCTAAATTTCCTAACCGTGCATAATGGGATGCCATTGCTTGGCGTGCTTCGTCGTAAGGCAACCCGCCTTTACGATTTTTGGGTAAACTATAAACCTCATTTACCGTCTTATATTGCGCAGGATTACTAACAAGGATTACGTGCTTCTTAATAACATCTATTTCCATTAATGCTGTTTTAAGACTACTAATCATAGCCTTACTATTGGCATATCTAAACAAATCGTTTTCTACAAGACTACGTTCCGTACCAAGAAGTGATGATAAATCACCGCTTTTCCCAATGTTACGAAGATAACTACACAAACCACTCCGCACACCATGTAGTTTCTTGGTCATCAATGCGTCATCAAGACTTTTTACATAGTTATTTTCGCGAACAAAAATACGTTCTAACTCCTCAAATTCTTTAAAAATGATGACCTCCTATGATAACATCTTTATCTAACCAATCAGGACCATATTCTTTATCAGCATCTTTAGTAGAAAATCCCATATCACGAATAAATTGTGCTCCATGCCGCTTTTTAAGAAACAGAAGTGTATGTGCTGGAGGTTCAGTCATTGCTAACCATTCCCATGCTGCTTTGCTATCGTTAGCACGGTCCGCTGCTTCTGATTCAGCAGTATAAATACAGTTTTGATCTAATCCGCCTGCTCGTAACTCCTCACGTTCAGCATCAGTCATATAACTTTTGGGTAATTTCTTTTTCATAGGAAACTCCTTTTGTAATATTTATTTATATTTAATTTAATAGTTGAATCTGATCAATCAAAGTACCTCTAATTTTTTAGAGCAAGCTGTTTTTTAAGCCTACTTTTAAGCCTAAAATAAGTAGCATGAGAAATCCCTGTTTTTTCCATAACAATTTTGTTTGTAGGATAGGCTCTGCAATTGTAACAGGTTTAGCATATACAAGTTCACAAGCAAGGAGTAAAGCAGCAGTTGTTTTTCACTACCCCCTTTGGAATTAGCAAAGGGTATAACAGGCATTTCATTCCTCACTAAATAAGATATCGTACTTTATGGTACTATATATAGTATA
Source organism: Bartonella queenslandensis AUST/NH15 (assembly GCF_000312585.1). Taxonomy (GTDB): domain Bacteria; phylum Pseudomonadota; class Alphaproteobacteria; order Rhizobiales; family Rhizobiaceae; genus Bartonella; species Bartonella queenslandensis_A. The sequence continues at coordinate 3,073 of NZ_HE998004.1, forward strand.
TAGTATCTTAAGATATAATAGAGTACTAACCTAAAAAATGATCGTTTTTTAGATGTGAAAATGCAAGAATACCCAAAATACAGTTATTCTTTGCGATCTGGTAATCTATAGCTGGTGTTGCGTCCAGCACCAGGATTTTGAATGAATATACTACGTTCTTTCAGTTCCTGATATCACGAAG
>NZ_HE998004.1:3620-9104 GCF_000312585.1 Bartonella queenslandensis AUST/NH15
GCGCCGTGTCATTTGAGCACTTAGCCAGCTTGGCATATTTTGAGGTATTTATAAAGCCTTCAAAATTATCCTCAAGCATGCGGTTAATGATTAGCCGTTGCCGATTATTGACAGGCTTTTGATTAATTCTCTCCCAAAGTTGTGCTTTGAATAGAACATTGCTAAGCGTCATTTCAGCATTATCAATTGCACGGCCAAGGCAATCTAAGAACCAAGATAGCCAATCTGTAATATCGGGAGTGGCTCGTTGTTGTTTTTCAAGCTGATTGTAATAATTTTTCCGTTCGGTTTCAATTTGCGAGGAAAAACTATAAAAACGCTCTTGTGTTTCATCCGCACGAGCAAGCGCCATATCACCGATAGCGCGGGCAATTCGTCCATTTCCATCTTCAAATGGGTGGATTATCACAAACCACAGGTGAGCAATTCCTGCTCTGATAATAGGATCAGTGTCATCTTTCCGCTCTAGCCACGTGAGAAACCGTGTCATTTCTTTTTCAAGCCGCTCGGCATTTGGAGCTACAAAATGGACCTTTTCTTTACCAATAGGACCAGAAACGACCTGCATAGGGTCAGCATCTACTTTACGCCAGCCACCAACGGTGATTTTATGCATACCGCTTCGTCCCGTTGGAAATAAGGCGGCGTGCCAGCCAAACAATCGTTCCTTTGTGAGCGGTTTAAAGAATTGCTGTGTGGCATCAAGCATCATCTCCACGATGCCTTCAACGTCACGGCTCGCAGGAATAAGTCCAGCAATATCAATTCCAAGCCTACGAGCAACAGATGAACGGACTTCTTCTGGGTTTAGGTGCTCACCTTCAATAGCTGATGATTTAACAATATCATTGGTAAGAGTAGTGAGGGAAGCCTCGCGTTTAAATATAAAGCCAAGTCCCTCCATACGACCAAGCAAGCGGCCTTGTCGATGTCGTATATCAGCTAGCTTTAAGACAAAGGCGTTCGTGTTCCACATAAATTTTGGCCAGTTTTTATGTTCATGAATCCACATTTTAATCACCACATAATTTATAGTGATTATAGGGATCATTCGCCGTAAATCAAGCTGTATCACCGCAAATTATGCGGTGATTAAGACCTATATTCACCGCAGTTGACTGATGGATACTGTTTGTCGTCAATTAAGACTTTTAAAATTATAGCGTAAAAACTAATCGCTCTGTTTATAAGCACTACAAGATTCTTTTCCGTGTTCTAAATCACGAATAAATCGCACACCAACCCCTAATGTAGCTGCTAATGAATTCTTTCTGTTCATTAATCTTTCATAGTATCTTTATAATGACGGATTAAAATTTGTAAAACGTCTCCAAGAGTTAAAAGATTTTGTTCAGGAGGTGTCAATTTTTCAGCAAGTGCACGAAATTCTTGTTCAACATCTGGTCGAATTGCAAGAGTTATTCGGCTTGTTCTCATACTACGACGCTTAGATCTACCGTCAATATGACCATTTTTAGTTAAAATAGGTGCTCTTGTATTGTCAAAAGGTGCGTGACGTGTTGTAAAACCACTTTGTTGAGCTATTTTATCAATTTCCTGCTTATCACGCTTAGGAGCTTTTGTTGTAGGTTCTACAGTGGATAGATTATTTAAAATTGAGAATGTTGATTTACGCTCTTTTATCATTACATGACTCCTTCGAGTTTTAATGCTTGTACAATATCAGTAGCAACTTTCTCAGCATTTATTATAGCGGATTCGACATTTGATACATCTTCTTTATTCAACTGATAAAGAGTGCATCCAAAGCCAAAAATAGAGGAAAAAGCAGCTTTATTCATCATTCCATGCGCCAAAACTGGTAATTTTGCTTCAATTAATTCTTTGCGAATATCTTTTTCTTCACGAGTTTGGATTGCAGAACATTTTGAAAACATAATACGATAAGGAATATTACTTCTTCTTGCTTTTCCTTCACGTTCTATAAAAGCAATAACTTTTGCCGCTTCACGACTGTCGAGTTTTGTTCCCGCCATAGGAATAACAACCATATCAGAACGGCTAATAGCGTATGACGCTGTCATATTTGCAGATCCTTCAAGGTCAACAATAACAAAACTATGTGTATGTGCTGCTTCATCTATAACATCTATAATAGTGTTTTCATTAACCCCTCCTTGAACATCAATATTTAATGGATAATTAGGGCTAGCATTTTTCCACCACTCATCGGCTATAGGTTGATTAGGATCAGTATCTATTATTTTAACTTTTGATCCGTGTTGAGCTAAGACTTGAGATAGAACAAGTGCTGCTGTTGATTTTCCAACACCACCTTTTGAAGAAGAAAATACAATTGTTGGCATATATCAAAATCCTTACGTATGTTCTACATATGTTATATGTATATACAGCATATGTTTAACATATATTAAACATACATAGTATATTTACAATACATACACATACCATACGTATATCATACGATAAACATACATATAACATATGCTATACGTATGGTGTGTGTTTTTATTATGTAATGTAATTTCAATCAAATATAATCAAGAGTATATTTAGATGTGCAAACGAATTCATTTTACAATTCTTCATGTCTAACATCAGTTATATAACTCTTTGACAATCTCTTTTTTTGAAAGTAATTGATTTTTACATTACTTTTATATATATTGGATCATTATATGTAAGAGGATTTTTTCTATGACTTCACTAACTGTTACAGCAAAAGGACAAATCACGTTAAAGAGAGATTTATTACAACACCTTGGTGTTAAACCAGGTCAAAGGATAAGCTTTGATAAGTTACCAAATGGCGAACTTCGTATAAAAGCAGCACAACCTACAAGCACAATTGAGAGCTTTATTGGACGATTTGCTGGACAACTAAAAAAACCACTAACCATTGAAGAAATGAACGAAATTACGTCTTCTGGTTGGGCTGGAAAAAAATGAAGATTTCTGTAGATACAAATGTTCTTGCTCGTGCTATTTTACAAGATGATAAAAAGCAAGGTGAAGCAGCAAGTAAAATTTTAAGAGAAGCTTCTCTCATAGCTATTTCTTTGCCTTGTCTATGCGAACTTGTTTGGATACTTCGCCGAGGTGCAAAACTATCAAAAGAAGATGTAGCTGGAATGTTACGTGATCTGCTAGCAACCAGTAATGTAGTGATGAATCGACCAGCTGTTGAAGTAGGGATTGCTATTCTAGAGGCTGGTGGTGATTTCACAGATGGAATAATATCCTACGAGGGTAATTGGTTAGGTGGTGAAATCTTTGTTTCGTTTGATAAATTAGCGATTGACCTTTTAAAGCAAAAAGGAAAATCAGCAAAACTCCTTTCATAAAGAGTAAATTAAGACTGTAATATGGTATTATACATAGTAACAATAGGTTTAGTTTTTGTAGGTTCTATATTTTCACTCAAAAAAAATAGAAATTAGTGTCAATATCTTTTAATTATTTCCTGAATGTAAGAACCAAGAGCCTTAAAATTAAGGTAGGCTATACCAAGTTGACCGCCCTTTTCCATGACGCATCAAAAGACCTTTTTCAACTAATGATGTAAAAGTTACTTTAAGTGTATTAGGGCTTGCACCAACTTCACGCACCATATCACGGGTTGTAACACGTCCGTGATTACGTACATAATCAAGAATATTAAGAGCCAATTCAGGTAAAGAAAAAAGAGCATTTTTTTCACTCTCTATTTTTATTTCTAATTGGCGTTTTTGTTTTTGTAGAGCGCGTAAAAAAAAGAGTATCCAAGGTTCCCAATTAGGTGTTGGGGTATAAATTGTTTTTTGAGTCTGATTCAAAGCTAAATAGTAGTTTTCTTTATTATTCTCAATAATACTTTCAAGGGATGAATAGGGTACATAAACATAACCTTTTTGTAACAAAAGCAAGGTGGTTAAGATGCGGCTTAAGCGTCCATTTCCATCTTGAAAAGGATGAATCGCTAAAAAAGTGACATTAAAAATAGCAATCGTAAGTAAAGGATGAAGCTCTTTTAATTCACTTGTCTTATTGAACCAAGTAATAAGTTCTTGCATTCGATACGGTGTATCAAATGGTGTAGCCGTTTCAAAAACGATACCAACCATTTTCCCTTGAGAATTAAAAGCTGCTACATCATTACGTGAGCTCTTATATTCACCTCGATGTCGTTCATCTTTATTACTATGCCACAAAAGATCACGATGAAGTTGTTTGATATGATTTTCTGTAATGGGAATATCATTCCAAGATTGAAAAATTGTTTCCATAACCTTGGCATAACCAATAACTTCTTGTTCATCACGACTTCTTAAACTCTTAATTTCTAAATTTGCTAAAAGCTGTTCAATCTCGCGATCTGTTAATTTGCTACCTTCAATGCGTGTAGAAGACCCAATACTTTCAACAGTAGCAATATGACGAAGAGCATTTAATCGCTCTGGTGCAAGAGTTCCAAAGCTACGCCAAGCACCTTTGAACTCATCAATTTCAGTAATAAGAGCCAATACTTCTTGTGTGATTTGAAATGTATTTGTTTGCATACCGGAATATATACCTGATTATACCTGATTACAATACAAATCCTTATAAGATTTTTCACATCATATAATCTACATCATTATAATTACGGGTATCACGTATTTTTTTCATTGATAATCTACGGGTACTCCGTATATTGAATAATGTATGCAAACAGTGATTGAAACACCAGCTTATTTAACTTCTGCGAAAGAAGAAGGTATATCACCTGAAGAATTATTTAATATTGTTTCTTTTATTGCTGCTAATCCAGATGCTGGTGATCTTATGCAAGGAACCGGTGGAGCAAGGAAAGTTAGATTTCCAACAAAGCATAGGGGTAAAAGTGGAGGATATAGGGTTATTACCTTTTTCGGTGGTCAAAATATTTCGGTATTTCTCTTAGATATTTATAGTAAATCATCTCAAGGGAATTTAACAAAATCAGAGAAGAATGAGTTGAAGAAAATTTTAAATGCACTTCTCGATGAGTATAGAAAGAGAAAATAATGGATAAGACAAATAAAGCAGGATCTCGTATATTACAAGGTGCTCGTGAAGCTCTTGCCTATGCTAAAGGTGAAGCGGATGTCACTAAATTTGGTATCCATATTCCTGCGAATGTTGATGTCAAAAAAATCAGAAAAAATATTGGACTAACACAAACCCAATTTGCAGCACGTTTTGGTTTTTCTGTAGGACGCATTCGGGATTGGGAACAAGGACGATATTCTATAGATACTTCTTCTCGTTTGTTACTCTTAATCATTGAAAATGAACCTGAAGCAATTAATCGTGCTCTTAAAAAATCTCTATTGTCATAAGAGGAGAGTATCGTTTTTCTACATCTCGATGTTTTCAGGAGTCATAATAGATTTCTGTTACACGAAGTTTTCTGACGGCTTTTCAATTTCAGTAATAAGAGCCAATATTTCTTGTGTGATTGGAAATATATTTGTTTGCATACCGGAATATATACCCGATTAT
>NZ_HE998004.1:9480-10853 GCF_000312585.1 Bartonella queenslandensis AUST/NH15
GATTTTGAAGTTTTTAGGAATCGAGAATTTTTTTTAAAGAAAAAAAATGTTTTTTTATATCAATAACTTAACAAGTTATCCACAGTCATGCGCTTCGCGCGCGTAGTGTTAAATATAGTGTTAATATAGTGTTACGGACAATTATTCACATAATAACTATTTGATTATAAAGTCTTTTTAGAAACAGTTTGTTCTTAAAACCACGAACTTTTGTTCTTAAAACCACGAACTTTTGTTCTTAAAACCACGAACTTCTTGACATAGTTCTTAAAACCACGAATATAAATGCATGGAAAAAATATCTCAAAATACAGATTTTCTCATACCTGATAGGTATCCACAGGAAGACTTGTTCATTTGTGATGTTGCAGATGCTGTTCTGAAGGATTTAACACAACATTTTGAACATCCCTTCTATTCTCTTTCCAAAAAGCCTGAATTATGTATTAGACGTTATGAACATAATGGAAATTGGCTTGAGATTACTCCTAGTATTAAAGGATTGGCAACAATCTATGATAAGGATATCCTTATTTATTGTATTTCAAAAATTATGTCTAAAAACAATAAAAATGAATCAATTTCAAAACGCGTTAGAATTAATACTCGAGATCTTTTGCAATTTACGAATAGAGGCACGTCAGGACGCGATTATATGGCGCTTATTGAAGCGCTTGATCGCCTCGAAGGAACACGCATTCGTACCAATATTGTGACAGGAGATGAAGAACAAATAAATGGATTTGGCTTAATTGATGCTTCCGCAATTCGCCGCAAACATGGACTTGATGGGCGTTTGTTATGGTGTGAGATTATTCTATCCGATTGGATTTTTAATGCAATTCAGGCAAAACAAGTTCTAACATTGCATCGTGATTATTTTAGGCTTCGCAAACCGATAGAACGACGTATTTATGAAATTGCACGCAAACATTGTGGACATCAAAGGAATTGGAAAATCAATCTTTCTTTATTATTGAAAAAAAGTGGAGCAAAAAGCTCTCTTAACAAGTTTAGATATATGATGAATAATTTGATAAAAAGTAACCACTTACCTGATTACACGATTGAAATAGATGATGACATCATAACTTTCATAAACAAAAATAAAGTCACGCGATCATCACAAATTCAAGCATTTCCGCATTTAAATCCAGAAACTTACCACAAAGCTCGTATAGTTGCCCCGCGTTATGATATCTACTATCTTGAAGATGAATGGCGTGAATTCTGGATGAATAATAATCGACCTATTTTAAAAAATCCAGACGCAGCTTTTATTGCTTTTTGTAAAAAGCGATATGAGAAAAATCCTAATCCTTAAATATTTTCTTCTATTCATTCCATTTATAACTTCTTTGAAGTACCTTGCA
>NZ_HE998005.1:0-11864 GCF_000312585.1 Bartonella queenslandensis AUST/NH15
AGTCCTTTCTTTAATAATTTTAACCCACACGCCAGCCCCGCTTGTGGTGTGCAAGCAAGTGATATTGATTGATTCAAGATAAGCAGATTTGAAATGAGAGAATCTTACGATATTCGGGGTTCTAATTCAATATGAATAACGCTAAATTATCATTATAAATCAATATCTTGTGTCGATTAGAAGAGCGCTCAGAATTTTTGCATTAAAGAATGATAGTTTGAGCTATATAATGGTAAGAAAGAATATGGTATTATTTACTAATCTGCTTTATTTTTTCCATTCTATTTATGTATCATATGAGAGAGTGTTTTTTGTTTAATATTTGTTGATTTAGAAGAAATGTGTGTGTTTTCATACCAAGTTTTCAATATCTTTTCGCTTGTTATTGATTGTTTTTTGAGAGATTTTTTTCTATCCTTTGTTGAGAGAGTTTAGTTTTTATGAACGGTTTTTTTACTTTAAAAAAACATGGCAATTTTTTATGGTAATTTGCATTTATAAGTTTTGTAGATTTTCGTTTTGAATTAGACTTTTTGTAAAGATTATGAAATCTTTGAAGAAAATAAATATTTGTATTTTTAGGAATTTTGCTTGAATAAGCGGGGGTAATTTTATTAGAAAAAATAAAATGAAGAGAACAGGGGATTTCTTTTGTTCTGATGGATATCAGTATTCTTTGTGTTGAGTGGCACATCATTTAAACGATTTTTCAATAAAGATTAGGGGGTAGTGGTTAGATAATGCCAGAAGCTTTAAAAGTTGGTGTTGCAGGACTTGGTACAGTTGGTACTTCAGTTGTTCAAGCTCTATATGAAAAAGCGAATAGTTTAGCTTGTCAATGTGGGAGACCCATCCAAGTCGTTGCTGTTAGTGCGCGCGATAAAGGCCGTAATCGTGGAATTGATCTCAGTAATATAAGATGGTTTGATTCACCTGTAGAGATGGCTGTCTCTGATGAGATTGAGGTTTTTGTAGAGTTAATTGGTGGTGAATTAGATGTGGTGTATACCGCTGTTAAGAAAGCACTTGAGGCGGGGCATCATGTTGTGACGGCCAATAAAGCTCTTCTTGCTCGACATGGAGTAGAGCTGGCTATAATTGCAGAGCAAAAGGGCGTCTTTCTTCATTTTGAAGCAGCTGTTGCAGGAGGAATTCCTATTATTAAAGCAATGAAAGAATCTCTTTCCGGTAATCATATAACGCGGATTTATGGTATTCTCAATGGAACCTGTAACTATATATTAACACGCATGTTTACGGAAGGTCTTTCATTTAAAGATTGTTTAGAAGATGCTCAGAGACTCGGTTATGCTGAAGCAGATCCAACTTTTGATATTGAGGGAAATGATACAGCTCATAAATTAGCTTTGTTGACAAGCTTAGCATTTGGGACAGCTGTTTCGTTAGATGATGTTTATGTTGAAGGAATTCATAATATTTCGCAAATTGATATCCGAGCGGCTGATGAATTGGGGTATCGAATTAAGCTTTTAGGGGTTGCATTAAAAACGGATTCTGGAATAGAACAACGCGTTCATCCAACAATGGTCCCAACGTCCTCAATGATTGCACAGATCAATGGTGTAACCAATGCTCTTTCTATTCAAAGTGATCTATTAGGTGAATTACTGTTTTCTGGTCCTGGCGCTGGAGGAATGGCAACAGCATCAGCCGTTATTGGTGATTTGGCTGATATAGCAAAGGCACGTTTTGGTTTTCACTATGCTCCTGTTTTAAGACGTCCAGCATTAGAACTTTCTCCTCATCAAAAAGCACGCATTTCACATCATGCTGGTGGTTATTTTATTCGTTTAAATGTTCATGATCGTGCTGGTGTTTTTGCTGCGGTTGCAAGGCATATGGCTGATAATCACATTTCATTAGAGTCGATTGTTCAAAGACCTCTTGTAGAAAATCAGATTGAAAAAACGATTATTTTAATCACGCATGAAACAACAGAAGTGAATGTACGTCAGGCACTTGCAGAAATTGAAAAAGATGGACATCTTGTTGCAAAATCTCAATTCATTCGTATTGAACGTATGCAGAGAATTGATAATTTATCTTGATAAGACAAGCTTGAATACTTTATATCTCTTGTGAAAAGTTTTTATTTTTGCCAAACGCTTTATTCTTAGTGCTTAATAAGGACTTATATTTTTTTCTGGAATTCATTCGGTAGGATTTTTTCATATGCCCACAACTCAGAAGATTTTAAATGGACTTGATCGTATTTTGACGCTTGAATTGGTACGTGTTACTGAACGCGCTGCTGTTGCTGCTGCGCGCTGGCGCGGACGTGGTGATGAAAAGGCTGCGGATCAAGCTGCTGTAGATGCAATGCGGAGGGAACTTAATCGATTGCCTATTGAGGGTACCGTGGTGATTGGTGAAGGTGAGCGGGATGAAGCACCTATGCTCTATATTGGAGAAAAAGTAGGTCTTCAAAATGGATTGGCGATTGATATTGCACTTGATCCACTCGAGGGAACGACACTTTGTGCTAAAAATCTTGCTAATTCTTTGGCAGTCGTTGCAATTGCTGAAAAGGGTAACCTTCTTTACGCTCCTGATGTTTATATGAAAAAAATTGCTATTGGTCCTGGTTATCCAAGGGGAATCGTCGATATAGACGCTCATCCCGCTGATAATATCCATGCTCTTGCAAAGGCTAAAGGCGTTGCTGTTAATCAGATTACTGTTTGTATTATGGATAGACCTCGTCATGAAAAATTGATTGATGAAGTACGAGCAACAGGGGCATCAATTCGCTTGATTGGTGATGGAGATGTTGCTGCTGTCATTGATACAACGGATTCAAAAGAAACAGGTATTGATATTTATATGGGGATTGGTGGAGCACCAGAGGGTGTTTTAGCTTCTGCTGCTTTGCGCTGTATTGGGGGACAGATGCAAGGTCGTTTGCTGCTTGATACAGAAGAAAAAATTGCTCGTGCAGCTAAAATGGGGATTAGTGATCCCAATAAGGTTTATACAATGGAAGAAATGGCAAAGGGTGATGTTTTATTCTCAGCAACAGGGGTGACGGATGGTAATATGCTTTCTGGCGTTAAATTCACACCTCGCTACATTCAAACAGAAACTCTTGTGATGCGTTCCCATACGGGTACAATCCGTAATATTAAAGCACAGCATAGGGATCATTCAAAATTTGATTAATGTTTTTTTTGTCGCTACTAAAAAATAAAGAGATTTTTAATGAACATTTACGCTTCCATGAAGGTAATGTATTCATGGAAGCGTTTATAGATGTGAGAATACCGTTTTATTATGAGAGCTGGACAGAATGCACCCAGCCATTTTTATCTTCTATATTTCCTTTTTGAAGATCAACCAATTGTGTCCGAAGTTGCTTTGTAACTTCTCCAATTGTTTCATTTCCGATAATAAATTCTCCTCCTTTATATCTAAAACGGCCGATTGATGTGACAACGGCAGCTGTTCCACAAGCAAAGACTTCTTTAAGATGCCCACTCTTTGCATCGTCTTGCAGTGCTGCAAAAGAGTAAGGGCGCTCTTCTATCGTTAATCCCCTTTGTTTTGCCAACTGTAAAATTGAATGACGTGTTATTCCTGGAAGGATAGTTCCATTAAGGGGAGGGGTTACGAGTGTATTATTGTCCATAATGAAGCAGACATTCATACCGCCAAGTTCTTCAATCCATTTATGTTCAATCATATCAAGGAAGAGCACTTGGCTACAATTGTTTTCCGTTGCACTTTTTTGTGCAAGTAAGCTGGCTGCATAGTTGCCACCACATTTAGCAGCACCTGTCCCTCCTGGACCAGCACGACTATACTCTGTTTCAATCCAGACACTGACAGATTTTTCTTCTCCTTTGAAATAGGATTCAACTGGAGAGGCTATGATACAAAAAAGATATTCTTGAGAAGGGCGAACGCCCAAAAAGTTTTCATTGCCAAACATAAATGGACGGATATAGAGGCTAGCATTGGGAAGATCAGAAACCCATTTTTGATCAACTTTTACTAATTGATGAACGGCATCCAGAAAAATATCTTTTGGTAATTTTGGCATGGCTAACCGTTTTGCTGACTCTATAAATCGTTGCGCATTGGCATCAGGACGGAAGAGCAAGATGCGTCCATCTTTTGCACGATATGCTTTTAACCCTTCAAAAATTTCCTGTCCATAATGCAAAACAGTGCTTGCAGGGTTAATCTCTAAAGCTTTGTATTGAGAAATAACGGCGTTATGCCAGCCCTTGTCTTCTGTCCATTGAATAGTACACATATGGTCTGTAAAAAATTGACCAAAGCCGGGATTTTTTAGAACTTCTTCGCGTTTTTCTTCTGACAGAGGTGATGGATGCTTTTCTATTTTAAAGGGAAGTGACGATATGGGAGATTTCATAAAAAAACCTTTTGAGAATGTTTTATTTTTTATTAATAAAAATAATGAGATATTTCGATCATAACTCTATTATTAGCAAATCCTTTGTGTCAATGTTTTATTGCAGAACTCAAAGGGTTTTGTTCTAGAATTCAAAGGCTATGGTGATATTTTAATTTTTATTCTCGGCTTTTTTTCTGACTTTATGAAGTAAACTGGAACTTTTATCTATAATCGTCGTTTTCTCAAAATAAGTATCTGAATAATTTCATATATGCATACTTTATAGAAATTAAAGATAAGGGAATTAAGAAAAGGAATTCACTATGATTGATAAAAATTATCACACATATGAAGAACGTATGGCTGCAGAAAGAGCTTCAGAAAGAAAAGATCATGAACAGCGTGTTTCAATCGCTAAGGGTATTTTTGCTATTCTTCTTGCATTGGTTATTATCTGGTTTATTTTTGGTTTTTTAGGATCTTTTTTTGCAAAATCTCCTGAACATAGTTCACATTATAATACTCCAGAAGCAAGCCAGACCATAACAACGCCTCAAAAGGATTTAAATTCGCCCCCTCCTGTACCCTATACCTATAAGAGTACGCAGTAATTTTTTCGTAAGCATAATCTTTTAAATAAGGCGAAAACTGACACAGATTAAAGAATAAGGTTAGCTTAAATACATAAGAAAAAAGATTGAGACAATTTTAATTTCTGAATCTTTCAATAAATCATTAAATGTTCTGCATAAATGGCCCTGAAATAAATCATACAACGGTTTTAACAACCGTTGTATGGTTATTTTAGCGTGTGATAAAGCAACTTCCACCAGAACTTTTAATGGTTTCACAAAGAATTACAGCTTCATTACGGTTTTGCGTTTGAATACGAACACGGTAAAAGGTTCCTTTTCCTGGTATAAAAGCCGGTTGAATATTTAAAGGACGGGTACCGATAAGAAAGCCAAATTTGGATTTCATATTTTTTAAAGAATCTCTAGCTAACTCAGGCGTTGGTTGAGAGGCTAGTTGCACATAATACCCCTCTGAATTTTGTGGCGCAACTCTGTTTGGTGATGTGGGACGAGATGCGGTGTGCGTTTCAACTTCTGCATTTCTTTCTGCATGAGAAGGAATAGGAATAAATTTTTCTTCAATACCTGCGCTAGAACTATTTTCGGCGATTATTTTATCAATATTATTTTTGAGATCATGATCACTTTCTTGGTCTTTTCTATCGGAATCATGCGATGAAACAACAGACGACTCTTGAAACTCGTCAGGAATTTGATCAATGGTTTCTGCAGATTGAGCAGCAGGTTTGCTCTCTGTTTGATGCACGGGAGAAAGTGTTACTGTACCATCTTGATTGACAATAACGGTTTGTACTTCTCGTGTTGGGATAGTATGATTGATAGCTTGTGTGACGGCATCTTCAACATCAGATTCAGTTGAAGAAGATGATGAAATATTTGGAGATTTTTCTGGATTGAATCCCTCTAAATTTTCAGGTTGTTCAGAGTTATCAATCAGAAATTGTTGTGTATTTTCTTGTTTCTCATTTTGTCTAGTCGTTTGTTTATAGACATCTAAATTATGGGCAACATCATTTTTTGTTTCAGTTGTTTCTGGTGTGAATTTAAAAGGTGTATTATCAGAGTGGATAATGACCGTTTCTTCATTTTTCTGTGATGGCATAAAAAAATGAGAATAACCAGCAAATCCAATGGCTATTAAAATAAAAAGAAAAATACCTTTGATGAAAATTTTACCAAAAATAGGACTTTTTAAGGGAGGAGGTGCTGAGGGATGCGCAGGGATTTCATCTGATCTTGTGTAGGGCGGATTCTCACTAAAAGAGGGAGAATTATATTCCATGTTGGTAGCAGAAAAATAGTCAGCATTTTGTTCTTTAGAGTTTATAGCCCCCCCTTCTTTTGAACTCTGTATAGTTTGATGAAAAATTTCATCGAAAGATTCATTTTTCTGTTGTTTTTGAAAAAAATCACCTTTTGGAATATTTCCCACATTGAGTACATCCGCAAATTCTTCTTCTAAACCACCTTTGGGTACATCGTATTCTGGGGCTTCATACGGGACTTCTGGAACCATAATAGGACCAGTTTTTTCTACGATTTCTTCTGAAAATTTATAGGTATCAACATTGGGAGGAGGAGTATTTCTGTGTGTATAGTTATGGGCAAAAGAGCTATCTGTTTGTTTTGTATTAAGAGGTTCTGATGAGGAAAAAAACTCATCTACATTATTTGGGGTATATGAAATTTCTTTGTCTGGGTTAGAGATATTTTCAGCCTTATTATATGGTGGAACTTTTTCGCTATACGTTTCTTGTTGAGAGGGATTTTCTTCAAAAAAATAAGGGTAATTGGTTGTATAATCTTCTTGTGAAGATTCTTTTAAATAAGATTGTCTGCCAACGTGTGTAGAATCCAGAGGAGAAGAGAAATCATTCGTTATTTGATTTTTTGCCGTGTTCTGTCTCTCTGATACAAGGTCGGAAGATGGAAAAAATTCATCTTCTTTTGAATAAGAGGAGACATCCATATGATCTTTGGGGGTCCAATTTTCTTGATCCGTTGAAACTTCATAAGCATAGGGACGGTTTATAGCAGTATCATAGAAGTCTTGATTGCCATCATAAGTTTTTTGTATATTCGCAGTCTCAAGCCGTTGTGAGGTTGTTTTTGAAAAATGATTAGTTTGTTCAATAGATTCTGTTTCACTTCTCTTATTTTTACGTCTTTCAGATTCATCAAAAAAGAAATTTTCTGATTCTGATGGTAAATTACTTTTTTCAAAAAAAGGATGAGAACTTGTTGCAGTCTTTTTCTGTTGAGGTAATTGATTTTTTTGAATTGGTAATGGAGAAAGTGCGTCTAAAATTTGTTCTTCATCATGACTGGTTGGTGAAGAATATTTCTCTGAAGATAAATTATTTTGTCTTGAATGGTTGAAAGAATCAGTTTGTGCAATACCTGAGGCTGTTGCGTTGCTGGTTGCATGCAAGTTCCATTGCTTTTTTTGATCATCAAACGGTAAGTTATGTGTTAAATTATTTTCAAGTTCTTCTTCTAGAAAAGATAAATCAAAATCATCATCATAGGATGATGTTTTGGAATGAGATGCTAAACGATCTGTCTCTAAAGAGGAGTGCTCATTTTGGTTTCCGCTTTGTTTGGTCGGATTAAAAATGCGCGTAAGTCTTTCTAAAGGATCATGGGGTTCATGATCTTGTTTTGTTTCGTGCGGATTTTTGCGATCGTTATCGCTCATAGCTTTTCTCACATAATGATTTGCACTTCCGTGCAATCAATGGTTAGTTTTGATTTGTTATATTAAAATTATAAGTTTTCCCCCTCTCATGCAAGGATACATGAAAAAGTTTATCACAAAGTACCTATTGTATGTATTTATAGAACTTTTTCAACGCATTTCTATTGGGGCTTCGACTCCTATAATGCTAAGTCCTGATGATAAAATATTGATAACGGCTTGTATCAATCCCAATCTTGCAAAGGATAACTCTTTATCATGAGGCTGAATAAAGCGTAAATTGAGATTTTCGCTTCCTTTATTCCAATGGGTGTGGAAGCAGGAGGCAAGATCATAAAGATAAAACGCTAATCGATGTGGCTCTTTATGAATGACGGCTTGTTCAATGATACGCGGATATTCAGAAAGTTTGCGTATTAATAATATTTCATTGTCATCGATTAGTCGATGAAGATGGGTGATCAAGATGTCATTTGAAAAACTTTCAATATGAAGCACTTCTTGTGCTTGACGAAAGACTGAGTGACAACGTGCATTTGCATATTGTACGTAAAAGATAGGGTTATCTTTTGATTGTTCTGTTACTTTTGCAAAATCAAAATCAAGAGGCGCTTCACATTTGCGGTATAGCATCATAAAACGCACTGGATCGCGACCAACTTCTTCGACAACGTCTCTTAGAGTGACAAATGATCCTGCTCTTTTTGACATGCGCACAGGTTGACCATTACGAAAGAGTTTTACCAATTGACATAAGAAAACACTTAATTTGGCTTTATCCTCAGAAATTGCTTTTGCCATAGCTTCTAGCCGCTTTACATAGCCAGCATGGTCTGCTCCTAGAATATAAATCATTTCATCAAAATGACGATTAAATTTATCTCGGAAATAAGCAACATCCGCAGCAAAATAAGTGTAAGAACCATCAGATTTGACCAAAACACGGTCTTGGTCATCACCAACATTTGTTGAACGAAACAAAGTTTGCTCGTTTGGTTCCCAATCTTCTATATTTTGTCCTTTGGGAGGGGGAAGTTTTCCTTTGTAAATATAACCATTTAAAGTGAGATCGTTAATGGTATTACGAATAGCGCGTGCATTATCTGCGTAAAGCATTCGCTCAGAGAAAAAGATATCATGATAAATATTAAGGGCAGCTAAATCCTCGCGAATCATAGACATCATTGCATGAATCGCCCGTTCTTTCACGATAGATAAGGCTTCATCTTTGTCCATGGTGAGGAGTTGGTCACCAAACTCTTGAGCCAATGATTGACCCAACGGTATCAAATATTCTCCAGGATAGAGTCCCTCTGGAATTTCATTAATTTTTTGTCCAAGAGCTTCACGATAGCGCAACAGTACCGAGTGAGCGAGAACTTCGATTTGTTGACCTGCATCATTGATATAATATTCTTTCGTAATATTATAGCCTGTAAATTGCAGCAAATTGGAGAGAACATCCCCAACAACGGCGCTGCGACAATGTCCTACATGCATGGGGCCTGTCGGATTTGCTGAGACATATTCAACATTGATGCGCTTTCCTTGTCCCATTGAAGTACGACCATAAGAAAGGCCTAGTTCAAGCATATATTTTATAGCATCTTGCCAAAATAATTTTGTAAGCTTGATGTTGATAAAACCAGGACCGGCAACACCAATATTTTCGATGGAGGAATCATTTTTAAGCAGTTCTATGATTTTATCTGCAAGTGCACGCGGACTGAGTCCAATAGATTTTGCAAGCACCATAGCAGCATTGGTTGATAAATGACCATGGGAGGAATCACGTGGGGGATCAACGGTGATTTTTGATAAATCTAGTTCTTCTCCATTTTTTCCTTTTATATCAGATAATTCAATTGATTTCTTAATTTTTTTTTCGAAGTTTTTAAAAATATTCATATTTAGCTTCCATGATAATGCCAAAAGCTATTAAACGAAATGATCTGTATGGTCAAATAAGCGATGATATTCACGTAGAGCATAGTGATCAGTCATACCTGAAAGAAAGTCCGCAATGAGACGTGCTAACTCTTGATTTTTTAAACACATGGCTTTTTGACACCAATTTTCAGGCATTGTATCTGGATTTTCATAATAACAATTGAATAATTTTTGTACAATGCATTTTGCTGCATTGCGACGGCTAAGAACTTGTTCGTGGTAATAAAGATTTTTAAATAAAAAGTTTTTTAGTTCTTTTTCGTAAACAGTCATTGACGGTGAAAAGGTAACAGTGGTTTGTTTTGCTTGGTGAATATCGTTTATGCTGGTTGGTTTGATGCGTGCTAAGTTTTCGTGTGATTGTTTGATCACATCTTCGACCATGGTTGTTATTTGTCTGCGTACAAGTGTGTAACCGCGTCGTGCGTGGTCGAGATGGGGATGCTCATCTGTTATCTCTTTTAAGATTGCTGCTGTTAGTGGAATATGTTCAAATTGATCAAGTGTTAAAAATTGTGACCGTAAACCATCATCAATATCATGGGCATTGTATGCGATATCATCTGCAATCGCAGCACATTGTGCTTCTAGTCCTGCAAAACAATCGAGTGCAAGATCTTGCTTTGCATTGTATTGTAAAATATCGGTAGGAACCTCTTTATTCTTTGCATAAGGACCTAAAAGAGGACCGTTATGCTTTACAAGTCCTTCGAGGGTTTCCCATGTAAGGTTGAGTCCATCAAAATTTGCATAGCGCTGTTCTAGTTTTGTAACAATGCGTAAGGCTTGTGCATTATGGTCAAAGCCACCATAATGAGCCATGGCTTCATTAAGAGCATCTTCTCCTGCATGACCAAAGGGCGTGTGTCCAAAGTCGTGAACAAGGGCAATGGCTTCGGCAAGATCTTCATCAAGATACAGGGCACGGGCTAATGTTCGTGCAATTTGAGATACCTCTATGGAATGGGTGAGGCGGGTACGATAATGGTCGCTTTCATCAGCAATAAATACTTGCGTTTTATGTTTAAGACGTCGAAATGCATTAGAATGGATAATACGATCTCTATCTCGTTGAAAAGGTGTGCGTGTGGTGCTCATTGTTTCATGGAATAATCGACCACGGCTTGTTTGCGGATGAGCACTGTAGACGGCTCGAGATTGGTAATTGAAGTTGATCGTGCCTATATCCATTGCAAGCTGTCCATTATCACCTTAAAATTAAGAGTGGTTTATGATGAATAAACTTCTGTTTATAATATGGGATACTCTTTCTTGATGGTTTAATGCAAGGATATATAAAATGAATGTGAAAATTTCAGAGGCTGCTGCTAAGCAAATTGTGCAGATACTTTTGTGTGAACCCGATAAAATCGCATTACGTATTTCTGTTGAAGGCGGTGGGTGTTCTGGTTTTTCTTATAAATATGACTTGGTTTCTGAAATGTGTGAAGATGACCTCGTTCTCAAAAAAGATGGAGCAACTGTACTTATTGATTCACTCTCACTTCCTTTCATGGAAGGCGCTGAGATTGATTTTGTGGATGATCTTATGGAGCAATCTTTTCAAATCCATAATCCTAATGCTGTTTCATCATGTGGTTGTGGTGTAAGTTTTTCAATTTGAGAGTGGGGGCGTTGCGATATTGTTTCTTGAAAAAAATATTATGTTGGTCAACAATATAAAAATGGCTAGTCTTGTAAAAATAATGCACCGATGTGTGCGATTATGGGTGGTACTCACTTTATTGATCTGGAGCCCCTGTGCTTTTTGTGAGGAAGGAGTAGATCAGCAGCAGGGACAATCACGGAGTTTTATTATAAAATCCCAAGAGCAGGAAAAAGAGAATTCAGCATCTCAGGCACAACTCATTTTGAATGCTCGATTAACAAATAGTCATCAAGATATTGAGAAAGATCTTGTCTGGCGGGTTTATGCCCCTATTTTAGGGATTGATAATAAATTACCATTAGTGGCAACCTATAAGGGGGGAAGTGCGCGTTTTGATTTAGAGCCAGGAAGTTATCTTGTTCATGTCTCATTTGGTCATATGAGTGTTGTGCGCCATGTTCGTCTGGAAAATGGGCAGAGTCTTGTGAAAACTTTTCACCTTGAGGCTGGTGGTCTTATTTTAAATGCGACATTATTAAATGGTATCATCAATGAAAAGGAACTTCGTTTCACAATTTATGAGGATGAAAAAGAAAATGATGATACGGGGGTGATTTTATCGAATGTTAAACC
>NZ_HE998005.1:11973-13714 GCF_000312585.1 Bartonella queenslandensis AUST/NH15
AATGTTAAACCTCAATCTGTTGTGCGTTTAAAAGCAGGTCGCTACCATGTTGCTTCCCATTATGGTTCCATTAATGCGACGGCACGTTCGGATATTCAAGTGGAGGCTGGTAAAATGACAGAGGTTACGCTTGAACATCAGGCGGCTCAGATTGTTTTAAAGCTGGTGCGACAAGAAGGAGGGGAAGCGCTTGCAGATACAAGTTGGTCTCTGGCCAATGATTCTGGTGATATCGTTTATGAAACAGTTGGTGCTTATGTTTCACTCGTGTTAGCAGAGGGAGAGTATATTGCAATTGCTAAAAATAAAGATAAAATTTATCAAAAGGTTTTTTCTGTCGTTTCTGGTCATGATGAAGATATAAGTGTGGTGGCAAATGAACAAAATATGCAACGGATTGATGAAGAGATAGATTGATCGTTGTTCATGGGACTAAACCGTGAATGAAAGATGGGGTGTGTGCGTTTTGATTGAAATTTCAACAGTTGGTGTGTTTTTTGCTGGGGCACTTTCTTTTTTATCGCCATGTGTTTTACCCTTAGTCCCTCCTTATTTATGCTATATGGCAGGGATTGGTATTGATGATTTTCGTTCAGAAAAACGTGATGAGAAAGTCTTTATACGGTGGGCTTTATTGTCTTCTGTTATTGCTTTTGTCCTCGGGTTTACCACTATTTTTGTTGCTTTAGGGGCTAGTGCAAGTACCATTGGTAAGTTCATCGGTTATTATCGTGATTGGTTTGCACTTGCTGCTGGGATTATCATTATTATTTTTGGTTTAAATTTTTTAGGTTTTTTAAAGATCTCTTTTTTATTTCGTGAAGCCCGTTTTCAGACTTATAAAACACCTGCTGGTCCTTTAGGGGCTTATGTTATTGGTTTGGCTTTTGCCTTTGGTTGGACACCGTGTATTGGTCCCATTTTAGGCCCTATTATAACGCTTGCTGGAACAAAAGAAACTGTAGGTGAGGGAGCTATTCTTTTAGCAGTTTATGCGTTGGGACTTGCTGTCCCTTTTGTATTGGCGGCTTTGTTTTCCAGTTATTTTATGCGGTTTTTAGCAGCTTTTCGTATTCATTTAGGAAAAGTTGAAAAAATTATTGGTGTTTTTCTTATTCTTACGGGGATTTTATTTTTAACAGGCTCTATGCAGAACCTTTCATTTTGGCTTTTAGAACATTATCCTTCGTTGAGTTATGTTGAAAATATTCGTTGGCACGATATTATGAACTTTTTTGGATTTTCTCGTTAGTCTTATGTGTTTTTATGGTTAGAAGTTGTCTTTCTATTGTTCTTGCTGCAGGTGAGGGGACGCGTATGAAATCGCCCCTGCCTAAGGTGCTTCATAAAATTGCTGGATTGCCTCTTATATGCCACGTTCTACAACAAATAGAATTGGCAGAATCTTCGCAATTAGCTGTCGTTGTGGGATGTGGTGCTCAAGAGGTCACACATGTTGTTCAGTCATTTGTAAAAGACGTGATGATTTTTGAACAAAAAGAGCGTTTAGGAACGGCGCACGCTGTTTTAACGGCTCGTTTAGCTTTGCAAAAGGGCGTGGATGATGTTCTCATTGTTTTTGGGGATACGCCTCTTATTCAGAAAGAGTCATTGCACCAAATGCGTGCACAGCTTGCTGATGGAGCCGATGTTGTTTTTGCAGGCTTTCATACTCAAGATCCAACAGGGTATGGGCGCCTTCTCGAGAAAAATGGTCAGTTAATTGCAATTATAGAAGAAA
>NZ_HE998005.1:13897-24487 GCF_000312585.1 Bartonella queenslandensis AUST/NH15
GGAATACTCGCTATACGTGGAAAATATGCACTTTCTCTTTTAGAGAAGGTGAATAATAACAATATGAAAAAAGAATATTACTTAACAGATATTGCTTCTCTTGCTTCGCGTGAAGGATTGGATGTGCGTGTTGTTGAAGTCCCTTTTGAAAATATTGTGGGAATTAATAACTGTCTTGAGCTATCGAGGGCTGATTCTTTGTGGCAAAAACGTAAAGCGCGCGATTTAATGTTATCAGGTGTTACACTCTTAAAACCAGAAACAGTTTATTTTTCTTATGATACAGAAATTGAACCAGGTGTGGTGATAGAACCAAATGTTTATTTTGGATTAGGCGTGAAAGTACAATCTGGTGCTGTTATTCATGCATTTAGTTATCTAGAAGGTGCTATGGTTGGTGAGGATGCACAGATTGGTCCCTATGCACGTTTGCGTTCTGGAACAGAGTTGGCGAAGTCCGTCAAGGTTGGAAATTTTTGTGAAGTCAAACAGACTAAGGTAGGAGAATCTTCTAAAATCAATCATTTAAGTTATATTGGTGATGCTGAAATTGGTGCACATACTAATATTGGAGCTGGTACGATTACGTGCAATTATGATGGATTTAACAAATATAAAACCATGATTGGTGATCATGCTTTTGTTGGGTCTAATACGGCGCTTGTTTCCCCATTGGTGATAGGGGATGGTTCTTATATTGCTTCAGGAAGTGTTATTACTAAAGATATTCCTATGAACAGTATGGCTTTTGGGCGTGCACGACAGGTTATAAAAGAGGGCTATGCAACAAAATTTCGGGCGCGTTTTTTAGAGAATAACTTGACAGAAAATAAACAGAAAAAATGATGATTTTTATCTGTTCCTTTGTTTTGTGTCGATCTAACGATGGATAGGAGATTTGCTCTTAAAGATTGCCGTACTCCATGTTTGAATTATTTTATACTTTATCGTTTTAAATGAAGGCTGTTGGATTGTTTTATAAGATTTAAATCTTAAGATGTGGGTTGGAGCTTTTTAATGTGTGGAATTATTGGAATTCTTGGAAAGAGGTGTGTTACGTCCTCTTTGGTTGAGGGGTTAAAACGTCTTGAATATAGAGGGTATGATTCGTCTGGAGTGGCAACAGTTTATAAAGGGCATCTTTATCGTGTACGTGCTGAGGGGAAACTTGTTCATTTAGAAGAAAAATTAAAAAAAACACCTTTGGAGGGAAATTTAGGGATTGGTCATACCCGTTGGGCAACGCATGGAGTTGCTGTTGAACGCAATGCACATCCCCATGTTACTGAAACGCTTGCGGTTGTTCATAATGGTATTATTGAAAATTTTGTAGAATTACAAAAGGAACTCATCGAGGATGGTTATATCTTTGAAACAGAGACGGATACGGAAGTTATTGCACATTTAATAACGCGTGCATTAAAAAGTGGTCTTTCTCCGCAAGAAGCTATGCGTACCAGCTGGAAAAGGTTGCAGGGGGCTTTTGCTATTGCTCTTATTTTCGAAGGTGAAGATAATCTTATGATTGCAGCTCGTTCTGGTCCACCGTTGGCAATTGGTTATGGAAAAGATGAATTTTTTGTGGGATCAGATGCTATTGCTTTGGCACCATTCGTTGATCATATTAGCTATTTGGAGGATGGGGATTGGGCTGTTCTCACACGGGAAGGCGTTACAGTTTACGATGGAGGCAATCAACCGGTAAAACGTTCTGTGACAACATTACTTGAAGAAGCCTTATTGATTTCTAAGGGTAATCATCGTCACTTTATGCACAAGGAAATGTTTGAACAACCTGAGGTGATTTCTCACAATTTGGCGCATTATCTTGATCTTGGAAATTATACCGTGCGCGCTTTTGAGAATTTGATTGATTGGAAAAATATTCATCGTCTCCTTTTTGCGAGTTGTGGAACGGCTTATTATTCAACCTTAGTTGCGCGCTATTGGTTTGAAAAATTTGCTGCTTTAAGTGTTGATAATGATGTTGCTTCCGAATTTCGTTATCGTGAACCTCCTATAACGTCTGATGCATTATCATTGTTTGTTTCTCAATCGGGTGAAACAGCAGATACATTGGCTTCTTTGCGTTATTGTCGTGAGCGGGGTGTAAAAACAGCAACAATTGTGAATGTTGAACAATCAACAATGGCAAGGGAGGCTGACTTTATTTTCCCAACACTTGCCGGACCAGAAATTGGTGTTGCTTCAACAAAAGCTTTTACCTGTCAATTGGCAACGCTTGCTTCACTCGCTCTTAGTGCGGCTAAACAACGTGGTTATCTTACGGTTCAAATGGAACAGCAATTGGTTCAACAGTTGGCAGAAGTTCCCCGTATTTTAAATGAGGTGTTAAAATTAGAAGGCAAAATTGAATCTATTTGTCGTGATTTGGTGAGTGCAAAAAGTGTTCTTTATCTGGGACGTGGAACTTCTTATCCAATTGCTTTGGAGGGCGCCCTTAAACTGAAAGAGCTTTCTTATATTCATGCTGAAGGTTATGCTGCGGGTGAGTTGAAGCATGGGCCAATTGCGCTGGTGGATGAGACAATACCTGTTATTGTTGTTGCTCCTTACGATCGGTGGTTTGAAAAAACTTTTTCTAATGTGCAAGAAGTGGTAGCGCGTAATGGTCGTATTATTTTGATAACCGATAAAAAAGGAGAAGAAGTAGCTTGTCTTAAGACTTTATCAACGATTACTTTGCCAGATGTTCCAGAATTTATTTCTCCTATTATTTATGCTCTCCCCATTCAGTTAATTGCTTATCATACGGCTGTTTTATTAGGAACAGATGTCGATCAACCGCGTAATTTAGCAAAATCAGTTACAGTTGAATGAAAATAGATTATGTATTTCTGAATTTTTGGAAAATAATCAAGTGTAACAAATTGATTTATAATAATAATTCATTTTTCCATTTTTCTCTGTTGAATGAGAATATTGAAGACAGAACTTTTCATTACAAGTTTTTTTACGACAGAATAAAAAATGTTTTCTTACCTATCAAAAAATGGATCAGTTGTGTGAATATAAGAGTAACAAGAACGCAAAATGCTTCTCCTGTTTTAATGCAAGAGTGTTTCAGATTGGGAGAGAAGGTGCTGCTGTTGGTTTGTTATTTTTTCATGAACTAATGGTGTAGGGATTGCGTTCGGGTATTATGGGGGATTGGAAAAAAGAAAATCATATTTCAATAGAGAAGTTTTTTTTATTTTTTATCAAAAGTTTTTTCTAGAGTTATCCTGCTCGTAAGAGGCGTGCAGCGTCGTCATGTCCGAAAAGATAAAGGAGCAACCGTAAGGCTTGTCCTTGCTCAGAGGAAAGATGAGGGTCGCGTTGTAAAAATAAACGTGCATCCTTTCTTGCTATGGACAAAAGGTCGCTGTGAACTGCAAGGTTTGCTATATGAAATTCAGGAACCCCAGATTGTTTTGTTCCTAGAAGCTCTCCTTCACCTCTCAAGCGCCAATCTTCTTCAGCGATTTCAAAACCGTCTTCTGTATTGCGTATAATATTCAGGCGTTTTGCTGCTGTTTTGGTTAGTGGATCTTTATAAAGTAAAATGCAGGAGGATTTTTTATCGCCTCGTCCTACACGTCCACGCAATTGGTGCAGTTGTGAAAGGCCAAAATGTTCTGCGTGTTCGATGATAATAATCGAAGCATCTGGAATATCGACCCCCACTTCAATGACGGTGGTTGCAACTAAAATACGTGCATTTCCGCATTTAAAAGATGCCATAGCGGCTTCTTTTTCTGCTGTAGACATTTTGCCATGAATCATTCCAATGCGCGCTCCAAAGCGCTCATGCAGAAACGCAAAACGATTTTCAATTGAAGTGAGATCAAGAGTTGTCGATTCTTCCACTAAAGGACAAATCCAATAGAGTTTTTCTCCTTTTTCTAATGCAATTGCGATTCGCTCTATAAGCTCCGGCATACGTTTTAAAGAAAGCATTGCTGTTGTAATGGGGTGTCGTCCCATTGGTTTTTCTATAATTTTAGAGACATCCATATCCCCAAAAGCTGTTAAAACAAGGGTGCGGGGAATGGGCGTTGCGGTCATGACCAGCATATCAGGTTTATTGCCTTTTTCTGTAAGGGCAATACGTTGATGCACACCAAAACGGTGTTGTTCATCGATAATGGTTAAGGCGAGATTGTTATAAGCAACACTATCTTGTATAAGAGCATGGGTTCCGATGACAATAGAGACTTGACCGGATAAAATATCATTCAAGATATTTGTCCGCAGCTTTCCTTTTTCTCGTCCTGTTAAAAGCGTTGTTTTTAAGCCGATCTTTTCGGCAAGAGGGGCAATAGTGGAAAAATGTTGCCGAGCAAGCACTTCTGTGGGGGCCATTAAAGCTGATTGTCCTGAATTTTCAGAAATTTGTGCCATTGCCATTAATGCAACGACAGTTTTTCCTGCACCTACATCGCCTTGGAGTAGTCTTAGCATCGGTTCTGGTGAAGCAAGATCATTGGCGATATCTTCTACCGCTTTTATTTGTCCCGTTGTGAGTTGAAAGGGGAGGATATTAAGCAATTTTTTCGTATAAATTCCTGTTGATGGTCGAGAAGTGCCAACAAGAGATTTGGTTTTCAAACGCACAAGGCCTAGCGCCAATTGACAAGCGAGCAGTTCATCATAGGCAAGACGTTTGCGTGCTGTACTTTCTAAGGAGAGATCATCGGGATTAATGGGGGCATGGATACGGCGTAAAGCAACAGAAAAGGAAGAAAAATTTTGCTGCTTTTTAACATTTTCGTCTATCCATTCTGGGAGGAGAGGAAGAAAATCAAGAGCGTTTTGTATGGCGCGTCTTAGTGTCTTTGCAGTTAGTCCGGCGGTAGAGGGATAAACAGGTTCGATGAGAGGAATTTGATTTGATTGTTCGCTCGGGATGATATGGTCGGGATGCACCATTGAAAGTTGCCCATTAAACCATTCAACTTTTCCTGATACAATGACTTTTTTTCCTTCTGGGAGCTGTTTTTTTAACCAAAGAGGTTGAGCGTGAAAAAAAACTACATTTATTTTTCCTGTTTGATCATGGGCAATAACACGATAGGGGATTTTGTTATGACCACGGGGTGGTGGTTGGTGTTGATCAATAACAATTTCGAGCGTAACAGTCTCTCCTTCTTTTGCACAAGCAATGCTGGGACGCGTTCTGCGGTCTATAACAGAATGAGGCATTAATTGAAGAAGGTCAATAAGGGTTGCTTCACGTTGTGTAGGATTAACATTTAAAAGTTTTGTCAGTAAGCCATAGACTTTAGGTGTAATACCAGAAAGGGTTCGAATAGAGTTGAAAAGAGGGGTAAGAAGACTTGGAGGCATGAGGAAATTTAACCTGCTCTTTTTGTTTTTTCTAGACCTTTAGAAGAGCTTTTTGGGGATAAAGTCATTCAAAGAGGAGGTTATTTTATTTACACTTTGCGTTGTAAGAAGAGAAATTATCTTTAAAAGAGAAGTAAAAATAAAAAAAATGCAAAAATGTAAAGTGCTTATGGTATATTTTGCTTCTTTTGATTTTAGGCGTTTATTTGCTGTGAATAGAGGCACTTTCTTGATAGAACTCTCTTATAAAGACCAATAAAATATAGGATGTTTGTCCTATGTGGGACGATGAATTTATAGCTTTAAAGTTATGCTCGCCTGAAATTTTTTCTTTAAGGGTGCTGTTTGGCATTGAGTTTATAGTAGGAAATTGTGAGAGTGGTCAAAGATAAAAATAAAATGCAAGAATACAAAAATTCTCTTCCTCGCTTTATTCATTTGAGAGTGCATTCAGCTTATTCCTTGCTCGAAGGAGCTTTAAAAATCCCACAAATTATTCAACAGGCGATTTCAGATCGTGCACCAGCGGTTGCTATTACCGATACCAATAATTTATTTGGTGCTTTGGAATTTTCGCAGTATTGTCTTTCTCATGGGGTTCAACCCATTATTGGTTGTCAGCTTACTGTTGATTTTTGTGATGAAAATGATCATTCGCGTTTGGTTAAAGGACGTAATACTTCTGATTTCTGCTCTATTGTTCTGTTTGCTGCTAGCGAAACTGGTTATGCTCATTTGGTTCGTCTTGTGAGCCGTGCTTATCTTGATAAATGTGATACTGATCCTCCTCATATTAAAGCTGATTGGTTGTCAGAACACAGTGAAGGCATAATCGCTTTAACGGGTGGAAAGGGAGGGCCTATTAATCGTTCTTTGTCAGAAGAAAAAAAAGAACGTGCTGTTGAGCGTTTAATTTATTTAAAAAAAATTTTTTCTGATTGCCTTTATGTAGAATTACAACGGCATGGCTCTTATGACCGAGGAGTAGAAGCAGACCTTATTGAATTGGCTTATGCACATGAAATTCCTCTTGTTGCAACGAATGAAGCTTTTTTTCTGAAAAGAGAAGGGTATGAAGCCCATGATGCGTTGATGGCTGTTTCAGAAGGACAAATCGTCTCTAATCCAGATCGCAAGCGGGTGACGCCAGATCATTACTTAAAGTCACAAGATGAAATGGTTGCACTGTTTTCTGATCTTCCAGAAGCTTTAGAAAATAGTGTTGAAATTGCATTGCGTTGTCATATTGCCACGCCTCTTCGAAAACCGATATTGCCTCGTTTTATAGAACAATCTGCTAATTCAGAAGATACTTTAACAGAAGAAAATAGTGAATTGTTAAATCAAGCTAAAGCTGGTTTGAAGATGCGACTTGAAACAATTGGATTAGCTGAAGGGTATACGATTGCAGATTATGAGCAGCGGCTTGATTATGAAATTTCAGTTATTACGCGTATGCAATTTTCTGGATATTTTCTTATCGTTTCAGATTTCATAAAATGGGCGAAAATTCATGATATTCCTGTTGGTCCAGGGCGGGGATCTGGTGCTGGTTCACTTGTTGCTTATGCATTGACGATTACCGATGTTGATCCATTGCGTTTTTCTCTTCTTTTTGAACGTTTTCTCAATCCGGATCGTGTTTCGATGCCAGATTTTGATATCGACTTTTGTCAAGAGCGCCGTGAAGAGGTTATTCAATATGTTCAAAAAAAATATGGACGTGATCAAGTTGCTCAAATTATTACCTTTGGTAAGTTACAGGCACGTGCAGTTTTG
Source organism: Bartonella queenslandensis AUST/NH15 (assembly GCF_000312585.1). Classification (GTDB taxonomy): domain Bacteria; phylum Pseudomonadota; class Alphaproteobacteria; order Rhizobiales; family Rhizobiaceae; genus Bartonella; species Bartonella queenslandensis_A. The sequence continues at coordinate 21,026 of NZ_HE998005.1, forward strand.
CGTGATGTGGGGCGTGTTTTAGAAGTTCCTTATCGTCAGGTGGATTATCTTACAAAATTAATTCCTGCTACGCCAGGAAGCCAGGTAGAATTAGTGGATGCTATTAGAGATGAAGCCAAATTTGAAGAGGAAAAGAAAAAAGATCCCGTCGTTGGACGCGCATTAGATATAGCACTTCAGTTGGAGGGACTTTATCGTCACGCTTCAACGCATGCCGCTGGGATTGTTATCGGAGATCGTCCGCTTTGGGAGCTTGTCCCGATGTATCGTGATCCTCGTTCTGATATGCCTGTAACACAATTTAACATGAAATATGTAGAACAGGCAGGGTTGGTAAAATTTGATTTTCTTGGATTAAAAACGCTTACTGTTTTGAAAATGGCTGTTGATTTTGTTGCCAGAAAGAAGATCAAAATAGATTTGTCAAATATCCCTTTGAATGATGAAGCAACCTACGCTATGATGGCACGTGGTGAAACGGTTGGCGTGTTTCAGGTGGAAAGTTCTGGTATGCGCAAGGCGCTGATTGGAATGAAGCCAGACCGTATTGAAGATATTATTGCGCTGGTTGCACTTTATCGTCCTGGTCCAATGGAGAATATACCAACCTATAATGCACGTAAACACGGGGAAGAGAAGATAGCTTCTATTCATCCTAAAATAGATCATCTGATTAAAGAAACACAAGGTGTTATAGTCTATCAAGAACAGGTGATGCAGATTGCTCAGGTGTTGGCTGGTTATTCGCTTGGAGAAGCTGACTTATTACGGCGCGCTATGGGGAAAAAAATTCATGCAGAAATGCAAAAACAGCGTACGCGTTTTGTCAATGGCGCTGTTGCTGGTGGTGTTGATAAAGAGCAAGCTGATATTATATTTGATCTTTTAGCGAAATTTGCCGATTACGGATTTAATAAATCGCATGCGGCTGCTTATGCAATTGTTTCTTATCAAACAGCTTATATGAAAGCCAATTATCCCGTGGAATTTTTAGCTGCTTCAATGACGCATGATATGACGAATACGGATAAACTCAATGATTTTCGGCGTGAGGCATTAAGGCTGGGTATTGAGGTTATTGCACCTTCTATACAAACATCTCATCGCGTTTTTGAGGTTGGTGATAACTGTATTTATTATTCTCTTGCCGCCATTAAAGGTGTGGGAGAAACGGTTGTCGATCATATCGTCGCTTGTCGTGGGAATGAGATTTTTAAGGATCTGGAAGATTTTTGTGCGCGTGTTGATCCGCGTATTGTTAATAAGCGTGCGATGGAAAGTTTAGTTTGTGCTGGCGCTTTTGATTGTTTTAATATTGCGCGTGAAGTTTTATTAGCCAATCTTGGAACGCTTCATGCACGGGCACTTCGTATTCTCGATGACAATTCTAGTGGGCAGGTTGATATATTTGGTATAGCTGGCGGATTAAAAGAGCCATTGATTTTATCCCAAACGACTCCTTGGTTGCTATCTGAGAAACTTTATCGAGAATTTCAGGCAATAGGCTTTTACTTTTCTGCTCATCCATTGGATGAGTATCAAGCTATTCTTGCCAAAAAACGTGTTCAGATTTGGAGTAATTTTGCCAATGCTGTTAAAGGGGGGGCAACGGCTGCACGGCTTGCTGGAACCGTTGTGGCAAAAAATGTGCGTAAAACAAAATCTGGTAAAAAAATGGGAATTATTCATTTTTCTGATACAAGTGGACAATATGAGGCTGTTCTCTTTTCTGAAGCACTTTCAGATTATGAGGAAATGCTAGAGCCTGGAAAATCTTTTATTATTACGGTGAGTGCAGAGAATCGCTCTGAAGGGATTAGTTTGCGAATTGAGACAATTCAGTCTTTGGAAAAGGAAGCATTACAGCAGCATAAAATGATGCGTCTTTTTATAAAAACAGTTGATATGCTTCCAGAAATTGAGAAAAATTTAAATCTTGGGGGAAATGGAGAGGTTGGCCTTATTTTGATACAAGAGGATGGTTTGCGAGAAGTCGAAATTGCGCTTCCAAAGCGATATAAGGTAAATTCACATGTCGCAAATGCTATGAAATTAATTCAGGGTGTTGTCGATGTCGAATTGAGTTAAAACAAGATTTAAAGATCAGGAGCTATTGGAGAAGATTTTTGCTTTTGGAAAAGTTGAAAGTTGGGTTTTGAAAACCAGATAGGGATCGCGAAAGATCGTGCTTTTATTGAAATAAATTATGATGGGCTTTTCGTATCATAAAGTCAAAAAAACTCTTTCTTTGGTAATATTCAACGTACTGGAAAGAATTTTATAAGTTTTTATCACGATTTTTTATGGAATTCATCGCATCATACATATAAAGCCAATGAAGGCTTGACATAATGCTCTCTGGTGTACGAACTTTCATCATGAGATTACGAGCGATTGCTATGGGCCCCGTTGCATGATAAGCTAATCTGTTGAAATTACCACGTTTTTTTACTGCTGCAATACGGGGGGTGCGTATTTCTTCATAAAGCGAAAGCGCTTGCGTTAATGAAATATCTTTCAATGAAAGTGCTGCTGCTAATGTGGCAGCATCTTCGATTGCCATCGCAGCACCTTGCGCTGCAAAAGGTAAAGCTGCATGTGCACAATCACCAACGAATACTTGTCTTTCTAAGCCTAGAAAACGGTTTTGTTTCATGTGAAAGAGTGGCCAATATCTCCATTCATCAATATGATCAAAGATTTGTAAGATTTTTGAATTCCAACCCTTAAAAAGAGATTTGAGCTTTTCTTTATTTCCTTTATGGGTCCATCCTTCTTTTGGGTTTTCTCCATGCGTAATAGCGACAAAATTTACAACTTTTTCTGATGGTTGAATGGGGTAGACAACAAGATGATTGTTTGGTCCCATCCAAGCTGTGATTGTCTTCATATTGTGCAATGAAAAATAAAAGTTTTGAGGAAGATTGTTACATGTTGTTGTTGCACGCCAAGCAATAAAGCCACTAAAATTTGCTTTTTCATGAAAAGGAGGTTGTTGCCGTAACGTTGACCAAACGCCATCACATCCGATCAAGAGGGGCGTTGAATAAAGTTGTTCTGTTGCTGCATCTGTTTTAATTGCTGTTATTTCAATGTTGGTTACCAATTGGGTAGAAGATACAATCGTTTCTCCTGCTTTGTATTCAATCACAGGATTTTCAATCACTGCATCATATAAAACTTTTTGTAGAGCCGCGCGGTGAATCGTTATATAAGGGGCGTTCCAATATTTTTCTGTTAGATTGATAAGATGAGCATGGAGACGTGTTTTTAAAGATATTCCATCTTTTAACTCAAGAAAATGTGGAATTGTCGCGACTTCAGTGAGTTTGTTAAGAAGGCCCCAGTGTGCGAGAATAGATGTTGCATTTGGAGTCAGTTGAATGCCAGCACCTATCGTTTCAAGTTGCTTACACTTTTCGATAATAGTGCTTGCAATTCCTTTATGAGCGAGCGCTAAAG
>NZ_HE998005.1:25024-32317 GCF_000312585.1 Bartonella queenslandensis AUST/NH15
AGACGGAGCAACACGCACTACGTATAATGTTATTGCCTATTTCAATGCTTTTGAGGCGTTTTATCCTTCTTCCTCAAGAGGGGCATCATTTTCGTTTTGTTGCGTCTGAAGATGCTATTTATCTTTTTATCAAATATCTATTCCCTAACGATGAGGTTAATGGAATGGGTACATTTAGAGTGATTCGGGATAGCGATATTGAAGTAGAAGAAGAAGCTGATGATCTTGTTCATTTTTTTGAAAAAGCTCTTAAAAGGCGGAGGCGTGGGCAGGTTATTCGCGTTGAATTTGACGCAAAAATGCCAGAAAATTTGTGCCAATTTATAGCGAGTTGTCTTGCTGTTCCTGATAACTGTATTAATGTTCTTGATGGATTTTTGGCACTTAATAGGGTATCAGAGATCGTTTCTATTTCTCGTGATGATCTCAAATTTATTCCTTATGTCCCTCGTATTCCAGAATCTATTCATAAACATAATGGAGATTGTTTTGCGGCTATTCGTGAGAATGATATCGTAATTCATCACCCTTATGAGACATTTGATGTTGTGGTACAATTTTTACGTCAAGCTGCTTGCGATCCTGATGTTGTGGAAATCAAACAAACACTTTATCGTACATCAAATGATAGCCCAATTGTTAGCGCTTTGATTGAAGCTGCTAAACGGGGGAAGTCTGTGACTGCTTTGGTAGAACTTAAAGCACGTTTTGATGAGGAAGCTAATATTCGCTGGGCACGGGATCTTGAATGTGCTGGGGTTCAAGTTATTTTTGGTTTTATTACCTTAAAAACACATGCTAAGATGTCTCTAGTTGTGAGACGTGAAGGAAAACGCCTTTGTTCTTATGTTCATCTTGGTACAGGAAATTATCATCCCGTTAATGCTAAAACTTATACTGATCTTTCTTTTTTTTCCAAGGATGATGATATCGCTCGTGATGTTGTGTTGTTGTTCAATTATATTGCGCAATATGAGCGTCCACATGAAACAATGAAGATTGCTTTTTCGCCCTTAACATTGCGTAGCCGTATCTTAGAGCATATTGAAGGGGAAATTGCTCATGCACAACAAGGAAAGTTCGCTGCTATTTGGATCAAAGTGAACGCATTGGTTGATCCTGAAATTATTGATGCTTTATATCGTGCTAGCCAAGCAGGGGTACAAATTGATTTGGTTGTACGGGGGATATGTTGTTTACGTCCTCGTATTCCAGGAGTTTCAGATAATATTCGTGTAAAATCAATCGTAGGGCGTTTTCTTGAACATAGTCGCATTTTTTGTTTTGGGAATGGTCAGGATTTGCCCAATGAAAATGCACTTGTTTACTTAGGCTCTGCTGATATGATGCCTCGTAATCTAGACTACCGTATTGAAATATTGGTTCCAGTTTTTAATAAAATGGTGCGACAGAAGATTCTTTTACAAATTATGATCGCTAATCTCATTGATAATCAACAAAGCTTTGATATACTTAAAGACGGAACATCGAAACGTATCACACCGCAGAGAGGTGAAAGTCCGTTTAATGCGCAGGAGTATTTTATGGCCAATACAGGTTTTGCGGGGAAAAATGAGTCTTTTGAATCCTCCATTTCGCGCTTGGTTGCGTTGCATCGGCAACAAGCTGAAATGCATAAAGACTGAAATCCAATGACATATAGAGATGCTCAAGGTCGGCTAAAAGGGCGTAAGCCTGTTGCTGTTATTGACATTGGATCGAATTCTGTTCGGTTGGTGATTTATGAGGGGCTTGTTCGCTCACCAACGGTTTTGTTTAATGAAAAGATTCTTTGTGGTCTCGGTCATGGTGTTGCAAAAACGGGATTTTTAGAAGAAAAATCGATGAAAATGGCGTTGCAAACGTTGAAACGATTTCGTACGCTTTGTCAACAGATTGGAGCAGATGAGGTCTATACTTTAGCAACGGCAGCAGCACGAGATGCAAAAAATGGTGTAGCATTTATTCAAAGTGCTGAAGATACTTTACAAAATAAAATATATCTTCTTTCAGGAAGTGAAGAAGCTATGTATTCAGCCTATGGGGTTGTTTCTACTTTTTATCAACCAAAGGGTATTTCTGGGGATCTTGGGGGTGGAAGTCTCGAATTGATTGATATTGATCATTCTGATGTCGGTGAAGGGATAACGCTTCCATTAGGTGGTTTGCGGCTGCAGTATATGTCAAATAATGATAATGCTATCGCTGCAAAAATTGTACATGAGCAATTTTATAAATCTTCTATTGCGCGTACGCGTAAAGGTAGAGCACGTGATTTTTATGCCGTAGGGGGGACATGGCGTAATTTGGCAAAACTCCATATGGCAATGAAACACTATCGGCTTCCTGTTATGCATGGCTATGAAGTTGAATCCGCTGAAATGGAGAGCTTTTTACACCTTGTAGCAAGCGGCAATATTGATAATATGAGAGGGATTGCGGCGGTTTCACAGAATCGTCGGAAACTTTTATCGTATGGGGCAATTGTCCTTATTGAACTCATTCAGTGTATGGAGTTTGAAAAGATCATTTTTTCTGGTGCTGGTGTTCGTGAAGGTTTTCTTTATTCACGCTTGCCGCAGGCAATTCGACTTTCAGACCCTCTCATTGCTGCGTGCACAGAAATGGCTATTTTACGGGCACGTTCACCAAAACAGGCAGAAGAACTTATTGATTTTACGACGAATGCCTTTAAAGTTTTTGGAATTTCAGAAACCGAAAATGAATGCCGTTATCGTCAAGCGGCTTGTCTTCTTGCGGATATTGGTTGGCGTATACATCCAGATTATCGAGGCAATGAAGCAGCCAATCAGATAGCATTAGGATCTTATCCAGGAATTTCTCATGAGGGGCGTCTTTATGCAGCGCTTGCTGTTTTCTTTCGCAATACGAGTTTACTGATTGATAAAGAATCTCTTCCCATTTTTCAATTAGCAACGCAAAATATAATTGAGAAAGCACGTATTCTTGGGGAAACGATGCGTATTGCTCATCTGTTTAGCGCTTCTGTTGCAGGAATTTTACCTCATTTATTTTGGCATAAAAAAGCAGATCATATTGTTTTACAGATTCCAAAAAGTTACGCTGGATTATTGGGAGAACGTCCTCTTGGACGATTAAAGAAGTTATCAAAATTAATAAAACAACCTCTTTCTTTTGAAATTTTTTGATTTTTCCTTCTAATTTATTCGCGTTTTATATCTTAAAAGGTTAGCTATTTTAATTTCTAGGCTCGTTCATTTTTAATGATTGGATTGCAGTTTCGATAAGAACTTTTTATATGATAGGACAATGTAAGACATTATCTTTTCATGCTTTTCTATTACGCTAGGCTACTCTTGTTGTAATGAGGTACGCTTTTAATTTTGCATTCATTTTGACATAAAATAAAACCCTCTTTAGAGGATCTTATGGAAATCTCAGATATGTGGGGGAAATATAAATTAAAGCTGTTTTGTACTTATTTTTCCATTGTTAAAGTAAAACCCTATCTGTCCCTTTAGCAGTTGTTCAGCTTTTTGACCAAATATTTCATAGCGCCAGCCATTCATAGCGGGAATATTTTTCTTTATTCCTCCATTGGCGATTTTTTCTAAATCATTAGATGTTGCAATAATTTTAGGGGCAATACTGTTTTCGTTTGCAACAAGTTTTAATAATACTCTGAGCAGATCGATAGCAGCGGATGTCGTATCGTTGAGTGGATTATGTTTAGGAATAGGGGGTAAAGTAGAAAGATCAACCTCTAAACCTTCGTGGACAGCCTTGATTAATGACGACGCAATTGAGTATTTATCCCAATTCTTGTGAAGACTGCGTAACCGTTTTAACGCAGCTTCATCTTTTGGTTGTTGGGTTGCTATTTCTATAAGACACTCATCTTTCATGATATGACGACGTGGCATATTGTATTTTCGTGCTTTACGTTCACGCCAAGCTGCTATCTTTTGTAATACAGCAAGTTCACGCGGTTTTTTAACTTTTCCTTTTACTTTTTTCCATGCTTCATCTTCTGGTATATCATAGGTTTTAGGATTTAAGAGGATTGTGATTTCATCATCCATCCAATGAGCCCGTTTATTTTTTTCTAACCTTTTTTTTAAGAGGAGGTAAACATCTCTTAAGTAGGTTACATCGGCAAGGGCGTAGAGCAGTTGTTTTTCAGATAGGGGGCGACAACTCCAATCTGTAAAGCGGGAGGATTTATCAAGATGATGCCCCGTACAGCGTTGTACAATTTGATCATAGGAGATCGAATCACCAAATCCGCAAATTGATCCTGCTATTTGTGTATCGAAGAGAGGGGAAGGAATAACGCCTCCAAGATAATAAATCGTTTCAATATCTTGGCGGGCAGAGTGAAAAACTTTGACAATTTTTTTATCGATCATAAGGTCAAAAAATGGTCGTAAATCAATATCTGGTGCTATGGGATCAATCAGAACTGTAACATCTGGTGATGCGAGCTGGATTAAACAAAGTTGAGGCCAAAAAGTTGTTTCGCGGATAAATTCAGTATCGACTGTTACAAAATCAGAGGTACGCAGAGCGTTAAGTGCAATTTCAAGATTTTCTGTTTGTGTAATAAGATTCATCATTTTATTATAATTCGATAGATTAAGTTTGTCTTTTATTGATTTTATTTTTGCGTTTTTATTCTCATATCTTGACAAATGGTACTTAAAAAGCGTTTGTAGCGCATGTGAATATTATAATCAAAGGCAAAAAAACATGCACCGTTATCGCAGTCATCATTGCGCGGCTCTTCGTAAATGTGATGTAGGAACACAAGTTCGTCTTTCTGGATGGGTTCATCGTATTCGTGATCATGGAGGAATTCTTTTTGTGGATTTGCGTGATCATTTTGGAATTACACAAATTGTTGCGGATCCTGCTTCGCCAGCTTTTAAAGTCATTGAAAAAGTGCGTTCTGAATGGGTTATTCGTGTGGATGGGGAAGTGCGTGCACGTTCTGATGAGGTTATTAATGCAACGCTTCCAACAGGTGAGATTGAAATTTTTGCACAAGAGGTAGAAATTCTTTCAAAAGCTGAAGAGCTTCCTTTACCGGTTTTTGGTGAGCCTGATTATCCAGAAGATATTCGGTTAAAATATCGTTTTCTTGATTTGCGTCGGGAGACTATGCACAAAAATATCATGCGTCGGACTGAAATTATTGCAGCTATGAGACGGGCTATGCAAAATAATGGTTTTACGGAATTTACAACGCCACTTTTGACAGCATCATCGCCGGAAGGTGCGCGTGATTTTTTGGTTCCAAGTCGTGTTCATCAGGGAAAATTTTATGCGCTACCGCAAGCACCACAGCAATATAAACAGTTGTTGATGATGTCAGGTTTTGATCGTTATTTTCAAATTGCGCCATGTTTTAGAGATGAAGATCCGCGGGCTGACCGTCTTCCTGGTGAATTTTATCAATTAGATGTTGAAATGAGTTTTGTTGAGCAGGAAGATGTTTTAGCAACTATGGAACCCATTATGCGTTCTATTTTTGAAGAATTTGCCGATGGAAAAACTGTGACACAAAACTTTCCTCGCATTTCTTATGATGAAGCAATGCGGAAATACGGTTCTGATAAGCCTGATCTGCGTAATCCGATCATTATGGAAGATGTTTCTCAGCATTTTTATAATTCTGGTTTTAAAGTTTTTGCTCAGATTTTAGAAAATGATAAGAATGCACAAGTATGGGCTATTCCGGCTAAAACGGGGGGAAGTCGTGCTTTTTGTGATCGTATGAATATATGGGCACAAGGTGAGGGGCAACCAGGGCTCGGTTATATTTTTTGGCGCAAGGAAGAAGGAAAGTTTGAAGGAGCAGGGCCTATCGCCAAAAATATTGGTGAGCAGCGAACGGAAGCGCTTCGTATACAACTTGGACTTGAAAGTGGTGATGCTTGTTTTTTTGTGGCTGGGGATCCCAAAAAATTCGCATCTTTTGCTGGAGCAGCACGCAAACGGGTAGGAGAAGAATTAGATCTTGTTGATAGCGAGAGTTTCTCTTTAGCGTGGATTGTTGATTTTCCATTTTTTGAATGGAATGAAGATGAGAAAAAGATTGATTTTGCACATAATCCTTTTTCTATGCCTCAAGGGGGAGAAAATGCTCTTGAGTGTCAAGATCCTCTTACACTTAAAGCTTTTCAATACGATCTTGTTTGTAATGGTTATGAGATTGCATCTGGTGGAATTCGTAATCACTTACCAGAAATGATGCTTAAAGTTTTTGAACTTGTAGGGCTTTCTAAGGACGTTGTAAAAGATCGTTTTGGTGGTCTTTACCGTGCTTTCCATTATGGGGCGCCACCACATGGTGGTATGGCTGCAGGAATTGATCGCATCATTATGTTGCTGCAAGGTGTTAAAAATTTACGTGAAGTTGCTTTATTTCCTATGAATCAACAGGCACTTGATCTTTTGATGAGTGCTCCGTCTGATGTTTCTTCTACACAATTACGTGATTTAGGAATCCGCATGGTTCCTGCTCACAAAAATAGTTCATAATGCTGATTTATGGATTTTTATCATTTTTCTCCGTAGCGTGAAGTTTTGATGCCTCTCAAGGGAATATGTATTGTTTCTAGATTTAGGGGGGCCAAAAAGTGCTATCGTTGTTAATCCTTAAAGGGGATTGTTTTAAAGAAATATCTCTCAATGCAGTCGATCTCGTTTTACGATGTTAGCTGCTCGTGAAGGATATAACTCAAAACCTCATGAGTGGTATAAAAATCGTTCTCCATAAAGGGTAAGCCGTCATTCTACCCTCTAGTATGCAAATGGTTTCAGCATTTTTATTTCTTGCTTGGATATTTGCTCTTTCCTTTTGTGATAAGCAGGGAAATGATTGTGATTGATTTATTATGAATAAATTGGAAATAAGAAAACTTTATAATACCCAGAAGTTTCATTTAAATGATAAATTAATTATCTTTATATATCAATATATTATTTATATTTTTGAAGTTTTTGCAATGTTGTAAAAGATAATTGTATCTCTTCATATTTATGAGAGTAATGCATTTTTGCATCTTATGGATTTAAACTTTGGGGACGTGTATAAGCTTTGAACATTTTTTGGTTTTTCATAGAAAAACTGGATGGCGTTGCTATACAATCATCTCTTTGTAATCGGAGATGATGTTTGAACGGTGCTTTTGTCATTTCCAAAGGATGAAATAACTCTTTGTAAGTCGTTAAATTATATTATTGAATTTGGCAAAGCTTTTAATAAGATTTTTGTTTAGAATAATCTATATTCAAATTGGTTTATGT
>NZ_HE998005.1:32451-35735 GCF_000312585.1 Bartonella queenslandensis AUST/NH15
TTGTTTAGAACAAGAGGGGAGAACATGTATAAAATTTTTTCAAATTGATATAATTTTCTGTTCATGTTCTAATTACAACATTTATTTTTATGTTATTGACTTTTAATAAAAAAGTTTACTCATAAAAATTTTTATTAAATAAATCTTATACAATAATTTCTTACTTATTGTGGAAATTTTTGTTCTAATATTATGTCTGATAAAATGAATTTACCTTTTGATAAAGAACATATTGAGCCAATAGAGCTACGTTCTGCTTTACAGGAACGCTATTTGGCTTATGCGCTTTCTACGATTACACATCGTGCATTGCCCGATGTTCGTGATGGATTGAAACCTGTCCATCGGCGGATTGTTCATGCGATGCGTCTTCTCAAACTGAATCCTGGACAGTCTTATGCGAAATGTGCGCGGATTGTCGGTGATGTCATGGGAAAATTTCATCCTCATGGGGATGCATCTATTTACGATGCTTTGGTGCGCTTGGCTCAAAGTTTTGCGGTTCGTTATCCGTTGGTTGATGGACAAGGCAATTTTGGTAATATTGATGGTGATAATGCTGCAGCTATGCGTTATACGGAAGCACGCATGACTGAAGTGGCTGCGTTGTTGCTTGAGGGAATCAATGAAAACGCTATTGATTTTCGTTTGACCTATAATGAAGAAGATGAAGAGCCTGTTGTTCTACCAGGTGCTTTCCCTAATCTTTTAGCCAATGGTTCTTCAGGCATTGCTGTTGGTATGGCAACATCTATTCCTCCCCACAATGTTGCTGAGCTCTGTGATGCGGCGCTGCATTTGATTGCACATCCTGATACGCGTGATGAGGATTTAAATCAATTTGTGCAGGGACCTGATTTTCCAACTGGTGGTATTTTGGTTGAGCCTAAAAAGAGTATTGAGGAATCTTATCGTATAGGGCGGGGTTTTTTTCGATTGCGTTCACGTTGGCATCAGGAAACTGGTAGCCGTGGTTCTTATGTGATTGTCGTGACTGAAATTCCCTACCAAGTTCAAAAGTCACGTCTTATTGAAAAAACTGCGGAATTATTGCTTGCGCGGCGCTTACCAATGCTTGAGGATATTCAAGATGAATCAGCAGAAGATATCCGCATTGTGCTTGTTCCTAAAAATCGGTCGGTTGATCCTGAGCTGCTTATGGAATCCCTTTTTAAACTGACTAATTTTGAAGTAAGATTTCCTCTTAATCTTAATGTTCTCTCTTTGGGTAAAATACCGAATGTTCTCTCGCTGCGAGAAAGTTTGCAGCAATGGCTTGAACATCGTCAAGAAGTGCTTATTCGACGCTCTCATTATCGGCTTGAGCAAATTGATAGCCGATTAGAAATTCTTCATGGGTATCTTATTGCTTATGTGAATCTCGATGAGGTCATCCAGATTATTCGTGAAGAGGATGAACCGAAAAAGAAGATGATTCATCGTTTTGAATTAACAGAAAATCAAGCAGAAGCTATTCTTAATATGCGCTTACGTTCTTTACGGAAGCTTGAAGAATTTGAAATCCGTAAGGAATTTGAAACTCTTAAAGCTGAAAAAGAAAAATTGCAGAATTTGTTAGATTCTTCTGTAAAACAATGGAAAATAATTTCAGAAGAAATTAAAAAAGTTCGCAAAACTTTTGGTCCTGAAACGCTCTTAGGAAAAAGGCGTACAACGTTTGAAGAAGCCCCAAGACATGATCTTGATGATATTCAACAAGCGATGATCGAAAAAGAACCGGTTACTGTTGTTATTTCTGAAAAGGGGTGGATGCGTGCTTTGAAGGGGCATTTAAACGATTACAAAGCGCTTTCTTTTAAAGAAGGAGACGGTTTAAAGTTAGCATTTCCGGCATTTACGACCGACAAGATTGTGCTGATAAGTACTGGTGGAAAGTTTTTCACTATTGGTGCTAATAGTTTGCCTGGAGGACGGGGACATGGGGAACCCATTCGTCTTTTAGTTGATATGGATGATGAGCATGATGTTTTTACAGCTTTTGTACATCATGCAGAAGAAAAATTGCTCTTGGTTTCATCTTATGGAAATGGCTTTATCGTTCCTTCTGCAGAAGTGATTGCCAATACACGAAAAGGCAAGCAAGTAATGAATGTGAAATCTCCTGATAAGGTAAAGCTTTGTGTTCCGGTCAATGGTGATCATGTTGCTGTCGTTGGTGAAAATCGCAAAATGCTTATTTTTTCTATTGAACAAATACCAGAAATGAATCGTGGTAAAGGGGTTCGTTTACAACGTTACAAAGAGGGTGCTATTGTTGATGCTAAGACTTTTAATTTATCAGAAGGCTTAAGTTGGCAAGATACAGCTGAGCGTATCTTTAACCGTCAAGCTGATGATCTTATTGAATGGATGGGAACGCGTGCAGGCGTTGGACGTCTGGTTCCAAAAGGGTTTCCAAAATCAGGAAAATTTATCAATTAAATAATAGACGTTTTTATTCCAAGCCTATAAAAGTGTAAAGAAAAATGCTTATGTGTTTTTTATTATATGGATAATGTATTGATTTATATTAATAATTTAATTTCATCTTAAATGAAAGACTCTAATATCCATAGGTTTTCTTATTTCATTTGTATTCATGTTAAAATAGTCAAAATGATCTGCTTGCACATCACAAGTGGGTTGGTGTTGTCGATGGAAATTTATAAAGAAAGGAATCAAAGATGTCTTTTATGGGCTGTCTCAAGTGCCAAGAGTTGTTGTAACATTGAGAACTGAATTCTCAATATGATAGACTGATATACTTCATAAGTGTGAGGATGATAGAATGGTTTTTATACACTTTATTGTTTTACCATCATATTATCCACGGGGTGCTATCGTGAAATGGGTTTATGTTTTGAGACGTGTATTTTTTAAAATAAATACGTGAATATTTAACACAAGAGTATCCTTAGAGGTATTCTGTTTTGTGTGATAGGTATACCTTTCTTGTTCAAGAGAGGTGTTATTCGTCTTGCTCGTAACAATGTCTATTCGTTAGGATTATGATGATATTGCCTAAAGAGATGACCACGTTCAGCCCATAAGACAAGCAGAATAGCAATGAGACTTAGAAAGAAAAATCCTGCTGAGTTTGGGATAGTTGTTTCATCAAATTGTTGGGCAATAAAAAAGCTTAGTCCTGCACCGATAGATGTTTGGAGAAAGCCGGATACAGAAGAGGCTGTTCCAGCAATTTCCCCCACAGATTCGAGAGCGAGTGTATTGAAATTGGCCATGATTCCACCGCAGGTAAACATTAATATACAATATAATGTCAT
>NZ_HE998005.1:36172-39011 GCF_000312585.1 Bartonella queenslandensis AUST/NH15
AGATGGATACAATAAACCAAACGCATGAAGTGCCACAAAAGAGTAAAAGCATAGTATGCGCAATGCGTCGCATTCCAAGACGTCCGACAAATCGAGAATTCATGAATGATGAGAAAGCCTGAAATGCAGCACCGATGGCAAATGCTATCGGAAACCAAAAGCCTAGTTTGTAAATTCCTTCATAGGTTTGTTGTGATGTATTAACAGCAATAAAAATACAGCCTAAAATGATGGAAGTTGCCAGTGTGTAGCAAAGTGTTGTACGATTTGTTATAACAACCCATAAATTGTGTTTTACTGAAGAAAAGGAAAGAGGGCGCTGTTCATGAAGTGTTTCAGGCAAGCGAAATTGAATCCAAATCATTAGCCCAAAACCAATCATTGCCATGAAAATAAAAATAAATTGCCAATGTCCGAGTAGTAAAATGATCTGTCCTGTTGCAGGACCAATCATTGGGGCAACAAGAAAAACCATCATAACAATAGACATAACTTCTGCCATTTTTCGGCCGCTGTAGAGATCTCGTACAACGGAAACCGTAAGAACGCGCATAGCAGCTCCTCCAATGCCTTGCAAAATACGCAAAATAAGCAAGAGAGAAAAATCAGTTACAAAGGCACAACCAATTGCCGTAAATGAATAAAAAGCAAGCCCAAGAAGGATAAGTTTACGTCGTCCATACCGATCGCTTATTGGACCAAAAAATATTTGAGCAATACCATAGCTAATAAGATAACTCGAAATGATATAATGTTGGTCATTTTCGCTGAGAACATTTAAGCCTTCCAAAATATTGGGCATAGCTGGCAACATAATATCTACAGCTATAGCGTTAATAGCCATGAGTGAAGCAATAAGAATAACAAATTCTTTATAGCCAATTTTTTTCTTAATCACATCACTGTGCGTCTGTTCATCAATTGAATAAGACATACGGCACCCTTGAAATAAAAATTTCGTCTGAAAACAGCTCTTTTTAAGAGTCTGAATAAAATGAAAGATACCTATGATTGGTTATAAGGAATATTCTTTTCTTTCAAAAGCTCCTGTAACTCATTGTTTTGAAACATTTCTTTAACAATATCACACCCCCCAATAAATTCACCTTTGACATAAAGCTGTGGAATTGTTGGCCAATTTGAGTAATCTTTGATCCCTTGACGCAGTTCGTTAGAAGTTAAGATATTAATCCCTTTATAATTCAATCCCAAATAGTCAAGAATTTGAACGACTTGTCCTGAAAAACCACATTGCGGAGCGTCAGGGGTTCCTTTCATGAATAAAATGACGTCGTTTGTTTTAATCTCGTTGTCAATAAAATCATGAATAGTGGTCATTTTTATCCCTCGATATTTTAGGTTTTGTAAATATGTGATTTATGCTCGCTCTTGTTTTAATCGTATTGAACGAATGAATGCAAGAAGAAAATTTAGACTATTTTGGGATACTTGTTTGCAACATTAAGGCATGAAGATCATTTCCCATATTGCCTTTAAGGGAATCATAGACCATTTTATGTTGCTGAACACGGGTTTTACCACGAAAACTCTCAGAAATAACTTCTGCAGCATAATGTTCCCCATCTCCAGCAAGATCACGAATTATTACAGTGGCATCGGGTATGCCTTCACGAATAAGCGTTTCAATTGCATGGGCACTCATTGCCATCACGATTCTCCTATGTTGTTCATCTTTTTGTAAGAGCTGTTTAAAAGAAAAAGAATAAATTTTTTACTTTTCACCCATAAATTGTGGAAACCAGTTCTCATAGGCTTGTGTAAGTTTTTCTACCGAAAGTGTTAATATACCATCTATGTTAAGAGAATCTCCCTCAACGTGACCTAGCTCTGTTAGAGAAATGGCATGGGCTTGCGCGTGCTCTTTAAAACTGCTGAGAACATGAGGTTTAATGGCTAAAAGATAACGTCCTTGGTCTTCTCCAAAAAGTTCTGCATGATGGGAGGATTTATTGCTTAATTTTACTTTAACTCCTTTGCCTGCTTTAATCACCATTTCTGCAAGTGCAATCGCTAATCCCCCATCAGAAATGTCATGAGCGGCATGAACAAAACCGCTACTAATAACATCTCGAACGAACTGACCATGTTTTTTTTCAAGTTGTAAATCTATGGGAGGAGGGGCACCTGCATCAATATTTAAAATGTTACGTGCATAGATTGATTGTCCTAAATGAGAACCACAATCTCCCACTAAAATGATACTATCTCCATTTTGCATACCACTTATTGTTACCATTTTAGACCAATCACTAAGAAGACCTACACCAGCAATTGTGGGGGTAGGAAGAATAGCTTCTCCATTTGTTTCGTTATAGAGAGAAACATTGCCTGAAACGATAGGGAAATCAAGGATTCTACAAGCTTCTCCTATACCTTTAATAGCCAAAATCAGTTGTCCCATAATTTCAGGTTTTTCAGGATTACCAAAATTAAGGTTATCTGTCGCAGCTAGTGGTGTTGCACCTGTCGTACTAATATTTCGCCAGCATTCTGCAACAGCTTGTTTTCCTCCTTCATAAGGGTCTGCTTCACAATAGCGCGGTGTTACATCAGAAGAAAAAGCAAGAGCTCGTTTACTCTTATTGCTTATGCGGATAACGCCTGCGTCACCTCCCGGACAAATGAGGCTATTTCCTTGAATAAGAGTATCATATTGTTCATAAACCCATCGTCGTGAACTTTGATCAGCCGAATTCAATAAGGTCAGAAGTGTATCACCAAGATTCTCAACTTTTTTGACGTCTTCTGCTTTCAGAAGCGTTTTTTTTGCCGGTTCACTCCAAGGACGGTCATAAACAGGCGCTTCATCACCAAGCTC
>NZ_HE998005.1:39299-48440 GCF_000312585.1 Bartonella queenslandensis AUST/NH15
ATCATTTCATAGGCTGTCATGTTTTCTTCACGAACGGGAACTGTATCGAGATTAAGCTGTATTCCTAGATTTCCTTTTGCACCCATTTCAACGGCAGAAGAGGTGAGACCTGCAGCCCCCATATCTTGAATAGCAACCACGGCTCCAAGTTCCATGAGCTCTAAACATGCTTCAAGAAGGCATTTTTCTGTAAAAGGATCGCCGACTTGAACGGTTGGGCGTTTTTCACTGATTGAATCATCAAATTCAGCAGAAGCCATTGTGGCTCCACCGACACCATCTCGCCCTGTTTTTGCACCAAGATAAACAACAGGGAGTCCTATGCCTTGTGCTTTAGAATAAAAAAGGGCATCTGTCTTTGCAATCCCAGCGACAAAAGCGTTAACGAGGATATTGCCATTATAACGTTCATCAAAATTGACTTCTCCACCAACCGTTGGAACACCAAAAGAATTGCTGTAACCCCCTATTCCAGAAACAACGCCAGCAACAAGATGGCGTGTTCGGGGGTGATCTGGAGCACCAAAACGCAATGCATTCATCGCTGCAACAGGACGGGCGCCCATTGTAAAGACATCACGCAAAATACCACCGACACCTGTCGCCGCCCCTTGATAAGGTTCAATATAAGAAGGATGGTTATGACTTTCCATTTTGAAAACAACACATTGTCCTTCACCAATATCGACAACACCAGCATTTTCACCAGGCCCTTGAATGACACACTTCCCTTCTGTTGGAAGAGTTTTGAGCCATTTTTTAGAAGATTTATAGGAACAATGTTCGTTCCACATTGCAGAAAAAATTCCCAGTTCAGTAAATGTTGGTTCTCTCCCGATTAACGTTAGAATACGTTGATATTCATCCTCTTTTAGGCCGTGTTGTGCAATGAGCTCTGGTGTAATTGTGATGTTATTGCAAGGATTCATGAGTATTTATCCGTCAAATTAATCGAAATTTAGCATTTTAATTTTTTAATCTAGCAACTTAGATTATGGAAAACTACGTGGTTTAATCATTAAAATATTCATAGGCTCTAAGCTGAAGATGTTATTCGTTTGGTTGGATGAATTTCAAGACCAAAAAACAATCTTAAATAATTATATGTTTAGAGAATAATCTCCATGGTTATGTGTATAGAATTTTGTTCATAGATTCACAAAGCGAGAAATGATAGAGATCTTCGTTTTTACAATTATAAAGGACAAGAATTTTTGCCGCATCATCCATTGACTAATTCTAAAACACTTTGAAAAAGTAAACGACCATCACTCCCTCCATGAGCGGGTTCAATAAAGTTTTCAGGATGGGGCATCATACCAAGAATATTACCAGCTCTATTAACAATACCAGCAATATTTTTTATTGAGCCGTTAGGGTTTGTATTTTCTGCGTAGCGAAAAACAATTTGTTCATTGTCTTCCATCTGTTTTAATGTTTCATTGTCAGCAAAGTAATTTCCATCATGATGGGCAACAGGACAACGAATAATCTGTCCTTTAGAATAATATCGAGAAAATTTTGTCTTGGCATTAACAACTTCAAGTTTGACTTCACGACAAACAAATTTCAAGGAAGCATTACGCATTAAAGTTCCAGGGAGCAATCCAGCTTCCAACAAAATTTGAAATCCATTACAAATACCTATGATAGTAATACCTTCTTGTGCTTTTTCACGAATAGCTTTTAAGACGGGGGTTCGCGCTCCAATAGCACCACATCTTAAGTAGTCACCATAAGAAAAACCCCCAGGAATAATAATAACATCTACATCTGGAATTGTTGTCTCTGTTTGCCAAATTTTGAGTGGCTCAATTCCTGTTATATGATGCAATGCTGCAACCATATCTTGGTCGCGATTTAATCCAGGAAGTTGAATGATGGCAGTTTTCATGAGCGTTTCACTTAAAGCAGTTCAATAGTATAATTTTCAATGACAGTATTTGCGAGTAACTCTTCACACATCTGCTCAAGTTTTTTCTTTGCGGTTTCAGAAGGTTGGTCATCAAGAACAATATCAAAAACTTTTCCTTGACGAATGGAGTGAATACCTTCGAAAGCTAAACTTTTTAAAGCACCGACAATAGCTTCTCCTTGTGGATCAAGGACACTTTCTCTTAAAGTAACTGTAATGCGTGCTTTCATTTTTTGCTTCCTGTTGTTAAAAGAACCTCTTCTTTGAAGAGGTATATTTATAGAAGGCAGTAATTATTTTACCTTGTGTTTACTTGATACGTTTTTTTACTTTACCAAGACGGGACCACTTGGCCGAGTTGGTTCATTTTCATTCATAAGACCAAGGCGTTTAGCAACCTCTTGATAGGCATTAATAAGTCCCCCCATATCACGACGAAAACGATCTTTATCCATTTTTTCTCGTGTTTGCATATCCCATAGTCGCGCAGAATCAGGTGAAATTTCATCAGCAAGAACAATGCGCATTGTTTCATCTTCCCACAGGCGACCAAATTCCATTTTAAAATCAATTAATTGGATGTTAACTGCGGCAAAAAGCCCAGAAAGAAAATCATTAATACGAATTGAAAGTTGCATGATATCTTCTACTTCTTGTGGGACTGCCCATCCAAAAGCAGTGATATGTTCTTCTGTCACCATGGGGTCATCGAGAGAATCATTTTTATAGTAGAACTCAATGATGGATTGTGGGAGTGGAGTTCCTTCTTCTAATCCTAAACGTTTAGCAAGAGAGCCGGCTGCAACATTTCGAACAACAACTTCCAATGGAATAATTTCCACCGCTTTAATAAGCTGTTCGCGCATATTTATGCGTTTGATAAAATGTGTTGGGATGCCCAAACGTCCAAGATGGCTAAAAATATGTTCCGAAATTCGGTTGTTTAAAACCCCTTTCCCATCGATAATTTCATGTTTTTTGGCATTAAAGGCTGTAGCATCATCCTTAAAAAATTGAATATACGTTCCTGGTTCAGGTCCTTCATATAAAATTTTGGCCTTGCCTTCATAAATACGGTGGCGACGATTCATTATGATTCTCTATTTATCTTGAGAGGTTTTTAATAACATTAGTAAGTGATACTATCCTAATTGGTAGAAATTCTCAATGATATTGCTATGATACTTTTATAATTTTTGTCATGATACGTCTTTCCACAGGCGGAGATGCAGAGACGACGAGAAAAAAGATTAACTCTTTTGGATCAAATTTTTGCAAGAAAGTGAGAGAGGACCATAAGCCCTTCAGGCCAAGGTCCGTGTCCAGATTCTGCATTGATATGCCCAGAATACCCAGCATCAACAAAGAGTGAGCCCCAGTTATTGGCAATTTTTTCTGCTACTGAAAATTGACAAAATTCATCATTGCGGCTGGCGATGACAATAGAAGGAAAAGGCAACTTTTGACGATGATAGGGGCCAAACGTCATTAAATGTTTGGGACGTATTTTCTCATTGGCAACATCAGGAGGTGCAACAAAGAAAGCGCCACAAACTTTTTCCGCATTTTGTATAGTTGCATGAATAGCGGCAGGAACGCCTAATGAATGAGCAATAATCATAACAGGCCTTTGAGCTTGTGTGATGGCGGTTTTAACTTCATTAACCCACTCGTCACAAACAGGCTTTGACCAATGGGCTTGTTCAATACGACGAGCTGTGGATAATTTTTTTTCCCAGCGTGTTTGCCAATGATCTGGACCAGATCCTTTGTAGCCAGGAACAATAAGAATATCGAGTTGATTTGCTTTCATAAATTGTTTTCTTTGTTACAATAGGTTTTTGATCATAGGTGGAATAAATTGGGGCTTTCTATGTTGATTATTGTTCAAAAACACGTTTAAAAATCGTATTGATATGTTTGGTGTGGTAAGAAAGGTCAAATTTTTCTCGAAGCTCTGCTTCACTTAAAGCTTTACTAACATCTTTGTCGTTGAGCAATTCTTCTAAAAAATCTTTTCCTTGTTCCCAAACCTTCATCGCGTTTCGTTGTACGATTCGATACGAATCTTCACGACTTATTCCTGCTTGTGTGAGTGCTAAAAGTACCCGTTGTGAATGAACAAGACCTCGGAATTTATTGAGATTTTTTTGCATGTTTTCCGGATAGACAATGAGATTTTCAATGACCGATGTGAGGCGAGAAAGAGCAAAATCAAGTGTAATTGTTGCATCAGGACCAATATAACGTTCGACAGATGAATGAGAAATATCGCGTTCATGCCAAAGTGCTACATTTTCCATGGCAGGGAGTGCAAATGCACGGACCATACGGGCTAACCCCGTTAAATTTTCTGTTAAAACTGGATTCCGTTTATGAGGCATTGCCGATGAACCTTTTTGCCCTGGAGAGAAATGTTCCTCTGCTTCGAAAACCTCTGTTCGCTGTAAATGGCGTATTTCTATCGCTAACCTTTCAATCGAGGACGCGATAACACCCAGTGTTGCAAAAAACATAGCATGACGATCCCGTGGTATAATTTGAGTGGAAACGGGTTCGGCACGCATTCCTAAAGCTTTTGCGACATGTTCTTCAACGCGTGGATCGATATTGGCAAAAGTTCCTACAGCTCCTGAAATTGCGCAAGTAGAAATTTCTTCACGTGCAGCAAGAAGACGTTTGCGACAACGAGTAAATTCAGCGTATGCGAGAGCAAATTTGACTCCAAATGTTGTTGGTTCAGCGTGAATGCCATGACTTCGCCCAATGGTGATGGTTTCTTTATGTTCAAAAGCACGTCTTTTTAAAGCTTCAAGAAGTTGGTCTATATCCTTGAGCAAGATATCACTTGCACGCATTAATTGAATGCTCAGCGTTGTATCGAGAACATCAGATGATGTCATGCCTTGGTGAATAAAACGTGCTTCTGGTCCAATGAATTCAGCAAGATGGGTTAGAAATGCAATAACATCATGTTTGGTAATGGCTTCAATTTCATCAATACGATTGACATCAAATTCAGCGGCTGCTCCTTTTTCCCAAATGATCTGAGCTGCTTCTTTCGGAATAACCCCTAGTTGAGCAAGGGCATCACAGGCATGGGCTTCAATTTCAAACCAAATACGATATTTCGTTTCAGGAGACCAAATTGTTACCATTTCAGGGCGGGAATAGCGTGCGATCATCATTTTTTTCCTTGTTGTGAGAGGATTGCGGCTTGGCGCAATGCACTCATGCGTGTTTTGTAAAGCTCTTTGTTTCCATTTTTATAAATTGCAGAGCCTGCGACAAATACATTTGCACCAGCTTTTGCAGTTATTCCAATTGTATCAACGGTGATTCCACCATCAACTTCAAGATCAATAGGGCGGTTTGCAATCATGCTTTTAACACGCTTAATTTTATCTTTTATTTCTGGAATAAAATTTTGCCCACCAAAACCGGGATTGACCGTCATAATGAGGATGAGATCCAATTGATCAAGCAAATATTCAAGGACGTGTTCAGGAGTGCTTGGATTGAGTGCAATGCCTGCTTTTTTCCCCATTGCTTTGATTGTTTGGAGTGAACGATGAAGATGGGGACTTGCTTCAGCATGAATGGTTATAATATCTGCCCCAGCTTTTGCAAAAGCTTCCAAATAAGGATCAACAGGTTTGATCATCAGGTGGACATCGAATATTGCTTTGGTTAATGGACGCAGAGCCTTGATGATTTCAGGGCCAAAGGTGATGTTAGGAACAAAGTGCCCATCCATGATATCAAGATGAAGCCAATCTGCACCAGCATCAACAACATCTAATATTTCTTGTCCAAGTTTAGAAAAATCAGAAGCCAAGAGAGAAGGTGAAATGAGAAGAGAATGGGGCATAAAAATCTCCTTGATTGGCTGTTTTTATCACGTCGCCATGTATACACAAATATCTTTTGTGTTATGACAAAAAAGAAAAATACGTATTATAGATCTTTGTTATAGAAAGATCGCTTGAAATTTTAAAGTTTTATAAATGAAAGATATGTCGAATCATAAAACATGGTTGATGCCTCAAATTCAACATAATATTACCGCTTCTTCGCAAGAATATCGAGATGCTATGAGCCATTTTGCAGGTGCTGTACATATTGTGACAACAGATGGCATTAAGGGAAAGCGCGGGGTGACCGTTTCGGCGTGTTGTTCTTTATCAGATAATCCCCCAACTCTTCTTGTTTGTCTCATGCGCCATAATCTGAAGAATCATGTATTTATGGAGAATGGGATTTTTTGTGTTAATAGCTTGGCAGGAAAACATCGTCCATTAGCGGATATTTTTTCAGGG
Organism: Bartonella queenslandensis AUST/NH15; assembly: GCF_000312585.1. Classification (GTDB taxonomy): domain Bacteria; phylum Pseudomonadota; class Alphaproteobacteria; order Rhizobiales; family Rhizobiaceae; genus Bartonella; species Bartonella queenslandensis_A. The sequence continues at coordinate 45,534 of NZ_HE998005.1, forward strand.
CGTTGCAATGTTCCACAAAATGAGCGCTTTGATGTTGCACAATGGGGGACTTTGCAGACGGGAGCGCCTAGTCTTTCAGATGCTTTAGCATCTTTTGATTGTCGTTTGATTTGTTGGCATGAGCATGCAACCCATTGTGTATTGATTGGTGAAGTTGTTGCAATCAACTGTAGTCACGGAAAAGATGCTTTAATGTATTTGAATCGTGGATATCATACTTTACCTTTATAAAGATTTTTATTTTTTGCATTATTGATGCTCCGTTTAAATTTTAGTGCGCTGAAGAAGGAGGAGGGAGAGGGCTCTGATATTTGTGAATTCTCTTCTTTTTGAGGTTTCTCGATACATGAGAAAGATGATTTTTTGATGATCTTTGATCAAGAGTCCAACTTGAAATCAAAAAAGATATCAAGACTAAACAGCGTATTTAGATATATTTGTAGATTCTTATGAAAAAACATTTTACTCTTGTGCTGTTGTGTATTGCACAATATATAGACCCCACAGAGCAGATGTGGAGGTTTTTTATTGCATGAGCGAAGAGATTGATGGTCAATATCGCCCTAGTGAAGATGAGCCTTTTATGAATGAGCGGCAAAAGGCGTATTTTCGTGCTAAATTGGTTTCTTGGAAGAATGATATCTTAAAAGAAGCGCGTGAGACTTTGGAGAATTTGCAGGAAGAGAATGTTGCTCAACCTGATTTAACTGATAGGGCATCTTGTGAAACTGATCGTACAATTGAATTACGTGCTCGTGATCGTCAGAGAAAACTTATTTCAAAAATAGATGCTGCCTTGGAGCGAATTGATAATGGGACATATGGTTTTTGTGAAGAAACCGGTGAACCCATTAGTTTAAAGCGTCTTGAGGCGCGGCCGATTGCCGTTTTGTCGTTGGAGGCACAAGAACGTCACGAACGACGCGAAAAAGTTTATCGTGATGATTAAAATCATTCGAGCGATAAACAAACGAAGTTCGTAGTGATAAAATTATATGTTTTATTTTGGAGGGGTGGGAATAAATAAAGATGGTTCTTGCCTCCCTTCAATTTCAGCTGTGATTGCTGAATCTTTTATTGCTTGATTCGTAAAAGAAGAAGAGCTTTTATCTGGCGTATCATTTATTTCTGTAAAGGGTGGGGTGGGATGGGTGTGTATTTCTCTCTTTTGTATTCTGGATGTGTTGGTAATATCGGATTCTACAACCACATCTGTTAATCCGCCGATAAGAAGCAAGTGTTCTTTATTATCACAACGGACTAAAACAAGGCGGCGTGTTCGATCTATAGAAATTGCATCACACAATGCTAATCGTGATAGATTTTTTTTTCTATTAATCTTGAATCTTCTCGTAGTTAAATGGCGTAAAAACAAGATAATTATGGTAATAACTGTGATTATTATTATAAAAAACAAAAAACTTATCGTTATATTGGCAGCAGGTACACCGATTTGGTCTGATAACCAGATATACATGGTTTTTCTCCCATTTTGGTATGGAAATTATCATTTTTTATTGAGATAAATTTATAAACATACCCTTAAAAGATTTACTTCAAAGATCAGAAATAAACTCTTTAAGTGAGCTTTCTTAAAAAGATAATATCATAGTATATATTTTATAACAATGAATATAAAGGAAGTTTCTTGGTATAAGAAATAGCTAAATCTAAGGCAAAGAGAGATGGATAAAGGTTTTGAGAATAATGAAAGATCAGCGTCTTCGTCTTCTGTTCGTCGGGGCGTTGTGATTTTCGGTGTTGTTTTTATCTTAGTTTTCTTTTTCATTGTAGGCATCTTAGATTTTTTTTATCCACAAAGCTATTTGCAAAAGGTGGTGGTAGGATCTTTTTTAATTCTAGCAATTATAGGTGTTGCAACACTCGTTTTAAGTGGAATGGGAATTTTAAGATACCGTGCATTGTGGTTGCCTGAAGATTTTGATTTTAGCATCTTTAATAGGAGCGATGATGCAATTGTCATCTCTGATCTTTCTGGTTTTGTTTATTATTCTAATCAAAACTATCAAAAAATTCTGACCTATAAGCCTGAAGAGTCTTGTTATAGGGTTATTGCTGATCTTCCAGGAGCTGGTGCACTTGCCTATCGCTTAAAAGTTGCAGCTTGTAATAATCGCTCAGCGCAAGAAGAGTTAAGAGTAGAGCAACCAATTTTTATCGATTCTACACACAAAAGATCCGTTTGGTATAATATCTCTGTTCAACCTATTACAAAACGGAAGAAAAAGCTTTTACTATGGCGTATTACTGATATTTCGCATTTACAACAAACGCGGGAAGTTTTTTTCTCTAACCTTCAAGAGGCGATTAATCATTTGGATCAAGCTCCTGTTGGTTTTGTATCAGTTAATACACAAGGCACTCTTCTTTATGCCAATGCGGTTTTTGCCGAATGGTTCTCAATTGATTTAGCAAATTTTTCGGTTGGTCAATATCATTTTGATCCATTATTTGAGAGCGTTGGCGCTAAGAGCTCATGGAGTGATATTTGTTTGCAAACAAACAGATATCAAAGTTCAGGTTATTCTGTACCCCATAGATTTTCGTTATGTTTAAATTCATGGACGACTTGTGAGAAAATATTTCATTGTTTTATCTCTGCTTCTTCTCTCTTAGAGGAGGAAGCTGTTTATCGTATTGTGGTTATTCCACAACAAATACAAAAAGAAAAAGAAGAGAATGATCAATCAAAATTACCTCGTATATTAGGTGAATATTTTGATGCGAGTCCTTTTGCAATAGCCGTGGTAAATCGGCAAGGGCAATTGATTCACATGAATAATACTTTTTCATCACTCATGGAATGTAGGGATAAAACGATCAATTTTTATGATATTATTTCTCGGCGTGATTGGGGGTCAGTTAGAGCGTGCATTTCAGAAAATT
>NZ_HE998005.1:49146-51541 GCF_000312585.1 Bartonella queenslandensis AUST/NH15
GCAAAAAATCACGAAAAATAGACTTTATCCTGCCAACATGAGAGGTTTTTAATTATAGGTGCTGAAGATAAATTGCATGTACAATGTTAAAAAATACTATAGAGATTGTTGATCTATTCAAAAAGATAAGAGTTGTTGTTGCGTATCGACCATTTCGCTCTTTCCTTCGATAAATGCTTTTAAGGCTTCAGGGTAAAGTTTATGCTCTGCTTTAAGAACTCTTTGTGCTAAGCACTCAGTGGTATCATGAGGATAGACTGGAACAGCTGCTTGGGCAAGGATTTTTCCAGCATCCATGTCTTCTGTAACAACATGCACGGTGCAGCCTGTGATTTTTACACCTGCTTGTAAAACTCTTTCATGCGTGTTTAAGCCTTTAAATGAAGGTAAAAGAGAAGGGTGGATGTTTAAAATTCGTCCCTCATAAAGTTTGACGAAACGTGATGAGATAAGGCGCATATACCCCGCAAAGCAGAGAAAATCTGGCTTATATTGATCTAAAATCGTGAAAATATCTTCTTCATGCCCTTCTTTTGTTTTGTAGATTTTGCGATCAACAACATGAATAGGTAAGTTATAATTTTGTGCTTTTTCAATACCATTTGCGCGTGGATTATCGCAAATAACTGCGACAATTTCAGCAGGATATCCTTTTTGCTGACTTGCTTGAGCAAGGGCAACCATATTGGACCCATTACCAGAAATGAAAACGACGATTTTTTTTTCATAAATGCAGTACCCCTTTATAAAATATTCCTTTATTTTGATCCTTGCGTTTTGTTAAAATGCCAAGAGGAGTTACAATTTCTCCATTTTTTTCAAGAGCTTGCGTAACTGTTTCAGCTGCATGCTGTCCCACGATAATGATCATGCCAATACCACAATTGAAAGTTCGTAACATTTCTGTTTCTTCTATTTTACCTTGTTTGGCAATCCATGAAAAGACAGAGGGAACATTGATGGTAGAAAGATTAATTTCAGCACAGAGAGAAGAAGGAATGACGCGTGGAATATTTTCAGGAAATCCTCCACCCGTAATATGTGCTAGAGCTTTAATTCCTTCGTATTTTCGCATGATAGGAAGAAGCGGTTTCACATAAATGCGTGTTGGTGTTAGGAGTGCTGTACCAAGACTATTTTGGGGAGAAAAAGGAGCAGGGTCATTCCATTTGAGATCATTTTGCTGGATGATTCGTCGAACAAGTGAAAAGCCGTTGGAATGAATTCCTGAGGCGCTTAGACCTAAGATAATATCACCTTCTTTCAGGTCTTTTGAAGGGAGCAGCATGTTGCGTTCACATGCGCCTACAGCAAAACCTGCTAGATCATAATCTCCTTCTGCATACATTCCTGGCATTTCTGCAGTTTCTCCCCCAATGAGAGCAGCACCGGCTTGTTTACATCCTTCCGCAATACCAGAAACGATTGCTGCACCTTGTTCAGGGTCAAGTTTTCCAGTCGCAAAATAATCCAGAAAAAAGAGAGGCTCCGCTCCTTGTACAAGTAAATCATTGACACACATAGCTACCAGATCAATACCTACAGTGTTATGGTGACCCACTTCAATGGCAATTTTTAGTTTTGTTCCCACACCATCATTGGCTGCAACAAGGATAGGATCTGTAAAACCCGCTGCTTTTAAATCAAAAAGTCCACCAAACCCGCCAATTTCTGCATCTGCTCCGGCTCGTTTTGTCGCGCGTATAAAGGGTTTAATTTTTTCTACCATAGCATTACCCATATCGATGTTTACACCGGCTTTTGCGTAGGTAAGACCAGCTTTGGATTTATTATTTGTAAGATCTTGATTGCTCATTGGAGCCTTCCTTTAATGGAAAATCAGGTTTTGACGTTATGCAATGCCATGATAGAGTTTTCTCTGCAAGAGATATTGATAAGAAAATAAGCAACTTTGCTTGTACCTTATTTTTAAGATGTTTATAATTTTTGTGAAGAATTTTTTTTAGGGTATTTTATGAGCAAGATATCAGATAATCACGAACAATCTTCTTGGAAACTTATGAAAAAAAAAGTGAGTGAGAATACATCTCATGACCGTTATAAGGCTTATATGCCAGCGTATACACAATTACCGTTGCCGAATAATATGAAAAGACAAATCTTTTTTTGGCTTGGGACGCTGATTTTTTTCATTCTTTTTATGTTTATTTTTGGATCAATTTTGCTTCCTTTTGTAGCAGGGATTGTGTTGGCTTATTTTCTTAATCCCATTATTCAATTACTTGAAAAGTTTGGTATTCGTCGTGTTTTTGGTACTGTCCTCATTACTTTATTTATTGTTATTACCTTTGTTGCTGCTTTAGTTATTCTGATTCCTATTATTAGTTGGCAAATACAACAATTTGTGAGTGATGGCTTACCTGTTTATATTAAT
>NZ_HE998005.1:51843-53286 GCF_000312585.1 Bartonella queenslandensis AUST/NH15
AACCTTTTTTGTTGAGCATGATTTTGATTGGATAAGGCGCTATTTTGGAAGTGATCCAAATGAATTGCGGAGTAATATTAAAGGTTTTTTGGGAGAAGGTTCTGATTTTATTACATCTCTTTTGAATTCGCTTTTGAAATCAGGAAAGTCTATCGTTAATATTGTTAGCTTATTTGTTGTGGCGCCTGTGGTGGCATTTTATATGTTATTAGATTGGCCACGTATGGTGACTGCAATTGATTCTTTAATACCGCGCGATCATCTTGGTACTGTTCGTAGTATTTTTCATGAAATGGATAGAGCTATCGCAGGTTTTGTTCGTGGACAAGGAACTGTTTGTCTCATATTGGGAGGCTATTATGCTATTGGTTTAACGATTGCAGGACTCAATTTTGGTCTTTTGATTGGTATGTTTATTGGCCTTATTAGCTTTATTCCTTATATTGGAACAATGAGTGGGGTGGTCCTTTCTGTTGGGATTGCATGGGTCCAGTTTTATCCCAATAATTGGGGGGGAATCATCGTTGTGATGGCACTTTTTTTAATTGGTCAATTTATTGAGGGTTATATTCTTCAACCAAAACTTGTTGGTTCATCTGTGGGATTACATCCTGTATGGTTGATGTTTTCACTTTTTGCTTTTTCTTCACTCTTTGGTTTTACTGGTATGCTTGTTGCTGTTCCTGCAGCGGCTGCTGTGGGCGTTTTAGTTCGTTTTGCTCTTCATACTTATCTTAGTTCTCAGATGTATTCGCGAAGTGGAAATTCGGAGCCGCAAAAATGAATGGGCGAGAAACGCAATTATCTTTAAATTTCCCTTATGAGCCAATTTTTCAATTTGATGATTTAGTCGTGACAGATAGCAATCGTATGGCTTTTCAGCTTATTGATCACTGGCCCAATTGGAGCTTACCTATTGCAGTTTTGGTTGGAAAAAAAGGATCTGGAAAAACGCACTTTTCGAGTATATGGCTCCAAAAAGCACATGCATTCAGGATTCAGCGCAATAAAATTGATCAGGCTGTTGCTATGGCTTCTTTAGGGAGACCCTTTTTAATAGAGGATATTGACGCAGGGGAAATTAATGAGATAGAACTTTTTCATTTAATTAACAGTGTTAAGCAAGTCAATGTTGATGCACGACAAGCTACTTTATTGATGACGGCACGGACGCTCCCTTCCACTTGGAATTTAAAGTTAAGTGATCTAAAAAGTCGTCTTAATTCGGTGATGTTCGTTGAAATTAATCAGCCTGATGATGCATTGTTAACAGCAGTTGCCTTTAAGCTTTTTTCCGATAGGCAACTTATTGTGCATCCGGATACAGTTTATTATCTTATCAGCCGTTGTGAACGTTCTTTATTTTCATTGAAGAATGTTATTGATTCTGTTGATCAGTTGGCGTTACAAAGAAAAAGAAAAATAACGCGTGCTGTTATTGCT
>NZ_HE998006.1:0-3205 GCF_000312585.1 Bartonella queenslandensis AUST/NH15
CAAATGTTCCACTTAAGGCATGATCTCTAAAAGAAATTGTATAAAAAATTTTTTGGTTGTTTTTTTCTGGTACGAAATAGAGTGGGGCGCTAAAGAGTGTATATTCTGCATTATCACTGATTTTTTTTGCTGCTCCAATTTGCATTTCTCCTCCATCTAAAAAGAGAGAGTAAGGCTTGGTTTTGTTGTTATTTTGTATTTTTATAAGGAGGGTATTATTATTTTTTTCAGCGCTTATTTTTAGGGCATTTTGCGTCATGCGCGGCAAAGAATCTTGGGCATCTTTTAACAAGGAAGTGGGAAGAGATTTGTTTTTAAGAGAAGATGGTGAAAAATCAAAGTTAACAGTCAATGGAAGGCAGATTTTATGGCATAATCCAAGAGTGAAAGCACCGCTTAAATTTTTTCTTGAAGAAAATAGATTAAAAGGCAATATCACTTTATCTTTATAGCCTAATGACCAATCGTTTTCTGTTTCAAAAAGCTGTGGAGTAGGATAAAAGATTTCGTAAGAGACCTGTTGGTTGAAGTTAAAAAAGGGTGCCATTCCTGAATTACCTGGATTACGCCAGTACGTTTTCCAGCGGGGTTTAAGCACAATTTCAATAAAGCCTTCTCTCATTCCAGAAAGAGAAGGTTCAGTGATTGCTAATCGGATACGCCCCCCCTCTGATTCATGCCAAGAGGTCGAGAAAAGCTGGAGTTTTTGTTCTTTTTGAGCATTTACAGGAATATTAAATAATTCTAAAACTATAAATGTTAAGCTTAAAGTAACAAAAAGCTTTTTATAAAAGGAAGTTGCGATATTTTGTAAATTTGTAACCATGTGACTTATTTTCATTGGAGCTTTATTTTCCTAGTGTACTAAAGAGACAAACTTTTATCATGTAAATTATGGAGAATAACAGATTAATGCAGCAGTGTAATGGCTTTTTAGGTGGACAATTACTCATAGCGATGCCTGGGATGAGTGATAGACGCTTTATTCGTTCTGTTATTTATGTTTGCGCGCATTCTGATGCTGGTGCTATGGGCATTATTCTCAATCAATTGCATCATATTGACTTTCCAGAACTTTTACTTCACCTGGGTGTAATAGAGAGTGGACAAAAAAAACATCTTTCTGAACCAATAAAACAATTTCCAGTTCGCTATGGTGGCCCTGTTGATCCTTCGCGGGGTTTTGTCCTTCATTCAGATGATTATGCTTGTGAAGAAACTGTTTTTATTGCAGATAAAGTCTGTTTTACTGCGACAATTGATATTTTAAAAGCGATCAGTTGCGAGCAAGGCCCGCAACATGCACTGGTAGCATTAGGTTATGCTGGGTGGAAAGCAGGACAACTTGAGGCAGAAATTTCTACAAACGGTTGGTTAATCAGTTCTACATCACCTAGTTTTCTTTTTGAAAGTGATTTAAGTTGCAAATATGATAAAAGTTTAACACGCATGGGGATTGATCCAATCTATCTTGCTTCTGAAATGGGACACGCGTAGAGTTTTTTTCTGAGTTTTTTTAACTCTACACGTTATTCTATCCCCTCTATTTTTCTTTTAAAGAAATATCCCTCAATGTGTCTAATCCCATTTCGCGATGGCACTTGTGAATGGTATTACGGTAAATCCGTTGAGCTCCCATCTGTACGCTTGTAAAGTAACAAGCTGAGCGCCATCGCTATATTTGCTAGCCCCCAATAATTACGATAGCTCTTGGTATTTAAGACGATTCATGAAAAGGCATTTTTATCCCTTTTCTCCACCTAGGTTCTCTCTGCTTGTGACGTACAAGCGAATGGTTTTGATTAATTCAACATGAGAGAGATTAGAGAGATTTTGAAATAAAAGAATCTTATTGTGCTCAGAGCATTAATTCAAGTTGGATAACGCTAAATTATCGTTATAAATTAGTATGTTGGTTTATAAGGGAAATGGCTTTGAACGAGCGTAATTAATTCTTCTATGGCAAGTGGTTTCGTCACAAGTGTGCTTTGAACATATTTACAGCCTTCTTGACGGAGGAACATTGCTTCTTTTTCATTTTCAACACCTTCTGCGATAATTTGCAAGTTAAGATCTGTTGCCATATTAATGATAGACTTGAGAACGAGTTTTTTCTTGAGAGAGTCGATTGAAATAAGTGAACGATCAAGCTTAACCATATCAAATGGATAACGCACGAGATAGGTCAGTGACGAATAACCTGTTCCAAAATTGTCTAGCGCGAGGTTCATTCCAAGTGTTTTAATTTGTTCGAGAAAGTGGGCTGATTGTTCAGGATTATTTCTTAGGACAAACTCAGATATTTCAATCATCAAGCGCCCTTTATGGAGTGGATGGCGAAGCAATGCGGCACGCAATTGACTGATAAAACGATGATGAATCATCTCTGCGCTTGGTAAATTAATTGAAATAAAGAAAGACTGTTGGAAAAATTTTTCTTCTACATTTATAAGATCAATAATGGCATTATTGATAATAAATTGTGACAAATCCATAACGATTTGTTCGTTTTCTACGATCTTTATGAAATCAGAGATATTTAATTTCCCATAAGTTGGATGATGCCATTCTACAATTGTTTCAAAACCAATAATATGCCCGTCTGATAAATTAAGAATAGGATGGTAGAGGATTTTCATCTCATGACGTTTTATGGCATAACGGATATCTTTCCCCAGGGTATTCTGTTCGAGACCCAAAGTGCGAAAATTAGGCCGAAAAGGTTCAATATGATTTCCCCCCATTTGTTTTGCACGAATCATCGCTAATTCACTATCATTAAAAATATCTTTAGCTGTTGATCGACTTTCACTCCATGTAACCAATCCGATAGATGTTGAAAGGATTATTTTGTTTTCTGACAATGAAATAGGTGCTGAAATTGTTTTGTGTAAATGATCTGCAAATGCTGCAATTTTTTCTGGTTCAGTTTCACTAAGTAAAATAATTGCAAAACGGTCTGCTGAAAGGCGCGATAAGGTATCTTGAAAGTTAATAAGACGATTTAAACGACGAGCGATTATAAGGAGTACAGTATCCCCAACAGCTATGCCTAATTTACGATTAATTTGACGAAAATTGTCAAAATCAATCATAAAGACGGTTGGTCTAATTTTAATATTTGCTTTTGCCAAAGAGGTATAATTTTGCAGCCTATCAAAGAAAATTTGTTGGTTAGGAAGACCAGTTAAGCTGTCATGGATTG
>NZ_HE998006.1:3420-7452 GCF_000312585.1 Bartonella queenslandensis AUST/NH15
TTTCCATCTTTTTGCATAGCTGGACGTGCACGAAGAGAGAACCAATGATAATAACCACCGCCAGAAGAAAGACGAAAAATTTGATCAATACGCCCTTTTTTATTTTTAAGAATGATATCCAATACGGCTTGAAAGCGTTCACGATCATCATAATGCAAGGCTGAAATCCAGTTACGCATAGTCCCATTAAGGTTGTGTATTTCAGTACCAAAAAGGGTTGTCATGTTTGGATGCACAACGATACGATCACGCTCAACATTCCAATCCCAAATAATATTTCCAGCTCCTTTTGCTGCGAGGACTTGTTGTTCAAGGTCGGAAAATATTCCTTCATGGAAAGCATCATTAGAAAAAGTTTGTTGCAAGACCGTAAAGCTAATGAGAAGAACAATGAGCACTAATCCTCCCGCTAATGCTGGTTGGATAATCTCATTATTTAAATGTCCTTCTATGCAGGTATAGGCTCCCACACACCAAAAGCTAATAAGCAACCATGTTGGGATAAGCATAATGGCGCGGTCATAACTTCGGATTGAAAAATAGATGATTAACGGTATACCTAGCATAGCGGTAAGGCCAAATGATAGACGAGCAATTCCTGCTGCTCTGATTGGATCATAAATAGCAAAGGCTCCTAAACTGCAAAATGCAATAATCCAAGCGATAGCACCATAACTAAAATGATAATGCCAGCGATTAAGATTGAGGTAGGTAAAAAGAAAAATGAAGAGTGTTGCGGCAAGTGCTACTTCTGTACCGGCACGCCAGATTGGTTGTGTTGTGAATGTAACTGCAAAAAATTTATTTAAAAAGTTGAAGTCAATACCAATATAAAAAAGCACGGCCCAAGCAACAGCAGCTGTTGCAGGAAACAGCCCTGTCCCACGGACAACGAAGAGAACGGTTAACAAAAGTGCTAAGAGACCTGATATTCCAAGAAGAATACCATGATAAAGCGTATAAGAGTTAATGGCGTCCTTATAAGCTTCAGGTTTCCATAAATAGATTTGCGGTAGATTTTCAGAATTAAGTTCGGCCACAAATGTAACAACAGCACCGGGATTGAGAGTAATATGAAAGATATCAGAGTTCGTACTAGGTTGACGATCGAGAGAAAAACCTTCACTTGGTGTTATAGATTGAATCCTTGTTGATCCAAGGTCTGGCCAAAAAAATCCAGAATGCGCCATGCGATAATGGGGTGCAACGATGAGACGATCGACTTGTTCATCTGTTGGATTTGCAAGAGAAAAAACTGCCCAGTTTCCGGAAAATTTTTCACTTTTTGCCTGTACTTCAATACGCCATACAATACCATCTGGTCCTGGCGCTGTACTTGTTTGAAAAATAGAATTGTTTGTATGGTGAATTTCAATTGCTTTTGAGAGATCAAGCGCAGCATCCTGAGAAGAAATCTTAACGGGTTCAATAGCGTGTGCTGATGTAAGATGGACAAAAGAACTAACGACGATAATGAAAATGATGTCAATTATTTTACGCAAGCTCTTCACAATGTCCCACTCTCAGTATTCTAGGGTGTTTAATTTTCATTTAGATTTTTGAGAAAAAACGTCTACCTTATTATATTTATTTACATAATAAATTGCTATCATTGTCTCTTAAATTATATGATTTTATATACAAATAAACCACTTACCCATTTTCTTCAATGAAACTTGAAGCGGATGGAATTTTATAATTTTAAAAGGGCAAAGTTAAATCATGAATTTCTAAATTTCACGAATATATCTTTACTCATTAGAATCTCTATCACATGAAGAAGGAATTGGATAGTTTTGTACGTTTCTTTATCCAATATTTCCCAAACTTATTTAATGAGAAGAGTTTTAGTGGCAAATTTTATGATAAGATAAAATACATTGATGTTCATTGTAATGCTTCTTTAGAAAAGTAGTCTTTTACTTTAGCGTACATAAAAGAGTTGACGTTAAATCATCGAAATTCATGAGGGGGCCTACAGGTCCGATAGCAGTGAGTGTAGGCGTGGAACTTGTAAAAAGACGATGCGCTAAATCAGTTAATCTTTTGGGTGTGATGAGATTGAGGCGTTCAATTGTTTCCGACATTGGAATGGGGCGACCGTAAAGAAGTATTTGGCGAGCAATGAGATGTGCTTGACTAGAAGGATTTTCCTGTGACATTATGAGGTTAGCACGATATTGTGTTTGTGCTCGTTGGAGTTCATTGGCGTGAATATTTTTGCTTGCTTTGGAAAGTTCATCAAGAATTACGGGCAGAAGCTCTGTGAGCCCTTCTTGTCCAGTAGCGGCATGAACACCAAAAAGCCCAGTATCTGAAAACCCCCAATGAAAAGCATAAATAGAATAGCATAATCCACGTTTTTCTCTTACTTCTTGAAAAAGACGTGAGGACATTCCCCCACCAAGAATGATTGAAAGAATTTGTGTCGCATAAAAAATCACGCGCGTGATAAGCACGTCCTTCAAACCCTAGAACAATTTGTGTATCCATTAAATCGCGATATTCACGAAAGTCGCCGCCGACATAATTTGCAAGATGAGTAAGAGAGGCGGTTGAATGAGAGCGAAAAGTACTAAGACGACTTTCAACTTCTTTTATAAAACTTTCGTGTTTTACAGCTCCTGCCGCAACCACAATCATACGATCTGCACTATATTGCTTATTGATGAAATCATGAAGATCAGCAGATGTAAATGATTGAATAGTTTTAGCTGTTCCTAAAATAGAACGGCCAAGGGATTGATGGCGAAAGGCTGTTTCTGTAAAGTGATCAAAAACAATATCATCAGGCGTGTCATGGGCGGCACCAATTTCCTGAAAAATGACTTGTTTTTCTCGTTCTAGTTCGTCTTCGTCAAATTTTGAATGCATCAAAATATCAGCTAAAATGTCGATAGCAAGCGGGATATCGCTTTTAAGGACACGTGCAAAGTAAGCTGTTGTTTCAATACTGGTTGTGGCATTGATTTCACCGCCAACATCTTCAATATCAGTTGCAATTTGAAAAGCGGTACGGTTTTCGGTTCCTTTAAAGGCCATATGTTCAAGCAGATGGGCAATGCCATGCTGTGTGAAGGTTTCATTGCGTGAGCCCACTTTAACCCATATTCCGAGTGCGACACTATCAATCTGTTGCATTGTATGTGTGGCGATAGTCAAACCATTACTAAGGCGACAGACATCTACATCCATGTATTTACGACTCCATTAACAAGCTAAACACCTCATTGTTAAGGGTATTAGAATATCCTTGATTTAAATTAATGCAGCTAACTTTAATAAGATGCACGCGATTTTAAAGAAATATAATCTTTGACTATTTTTTCATCATTAGCAAGACTTATGAAGTGTTCTTCACCTTCCATGACATCATTGAGATGAGATGGCCATGGGGCATGAAGTCCACAAGCATTTTTAATCGTATCAGGAAATTTAGCTGGATGAGCCGTGGCAAGGACGATCATTGGAATATACGGTTTTTTATTTTCGCGTGCTACTTTAAGGGCGACAGCTGTATGTGGATCGACAAGGTATCCACTTTCTTTATAGACACGATCAATTGTTTGTGCTGTTTCAGCCATGTTACTTTTCCCAGCGGAAAAGAGGGAACGAATATTTTTGAGCTGCTTTTCATCAAGAGTGAAAGATCCCATTTTTTTCAAATTTTCCATTGCATTGCGAATCCACATTGGATCACGATTACCACTTTCAAAGAGTAAACGTTCAAAATTAGAAGAGACTTGAATATCCATAGAAGGTGATGTTGTATGGATGATGGGTTGTGTTTCGTAAGTGCCACTGGTCAATGTACGTGCAAGGATGTCATTATCATTCGTTGCAATAACGAGTTGAGCAATGGGCAATCCCATACGAGCAGCAACATAACCTGCAAAAATATCACCAAAATTTCCAGTAGGAACAGTAAATGAAACAGCTCTATCAGGGGCACCTAAAGAAAGTGCTGATAGAAAAATAGTAAACAATTTGCGCCATAATACGCGCCCAATTTATAGAATTAACACCTGAAAG
>NZ_HE998006.1:7815-9545 GCF_000312585.1 Bartonella queenslandensis AUST/NH15
ATAAACGTCAAACGTTTACAGAAAATCTGTTACAGTTAAGAATTTTCTCTCTATTATTCATTTTCTTAAATTTTACAGTGTATCCTCACTCATATATCTTTCTGAACAATGAAATCAAATAAGTATAATAGTATTTATGGAATAATCTTTGTTTAAATTATCATTTTGTATGCAAATTAAGTATTACATTTGTGCTATACAGTATGGTGATCTAAAGCTTATTTATAGAAAGCATAAAAACAGCCCGCCAAACGGTGTAAGGCAGGCTGTAAGATGTTCCTATTGTAAATGGAAAAACAATTGAGTATCTTTGAATTATTTACCTTTAATTTTTCCGATTGCCCATCCGATTATCCCGCTAAATATAGCCATAACAGATCCCGTCAAGAATCCAAAACCCAACGCTCCTATTGTAGAAAAAAAACCTAGAGTAATCGGTTCAAAAACTTTCTCAACTTTTCCTTCAATGGTGGATACATTTTTTGCTCCATACGTGAAATTTTGTACATTTTGTACATAAAGAGCAGCTATATTGACAGCATTCTTCTTTCCTTGTTCGATTAGAGAAATAGTTTCCCATTGAGCATCATTTTTTAAATGATTAGCATGGACATTTATCACTTGCGAAAGTAAAAAAGAAATCGCTATAAAAATATTTAATATGTAAGTTTTCAATCCTTTAGTCATAATTTATCCCCAATACTTCTATTTTAATCTGAATTGAATAGATACATCGACAGAATTAGTGCACATTGAGGAAACAGAAGCATTTAAAGCTTTTTTCATTTTTAATGTGATAATTCATTCGTATTTTGTCATAAACTATGGGTAAACAATAGAATATATCCATAGTTGATGTTTCATACGAGAAGATCTTATTCTGATGAACTTTCAATTTTAACGAGATTTAAAATACGATACTATTTTGCTTATTATCCATCCTAAAAACATGCCTATCGTACTTGATGCATATCCAAGAGCCATTCCAATACCAAAAGTTCCTATTGTAATAGGTTCCATGACCTTTTCAACTTTTCCTTCAATGGTAGTTTCATTTCCCACATAGTGATTTAGACTTGGTGTATAGAGAGAAACGGTACGGATTGCATCCTTTCTTTTCTGTTTTATTGCAGAAACAAAAATATTCTCACGATGATTACTATTTTGCAAATAGTTTGCATGCACATCTGCAACCTGAGAAAGAGAAAAGGCAGACATAATAAAAATACTTAACATATGATTTTTTAAAATTTTAATCATAATTTACCTCAAATACTTTATACTATTCGATATATATTGCGTAAATTTATACTTTAGATATAAGCTACATCATTTATATTTTTGTAGTATGAGTAGCTTCATTATGTAATGATTTTAAATAAATTAAGTAACACATAATGAAGCTATTGTTCTAGAGAATTACACTAAATTAAATTATCTGAACATCGATACTATGTCTTTTATCCAACTTATTAGTGATCCTATAAAACTCATTGCATATCCAGCGAACAATAGTCCTACTCCTACAGTCATGGGGTCAAGGACCTTTTCAACTTTTCCTTCAAAGGTTGTCCCATTTTCTGTTTTATAATTTACCGATGGAACATAGAAAGCAGTTGTAGAAACTGCATCAGATTTTGCATTCTTTACTTGTTCCATTAGGGGAACAGAAAACTCCTCTTTTGGAGCATCGTTTTTAAAATAGTTTGCATTAACATTTACGGTTTGTG
>NZ_HE998006.1:9959-13409 GCF_000312585.1 Bartonella queenslandensis AUST/NH15
ATAAAAGCGAAAAGGGGAGAATATTTGGGTAAAAATGCTCCCTTACAAGAGTCTACAAACTGATATATTTAAGAGATTTTTTTATAATAAATCGCGCCATACCGCCATTGCTTCTAAGACTTCTTCTAAATGAGCATGTTTTGCGATAACTGTTTCTGCACCAGCTTCTGCAAGTGCATTAGAATGGCCAAGATAGCTATGTGATCCTCCCGTAAAGCCGATGACACGCATACCTGCGGCTATGGCGGCATGAACACCATGAAGTGAATCTTCTATAACAATAGTGTTTTGAGGTTCTATCTGTAATTGTTGTGCGGCAAAAAGAAAAACATCAGGAGCAGGTTTCGTTTTTTTTGTTCCAACTTCAGGGGCTGAAAATATTTTACCTTCAAAAAGGTCATAGAGATCAACAGTAGTGAGCATTTCTTTGATATCTACGCTTTTTGCATTAGAGCAGATACAGTAGGGATAGCGTGTTTGAATAACTTTTATGGCTTCTCTTACATCATCAATAGCACGTAATTCAGTTTTTATTTTTGTACGAAAAATATTGGTCATCTGATCGATGAGATGAGCAGAAATTGGTTTTTCTGTTTCCTGTTCAACGTGTTTAAGAATATCGCGAAAGATGAGTCCTGCAAAACGCTCACTCAATTCTTCGGGTGATATTTCATATCCTGTTTGTCTGAGCAATTGAGATCCAATTTTTGCTGCAAGATATTCAGAGTCGATGAGAACTCCGTCACAATCAAAAATAATAAGATCTATCTGAGGCATAAGATATTCCTTTACATGTTACGAGATGGACAACTTTCGTGAAAATCATATTAAGAGGACCTTATTTCATAAAAATACGCTTTGAAAATGATTCTTAATTCTTTTTCGAAAGAAAAGATATGGGAACAGTACATTAAAAAAAGAAAAATAAAGATTCATTCATATGAAAGTTTTTTACTTTAAAAAATAAAAATGAATATCAATTTTGCAGAACTTTAACGATACGTTTACTCTATTTTGTAAATATGGATTGGTAATGCGGGCCTATAAACTATTTTGATTGATTATAGGGCAAATTCAGTTCATTTTGTTGGGTTTTTCATGACAGTTATTCAGCTTCAAAAAGATTTCATTCGTACTCCCTCACAGATGCCATGGCGCAATAAAATTTTTAAAGGAGATTGTGTTGCCGTTTTAGAAAAATTGCCAAAACATTCCATTGATATGATTTTTGCCGATCCTCCCTATAATTTGCAATTGGAGGGTGCGCTATACCGCCCAGATCATTCGCTTGTTGATGCGGTTGATGATGCATGGGACCAGTTTGAGAGTTTTGCTGCTTATGATGCTTTTACGCGTGCCTGGTTGCTTGCGTGTCGTCGTGTATTAAAACCCAACGGAACGCTTTGGGTTATCGGATCATACCATAATATTTTTCGAGTTGGTACGGCCTTACAGGATTTAGGTTTTTGGATGCTTAATGATATTATTTGGCGCAAAAATAATCCGATGCCTAATTTCCGAGGGCGCCGCTTTCAAAATGCCCATGAGACGCTTATTTGGGCTGTACGAGATCAAAAAGATAAAAAGTACACATTTAATTATGATGCATTGAAAGCAGCAAATGAAGATTTACAAATGCGTTCAGATTGGCTTTTTCCTCTCTGCACTGGAGCTGAACGTTTAAAGGATGATTCAGGGCGTAAATTACATCCAACACAAAAACCACAAGCGTTATTAGCGCGTATTATTATGGCTTCTAGTAAACCTGGTGATGTTATTCTTGATCCGTTTTTTGGTTCGGGCACAACAGGTGCTGTTGCCAAGCTTTTAGGGCGTGATTTTGTTGGGATTGAACGCGAGCAAGATTACATTGATGCAGCATGTGAGAGAATTGCGTCGGTTAAACCTTTAGCGCACCCAGAACTGGCGATTTTGGATAGAAAAAAAGCAGAACCACGTGTAGCATTCAATAGTTTGCTTGAAGCAGGTTTGCTTTATCCTGGAGAAGTTCTTTATGATCGCAAAAAGCAAGTATCTGCTATTGTAAGAGCTGATGGTACGATCATGCATGGTGGTGAAGCAGGTTCAATTCATGCAATGGGAAGAAAGGCTCAAGATTCGCAGAGTTGTAACGGTTGGACCTTTTGGTATTATGAGGAAAATGGACGGTTAAAATCCATAGATCATTTAAGAATGATCATACGTTCACAAATGTTAAAAACGGGTGTTTTATGAACTAAGATGATCGCTTCATCCTATTGACCATGTGTAGCCGCCCTTAATTGAGAGTGGCATGCGGGCGATTTATGCTTTTTTAAGCGTTAACATGCTAATTTTGCTTGCAAGCGGCAAGCGAGTGTTTTTATTTTTCTTGTAGAAGAAATTAAAATGAAAAAGTTTCATTCTATCTCTCATTTAAGTTCTAAAATAATCAAATTATCAATCGATATACTTTTATGAAGATGAAATAACCGAATTAAAAAAATACATTCAGAAGTTCAAAATTAAGTGCTTTTTTTTTGTAGAGAGCATCTGCATTTATGGATGTGCGTGCAATATTGCAATAGCGTGCAATATATCGGCTTATAAAAATAATTTGAAATTGTTCAACTTGAATGAGTCCTTAGGATATCGTCAGATTTTTTTATTTCCAACCTATTTTATATTGAATCAATCAAAATTACTTTCTTGCGTGTCATAAGTGGGGGGTGAGTAAAAATTGCTAAAGACAAGGAGTAAAAGTACCTCTTCTGAACTATCTCAAGAACCAAGGGCTGTAGACAGCATGGGGATTGGTAAGTGTGTGATGGTGCGTGTCGGTTTGCTTCTTCATAAGTGAAAAGAGAATAAATCCCGAAATTTAAATCTAAGATTTCTAAGCTTTTCTATCCCTTCTTAATTCTTATCTGTAGAAAAATTTTTCTTTTACAAAGGAAGAAATGGTCGCTAGAAATAGCAAAGTTTCTGTGGGCAAAAATTTTATAGGGAAGATTATTAAAATCTGAAAGAATGAGGAAGTGCTATAGCGATGGCTTTTTTCATAACTGTAGGAAGCGCTTCTTCGGCAAGATGTTGAATGTTACACCACCAACCATTTTCACAATTCATTTCATGAATATCGTCAGTATAATAAACATCGAGTTTTAGAGAAAAGTGAGTAAAAATATGGGTAATTTGTCCTTTGAATTGCCAATTGGCAGTAAAGGGTGCGTTTTGGAGCCCATTTTCATTGTTTATGCCAATATTATTAGGAATTTGGGTCATTCCGCCGAGGAGTTTTTGCGTCTGTCGTTTTTCCAAATAAATTTGTCTCTTTTTATTAAGGACTACAAAAGCAATACCTGTTTTTGAAGGGCGTTCTTTTTTAGGAGCTTTGACTGGAAAAGATTCTGCTTGTTGCATCTTTGCCGCTTTACATAAACTTTGAAGAGGGCAGATATGACAAGATGG
>NZ_HE998006.1:13738-19002 GCF_000312585.1 Bartonella queenslandensis AUST/NH15
GTTCTTTAATTTCAGCTTTGGTTTTTGATAGTATTGAAGTGATAGCAAAAAGGCGGGCTACCACACGTTCGACATTCCCATCAACCACTGCTATGGGGTGGTTAAAAGCAATTGCGGCAATGGCTGCGGACGTATAATCTCCAATGCCGGCGAGAGTTCGCAATGCTTTTACAGATTGTGGAAATTGTCCTGCATAGTTTTCAACAAGCTGTGTTGCACATTTTTTAAGATTACGTGCGCGTGAATAATAACCAAGTCCAGCCCACGCTTTCATGATGTCATCTTGTGAGGCTTTTGCTAAAGAAGAAAGATCAGGCCAAAGTTTCAAAAATTTTTTAAAATAGGGTTTAACTGTTTCAACGGTTGTTTGTTGAAGCATGATTTCAGACAGCCAAACTTGATAAGGATCAGGACGAATACCTTTTTTTTGCTCTTCGGGAGTAACCCGCCATGGGAGATGTCGGTGATTTTGATCGTACCAAGAAAGGAGGTGCGAAGAAATTTCATACATGATTGTTTTCAAGCATAGAGAGATGTAAAATGCAAAAGAAAAAAGTATTTATTTGGTAATTCATATTTTTTGCTCTTTTATTTTTATCACAAAATTCTGGTGAGGAGAGAATTTCTATTTATAAATTGGGAAGGTGATAATTTTCAGATGAAACAAATGATAGTAATTGAATAAACGGTTGAACAATGAGCTAAAAATGAGAAAACAACTCAAAAAACATGCTTTTTATTCTCTTTCTGAGACGGTACTGAAAATACTTGATCCAGTTTTACGCAAACGGACAGGGCTTAATGTTGCGCTTATAGAACATTGGCCACAAATTGCGGGCTATGATATCAGTGAGCATACAATGCCCCTTAAAATTATTTGGAAACGTCGCGCGGATCAAGATGAAGTTTTTAAGCCAGCAACACTTGTTGTCGCATGTGAAGGATTTGCTGCATTAAAATTGATGCATGAAACAGAGGAATTGCTTCATAGAATTAATGGATTTTTTGGCTATATTGCTATTGATGGCATCAAAATTGAGCAAAGGAATATGGCGGTTTTTATGAATCATGTTCCTCTAAAGCTGGCATTGAGTGAACAAGACAAAAAATGCGTAGAAAAAATGCTTGAAGGAATTGAAGATAAAAGCTTATACCAATCACTTTATAAACTTGGCTGTTGCATTTTCTCGGAAAAAAATAATAAATAGCAAGATATTTTAGATATTTTTCTTTAATATAGGGGAAAGCATTGGATTCCTATTCGTTTAATAACAAACAGAAAAGTATTATTTATGGTAAAATATCGTTCTTTTTTATTTTTCGGGATAATTTTTCTCTTCATAACGATTGTACAAAACAGTGTAGCAGTTGCTTTAGCGCGCGGTGCCAAGCCCGTTGCAACAGTAGATATGGCTGAGCTTCTTAAATCGGGTAAAGTAAAGGATCGCTTTGAAGGAGAAACGGATGCTCCAGTCATCATTGTTGAGTATGCGTCGTTGACATGTACGCATTGTGCGCATTTTTATAATGATATCCTTCCCCAAATTCGTAAAAAATATATCAAAACAGGAAAAGTGAAAATGATTTTCCGCGATTATGCTTTTGATCCTCGAGCAACAGCTGGTTTTATGTTAGCACGATGTGCACCAGAAGATCGCTATTTTCCTTTGATAGAAGTTTTATTTCAAAAACAAAATGAGTGGGTTTGGGGAAAAGATGCTCTGACACCGTTGAAAAAAATTAGCTTAATGGCAGGTTTTACAGATGAAAGTTTCACGGCTTGTTTGAAAAATCAGACCATTTTAGATGAAGTGAATGCATCTTTTGAGCGTGGTAAAGAACTTGGTGTCTCAGCAACGCCTACTTTCTTTATCAATGGTGATAAATATGAAGGTGCCATGAAAGTAGAAGAGTTTTTTTCTTTGATTGATAGTTATCTTAAAAACTGAATTTTAATCTTCCAAAAGTTGGATAAGAGAGACTTGAGGTCCTTTTTCTTTTGGGAGAATTGTTATTATGCATTTATGAAGCGATATTTTTTGTTTTGCTGATTTTAAAATCAAATTATCGCTTTTAAATAAGCCTAGGTTGAATAGTATTTTGATGCTGATATGGGAGGATTTGTACAATGAAAAAATGGGTTTATAGTTTTGGAGATGGTAGCGCAGAAGGAAGTGCAAATGAGCGTAATCTTCTCGGAGGTAAAGGCGCTAATTTGGCAGAAATGAGTAATCTTGGTTTACCTGTACCACCTGGTTTTACTCTGACAACAGAAGTTTGTAATTTTTATTATGCCCATGACAAATCATATCCAGAAGAGCTACAGGAATCTGTTAAGAAAGCACTAAGACGCGTTGCTGAACAAACAGGTCGTGAATTTGGGAATGAACAAAGACCACTTTTGCTTTCTGTTCGTTCAGGGGCACGAGCTTCTATGCCAGGGATGATGGATACAGTGCTGAATCTTGGCATGAATGATGAAACTGTAAAAGCAATTGCTTCACAAGCCAATAATGAACGTTTTGCTTATGATAGTTATCGGCGTTTTATCCAAATGTATTCTAACGTTGTTTTGGGGTTGGACCATTCGTATTTTGAAGAGAATCTTGATGAAGCAAAAGCACGCAATGGTTACATTATTGATACAGAAATGACAGCAGATGATTGGAAGAATATTATTATTTCTTATAAGGCCTATGTTGAAGAAAAATTAGGAACCCCTTTTCCGCAAGATCCTGAACAACAGTTATGGGGAGCGATTGGAGCCGTTTTTTCAAGTTGGATGACAGCACGTGCCGTTACTTATCGCCGTTTACATAGCATTCCTGAAAGTTGGGGAACGGCAGTTAATGTGCAAGCGATGGTTTTTGGTAACATGGGAGAAGATTCGGCAACAGGTGTTGCTTTTACACGCAATCCGTCGACAGGGAAAAAAGAACTTTACGGTGAGTTTTTAGTTAATGCGCAAGGGGAAGATGTTGTGGCGGGTATTCGAACGCCTCAAAATATTACAGAAAATGCGCGTATTGTAGCTGGTTCAAATAAGCCATCTTTAGAAAAAATCATGCCTGAAGCTTTTTTGAAGTTATGTCAGATCGCGCAGAAACTTGAGCAGCATTATCGGGATATGCAAGATCTCGAATTTACTATTGAAAAAGGTAAATTATGGATGCTGCAGACTCGTTCAGGAAAACGCACAGCGCGTGCGGCTCTCAAGATGGCAATTGAAATGGTGGAGGAGGGGTTAATAGGTCGTGAAGAGGCTGTGATGCGTATTGATGCAAAGTCACTTGACCAACTTTTACACCCAACACTTGATCCAAAAGCAGAACGTTTTGTTATAGGACGTGGTTTACCGGCTTCTCCTGGAGCCGCAACGGGTGAAATTGTTTTTACTTCAGAAGAGGCAGAAACGGCGTCAGCAGAAGGGCGCAAAGTTATTTTGGTCCGTGTAGAAACAAGCCCAGAAGATATTCATGGTATGTATGCTGCTGAAGGAATTTTAACAACACGGGGCGGTATGACAAGCCACGCTGCTGTTGTGGCGCGGGGGATGGGAAAACCATGTATTTCTGGTGCTGGTAGTGTACGGATTGATTATAATACAAATACGCTGCTTGCTTCAGGAGAAAGTTTTCAAAAAGGTGATATTATCACGATTGATGGTGGAAGTGGAGAAATTTTCAAAGGGAAGGTTGCGATGTTGCAGCCTGAGTTGTGCGGAGACTTTGCAAAGTTAATGGAATGGGCTGATGGAATGCGGCGTATAAAGGTTCGTGCCAATGCTGAGACACCATCTGATGCTCATATGGGGCGTTCTTTTGGGGCTGAAGGTATTGGTCTTTGCCGTACAGAGCATATGTTTTTTTCTGGTGAACGCATTGTTGCTATGCGTGAAATGATTTTAAGTCATGATGAAAGTGGACGTCGCAAAGCGTTAGACAAGCTTTTGCCAATGCAGCGTTCAGATTTTAGCGAATTATTTGAAATTATGTGTGGTTTGCCTGTGACCATTCGCTTGCTTGATCCGCCACTTCATGAATTCTTACCAAAAACCGATGCAGAAATTCTTGATGTTGCAAAAGCTATGGGAGTTTCTACTGAAGTGCTTTCCGAACGTGCACAGCAGTTGCATGAATTTAATCCTATGCTTGGATTACGAGGATGCCGTTTAGCTATTACTTATCCTGAAATTGCCGAAATGCAAGCACGGGCGATTTTTGAAGCAGCAGCAGAAGCTGCTCAAAAGTCTGGATCTCCTGTTATGCTTGAAATTATGGTGCCACTTATTGCACTTAAATCTGAACTCGATTTTGTAAAAACGCGTATTGATCAGGTTGCTGAGGAAGTGATGAAAGAAAAGGGAAGCACTATTCAGTATATGGTTGGGACGATGATTGAGCTCCCAAGAGCAGCGTTGAGAGCTGATGAAATTGCTGAAACGGCAGAATTTTTTTCGTTTGGAACAAACGATTTGACACAAACCACTTTTGGAATTTCCCGTGATGATGCTGCTCCTTTTTTGGCAACCTATTTTCAAAAAGGTCTTTTAAAGCTCGATCCTTTCGTATCTATTGACCGTGATGGTGTTGGAGAACTGATTGCAATTGCAGCACAGCGTGGACGCTCAAAGCGTGCAAAAATAAAATTGGGAATTTGTGGTGAGCATGGAGGAGATCCTACTTCTATTGCTTTATGTGAAGAAAATAACCTAGATTATGTTTCATGTTCTCCTTTTCGAGTCCCAATTGCTCGTTTAGCAGCAGCGCAGGCTGCAATAGCCAAAAGGATATAACAGGTTAACATTTTTTATTGTATCGTTACCATTGAAATAAATTTTTATGTACACTCTTTTATTTCCTTCCTTAAAGAAAATAAAAGCACTTTTAGAATGCATTATAATTTATCTCACGCAAGAGAGTGTATTTTTAAGAGGTTTATGAGAGAAAATATAAAGCAAGATAAAACAAAGGTGTATTATTAATATACTTTCAGTATTGGTAGGATTATTAATAGAAAGCAGTGTGTTATTATATAGTTAATTCACACGTTTGCTTTTTAACAGGAGGAATGCCTCATGCAAAACAAATGCATTTATTTTAAGCATTCTGTTTTGCATGTCGTGCTGTTCGAAAGAGACACACTGTCGGTGGATGATCCATTTCACGTCGACGTTTGTGTAATGGGATTATGTAAAATTCTCTCAAAGTTTATAAACTTCACAATGTGCTACCAACTTTACACTTATGTAAGGAAGATTGAAA
>NZ_HE998006.1:19084-20701 GCF_000312585.1 Bartonella queenslandensis AUST/NH15
GCAGAGCTATCGTGTGGGAAAAAACGTTTAAAAAAAAGAATTAAAAATTCTTCTTATGAATGCTTTCAAGTGCTAAGAATTGTCGCAACATTGAAGGTAGGTACAATATGTACTGATGCAAGTTTGCTCCTTTACAAGCGTAAGGATGATAGTGCACAGTAGGGCTGCTATGATATTATTTACGAATATTGTTGCGAAATGGGCTTGAGTACTTTGAGAGATGTTTCTCTAAAAAAATCCCATGAATGGTAAAGTATATTCCGTTTGGGGTGTTTTGTTTTACGTAGAGGGGGGAGGGCGTGAGCTCAAAAAAGCATGTGATAAATGAAAGCATGACGCAATAGGTAATCTCCATTATTTATAAAAGAAGGCACTGCTTTAGATATCTTTGAAAGCCATAAAGCTGAATGAAAAAATGGCCAAGATGAGAAGAGGTTTCTCTCCTTAAAGCTTTGTATTTTGCTCCAATTAAGCTCCCACCCTGTTTTAAGAGATTACATAAACAGAGATAGATAATATGTTTACACACATTTGGCATACAAAAGCTACAACAGCAGAGAAAGCACGCCTTAGTCTTTATCTCAAACATGCAGTTGAATGACGATTGAATGTTGATTTATAAGCACAACAAAAGCACTGGCTTTTTTAGAAAACAACGCTATAGAATGCAGAACTTTCCAGTAATGAATTGGAGAAATGTGCCGGCTTTTTATGAAACACTTTGCGAAACAAAAAACATAACACCATAACACAACTAACTTTTCATCTACTTATTCTTAAAGGTGTTCATACATATTCTTTGCGTCATATTCACAAAATCAAATTGACAGTAATATATGGATAATTTCTGGCTAGAGAATATGAAAAAAGTGTGATGCAACAGTAGAATTTTGTGTCCCTTTATCATCAGAAGCAATAAAAGTTTTAAAACAAGTGCGTTTACTTTCTTACAATGATTTCTTTTTTCTGTAACTGGTTGTGATCTCCTTACTAGCAAATTGTATGGTTCAATATGTAATGTGTAAGGAAATCATTCTGATTGATTCAATACAAGAAGGCTTAAGATGAAGGAATATTGTTGTACTTGGGTAGGCATTAAACAAGCAGACGAACAATTATCATTATAAGTCAAGGGATTGTTTTTATAATGTAGATATCATTAAGCTTCAATTTAATAAACCAATTTCACGCATTTTCATTAAAGTTGTGTGGTTAATTTTTCCCGTGGCAGGAAGATCAAACATTTTTTGAAACTGTTTTAAGGCTTCTATCATCTTTTGATCTTCTATTCCTGTGATAAGAACTTCCTCATGACCAAAATTATGTAAAGCTTTTTGCACCTGTAAAATATCTTCAACAGAAAGATTTAAAACAGCTTCTTTTGAATTTGTTATATTTTTTGTTGTTGTATTATTTGCTATTTCTATTTCGCTCTGTTTAATTAATATCGCAATTTCATCAGTTGTGGGATTGGATAAAATATCGTTTTGTTTTTTTTGAGTAGCTTGTTGTTTCCATAAAGCGATAGCGCGACGCATTTTAGGTCCATCTAGTCCATCTAAAGGTCCATCATAAAGTCCTAATTCTGCTAGTTTTTTTTGCTTTTCCAGCATACTT
>NZ_HE998006.1:20972-23086 GCF_000312585.1 Bartonella queenslandensis AUST/NH15
TTACATGGAGAGGGTTACTTATCCGTAAATGGTTGGGTAAGAACGGTTATCTCTTAATAGTATTACATTTTGGCATAAATTTCTTCTATTCATATCCAATAATTTTTATAAGTATCAATTAAATTGATGTTTATAATGTTATAGAAAAAGTCTCGACTTGAGATAGAATCATAGGAGATGCATCTATATTTTTAGTTCTTATCTTATCGCTATATTTCCTTGTGGGATAAAAGGCTGTAAATGTGGGCCGTATACTTCTATCCCTGATGAATGATTATGTTTCTTATTTTTTGTATAATTTTGGTGTTAATTCTTTACCGAATCGATAATGTATACCATTTTATATAGTGGCTTTGTATCATATTTATAAAAAAGCCAATGATACAGGTCCAATAAATGAATACTCAATTTTAAAAAAGCTTATTTTATAAATTTTTTATAAAGAAGCAGTGTATAAAATACTCCTTTTATTGTATTTACCCCTTCGGTACATTAATTGCCCATGATACGTTTTTTAATCAAGTTATCATTTTTTTTGTTTTTTATTTTTGTCATTATTTCATTTTTTGTAGTAAATCCAAGCAGTGATCATTTTTCTAACCAAAAAAATAATGAGACAACAACGAGTGATGTAATTACTGCGTTTAAGGAAGCTTTAAATGACTTAGGAACATTTTGTGACCGTAATAAAGAAACCTGCAAAGTAGGAAAGTCTTTTTTAAGTTTACTTGGCGAACGTGCATATTACGGTGCAAGAGCTGCTTATGAATACTTAGGGCATATATTAGGGAACAAAAATAATATAGAGATTTCACCTAATGCTTCTCATAAAATAGAAATACAAGAATTCTTACAAAATCATACAATGTTATCTTGAAATAAGAATTTTTAATATTCTTCATATTTATTATGTTAGGAAAATAAATATTTATCTATCAATAAATATATTCAACATGATTATTAAAAGGAAACAGGACTAAGATAATGGCGGAAACAATCGATAATATTATAGAGAACTTTTCGCTTTTGGATAATTGGGAAGATCGTTATCGTTATGTTATTGAGCTTGGCTATGAATTGCCACCTTTTCCGGAAAGTGCTCGAAACGATAGTCACAAAGTTCCCGGCTGTGTCAGCCAAGTATGGCTTTTATCGTCACGTAATAATTCAGAAGACCCAATATTAACGTTTCAAGGCGATTCCGATGCCCATATTGTGCGTGGACTCATTTATATTCTTCTTGCTTTTTATTCAGGAAAAAAAGCTTCTGAAATTCGCAATTCTGACGCGCAAGATCTCTTTGAAAAACTTGGTTTAAATGAAAATCTTACACCACAGCGATCCAATGGTTTGAAATCAATGATCAAACGGATTCGTAACGAAAGCTATATATAATTCCCTTTCTAAAAATTATGACACACAAAAAACGATACTTTAAAAAGCAACTTTATATATCAATTTATACAGAAACTCTTTTTTCGCAAAATATAATTATTTAACCTTTTTCCGTTTGCTTTTGCGTCCAAGACCCATTTCTTTGGCTAAGGCTGATCGTGTTTTTGCATAATTAGGCGCTACCATAGGATAAGAGCTATCTAACTGCCATTTTTCACGATATTCCTCTGGCAACATTCCATAATGTGTCATGAGATGACGTTTGAGAGATTTAAACTTCTTTCCATCTTCAAGACAAATAAGATAATCAGGAAATACTGAACGCTTTGGATTAACGGCAGGCCTTTGTTTTTCAGCTTCAACCTCTGTTAACTCTAGATTCCCCGCTTTACGAAAAGCAGCATGGACATCAGCAATTAAACTTGGCACTTCAGTCGGTCGAATAGAATTATTACTCACGTAGGCAGCAACAATATCAGCAACCAATGTAATAACTAAATTGCTTTCAGTCTCTAAGACTGCACGATGTTCCATTCTTGTTTCCTTTAATTCAAAATCGAGTAATTTAAAATCGAGATGTAGTGCATATACTCATAAGATCTCATGCACATGAGTTTCATATTGTACAAAAATCTTTTTTGTCAATTCAATTATTCTATAAAATTGCCAAAACAACAAAAAAATCAAATAAACACCTCTTTTTTGTCATAATATACAAT
>NZ_HE998006.1:23557-26024 GCF_000312585.1 Bartonella queenslandensis AUST/NH15
GGTGCAGCGGAATATAATAGTCAGTCCATTCGCTTTTCTTATTCATCTATGACAACGCCTGATCAAGTATTTGATTATGAGATGAAAAGTCGCAAACGAATATTGTTAAAGACGCAAATAATTCCCTCTGGTCATAATAAAGAGGAATATATAACGCGACGTATCATGGCCATTGCAGAGGATGGTGAAAAAATTCCTATTTCACTTATTTATCATAAAACGACACCTCTCAATGGTTGTGCACCTTGTCTGCTTTACGGTTATGGTGCTTATGGGATCTCTATTCCTGCCAGTTTCAATAGTAATGTACTCTCTCTGGTAAACAGAGGTTTTATTTATGCTATTGCCCATATTCGTGGAGGAAAAGAAAAAGGGGTTGAATGGTATGAGAAAGGAAAACATCTTTTTAAACATAACACATTTACTGATTTTATTGCTTGTGGGCGTTATCTTGTAAACAATAAATTTACAGCTCATGATCGGCTTATTGCGCATGGTGGTTCGGCAGGAGGAATGTTGATGGGAGCTATTGCCAATATAGCGCCACAGGATTTTGCTGGAATTATAGCCAATGTCCCTTTTGTTGATGTTTTAACAACGATGCTCGATGCTTCTTTACCCTTAACGCCCCCTGAATGGCCTGAATGGGGAAATCCTCTTGAATCACAAGAAGATTATAATCTTATCGCTTCTTATTCTCCCTATGATAACGTCAAAGCGCAAAAATACCCCCCTATGCTTGTGATAGCAGGATTAACAGATCCTCGTGTAACTTACTGGGAACCTACAAAATGGGTAGCAAAATTGCGTGCGTTAAAAACAGATGATAATGCAATTTTATTGCGTATTAATATGGATGCAGGACACGCTGGCGCGGCTGGACGTTTTTCAAAGTTAGAAGAAATCGCTTATATCTATGCATATATTCTAAAGATAGCAGGAAAAGATTTTTTCTAATTTATAATTTCTCTATTTGTAAGTCCCTATAATTTACTAGATTATAGGGACTTATATTTACTAAAGAATTACCTAGACAGCTTACAATCCGCAATCTTCATAAAGTTTTAAAACATAATCCCAATTGATCAAATGATCCACGAAAGCTTCGAGATACTTCGGACGAGCATTACGGTAGTCAATGTAATAGGAATGTTCCCACACATCCACACCTAGAATAGGTTGAGCATTCTCAACCAAGGGATTTTCACCATTAGGCGTTTTCATAATTTCAAGCTTACCATCTTTAACAGCAACCCATGCCCATCCAGAGCCAAATTGGGCACCAGCGGTAGCAATAAAATCCGCACGGAATTTATCATAGCCACCTAGATCAGATTCGATAGCTTTTGCTAATTTTTCAGGCAACTTTTGACCACCACCATCTTTTTTCATCCAATGCCAAAAATGGTTATGATTGTAATATTGCGCTGCATTATTAAATAAACCAATATTTTTTCCAAAACTTTTTTTAATAATCTCTTCAAGGCTTTCATTTTCCAAGCCCGCATCTTTTATAAGGTTGTTGGTATTGGTAAGATAAGCGAGGTGATGCTTATCATGATGATATTCAAGCGTTTCGCGTGACATATAGGGCGAAAGAGCATCGTAATCATAAGGCAATGCAGCCAGTTCAAAAGCCATTTAAAATCTCCTCGATTCTAATTATTAAGTTTACTTTAAAAGCCTAATTTGCCATTTGTAGCACCTAAAAGCAAATATTGTATGCTTAATTTATGTTAATTAATTTTTATGACCAACTCTTCATAAAGGTATTTTTAAGCGTACACTCGTAACCAATCACAACGTTATTGATTTATATATATTGCTTCTGAGAAGTTTTGAACATCTATGAACAGATAAAAAAATACCAAGATCTTTTAAATAAAATGCAAACGAAAACAGCTATCATTCTTTATGCTTGTACCTGAAAATATTTTTTTCATGTATTATACAAACTGTTTTTAATTTTTGCAAAACTTTCCCAACCTATTGATATGGGAGTGTTATAGTGCTTGCAACAGAATATGTAAGAGTTAAAGGAATATTTCTCGAGGCGCTTGATCTCATTTCATAGCGCCATTCATGAATATTATAACGTAAAAGCCATTGGATATCATCATCTTTACGCTTATGAAAGAGGACAGCGACATTATCATATATTTTACTGGTTTCTAATGTTAAAACAGCTTTTGTTTTGATATGGTTCATAAGAGGCATTGTGCTCCTTAGTCTTTTATAGTTTTTTATTCACACCACCGCTTGTGACAGGCGAGGGAATGGCTTTGATTGGTTCAATATAAAAAGATTTTAAATGAAAAAAATTGCGATATTTGAGAATGTCACTCAGACATGCAAACTGATTAATCGTTATTATAAATCAATATTTATTTTTTTCAGATATTGCTGATTTTGGCACAGATTTAAAAAAACATTTTGTAAGATTTATTACAATTGAATGTTGACACAT
>NZ_HE998006.1:26354-30800 GCF_000312585.1 Bartonella queenslandensis AUST/NH15
TAAAAATTAGAATTTTCTATAAAGGAACTTATCATGCTTATTGTGCATTATCAAAGCAATCTATCTTTAAGGAAGGGCAAATTATTTTATATTGAGGCATCCAAAAACAAAAATACGGTTAAGAAGATAGAAAAATCATCAATACACAAAGTTTTCTCATCTTTTTTAAATTAAACAAGATAAGATACAAATATATCAAGAAAAGTAGAGCATATACTCATTTATTAAATACATGAGTAAATTGCAGGATTTTCACTTTATGCTCTTAAAATCAATAAAAGAGAAAGATAATTGATGGATAAATGATTGTGACTTGTGTTAGAAGAATAACGGTCTATCAGTTTTTTCTACGGATTTGTATCGGTGCAACATCGTACAAGGGTTAGAGGCTTTTGTGATAAAAAAGTAAGGTCTTTGATTTTCAGTTGCGTCCAATCACAGGAATCGCTATAAGGAGCGAAACTAATTATAAAGCGTATCTTTTTTGGGGTATAGCCAAGCGGTAAGGCACCGGTTTTTGGTACCGGCATTCCCTGGTTCGAATCCAGGTACCCCAGCCAGTTCTAGTGAAGCCCCAGCCAACTCTCGTGAAGCCAATGAAGGTGGAGCAATGACAGCTTAACTTGAGAGTAAGTTAATCTTAACGATCTGTTGCTATTCATATCAAATCTGGTGAGCTAAAAAATACCTATTTGTAGTAGATTAGCTTTAAATATCCTAAGGCTTTCTTTATACCATAGCTATAGTAAAAATAATCATTTTTAGAGCTTTTTCTTTATAAAGGGGGGTGAATGATTTATGCCCACTTAGTGTCTAAAAGCTAGTCAGATGGTTTTTGTGTTCTATAGCAACACCAACGGGTGATTTTTCGTATTCCGCCGTCTTCATTACGCCGTACAGCATAACAATAACGCTGATCAGGAAATGTATTTCGCTGCATATCGCGTACAATACGAGAAGCATGACCATAGGGTGCTACATAATCAATGAACCACATGTACTTTCCCCCCTGCCAATCAGCATTGGGTAAAAGCTCTCCCATTTTAAGCATGGATTGATGATTTTTTTCATCTAAAAAAGCCCATGTGGTAAAGGCACAAAATTCTCCATGCTCATTTTTATAGAGCTTGTATTGTCCAATTCGTAAAGCCGGTCCTAAGTTTCGTTCAATATCCCAGATTCTCCAGCGGCGGTGTAGGGGGGATTGAAGCATTAAAACGACCATGGCACCCAAAGCCGTCATTGGATCTATGAGTGATGGTGCTGGATTTTCATTGATAGACATTATCTTTCCTTTAAAGATTGTTCTAAAATTTTTGTAATAGGTTCAAAGAAATAAGAAATGAGGCGCCGTTTTGAAGTAATGACATCAGCTGTCACGGTCATACCAGGGATAAATTTAAGCTCTTGGTGATTAAAAGTGATGTGATCTTGGTCGATTTTGATTAAAACAGCATAAGCACCATTAATTTCTTGCTTATGGCGCGCGGTTGCACCTACATTCATAACTGTACCGTAGACAACACCGTAACGTTCAGGTGGAAAGGCAGAAAATTTTACGTAAGCACGTTGGCCTTTTTCTAAAAAACCAATATCTCGATTATCAAAAAACGCTTCAACAATGAGTCCGCCTGTGCTTGGGACAATACGCATGAGTGTTTTACCTGCTTCTACAAAGCCACCCAAAGTGTGGATACTTAAATCATCAATGCGTCCATCAATAGGTGCATAAAGTGATAAGTGGTCAAGACGATATTGGCTGCTGTCAAGTTTAGCTTTTAAGCCTTGCAGAGAAAGTTCCGCTTCACGAGAAAGTTGCCGATAGTGGGCGATTTCATCGGAAATAAGACTTTGTCTTTGTTGGTAGAGTGCTTCTATTTCAGCATTATTTTCTTCCAAGCGTCTTTTATTGACTAAAATTTCATGTTCTACATTTTTAAAGTCATGGAGACGTTCTAAATAAAGAGAGTTGCTGATGACTTTTGTTTCCATAAGGCTTTTGGCAGCTTTGAGTTTTTCTTGGCTTAATTGTTGATCATCTCGTAATTTGTCCAATTGCGCATATAGAATAGCACCGCTGCGTGCAACGCGGTCAGCTTGAGCTTTCAGTGTTTTTACTTTATCTTGTAGCGATTGAAGAGGTGCGTGGATGAGTTTTTCCCCATCCATTTTCGTTGTTTTGTTGCTGGAGGAAGAGATTTTCAGATATGCCAGTCCTTTGGTTACAAAATCTTTATCCAAAGGATCTCGTTCGCTCAAGGCAGCTAAAATAGCAGCAGCAATTTGCGCTTGAAGGCTTTGCTGTGCGATATCGGTTTGGACACGTGCACGCTCATTTAAGGCTTCACGGGGATCTAATTGAATAAGGAGATCACCTTGGTGAACGAACTGTCCTTCTTTTACAAGAATTTTTTCAATGCGTCCTGTATTTTGTGCTTGGACGAGTTGAACATAGGAGGTGGGAATAACCGCCCCTTGTCCCCGTGCAACAATCTCTGTTTTTGAGATAAAGCTACCAATAACAATAAAGAGGAATAAGGCGACAAAAACAGCAACCACCATATGAAGGGTTGGTGACAAAGGGCGCAAATGAGGAGCCTTATCTGCCATTTTTTGCCTCCAAATCAGAAAAATTTAATATGGTTGCATGCTTGGGAAAAAGATCGCGTTTGTGAGTAATAACGAGAACAATACGCTCTTGCGAAAGTTTATATAAATGTTCGACAATTTGAGTACTGATTGTATCATCCAACGCGGAAGTAGGTTCATCCAAGATAAGAAGTTGTGGTTCGATGAGAAAAAAGCAAGCCAATGCTAGGCGTTGGCGTTGACCACCCGATAAAAAGCCTCCTTGTTCACCTACTTGGGTATGAAGCCCTTGAGGCAATTGAGAGATCAAATCATGACAAGCACTCGCATGAACGGCTGCAACGATTTCATCCTCTGTAGCATCTGGTTTGGCAAGAAGCATATTCTCAAGAATGGTTCCGGAAAAAAGGC
The DNA here is from genome assembly GCF_000312585.1 of Bartonella queenslandensis AUST/NH15. Classification (GTDB taxonomy): domain Bacteria; phylum Pseudomonadota; class Alphaproteobacteria; order Rhizobiales; family Rhizobiaceae; genus Bartonella; species Bartonella queenslandensis_A. The sequence continues at coordinate 29,355 of NZ_HE998006.1, forward strand.
AAGGGCTTTGGGGAAAATATGCGATTGTTTTACGCACACTACGGATATCAAAATTTTGTAAAGATTGATCGTTAATCAATATCTGTCCATTTGTTGGAGGATAAAGACCACAAAGGAGTTTAGCAAAGGTTGATTTTCCACATCCTGAAGGACCCAGCAACATAATCGGCTTACCAGGTTGTAAACAGACATCAATATGATTGATAATGGGTGTTTTTCCATAAGAAAAACAGATATCTTTAGCTTCAAGATGGGGCTTGGTGGTGAGGTGAAGGGGTGGCTTTTCCTTTTCCCATTCTGAAGGTGCATTAAGAATGTCACCCAAACGAAGACGAGAGATTTTGAGGTGCTGCCATTCTTCCCATAAAGAGGCAAGGCTTAAAATGGGACCAGAAACATTGCCAGCAAGAAGATGAAAGGCAATAAGTTGCCCTAGCGTAATCTGGTTTTGCAACACTGCTTGAGCACCAAAAAAGATAATAAAAATAATGAAAAGATCACCAAAAATATGGCTTAAAGCCCCATTTAAGAGATGAAATTTACTGGTTGTGAGGCTTTGATCCAGACTACGGGCTAAAGTTTCTTGCATACGTATCGTATGAGCAGATTCTTTTACATGTGCCTTGATGGCTTCAAGATTGGTAAAACTTTCAATAAGGCGTGATTTATGGGCAGCTTGCAGGGTGAAAGCACGGCGTAATTGGCGGCGCAAAAAGGGACCAACCAACGCCAAAGAGCCCATTTGCAAAGGTAAAATGATAAGGACAATATAAGGTAAGTTTCGGACTAATGGAAAAGAGTGCAGCAAGATAAATAATGGCAAAGAGAACATTCAGTATAGTTGTGGCAATGGTTCCCGTTAAAAAACCGCGAATTGTATCAACCTCTCCAATACGTGAAAATAATTCTCCCACTTGCCAATGGCGTAAAACAGGCAAAGAAAGACTTAATAGATGGGTATAAATGCGTCGTCCAAATTCTAATGTCAGCCGATTGGCTAAATAAGTGCCTAGGTACCCCGATAAAGTGCTAAGAGCTGTACTAAACAGCATGATAGCAACCATCAAGATAACAATAGCATAGAGACTTTCAATGCGCTGAAAGGGGAGAATACGATCAATAATCGCTTGAAAAATAAAAGGGTTTACCAAGCCCAGTAAACGCAAAACAATGGCAACACAACTAAGTTCAATAACAAAATAAATATATTTCTTTGTTGTACTTGTAAACCAAGAGAAGGCTACAGGTTTTTCTTGTGAAGGACTCATTTGAATTTATAATTTTGTTTTAAGAGAAAGAGGGCTTTGTGTCTCATATTTTAACGATATTGTAAATAGTATTATTTATTAATTAAAATATACATTTTGTATTAATATAGTATAAACAAAGTGTATTTAATATTTATGAAGTATTTTTGTTTTTATTTTTTAATTATATTTGACAGTT
>NZ_HE998006.1:31093-32559 GCF_000312585.1 Bartonella queenslandensis AUST/NH15
TATTTTTTTTAAATAAAAAGGAGGATTTAAATGGGTAGTTCAAGCTCATCACATGATTCAAGTAGTAGTTCACGTCGCCAAAGTTGGCTTTTTCCAGATTATACAGACACTTATGCCCAAGCAGCAGGTACAGGTGGCATGATGGGAGCAATGGTAGAATGGTAGGAGGTGGTGCTGGTGCAGCGGGAGGTTCTATTGTTAGACCAGGAGGTGCAAGTGCTGGCTTTCTCGGTGGAGTAGTAAGCGGCGGAATAGGAGGAGCTGGTGATGCCTTCGTAGATAAGTACAATCAACTTCATCCGAATCCGAGCTGTGAAGTAGGCGATTATGTTGAAGCATCGGCCATAAGGGGAGGGATAGGAGCAGTAGGAGGAGCATTAGGTGGTTCAGTGGGAGGTCCTATTGGTGCGCTCAGTGGAGCAGTAGTCGGCGGAATAGGAGGAGCTGTTACCGGTTTTACGGATAAATACAAGCAATGCCATCCGTAAAGTGGAGGGACACTGTTTTTAATTTATTTAGAAAATAGCTAGTGAGATATTTCTGAGATCAGTTAATATTGTAAACATACTTTAAAGCTATGGCTAAACTGATTTCAGGGATATTTTTGTTTATGATAATAGATATTTTATTTTGGATTCTTTATTATGTATACTTTTATTAGCTCTTTAGTGACAGCAATTGCATTTGGATTTTTCATGTTTTTTTTCGGTAGATTTAAAGGTGGGAGATGGAGTATAAAAAAGAGTAATATTAGCAACAATTATATTTTTTATAATATTTTATTCTGGAAATTTATTAGTTGAATATATGGGAATTTTAAAATAATATAGAATTAATTTATTATAATAATTTTATTATTTATTAATTAAAATATACATATTTATATAATACAATATAAATAGAGTGTATTTATTATTTATACAGCGTTTTATTATTATTATTATTAAAATTATATTTTACGTCTGTCTAAACAGCATGCTAACCATTTTAATTGTATCGATCTGATAGGTTTTTTTTATAAATATACTTTAATAAATATACAAGGGGGATTAAAATGGGAAGTTCAAGCTCACGTAGTCATTCACACAGCAGTTCACATTCATCAAGTTCATCTACGGCATGTGGTGTTAAGGATTATTTCCATGCTGCGATGACAAAGAAGACAGAGGTAGGAATCATTGGAGGAGCTGCGGGAGCTCTGTATGGAGGATTAAGGGGCTCGCGAGGTGGTATATGGGGTACGGTTACAGGCGCTGCATTGGGTGGATACACAGGTCATAAATTGGGCAGCAATGCAGGGATTATTATAGGGCCTGTGAGCAAGTTTTAGGACTGCGGTGGTCGCATTCACCTTTTTTTGATTTGTAAATAATTTTTAATAATATATTTTAAAATCAATTTTTTAGATATATATAAATATATGTCTAATTTCGTTTATAATGTGTATTTTATAGATATATATCGTT
>NZ_HE998006.1:32958-37172 GCF_000312585.1 Bartonella queenslandensis AUST/NH15
GAGTTCTGTTTTTTATTTTCTATTTTCTAATCTTTTTAATTATTTCAAGCATGGGCTGTTTTGAGATTATTATCTTTGTATAAGGATTATCAGTTTATAGTTTTTGAAAAGTGATTGTTTGCTTATGTATCATGTATACTGAAAAATGGGCAATTGTTATGGACATAAAATGCCTTATCTCTCTTGGTGGTTATTCATCGTCTTGTGAGAGAGGAAGGGAAGCGATTTCCGTATCAAGAGCGTCCATAAAATCGATAATAAAAGCAGCATTGGTTCCAAAATCTCTTGGTAAATAACGAGAAGCAGAACGCATATCAACAAAGGTTGTATTACCTTCATCCGTTAAACGAATGACAATATCTGAAATAAAACCAAGGTAAAAAGTTTTAGCTCTTGTTTCAAGATAGATCTCATTTTCTTTGCCTTTGAATTCTCGTTGTGCGACAATAGGCCAATCGTAAGCTTCTAAAACATTGAGAACGGATTCGCGAATGCGTTGAGGTGAGCCATCATAACGGCGCCCCGATATTTCTGGCCATTGTGACATCTGTAATGTTTCTTGTTCAGCTAAGGTACTTTTGAGTGGCAAAGCATCATGAGGGCGTGTTGCGCGAAAAAAAGCTGGTGGGTTTTGTGTATCGGTTGAAATATCATAAAGAGCAGGTAAGGTAAACCAAAGTCCAAAAAAGAGCATCAATGGTGTCGCAGTTATTAACGAATAAACAATTCCTTTTAAAGCTTTCATTCCCCCTAGGGCGCCATAGACCCACAAACTATGAAGTGCTTTAATCGCAAGAAAAAGAGAAACAATCACACAGCAAGTAGAGATTCCTATCAAGATTATGAAGTCGCTTACGTTAAGTACGGAAAAACGTTGTAAAATGATCGAAAACAATAAAATAAAGAAGGCTAAACCACCAAATCGAGGGGACCATACCGCTGCTCTTGAAATTAACCGAACATATCTCTTCTTCATGAAGTTTTTCCCCTCAACTGTAAAATATAAGCAAAGCTTTTTCAGATGACTTATCTTACTGAAAGTTTCTGCTTATAAGACAAAAGTAAAGCACTTATTTTTGAGGTCAAGGATGCATGATGTCTCATCAATTTTCTGTGATTATTTTGGGGCTTTCATTGAAAACAATAAGCACTTCTTTAGCACTTTAATTATGTCATTGAGCGAGTTTTGTAAGAATGTTTGTCAATACATAAAAATAAGCTCGAATAACAAGTTTTTCAGTTGTTATTCGAGCTTATTTGTTTAGAAATTTACTCTTTTTCTTCTCGTTGTGGGGTGTTTTTTCTGTCGGATAAGCCTATCGAATAAAAGAACATCATTGGTTTGCCAATTCAAACGCTTTTTTTGAAGAGACATCTCTAAACGTTTTTCACACTCATGTTTCGACGGTGCTTATGAAGGATAATAACGATAAATCGATCAAACATCTCCACTTTGGCATTTATGAAGAAGAGAAACAGCAGCATCATTTTATTTGTTAACACTCAATGTTACGCAGCTCCTTGAGCACACGGTTCATAAGAGGCATTTTTATTGTACAGTTTTTATTCACACGCCACTCTCATTTGTAATATGCAAAAGACATGGTTTTAATTGATTCAACATGGGGACACGTTTGGAATGAGAAAATACTATGATATTCGGAGTGCTCATTCAACATGTATAGAAATAAACTATTATTATAAATCAATAGTGTTAATATAATATGAATGTGTGAAACAGAGATTCTATGTCTATCTCATATTGATAATCAATGGGCTGATTTTTTCTCTTTCTCTCTCTATGGTTTGTATTTTAATAGAAGATTATGTGAGAGGATTAAAAAATTTTTCTACCTCAATAAAAAATTTAAGCATCTAAAATGAGACAAATCTGAATTCGAATATTGAATGAATAGAGGAAAAAGATAACCATTTTGAAGGTTTTTGTTTCATTTTTATAAAAAGTAGATCGCTATACAAGTGAGAATATTTTTATTCATAAAATATGCGGCAAGTAGCAGATGAAAGAAAAGCTTCACTTTCTTTTTTTGCAAGGGAAGAAGGGGCAAAAACACGTAAAATGACAAACCCTTCATTCAAATTTTTAGCAACTAAAACTGAATTGGCATTTTTTTTAGGTGTTGATTTTTTGAGTTCTATTATTTGTATTGGTTTTCCAATGATAAGATCGAGTGTAGCATCAGGGACTGTTCGGTCATTAAGGCTGTAAAAAATAATTCCGTTGTGTGTGTAGGCAGCCAGTGACCAAAATTGTCGTGTTTTCAAAGCTTTTAAATGAACAGGTCCATTTTCAAGATTAAATCTGCAGACTTTAAGAAGAAAGAGTGGATCAGCAGATTGTTGAATAGGATTATCGGGAGTAAGATCAACAAATTGATAAGGGGCTCCAGACTTTTTAAGCGTTGTCCATATATTATTTTGTGCCCAAGTGGGGATCAGAAATAAAACGCAAATATGAACAATAATAGCGCCAATGATTGCAAGAAGTGCGGTATGAATAAATCTAGTCACAATTTATTTGTCCTGATGGAATTTGTTCTATTGAGGGCATCGTAAGCTTTTGTAATGCCGTTGCAGAGATGATTGAGGTATCGTATAAAGTAAGAATAAGCCCAAATTCTTTTTGACTAACTACTGCAAGCCAGTTTCCGGCTTGCGGTGTGGGTGAAATATTGATGTGCAATGAGCCATCATGCGCATACGTAATAGCGTTTGTGTGGAGTTCAAAAGGTATTTTCTTCGATGAACTATAGGGTTTAAGCGATTTATCAGCGGTATAAAGGGTAAAAAGACGGGTTTCAGGGATATAACCTTTGAGTAAATAATGACAGTGAGGATGGAGTGGACGCCCTTGGTTATCTTGCCAAATCTGAAATTGAATACCTTCAGTACGTCCGAGTGAGACGATACCTTGTTTGGCGGTGCGGGCGCGGGTATAAGGATCCATATTGGTGGTTCCCACTTGTGGGTAAGCACTCCATTTTCCAATTGTGAAGCGTCCAAAATGAGGAAAGGAACTGAGCATATAATCAACACTCAGTGTTCCACATAAAATGGAAAAAGCAAAAATAAAAAAGAAAATGGTGATGTTAAAAAACATCAGTGAATATCTTGAGTTCAAAATGTTGAGTCTCCAGTCCTTTTCAAGGAGATTGCAAAGGGTTTCTTTAGATCTTTGTTAATCAATCGCACGATATTTAATGTTTCAGGAGAAAGCGTAGAAGGTATTGGGGGGAAAGAGTCAGAATCTTCTTGGGAGGAAAGTGTTGGGGAGGGATAAGGAAGGAGAGAATTTTTAACACCATAGAGCTGTTTGAGCATGATATTTTGATGTGCTGCGAGCATAATACGATGCCATATCATAGCAGGAACTCCACCCCCAAAAGCACGATTCATTGGTGAAAAGTTATCATTTCCCATCCACACCGCTCCCGTATAATTTCCCGTAAAGCCAACAAACCAAGCATCGCGGTAGGATTGTGATGTTCCAGTTTTTCCAGCAACAAGAGTCATGGGCAGAGCAGCACGCTTACCGGATCCGCGTGTTGTGACACCCACCATCATTTGGTTCATATAAGCAGCTGATTGTCTGCTGAGAACGCGGTGTAGTTTTTTTCCGTTATGCTCGAAATTCCATACCACATGTCCATTGATTGTTCTTATTTGTGTGAATCCATGACGATTACCCGCTATCCCGCCATTCGCAAAGACATTAAAGCCAGTTGCTTGATCCATGGGGGTCATGTTGGAAGTACCAAGAACCATCGTTTTGTGTGATAAAATATGCGCATTAATCCCCATATTTTTGATGAGGTCTATGATGGGTTGGGTATCGCGGTTAAGATATTGATAGGTGAGATAAACAGGGACTGTATTAATGGAAAAGGCTAAAGCCGTTGCTAAATCAATTTTTCCCAGATAACGACCAGAATTATTTTTGGGTGTCCAACCACCCCAATTGACAGGGGCATCTAAAACGGTTGTTGAAGGGGATAGACCGTGTTCTAGAGCGGTTGCGTAAACATAAGGTTTGAATGAAGAACCAACTTGTCGTCCACCTTGGGTTGCTCTGTTAAATTGGCTTTTTTTATAGTTCAGTCCTCCAACAATGGCACGTACAGCACCGTTATTGTCGAGTATAACAGTGGCGGCTTGTGTTACGCGGTATTGTTGTCCATATTGATGTAAGTGAT
>NZ_HE998006.1:37409-40970 GCF_000312585.1 Bartonella queenslandensis AUST/NH15
TTTAAATCAACCCCAAAAAAAACATTATTTCTTTTATCCTTCACAAGGAGGAGGATAGGTTGTTGAGATATCTATGATGAAAAAAGTTTTCTTATTTTTAATGTTAGCAAATTTTTTAGGGGCAGATTCTGTTCTGGCTGCTAGTTGTGCTGAGGTGGGTAAGAAGGTTGCAACTCAAGAGAAAGGGGTTCTCGTCCGTTCAAAATTGGTTGTTCACGATGGAATGGATATGTGTGAAATTGTGGTTGTTATACCAGCCCGTAATGGTGAGAAATTACGCCGTGTTGAGTTTTCCGTTCCTGCTGATTAGTCTTTGGCAGATGGTGTTGTGATGCGTATTTTAATCGTTGAAGATGACCGGAATCTTCACCATCAATTAGCAGAAGCTGTAAAACGGGCAGGGTATGTTTCCGATAGTGCTTTCGATGGTGAAGAGGCTTATTTTTTAGGCAGCACGGAGTCTTATGATGCGGTGATACTTGATATAGGTTTACCGCAAATTGATGGTGTTCGTGTTGTTGAAAAATGGCGTCAAGAAGGGCGCACCATGCCTGTTTTAATGTTAACGGCACGAGATCGTTGGTCTGATAAAGTTCATGGTATTGATGCAGGAGCTGACGATTATGTTGTAAAGCCATTTCATGTGGAGGAAGTGATGGCACGTTTGCGGGCGCTCATTCGCCGTGCGACAGGACATGCGACAAGTGCCTTATGTTGCGGAAATGTTTTATTGGATACGAAGACATCTCGTGTTTTTGTAGATGGTCAATTGATTAAACTAACGTCTTATGAATTTAGACTTCTTTCCTACCTTATGCATCATTGTGACAGAGTTATTTCAAGAACGGAGCTTACCGAACATCTTTATGATCAGGATTTTGATAAAGACTCGAATACGGTGGAAGTCTTTGTTGGTCGATTACGGAAAAAGCTTGGAGTGGATTTGATCGAAACCATTCGAGGCATGGGGTATCGCGTGAGAACACTAGGTGATGGATGAATGTTTTCAAAGAAGATAATTGGTTTAAGAGGTTCTTTTTTGTCATTACGCGATCTCTCAGTTTACGTGTTATGATCTTATCAACACTATGGGTTGTTATTTCCCTTTTATCGATTTCTGCAGTGAGTATTTTATTTTATAAACGTTCAACTGAAGAGAGCCTAGAACGGATCCTTTCTGCTCAACTCTACAGTTTGATTGCAACAGTGAGGGTAGCCCCAGACGGTACTTTGAGAGGAGGGGCTGGGATTGATGACATTCGTTATACTGATCCAACAACGGGATGGTATTGGGAAATTGTTGCCATATCTCATAATTTAAAAGGAAGATTGACATCTCCCTCATTGGGAACAGAAGAGTTATTTACACCCAGCGATGTCGATATACCTTTTGACAATAAATTCTTTCGCTCTTATCGAATAAAGGGGAACAATGGTCAAAAGTTACAAGTGATTGAGAGTGATGTTGTTCTTGATAATAAAAATCATATTGCACGTTTTCGGCTTGTGGGGAATATGGATGAAGCTCATGCCCAAGTAAAGGAATTTAAGCGGACTTTGCAAATTTTTCTTTGGAGTTTTGGTCTTGGGAGTGTTCTTATTAATATTGCTATTATTTTCTTTAGTTTTCAACCGTTAAAACTTATTCGGCGCACATTGAATGATATTCGAGAAGGGAGAGTTCATTATGTGAATACGGATTTAGTCAGCGAAGTGATGCCCCTTGCACAAGAGATGAATGCTCTCATTAAGAATAACCAGCGTATTATTGAACGATTTCGCACACAGGTTGGTAATCTTGCGCATTCATTGAAGACGCCTCTGTCCGTGATTATGAATGAGACAGATAAGATGCACGGAAAACAGACTTTTTTGTTGAGAGAGCAAACGCAAATCATGCAAGCTCAAATTAATCATTATCTTCAGCGGGCGCGGATTGCAGCGCAATGCGATAGCATTATCTATCATACGTCTGTTCGTAGTGTAGTTGATCGTTTGGTGCGGGTTATGAAAAAGCTTAATCCTGAAAAACAAATTCAATTTATTATGGATGTTGATGATATTGTTTTTTCTGGAGAGAAGGAAGATTTAGAAGAAATTATAGGAAATTTGATTGAAAATGCTACTCAGTGGTCTCGCGCAAAGGTGTTGATCTCTTGTTGTTTAGACGAAAACGTTGAAGAAGAGAAATATTTTAGTATCCTTGTCGAAGATGATGGTCCTGGTTTAACAGAAGATAAAATTGATGAAGCGTTAAAAAGAGGGTGTCGGTTTGATGAAAGTAAGCCGGGGACAGGTTTAGGGTTAGCAATTGTTTCAGATCTGGTCAATGAATATGGCGGAAATCTTTTTTTATCGCGTTCTGTCTTGGGTGGATTATGTACAAAAGTCTTATTACCCAAAATGGGAGAATAACATATTTTCTTCTTAAGGAGGAAATGTCTATAAAGTTTGTGAGAAATATTTAGACAATGCAAAAAGTAGAGAGGCATTTCAGAAGATCTTTATAATCAAAATATGAAAATAAAGCCTTGTTTTTATTTTCTTGATAGAAGTAATCTTTATGCGAGAAAGGAACAAAAGATTTTACGATGTTTTTCATAAAAAGATGAATTTTTATCATTTCACATCACTCTTCTCATATCTCGTGAATAGGGGAAAAGATAAGCGCGTTATCTTCTGTTCGTATTGGAAAAAAATGATATGCTTTTACTCATTTTTGCAGCATTTTTTCTCACTTTTCTGACAATTATTCTGTTTCTTTCACTCCGTTTTGACGATGGGGGAGAAAAAAAGTGGAAAGTTCAAACTATAGATGCTGATAAAAGTCATAGGCATATGGTTGATACTCATAAGCTTTATAGGCCCTATACAAAAAGAAATATTCTTAAAGCTTTAAGTATTTTTTTTGTTCCTCTGATGACATGGAGTATTTATGGCTTGACAGGTAGTCCAGAAGTGAAAAGTTATTTTTTTAGCGAATTAATGGATAAGGATCCTAAAATTCTCAGTCAACAAGAAAAGCTTGTTCGTCTACAAGTGCTTTTTTCCCGTTCTCCTCATGATGGCAAGCTAGCAGATGCGTTAGCGGTAGGGTATCTTGAAGAAAGCTATTTTCAAGAGGCTATAAATACTTATTTAGATGCCCTTCGTTTGAATGGAGAAACAGCTCCAAGGCTTGTAGGATATGGTTTAGCATTGGTTGGTTATGAAGGGGGAATGATAACGCAAGAAGCACAAAATGCTTTTCAAAAAGCTGCGGATTTAGCGCCAACAGATTTTTATCCACGCCTATTGTTGGCCGATGCATTGCATCAAGCCGGAAAAACGGCGCAGGCAGTGCAGTTTTTACAAAACTTTCTGGATATAATGCCTGAAAATTTTACCGGACGATCACAGGTTAAAAAAATGATCATTCAGTTACTTGGCTCAGCAAGTGAACAGGCAAAGAAAAATCATCGTCGCTAATTGAGATAGAGAAAAGCTGTTTAGGAAGATAAGAGAAGTGAACACTCTAGAAGTGGAAGGTATGTGGAGGCGATAGAAGAACAGAAATGAAGA
>NZ_HE998006.1:41434-46060 GCF_000312585.1 Bartonella queenslandensis AUST/NH15
GTGGTGATACGTTAAGTAAAAATTGCTAAAAAAAGTAAGAAAAATATTGGTAAGCTTATTAGCAAAGGTAAAGTATTGGATAAAAAGTTGCACCTCTATAGAAGATGTGCAAAACTCTTTAAAAAATAAACTATAGAAATGGGTGCTTATATAACGTGTTTAAAATTTTTTCGTAGACTATGAACAATTACTCTTTAGAGAATTCTGCTGCGTTGAAGATTATTTTAGAGCAGCGAAAAAAAAAGCGCTTACTGATCATCTTATTATGTTGTTTGGTTATGGCAATTGCAACAAGTCTTATTGTGTATGCAATGCGTCATGCGGTCAGTTTTTTTAGAATGCCCTCTGAAATTACAAGAGAAGATATTTTAACGGGGCGCCCTTTACGTTTAGGCGGCTTTGTTGAAAAGGAGACCGTTCAATATGTGGGAGAGAGTAGTGTTATTTTTTTTGTAACGGATAACACAAAACATGAAAAAGTGATTTTCAATGGTGCTTTACCGGATCTTTTTCGTGAAGGTCAGGGAGTGATTGTAGAAGGGCATTTTGATAAACATGGTTTTTTTATAGGGACGCGTATTCTCGCAAAACATGATGCAACTTATATGCCTAAAGAAACCGCTGATCGCTTGAAAAAACATTACAGTGTGGAGAAATAATTCGATTGTGCTTATCGAACTGGGGCATATTTTTTTAGCTGCAGCACTTGCCGTAAGCTTACTAGAAGCTTTCTTACCTGCTTTAGGTTTTTGGAAGAAAGAGCGTTTGTTAATGCAAACAGCTATTCCTTTAACATATATCACTTTTATATTATTGCTCTTATCTTTTTTAGTGATGATTTACGCTCATGTCATCTCTGATTTTTCTGTTTTGAACGTTGTTGAGAATTCTCATTCAGAAAAACCGATGCTCTATAAAATTACGGGTGTTTGGGGCAACCACGAAGGCTCTATGTTGTTATGGGTTTTATGTCTTGCTTTTTTTAGTGCATTGATGGCTTCCTTTAGCCAATATTTGCTAGAAGATTTTAAGACACTTATTTTAATTTGCCAAAGTTGGATTACAAGCGCTTTTCTTTTATTTATTCTTTTTGTATCCAACCCGTTTTTACGTGTGAATCCACCAGCATTACAGGGAAATGATCTCAATCCTCTTTTACAAGATATCGCATTAGCGATTCATCCACCCCTTCTTTATTTAGGTTATGTTGGTTTTTCACTCTGCTTTTCTTTTGCCATTGCGGCATTGATTATGGGGCATGTTGATAGGATTTGGGCACGTTGGGTTCGTCCTTGGCTTTTACTTTCTTGGTGTTTTTTGACATTGGGGATTACGGTTGGCTCCTATTGGGCTTATTATGAGCTAGGATGGGGGGGGTATTGGTTTTGGGACCCTGTTGAAAATGTTTCGTTTATGCCTTGGCTTTCAGGAACGGCTCTTTTACATTCTACTCTTGTTCTCGAAAAACGAGGAATATTGAAAAGTTGGACTTTGTTTTTAGCACTGCTCACTTTTTCTCTTTCTCTTATGGGAACATTTCTTGTTCGTTCGGGACTTTTAGTTTCTGTTCATAGTTTTGCTGTTGATCCAGCACGGGGGCAAGCAATTCTTGCAATTTTATTTTTCTTCACGGGAGCGGCTTTTCTTCTTTTTGCTTTGCGCATCCCTCTTTTAAGAACAGAAAGCTTTTTTCAACCAATTTCGCGTGAAGGGTTTATTGTTTTAAATAACTTATTACTAACAACAATAACAGCAACAGTATTGATTGGTACGCTCTATCCTTATTTTATTGAGATGTTAACAGGGCAAAAAATTTCTGTAGGGGCTGCTTTTTTTAATCTTACCTGTGGACCATTCATGCTTTTGCTTTTGCTGTTTGTTCCATTTGGATCAATGATGGCATGGAAACACGGTGATTTTCTTGCAGTTTTTGAACGGTTGTGGTTTGTTTTTGTCTTGGTTGGTATCGTCTGCTTTATACTATTTTATGCAACATCTTTACATGATATCCTTGCAATTTTTGGCATTGGTCTTTCAGCGTTTGTTTTTTTAGGAAGTTTAGCGGATCTATGGGGAAAGAGTGGATATGGCAAGAAAGCTTTTTCAGTACGCATGAAGAGGTTTCTTGGATTGCCGTGGTCTGTTTTTGGTGCAGCAATGGCACATATGGGACTAAGTGTTACATTATTTGGCATTGTCTTTGTAGCAAGTTTTGGTCAAGAACGTATTTTAATCATGAACATAGGAGATAGGGTGACGATAGCAGATAAAATGCTTCATTTTGATACCGTACATAATCGTTTTGGTTCGAATTATTCGGCAATGGAGTTTTGTTTTAAAATATATGAAAATAAAAACATTGTGGGTCATGTAACAGCCTCAAAGAGATTTTATGCAAGTCAAAATACATCGACGACGGAAGTTGGTCTTCAAAATCATGGCTTATCACAGCTTTATATTGTGCCGGGACATCTCGATAATCGGGGGCTTGTTGTGCATATATGGTGGAAGCCTTATATAATATGCATTTGGTTGGGGGCATTCATGATGGCTATGGGAGGATGTCTTTCTCTTTTAGGGTATTGGTTTCGCATTGGCATGTACAAGAGGATGTTGCTTGCTTTAAATTTTTGGAGGAGACATTGAGATGAAAAAAAATCTTTGTATTTTATTGTTTTTCATTGCAATGTTTCCTGTTCGATTAGCGATAGCAGTAGAGCCGGATGAGATTTTAAAGGATATAGTTCTTGAAAGGCGAGCACGCGATATTTCATCGCATTTACGATGTCCTGTTTGCCAAAATCAATCAATTGATGATTCAGATGCTTCTCTGGCGCGTGATTTACGGCTTTTAATTCGAGAAAAACTAAAAATGGGTTATAGCAATCAGCAAGTGATTGACTTTCTTGTTGAACGATATGGTGAATTCATTCTCCTAAAACCACCATTAAATAAAACAACATGGTTTTTATGGTTTTCACCTTTGATTATTATCATCATGGGTGCAAGTATCATATTTTTCCAGTTAAAACGGTATAAGCGCGAGAAATAATAATTTATGTGGATGAAAAAGAACAGTTAAAGATGCCATTGCATTAAAAAGATGTTACATAAAAGAAAAATTCAGATCATTTGCAATAAACATTGAGCCTTATTGTCATTATATTGGGGAATACTGAAATCTTACAAAATTTTAACAATTTAGACAGAAAACGGTAAGGTCTGGTATTTTATAAGTGATCAGATTGGGATAGAAAGTATGATTGAATAGGAGCATAGAATAAATGTTAAAAAAAACTTTCTTTAAAACATTTGTTGCAGTAAGTTTTTCCGCCGTATTAGAGAGTGCACTGTTTTTTAGTGGATGCACATCAAGCTTATGGACGACAAAGGCTCATGCAAGTTCTGTATTTACTTCATTAGTGCAACAACAGGGATTTGCAGATATCGTTGCTCAAGTGAAATCAGCAGTTGTTGCAGTGCAAGTAAAGAGCAATAAAAAGAAAGAAGATTGGTTCTTTAGCAACTTTTTCAGTGGTCCAGGGATTGATCAATTACCCGATCAACATCCTTTGAAAAGGCTTTTTAAAGAGTTTTATGATTTTGATAAGCCTAAAAATAAATTTCCCAATCATTCACAAAGACTTCGTTCTGTCGCTTTTGGATCGGGTTTTTTTGTTTCGTCTGATGGTTATATTGTGACCAATGATCATGTAATTTCTGACGGGACAAGTTATACTGTTGTTCTTGATGATGGTACAGAATTGAATGCAAAGCTCATTGGAAAAGACCCAAAAACCGACCTTGCCGTATTAAAAGTGAATGATAAAAGAAAATTTTCCTATGTTGATTTTGGTGATGATTCAAAGCTTCGTGTTGGAGATTGGGTTGTTGCCATAGGAAGTCCATTTGGTCTTGGTGGGACTGTGACAGTAGGTATTGTTTCGGCACGTGGACGTGATATCGGCACGGGTGTTTATGATGATTTTATTCAGATTGATGCCGCTGTTAATAGAGGAAATTCTGGTGGTCCAACATTTGATCTTAATGGAAAGGTTGTTGGGGTTAATACAGCAATTTTTTCTCCTTCTGGCGGCAACGTAGGGATTGCTTTTGCTATTCCGGCAGCGACTGTGAAACAGGTTGTACAACAACTTATTGAAAAAGGCTCAGTTCAGCGGGGTTGGTTAGGCGTTCAGATTCAACCGGTCACAAAGGAGATTTCTGATTCAATAGGTTTAAAAGAAGCCAAGGGTGCTCTGGTTACTGATCCGTTAAAAGGACCAGCAGAAAAGGCTGGTATCAAGGCTGGTGATGTCATCATTTCGGTGAATAATGAAAAGATTACTGATGCGCGTGATTTGGCGAAACGTATTGCAAATATTAAACCAGGAGAAACGGTAGCCATAGGGATTTGGAGATCAGGTAAGGAGGAGAATATAAAGGTCAAGCTTGCTTCAATGTCTGAAGATGAAAATAAGAAAGAGGGTTCAAAATCTTCAAATGAGAGCGGTAATTTAGAGGAAACATTGGAAGATTATGGTTTGATTGTTATTCCTTCTGATGATGGTGTAGGCGTGGTCGTAACGGATGTCGATACAGATTCAGATGCTGCAGATAAAGGGA
>NZ_HE998006.1:46496-47960 GCF_000312585.1 Bartonella queenslandensis AUST/NH15
ATTGTGACAGTGAATAATACACCGGTTAAAAAAGTCTCTGATATTATCCGTACAATTGAAAATGCTCAGCAGTTAGGACGAAAAGCTATCCTCTTACAAGTGCGAACAAATGATCAAAATCGTTTTGTTGCTCTTTCAATTTTCAAAAAATAAGGCTTTGAGTATAGGACAAATGTTTATTAAACATTTGTCCTACTACACAATAAAATAATGGAGATGCGTTTTATGAAGATACTCGTTATTGAAGATGATCATGAGACAGGACGTTATCTCGAAAAAGCTTTTTTGGAAGTAGGGCATTCTGTTGATGTTGCTTATGATGGAGATACGGGATACGCTTTAGCAACCACGGAAAATTATGATGTTATGGTTGTTGATCGAATGCTTTTGCATCGTGATGGCCTTTCTATTATTGCTGAATTGCGAGCTAAAGGCAATGAGACACCGGTTCTTATTCTGTCAGCTTTAGGGCAAGTTAATGATCGTGTAACAGGGTTGCGAGCAGGGGCGGATGATTATTTGACAAAGCCTTATGCTTTTTCTGAACTTCTTGCGCGTGTTGAAGTATTACAACGGCGGAAAAATCCTAAAGAAGCAGAAACTGTTTATTGCGTAAGCAATCTTGAGCTTGATCGGTTAGCACATACGGTAAAACGAGGTGATAGAAACATTTTATTGCAACCACGAGAGTTTCGTTTACTCGAATATTTAATGCGCTATGCGGGGCAGGTTGTTACACGCACTATGCTTTTGGAAAATGTTTGGGATTACCATTTTGATCCACAAACAAATGTCATTGATGTCCATATCTCTCGTTTGAGAGCAAAAATTGAAAAAGATTTTGATGTTCCCCTTCTCCATACTGTGCGTGGCGCTGGATATATGCTGAAAGCACCAGATAACAAAGCATGAATCGTTTGATTAATATAATGCGCACGACTGCGCTAAGGCTTTCAGCACTTTACATTTTATTGTTTGGATTGGTGGCAACAGGTCTTTCTATTTATATGACGGCATTTTCTGCTTCATTGTTAACAGAGCAAACTGAACAGGCTTTACATGAAGAATTAAAGTATATTGAAAATGCTTATAATTATGGAGGTATTCCTTTATTAATACGCACGATAGATTATCGTTCAAGGCAACCAGGGGCATTTCTTTATCTTGTCACGGATCCTATGGGACGTATTTTGGCAGGCAATGTCGCACGTATTGAATTAGGTCTTTTGAATCAGAGTGGTTTTATTTCTACCTCCTTTTTGTATTCACGTTTTGGAGAACATGGCAAAACAAGTGAACATCGCGCTTTGGCAGTTGTTTTTGATTTGCCTAATGCGATGAAGATTCTTATAGGACGCGATTTGGATGAGCCAGAACGTTTTGCGGCGGTTATTCGTAAAGCTGTGATCATTGCACTTACTGCAATGGTGGGAGGCGCTTTACTCATATGGTTTTTTGTTGGCA
>NZ_HE998006.1:48095-52415 GCF_000312585.1 Bartonella queenslandensis AUST/NH15
GGTGATTTCAGTGGGCGTTTACCGGTTTCTGGGGTAGGAGATGAGTTTGATCGATTGTCAACGAATCTTAATGTTATGTTAGACCGCATTGAAGAGTTAAATGTTGGTTTGCGTCAAGTATCAGATAATATTGCTCATGATCTGAAAACACCGTTAACACGTCTTAGAAATCGTTCTGAAGAGGCACTTTCGGGAAACAAGACAAAGCTTGAATATCGTCAGGTCATCGAGAGTGTTATTGCTGAATCAGATCAACTTATTCGTACCTTTAATGCGATTTTAATGATTTCACGCATCGAAGCGAGCAGTGCAATTGAGCATCTTGAGATGATGAATATGAAACTGATCCTGGAAGATGCTGTTGAGCTTTACGAACCTTTTGCTGAAGAGTCAGGTGTTTTACTTCAGTTAGGAGATATATTTGACAAAGAGCTTAAATTGAATCGTGAGCTTGTTGCGCAAACAATTTTTAATCTTATCGATAATGCCATTAAATATGCCTCTAAAGATAGGGAAAAAGCGAAGGTTTGCTTATCAATGGAATATCGTGATGAACATTTATTAGTTGTTGTAAGCGATAATGGTCCAGGAATAGCAGAGGATAAACGTGAAAAAGTAACAGAACGATTTGTTCGTCTTGAAGAAAGCCGTACACAACCTGGTTTTGGAATTGGTTTAAGTATAGCAAAAGCAGTTATGAAATTGCACGGGGGTGAATTGTTACTTGAAAATGCAAATCCAGGACTTAGGGCTGTTTTGTTATTTCCTTAAAGATATTTTTCATTTTTTTCTTTTCATACGGAACGACGATTTTAAAAGTATAGTGCAATGGATAAGGAAGGCAAAATGCTTTTCAAGGGAGATGAGATGAAACAAGCTTTTTTTAAAACACAGCTTCTCCCTTTATGCCCTCTCAATGAAAGTGGTTCTCAGTGGTTAAAAGATATGGAAGAACAAGCAAAGAAAGAAGGTTTAGAACCGCTTGTTTCTATCATTTCAGAGAATGGAATGCAGATTGATTTTATCCGTACGGTTATGACCTTATCTCCTTTTTTGCGTGAGGTTTTAATTGCCAATCCGTCATATCTTAGTCCTTTATTGCATATTGATATAGAAACAAGGCTGAGCGAAATTATCGATGATATTACGGTTATCGATAAGGATGAATCTACAAATGAAACTTCATTGATGGCTGCTTTAAGGCAAAAAAAACGAGAAGCACATGTTCTCATTGCTTTAGCTGATTTGAGTGGTATTTTTACTTATGAAATTTCATGTGCTTGGTTGACACGTTTGGGTGAAGCTGCATTGGGTGTAGCATTGCGTTTTCTCTTAAGAGAAGCTCATGATCATGGTAAGATTAATTTGCTAAACCGTGAGAATCCGGAAAAAGACTGTGGTTTAATCATTTTAGGGATGGGAAAATTAGGGGCAGGAGAACTTAATTATTCTTCCGATATTGATCTTATTGTTTTCATTGATGAAACGTCACCTCATATTGGTAATCTTTCTGAAAGTGTCGACGTATTTTCTAAAATGGTACGCCGGTTAATCCGTATCATTCAAGAGCGTACTGCGGAAGGATATGTTTTTCGTCTTGATTTTCGTCTTCGTCCAGATCCAGGATCAACACCTTTGGCTTTACCAGTAAGGACTGCCTTGCGTTATTACGAAGGACGTGGACAAAATTGGGAACGAGCCGCTATGATTAAAGCACGTCCGGTTGCTGGCGATAAAAAAGCAGGCTTTAACTTTCTTAAAGAACTTTTTCCTTATGTGTGGCGAAAATACTTAGATTATGCTGCGATTGCTGATATTCATTCGATCAAACGTCAAATTCATGCGTATAAAAGTTATGATCAAATTGCAGCTTATGGTCACAATATAAAGTTAGGTCGTGGTGGTATTCGTGAAATTGAGTTTTTTGTCCAGACGCAACAACTTATTGCTGGTGGACGTTTTCCTCAATTACGTGGACGTCAGACAGTTGCAATGTTAGCAGAACTTCACACGCTTGGTTGGATTAGTGAGCAAACGAGAGATAGTCTTATAAAAAGTTATGCTTTTCTAAGAAATGTGGAACATCGTATTCAGATGCTTGCGGATGAACAATCGCATCTTCTGCCAAGTGATATTTCTCAATTCACAAGCGTTGCTTATTTAACGGGTTATCACGATAGCAGCAGTTTTATCCGTGATTTATTAAAAACACTTCAGGTTGTTGAAAAACACTATGCAGCATTGTTTGAGAATGAACAAGAACTTGGTTTAGAAATTGGCAATTTAGTTTTTACAGGAGAAGAAGATGATCCCGAGACATTAATAACATTAAGCCGTTTGGGTTTTGAAAGAGCGAGTGATATTTGTCGTATTATGCGCACTCTCCATTGTGGTCGTTATAAAGCAACGCAATCTGCTGAAGCGCGTGAGAGATTAACAGAATTAACACCAGCTCTTTTGAAAGCTTTTGGCGCAACAAAACGGGCTGATGAGGCGATGTTGCGTTTTGATAGTTTTTTACAGGGCTTACCCTCAGGAATTCAACTTTTTAGTCTTTTACAGTCTAATCCCTCTCTTTTAGATATGCTTGTCCTTATTATGGGAGCTGCTCCACGGCTTGCGGAAATTATTACACGCAGATCTCATGTTTTTGATGGAATGTTAGACCCAAATATTCTTTCAGAATTACCGACAAAAACCTATTTAGAAAAACGGCTTGAATATTTTCTTGAAGATGTTCTTTCTTATGAGGAAATCCTCGACCATTTAAGGATTTTTGCAGATGAACAACGTTTTTTGATTGGGATTCGAATTTTGAATGGTACAATTACAGGAGAAAGAGCGGGTTTTGCTTTTACTGCGCTTGCTGATCTGATGATTACAAAAACATTTTCTGCCGTTCAGGAAGAGTTTTTTCGTCTTCATGGCTGTATTAAAGGGGGACGTGTTGGCATATTGGGAATGGGAAAGCTTGGAAGTCGTGAATTAACAGCGGGTTCGGATGTCGATATCATTTTGCTTTATGAACACGATGATGATGCAGAAATATCTGATGGAGAAAAGCCTCTTTACATTTCTCAATATTATACGCGTTTAGCACAGCGCCTCGTTTCTGCTTTATCTACACTTACAAGCCAAGGTGTTCTTTATGCTGTTGATTTAAGGTTACGGCCTTTAGGTAATAAAGGACCTATTGCTGTTTCTTTTCCATTTTTTAAAAAATATTATCGTCAAGAAGCATGGGTATGGGAATATCTTGCTTTAACAAGGGCTCGAGGCATTACAGGAGATCCTGATTTTTTACAAAAGTTAGAAAATGAAGTGTGTACAATTATTGCTATTTCTCGTAATAAGAATGAAGTTGCAAAAGAAGTGTGTGAAATGCGCTCTTTGATTGCAAAAGAAAAGCCGCCAAAAAATCAATGGGATTTTAAAACGATGTCTGGTGGCATTATGGACTTAGAGTTTATCGCTCAATTTGCTCTTATTACGCATGTCATTGAGTTTCAAATTGGGGCGACGACAGCGGATATTTTAGAACACTTACCAAATAGCTTTCTTAATCAATCATGTATTGCTGATTTACGTTATGCTTATGGTCTCTACACAAATTTGAGTCAAATTATACGGCTTTGCTTAAATGATCCTCTTGATCCCAATGATATGCCACCTGGATTAAGTGACCTTTTGTTAAACAGTGTTGGCGAACCTGATTTGCTTCGTATTGAAAAATTAATTGCAGAAACTGGGCAATTGGTCTGTTCAGTTTTTACAAAAATTATGAAATATTAAATAGTTATAATAATTTTCTGAAATTATTTTTAGATAAAACATAAACAGATATTATAGAATAATAAACACTGTTCATTCCATTTTTATATATTAATTTTGATATTTCATTATATGCTTGAGAGCTTTAGAGAGTAAAAATTTTCTCTATTGGTTTTTCAAGTATGATGAAAGATTTTTTGTTCAATGAGCTTATTCTCGGCATTATTCTTTGTAAAAAGCAATGTAGTGACGACCTTTTAGAGAATTAAGAGCCTTAGCCCATGGATATGATAGAAGTATATGGTTCATTTATAAAGCAGCAGTCTGTCAGATTCACCGATGAATTGAGAAATTTTTAACACGAGAATATGGGCGAGAGCGTTTTTATCACACAGCTTTAGATAACCTCTTATAGAGGGAGTGACTATATATGGTTTCTTATAACATTAATATTATAAAGATAATTAATAAGGAAAAAATTTTATTGATTATCGCTCTCATTTTTTCAAAAAATTGATATTATAATTATTTATACAATGCTAGATAATA
>NZ_HE998006.1:52894-54237 GCF_000312585.1 Bartonella queenslandensis AUST/NH15
ATGCTAGATAATAATGAAAAATATGAAGGTATAAAAGATAATATAGAGTGATAACTAATGGAAATATAAAGTATATTTAAAATTTTTTATAATTATTTATTTATAAAATATTTTTATTTTTAAATAGAAACTTTAATTTTTTATAACTGTGTCATTTTTGCTATAGATTTTTTTCAAAAAGTGTGAAATGATTTACTATTACTTATGTATCACATTAGCTTTTAGGGGAGCAATTATGATTATAAAGTATTTAGTCTCAACATATATATTTTCTTTAATTTCAATTTCTGTACTACAGGCAGCGGATAGCGTTATTCCTGAACAGCCTGTTCCTGTTATTGCAGCGCCTACTTTTTCTTGGACAGGATTTTATCTTGGAGGGCAAATTGGTAACTTTTCAGATAAAACAGCTGAAAGTTATGCAGAAAGTGAGACAGCAGGGATATGGAAACCAGTTGGAAAA
Organism: Bartonella queenslandensis AUST/NH15; assembly: GCF_000312585.1. Classification (GTDB taxonomy): domain Bacteria; phylum Pseudomonadota; class Alphaproteobacteria; order Rhizobiales; family Rhizobiaceae; genus Bartonella; species Bartonella queenslandensis_A. The sequence goes on from NZ_HE998006.1 coordinate 53,358, forward strand.
GAGAATTTGCCTAAACTTTCTGGTTTTATAGGGGGAGTTTATGCAGGTTCCAATATTGATATTGATGATACTTTTATTATAGGTATTGATACGGATATTATGTGGTTTGGTAAAAAGGATATGAAAGATATTAATTTACCGAAAAAAAGTTCAACTGGAAAGACACCACAGCCTACAGAAGAGATAAATCTAACAAGAGATTTGCATGAGGATGATTTAACAACGCATATTAAAGCTATACGTCATACTTTAAAACAAAAATGGGCTGGAGCTACACGGGTGAAAGTTGGTTTTGCGATTGAGCGTATGATGCCTTATATTTCCGGAGGGATTGCTTATACGCAACTTCAGAATATTTTTACGGCAGTAGCGGATAGCGAAAATGAAGAAGTTAATTTTTCTGATTGGCTTCATGATGAAAAAAAGACCATGATTGGCTATACCCTTGGAGGTGGTGTTGATTTTGCAATGACTGATAACATTATTGTGCGTGCAGAATATCGTTATTCAGATTTTGGCAAGAAAAAGTTTGTACAGGATAAAGTTGAAATGGGTTACAAGACAAACGATTTCCGCGTGGGTGTGGCTTATAAATTTTAATTTTTTTCAGAACTAAACACTTTAAAAGTCTCATTTTCGAATGAGGCTTTTATTTTTCAAATAGGTACTGGAAAATATTCCTTCACTCAAAAGAAATGCTATTTTATTCGAAATCTCTCTCATACAATTGACTTTTCTATTTTACGTTATCATAAAATATTTTATTTAATAACAAAAAAAATCGCATAAAACGAAATCTGCAAGATAACTGAATAAGAATAAAAAGTTCATAGTGTAATTTTTCATTATTATTAGATATTTTATGATAGATAATAATACA
>NZ_HE998006.1:54449-56358 GCF_000312585.1 Bartonella queenslandensis AUST/NH15
ATTGAAATATAATCGGTTGTTTTTTATAAATTTTTAAAATGTACGATAATAACTGCCGCGCATAATAGTGGGGGATTTTTCAAATCTATTTAAATCTATTTACCATAAATCAACCAACATCGTTTAATTTTATGGCTTACAAGGGGAGTAGATTATTGAAATTATAAGTTTTATCGTTATTGGGCTTTTTATCGTCATTGATATTTAGATATAGAAGCTAAATGAGCTTTTCTATAATCCTAAAAAATGTCATGAATAGAGGTATAAGCATTTTACTTATGAGATGCTTTGGGGGGAGTGTGCGATGAAGTGCAAAGCAAGGCTTATTAGAACTTTGTGAAGTAAATCACAGAGCTCAATCGGTAGGAGAAGCCCGTATGAAAAGAATCCGGATTATTTATAGATGAGATAAGAGAGTAATCTTCGTCCTTGAAAATGGGAAGGAAGTAAACCAATGAATTTGTAAAGTTAGCCACATAAGTGGGGTTAGATAATGGGCTCTTTGAGAGAAATTGATCTATCGAAAAAGAAGGGTGAATTTTGTCTTGTTAAGAGGAGGGGACAATAAAATTATGATTTACAAAGGAATATGAAGTGAAAATATTTTCACTTTAGATTGCTTGGATAATGCTGGATGTGCTGAAGCATTTAAAGAGTAATTGTTTCGGTACATGCTATCTCGTTTTGGGAGTTGATAATGCTATAGCGTTGCAACTGACAGTGCCATTGATTTTGTAAGTGTTCAATGGAAAATAAATTAAAGCCTGCGGGTGATTTTTTATAACCAAAAGCTTGTGATGCGGAAGGAACACCAACAATAGGAATTTTTTTAATTGGTCCTTCAATGTATTTCAATGTGGGTAAATGAGTATGTCCGTGAAGAATAAGTTCGCAACCATGACGTTTGATAACGTCTAGAAAACGTTTTGTATCCCGTAGTTTTTTATGCCAAGATGTTGCTTTGGGAAATGGAGGATGATGGATCATGATGACACGAAAAAGGTTGCGCTGTTCTGCTTCCTTTAAAAGGTGCGATAAAGTTTGCGCCTGCATTTTACCAAAATAACCAGAAGCTTGAAAAGGGGGGGTCGCGATAGCTGAAGAAGCAGCTATAATGGCGACATCTTTGCGAATGCGCATATAAGGAAAAGGAAAAACACTTTTTTGAGGCACGTCACCTGTGATCCAAGGTTTAAAGAGAGTACATGCTTTTTGAAGGGCGCCACGGACATAGGCATCGTGATTTCCAAATGTCAAAGAAATATCTTGGGGGCGTCCCAAGTTAAGGAGCCAACGATACGCTTGTTCAAATTCCTTATCGAGAGCAAGGTTTACAAGATCACCAGAGATCACAAGATGATCAGGCTTTGTTTTGTTCAAGGCATCTATTAGAGTTTCGAGGACATTTGTTGCGACTTGATTCTTACGTTTTTTTTGCCAATTCAAATAACCAGTAAGACGCTTTCCACAAAGTTCAAAAAGGGAAGGTTTGGGGAGAGGGGAAAGATGTACATCCGATATATGGGCAAGATAAAACATAAAAGCTCGTAGAGTATTAAAAACGATTTAAAGAATAAGCATAAGATAAGTTTGTACTGAAAGGCAAGAAGGATTGTAAAATGAAAAATAGCTTGTTGAAAATATGAGAAAATTTGGGGGAGAGAATTGATGCTGTATTGTATTTTTTATGAAAAAGAATAGGGTAATACAACAGATCATTCCTAGCAACCGATATGTCTTTTGTATGATAGGATAAATTTTTAAATAATGGTCATAAAATTTTAAGATTTTTAAACGGTTTTTATACGACCACACATGATCATAAAAAATCTAATCGCTCAGTGTAAAATACAAAAGAATGTCTTGTATTTATTAGGAACTTTTACCGATTTGGCGCTGCCATATCTCA
>NZ_HE998006.1:56817-65547 GCF_000312585.1 Bartonella queenslandensis AUST/NH15
CCCCAATAAAATATCATTGTGTTGTACATTCACATATTTTTTGAAAAAATATTTCCCAGTGCACTTGATTTCATTTTATGAAAAGTCTCGTTTATAAGGCTTATTATGCACCACCATCTTTATACTTATACAAAGTACTAACCAAAGCCATCATACTACCTCATTCCAACTTTATAAAAAAACTTTGCTTTAAGAGGCTTCATAAGAGACATTTTTCTCTCTTTTTCAATAGTTTTTATTCATACAGTGCTCTTCTCATGATGTGAAGAGAATGATTTTAATTGGATTTAATATGGAAAGGATTACAAATAAGAAAAATTCTATAGAGAATAGTAGTTTAATATGAAAAAATGTTAAATTATTTATTATAAGTCAATATTTTATCTAAGTGTAAAAAAACAAGTAAATAGATAAAAAGATAAGCTGAATTTTAAAACTATTCTACGAAATCTCAGGACTTTTTAACGGCTTTCACGATACCACATGCTGCTCAACAATAAAAGGCAGATAAGCAGTGCAAAAAAACCAGAAAATATTGAAAAATAAAAGGTATTGATTAAACGAGTTTCTGTTGCTTCTTTCAAAATAATTGAATGTGCTGGGGAAGATGACAGGTTTATTTTTGATTGAATCAGCTTGAGTGGAGGAAGATGAATGTTTTCTTTTCCCTCAGGGTGTAAACGTCCAATGTAGCCACCAGTGTGCTTGATAATAGGGGCTAATTTCTCTTGTGTTGAAATTAAGTTAAACAGTTCAAGATTATCGACCATACCTACAGAAGACAGTATTGTTAGATCGCCGTTTTTTATGGTAAAAATCCCTGTCTCATCAGTGGCTATAGTTGCGTTGAAGAGCCCTTCTTGCTCTTTAGTAAAGACGATATTTTGTTTTTTTCCAGAAGGAAAAGTTATTTCCGCGGGTTCTGGATGGTCTTTTAGAGTTTGTCGGCGAATTGTTAAATGATGATGGCTGCTGGTCGCGCTTAATTTTTCTTCCTCAAGTTCTGGTTCTTTCATAAGCCAATGGGCAATTCGGCGATAAAGAGCTGCATAAGGACCACCACCTTCAAAACCTCGTGCCCAAAGCCAACTTTCATCGGAAAGCAGCATGCCTACACGCCCTTTATCAACGTGGGAAAGAAGTAAAAGTGGTTGTTCATCGGCTCCTTTCATGAGAGCAATTCCGTTGTTTATATTTTGAATAGCAATTTGTCGCAGCCATCGCCCCCATTGAGAAGCTGGAAGGTTAAGCGTTGCAAGATCCCTCGTGACAGGATGACGTTCACCTTCTTTGGTTAATGCGGGACGAAAAGGTTTTTCAATAATAACTCCATTGGGCAATGCCGGTAGAATGCTTATTAAAGGTGTTTTCGCAAGGGAGTTTTTTTGGGTAAATTCAGGTCCTGTTACCATCAACAATGCACCACCCTTTTGTACATATTGGGCGATATAATCATAATAGATTAAAGGCAAAACAGCAGAGTGCTGGTAACCATCAAGGATGATGAGATCAAAGTTATTAATCTCTTCAACAAAGAGTTTTCTTGTGGGAAAGACCACCAAGGATAATTGGCTTAAAGGCGTATTATCTGCTTTGTTGGGGGGACGCAAAATCGTAAAGTGAACAAGATCAATATTGGAGTCTCCTTTTAAAAGGTCACGCCATGTCCGTTCTCCATTATAAGGGGCACCTGAAATAAGAAGAACGCGTAAATTTTCTCTAATGCCTTCAATGGTTGTTATGGCGCGGTTGTTTTCAAAGCTTAATTCACCTTTGTAAGGTTCAGTTGTTGCTTGGATAATATTTTTTTCAGCGTGAGGAAGGGTAATTTCAGCTTGAAAAATAATACCAGGAGTCACAGAATAATGGCCAACGTCTTGTCCATTAACGCTGAGTGTAATATTGGCTTTCTGGGGTATTGTTGTCTGGGGGGCTCCTTGATCCTCTACCAAAATGGAGAGCCTTTGTGGTTTATTGACAAGGGCAAAGCGTGGAGGAGAAATAAACTTGATTTGACGATCAAATTCATCTGAACGCCCTGTGATCAAAGCATTAAGAGGAGCCTCATGATGAAGATCTGATAGGTCAGGAATGTCATGCACTTGTCCATCAGTGATAAAAATAGTTCCTGCATAACGAGAGGGGGGTACATCAGAAAGTGCTTGTGTTAAAGCATCAAATAACTTCGTTGAGAGGGTATATTGGTTATCAGCAAGTTTTCCAGCTTCAATAAAACGTGGTTCAAATTGTGGATAATGCGCCAATGTTTCGATTAATTGCGCGCGTGCTTCATCACTATCCTTTATCCGTGTTCCAAAAGTTTGGCTTTTACTGCGGTCAATGACAATACCTACCGTGCTTTTCAGAGGTTCGCGTTGTTCTTTGATAAACATTGGATTGAGCAAAGCAAGAATGAGAGTGCTCAATGCCATCAGACGAAATAAAGATCCTTGACGCCGTGTAACAAAACCAACAATGACAAAAAACATGGATATTCCGCTTAACAGCAGAAGCCAAAAGAGTGGTAAAAAAGGCTGAAAAGTGAAAAATGGTATCATTGCCTTCTTTCTCTTTTAAAGCGTTCCAAGAGCGCTGGAACATGAATTTGGTCTGCTTTATAGTTCCCAGTAAGCACATAAAGGACAATATTGAGTCCTGCACGAAATGCCCATAGACGTTGCATTGGATCATTGGGAACAAGGGGATATTTCCATGTCCCTTTTTCATCAAGTGCCCACGCTCCGGCAAAGTTATTTGCGGTGATGAGAAGGGAACTTACATTATCGCCGCTAGCAAGAGAATTTTTATTTTTTTTGTTCGTTGATGAGGATTCAACCCATAAAGGTGAACCACGGTAGAGACCAGGAAAATCCGGCATAATATAAAAAGAACGACTAACAACATGATCTGTTGATGCGGGCTCAATGGAGGGAATATTCAATCCTTTTAAGATGGCTCGTAATCTTTGCGTTTCTGGAGTAGCATCTCCTTCAAGGTTAAGATTGCTCTTTGTCTGATCACGCGTGTCAAATAGAATAGTTCCCCCATGCTTTATAAAGTTATTTATTTTTTCAAGACTTTTGGGAGTTAGCATAGGACTCTTAACATCAATCGGCCAGTAAATAAGAGGATAAAAGGAGAGTTCATCTTTATCGAGATCAAGTGCTCTAACAGAGCCGGGGGTAAGCATTGTGCGCTCTGCAATAAATTGGCTTAAGGCTTCTAGACCACTTTTACTCGTTGTATCAATTTCATGATTGTTGGTTACAACGTAGGCAAGATGCGTTGCACCAGCGGCTTGTACACTATCATGATAATTTTCTGTCGTTTGGGCATGAAGCCTTGGATCATATGAAAACAGGGCAATCAAAATGGTGAGAGGGAGGAGAAACATATTACGCCGTTTATGAAAAGAAAAAATACCTCCCATCCATAAAATGAGAAAATTATCAAAGGCGAATAATAACAGGGCTAATCCTAAAAAAGGACCGGTAAGATTTTGTTCTTTTGTATCGTAAGATAAAGGGCTCTTATGAAGAGAAGTTGGTAATGATGATTGTTTCATCAAGCGCGATGAATCAGTTAAGAGATTGAGTGCATAAAAATTGTTTTTGACACCATAAAGCCCTGGAGGCGTATGATAGGAAGGATGGGGTGGATTTTGAGCGTCAAAGACTAGTGGTACAACAGTAGAGGGGGGGATTTGTAATTGTCCATCAGCGGCTATGGTTCGCCAAGGATTTTGTACCATTGTTCTTTTTTCTTTGTGTGTTAGGTTTGTGTTTTTGTAAGCCCCTAATGTGATTAGTTTTTGCAACATTTGTGCAAAAAAGCCAGAAAGAGGAAGATTAGACCATGTAGGGTCAGGGGCAATATGAATGAGAATGAGGGTTCCTTTATCACGTTTTGCTGCGGTAATAAGAGGGGTTCCATCCGAAAGGCTAAGCCATGTTTTTTCAAAAAGATCTGAGGTTGGTTCTGCAAGGATTTGGCGCGAGATAGTGACATCTTCTGGAAAAGGAAGATCAAAGAAAAAGCTATTTTTTGCAAAAGGGGCAAGCTTTTGTGGTTTTGTCCAAGACATAATACTTCCAAGGGAACGTTGCCCCTGACGCAGCGGTACCGGAAGGAGACCATCGTAATGTTCTGCACTACTGAGTTTTTCTCCTGCAAAGCGAATGAGTGTTCCCCCTTTATTCACAAAATTAGAAAGCTTTTTTTCTGCTTTTTCAGGGATATTAACCATATCTCCCATAATGAAAACGGATGGATTTTGTTTAAGCAAATGATCAATATCCGTTGAAAGTTCTCTTCGATTGGAAGTTATAAGCTGTGTATGACCTCGTAATGCTTTGATAATATAATAAAATGGAGCAAGTAAAGGCTGTGCCATTTCATTGGTATCAGGGGAGAGAAGAGCAACGCGGCTCACCTTGTTATGACTGTCTACTAAAAAAGTTGCAGCAGCATGGTTTTGGTTATTGATTTTTATCCAAGCAATATCGTTGCGTAGTTCAAGGGGGACATCAAAAGGAACAAGTGCTGTTGTTTCGCCTTTAGATAAATTTTTTGTAAATTGACCGAGAAGTTGATTGTTTAAATCGTAAAGGCTGAGTGTAGCAGGTGTTGTGCCGTGTGTTGTTGAGCGAATAATACGCGCGACCATATTTCCATCGTTATTTTCTATGGATGTTATGCCGATTAAATCGGAAATATCAGCCAAATACCATAAGAAGTTTCTAGGCTTTAATTCTTCAAGTAGAGCAAAAGTTTGCTCATCATCTTGTGTTTGCAATCCATCACTTAAATAAGCGATATCAAGAGGTTTTCCTTTGTTTATTTTGCTGAGTTTTTTTAAGGTATTTACACGATTGACAGGCCAAGGACGCGGTTGTAAATGCATTAACTGCTGTTTTATAATCTTTACTGATTGAGGTTCTACATTGGAGATATCATTTTCAGCCGTCGCAATAAGATAAATATTTTTTTGCTGTTTTTCTGCTTGTGCAAGGAGCATTTCAGCGATAGAGATGCGTTTTTTCCATTCTTTTACAGATGCCCAACCATTATCAATAATGAGTGCAAGGGGGTGAGATCCGGAAAAGCTTATTGGTTTTTGATTCCAAGTGGGGCGGGCTAGAGCTATGATAACAAGTGCAGCGATGGTTAAACGCAACAAGAGCAACCACCAAGGGGTATGTTTTGCTGTTTCCTGCTGGTGAGTTGGCTTGGGTAAGAAACGTAAAGGAGGAAAGAGTTCTTTACGCGGAGATGGAGGGGTTATCCGCAACAGCCACCAAATAACCGGTAGCAACAAGAGTCCTAATAACAGAAAGGGAGCAGCAAAACTCAAAGTTCCCTCCTTTTTTGCAATGAAGAGTCACTTATTGTATTTGCAAGATGTAAAATAGTTTCTGTTAAAGGTTGATCCGTTGTACTAACGTGATAAGACCACCCTTGGCGTGCGCAAAAATTGATCAATTCTTGTCGCCGTGCTTGATATCGCTTACAATAGTTCTTACGAAGATTTTCTGCTTTTCCAAAAATGTGTTTTTCTTTCGTTTCGGGATCAAAAAATTCTGTATGCCCTGTGTAGGGAAAGCTTTCTTCTGCAGGATCAGTAATTTCAATTAAATGAGCTGTCACCTGTTTTCTCGATAAAACGTTTAAATGTTGGATAATTTTATCAGGATGGTCGAGAAAATCACTCATTATAATGGCATGTGAAAAGCGTGTAATCGTTGAAAAATCTGGAAATGAATTTTCATCTGAACAATTTTCTAAAGCGAAAGCTATTCTTTCTACGACATTGGAAGTCATTGTGGGGGGCATTAAGTGGGGAATAGCAATATGTTCGCCACTTTGTACCAGAAGTGATGCCAAGGCGAGGGTCAAAATGATGGCATGATTGCCTTTAGAGATTTTAGAAAAGCGCGAACAGTAATGCATCGATGCGCTTTGATCAGGCCAAAGCCAAACGGTTTGTGTCATTTGCCATTCGTGCTCACGTAGATACATATTTTCATCCCGCGCTGAGCGACGCCAATCAATGCGGGTAATGGATTCTCCTTCCATATAGGGACGAAATTGCCAAAAGTTTTCTCCATTACCGCGTTTGCGCTGCCCATGCCATCCGGTTATCAGTGTATTGGCAATATGACGTGCCTGTAAAAGGAGATGAGGCATTTTGCCAGTATCCTTATACAACTCTTTTGCCAGAGACAATGGAGGTTTTTGTAAAACTTTTTTGCCAATAGCCATTTTAAAGAGCATCTTTCACAAGATTATTGATAATGTCTTTTACGGTTATATCTTCAGCACGGGCAGAAAAATTAAGAGCCATGCGGTGTTGTAATACGGGATAGGCCAATGCTTCAACATCATCAAGTGAGGGCGCTAAACGCCCATAATAAAGAGCACGAGCACGAACACAAAGTGAAAGAGCTTGTGATGCGCGTGGACCAGGACCCCAAGAAACATAAGTATTAGCGAGGCTATTGTCTTTATCAGGGCGGGCTGAGCGGACAATTTTCAAAATAGCTTCGATCACATTTTCTGAAAGAGGCATTTTGCGAACGATATTTTGAATTTTTTGCAATTTTTGGGCGGATAAAATTGCTTTTGCATTTGATTTTTTTTCTTTTGTTGTTTCTAAAATAATTCGCCGCTCTGTTGTAAGATCAGGATAGTCAATATCAATTTGCATCAAAAAGCGATCGAGTTGAGCTTCAGGAAGTGGATAGGTCCCTTCTTGTTCGAGGGGGTTTTGTGTTGCAAGAACATGAAAAGGTTGTGGCAAATCATAACGAGTACCTGCAACAGTTACATGATATTCTTGCATAGCCTGTAAAAGAGCTGACTGCGTGCGTGGAGAGGCACGATTGATTTCATCAGCCATGAGAAGTTGCGTAAAAATAGGACCTTGAACGTAGCGAAAAGAACGTTTTCCCTCTTTATCGGAATCCATAATTTCAGAACCGATAATGTCCGATGGCATTAAGTCTGGGGTAAATTGGATACGTTTTTCATCAAGCCCTAAAACGGTTCCCAATGTTTCCACAAGACGTGTTTTTGCAAGCCCTGGAGCGCCGATAAGAAGAGCATGACCACCAGCAAAAATAGCTGTTAAAGCATATTCAATGACATGACTTTGCCCAAAAATAACTTTGTCAATTTCTTGTTGTATAATATCTAATTCTTTATGTGCCGTATCAATATCCTCAATAATGACTTGGGCTTCATGTTTGGTATTAACCTTTTTCACAGAATTAGATGCTGGATCACGGTGATTCATATTTTTTCCTTAAGGCGTTTGTCACAAAAATAATAATTTTCTCTGCATGATAATGGATATTTTATTGTTTGTAACAGAAAATGAGAAGAAAAAAAGCATTCTAAGCCGTTTTTTATATTCGTATATACGAAGAGAAAAGTTTCTTTGAAAGAAAAAGACATGTTTTATAAGGGATGTTTTAAAAACTTTGTTTTATAAAGAGAGTTCTTTAAAGCAATGAAAACAACTTTTTTGGAAGGTTAAAGGGTGAATATAAGACAGAACTTCAAACAGGTTGCGTGGTTACAAAAAAGTGATATCCAGACACTTCTTCGTGTTTTATCTTTAGAGGGGGAAGAGGCGCGTATCGTGGGGGGAGCAGTGCGCAATCAACTATTAGGGCAGCCTATTAGTGATATTGATCTTGCGACAACCTGCTTACCGCAACAGATTATCACGCGTGTAGAAGAAGCAGGATTTAAAGCTATTCCTACAGGGATTGCGTTTGGTACAATAACAGTGATTGCACATTCATGTGCTTATGAGGTCACAACACTTCGCAGCGATATTGAAACAGATGGTCGTCATGCAAAAGTGGCTTTTGGTCGTGATTGGAAAAAAGATGCTGAACGGCGTGATTTTACAATCAATGCTCTTTATTGTGATGCTGCTGGCAACCTTTATGATGATGTAGGAGGGTTGAGTGATATTGAAAACCAAACAGTTCGTTTTATCGGTGTTGCTGAAAATCGTATTAGCGAAGACTATTTGCGTATTTTACGTTTTTTTCGCTTTTTTGCGTGGTATGGAGCGGGGCGTCCGGATGGGGAAGGATTGAAGGCATGTGTTCGTTTGAAATACGGTTTAAAAAAACTTTCTTCTGAGCGTATTTGGGCAGAAATGAAAAAGCTTCTTTTGGCTTCTGACCCAACACGTGCTCTTTTATGGATGCGACAAAGTAGAATTTTGTCACTCATTTTTCCTGAAACAGAAAAATGGGGCATTGATGCAATTCACGCATTGGTGAAAACAGAGCAGACGCTTGGTTGGAAAGTTGATCCATTTTTACGGTTAGAAAGTCTTCTTCCTCCTGATCCTATACGTCTTCATAAAATAGCACAGCGCTTGCGTTTCTCCCATAAGGAAACAACACGATTAAAGGAATGGGCAGAGTTAGAAATAATAAACCAAAACTGTTCTGATCATTTTGTGCAAAAACTGATTTATTTTCATGGGCGACAGCCGGTTTTAGATCAATTATCCTTGTCTGTTGCTGCATCACATGTCGATACTCTAGAAAAAGGAGATGCTTTGCAAAAAGTAGAAAATTATCTCAAACTTTATCATCTTGTTCAAAAATGGCAGATTCCAACTTTTCCCATTAATGGTAACGATTTAATAAAAAAAGGTTTTTCAAAAGGTATCCTTTTAGGAAAAAAGCTTAAAGAACTAGAAAT
>NZ_HE998006.1:66779-68040 GCF_000312585.1 Bartonella queenslandensis AUST/NH15
ACGCTCATACGGATTCCATCAAACATTCCCCATTGCGTGGGAGTGCTGCTTAAACTTCGTTGTCAGGCTTTGCGTGTTAGCGCATTTGCCATGAATTTAAATACCATAAGATAAAAAGGTTTATCAATGTCTAAAGATCAAGACGAAATAGGCAAGGTAAATTGCATAGAGTTTCATCAGGGGGCAGCCATTTGGGTCATAGCTGATGATCAGATTGTCTTTATCGGGGGTGATTATGGTTGCTGCTTATAATTTATGGACGCCCGAGGCAAAAAGAGAAATCTTCAATCCTTATTCAGGATATAAAAAGTAAATGAAATAAGATACTTATGTATAATATGAGGGAATAGATGAGTATTGATTCTATTGAGTTTTTTTTCCTCTATCCCTTATCTTTTTGAAGCTTTTTTATGGCTTCAAGAGCGAGCTTTTTACGATCTGCGCTCTTTGTGTAAAGAGATGCCATGGCATCATCTGTCCAGCCAAAAATTGCTTTGAGTTGCGATACTGTTGCTCCAGAATTTGCTGCGCGTGTAGCTGCTAATTTTCTTAAGCCATGGGCTGATTTTTTGATACCTGCTTGGGTGCAAGCATTATAAAATGTAATTCCGAAGCTTTCTTTGGGTATTTTTTTCCCGCGTTTACCACAAATGAATGTTTCATCACCTATGGGACCAATTTCAAGCGTTTTGGCTAATTCTGGTAAAATAGGAAGAAAAACATCTGTTTTAAATTGGCTTTTTTCTGTTTTCAGATGAATGATATTATCTTTAACATCTTTCCAACCAATGCGGACCGCATCACCACGACGCAAGCCCGTATACAAAAGAACATCAATCCAAACGCGTTCATGGGTACCATGATGCCATCTTTGATAATATTTTTTGACATCTTCTTCTGTCCAAACAGGAAAGCCTCCTTTATTTTTTAAAGGAGGTTTTTTAACCCCTAAAGTCGGATTATTTTCCAAAAGACCTTGATCAATCGCCCAATTAAAAAGCCCATTAAGTATTTTTAGAAATTCTCTAGCCATTGCTGGTGTTTCTTTACGTCGTTCAACACCGGCTATAATATGTTTCTTTTCAATTGCTTGATATGGAACGTTGCCTATGGAGTCGCATATTTTCATAAGAAAGGGTTCTCTTTGCCTTTTTGTAGCTTTAGAGAGGCTATGCCAATCAGAGCTATTAAAATATTGTTTAACCAGCCATGCAAATGACCCTTCAATCAGTTTACCGGTTTTGGATTTTGGGAGTATAAG
>NZ_HE998006.1:68979-70079 GCF_000312585.1 Bartonella queenslandensis AUST/NH15
TTAAGACCATAAGTATTTGCAACAGAGATAAAAGCAGCGAATTCTTCATCAGAGAAGTTATGATTGATACATGTTTTGATAATTGTCTTTCGGAATTGCTCATGAGAAAATCCATATTTGCTTGCCATGATTGTTAAAGGGGAATTTGTCATGTTTGTTTCTTTCTATTTGGCATGATTCATCCGTGGCGTGAATCACGCAATGTTGAAAATTGTTTGTTTTGGGAAAAGAGAGGCTATAAAGACTGAGCTCTAGTAGACTAATTTGTTGTTATAGATTTTTGTATCGCCAGAAATTTTGACTCCGGAATAAAGAACAGTGTCTCCATAAATCAGTGCTTTGCCACAAACATCTGCACCGTCATAAACCCATGCCTTGCCATGAATTTTTGCATCGTCAAAAACCCATGCATTGCCAAAAATCCTAGAGGCTTCAAAAACCTGCGCATTGCCATAAACTTGTGCATCGTCAAGAATACGCGCATTGTCATAAACTTTTGCATTATGATTAATCCAGCACTCGCCCTTATGAGACAAGTTACCTTCATGTTCAATAAAGCCACCGAGATCACCTTTTTTGACATCACTAAAATATCTTAACGCTCTAATTCGATAAAGCTTACGACCTTTATATTCGATTGTTTCATCAGTCAGTTCATATTTCTTAGGCATGATTTATTTCCTTTAAGTTAGAATCTGCCTTTGTCGTTCTTTGAGAAGAACGGCATTGGTTTGTGTTGTCATTTTTTGAAAAGAGGAGGGCTCTTAAAAGCGCCCTCTATAGTGTGTATAGTGTGGGTAATTTGGAATGACATCCGAAAGGGTCAAACGGTGCTGCTGTTCATAAGTCCCGTAAGTTTCATCTTCATATCGCTGCTGTTCGATTTCGTCTAAAAAAAAACCGTACGCAGAGCTGTGTAGAACAAAGTCGTGAGGTATGTTTCCATTGAAACACTGTTCTTCACATTCTTTAAGATAGAATTCAGCCAGATCTTCAGAGATATCTTCGCAACGATTAGTCGTTGGTTCGATACGGAAGATTTGGACAGCATTATCGGCTTGGTCGATAAATTTGATCATGTCACTTTCTTCTAAGAAAGG
>NZ_HE998006.1:70862-74494 GCF_000312585.1 Bartonella queenslandensis AUST/NH15
CATGACATAGATTTACGTCCAGATGATTTCTTCTATCCCAAGCGCTTGCAGTCATTAATGCAAGAGCAACGCCCCTCAATTACAAAAATTTGCAAGAGCTGCGGTGTTGATCACACCGGCGATAGTTTGCAGCCTTAAGGAGATGATGATGGCTTTAAGGGAAGCGCATAAGAATGATGATGGCAAGGCGCGTTTAGAGCTTATACCGCCGTTGGCACTGATGGAAATCGGTCGTGTTTTAGAGTTTGGAGCAAAGAAGTATGGGGAAAACAACTGGCGCAAAGGCGCGCATTGGAGTCGTTTTCACGGCGCAGCCTTGCGTCACTTGTTATCATGGTTTGAAGGGGAAGATAAAGATAGCGAAAGCGGTTTATCGCATTTAGCACACGCTGCCTGCTGTATTCTTTTCCTCATGGAATTCGAAGCAAAACAAATTGGTTGTGATAACCGCCCTGATAAAAATTAATGGAGATCAAAATGAGTTCAAATGAAATGATAGCGATAGTTGTGTGTGTAGTGTTTGGAGTATTGCTTTTTAGTGGGGTGATGTTTCGTTTTGCTTTGTATTATCGCGATCAAGTTAAGACGCTTAAGAAACAGGTTCAAGATCTTCAAGAAGAAAACAGAAAGAAAGAGTTTAAGTTTTTAAAGGAAAGCAAGCAGACAATTGATGAATGTGATGATGATCTCAAAAAATATGAAGAGCAAATTAAAGGACTGAAGCAACAGATAGATGAGTATGAAGCAGCGTTCAAATGGAAAAACGAAATTATAGATACCCTGGAAGCAGAATATCAATTACAGGACGCAGAAATTGAAAGACTTACACAAGAGCTTAAGCGTCGTGGTGAAGCTGTAAAAGAAAAGCCTCATAAAAATAAGAAGAAAAGTAAGTGATGAGATAGGGATGCATTACGGTTTTATGGAATAAGTAATTTTATAAAACACGTTTTGTATGGAGTGGTGCGGTGATTAACACAATTCTTTGTTTGGATCTAGGTACGAAGATGGGGTGGGCGGTGCGTGGTGCGGATAGTCATATCATCAGTGGTACTATGAATTTTCACCCCCGTCGTTTTGAAGGCGGTGGGATGCGTTTTTTACGCTTTAAGCAATGGCTATCAGAAATAAAGGTTACAGCAGGGGGCATTGACGCGGTGTATTTTGAAGAAGTGAGGCGTCATTTAGGTACAGACGCGGCTCATATTTATGGTGGTTTACTAGCAACGTTAACGGCGTGGTGTGAACACGAACAAATTCCTTATGAAGGTATACCCGTTTGTACGATTAAGAAAGCGACGACGGGGAAGGGGAATGCATCGAAAGAAGAGATGATGAGTGCAATGTGTTCAAAAGGGCATGCACCGAAAGATGATAATGAAGCAGACGCTTTAGCAATTTTACATTTAATAATTAAAGAGAAGGGAAAAATACATGGCAACTAAGCACATAAATACTAAGCCCATAAATATAAAGGAAGTTAAGTTACCATGGATAAAGTTTTATCTGTATGATTGGATTAGCGATACATATGAAATGACACCAGAGCAAAGAGGAATTTACCTAACACTTCTCTTACGTATGTATGACAAGAAAGAACCACTTACAGATGATTTTGCAATGCTTTCGCGTTTTTGCAATTGCTCGACGAGAAAGTTTGGAAATGTTGTCGAGTATTTAATCAAGATTGGTAAAGTTACTAAAACAGATGATGGCAGTTTGTGGAAGCCAGAGCTTGAGAAAGATCTCAAGACTTTTGAAGAAGAGATAAACCTCGCTAATGCGCAGATGGAGTTACTTTACAAGATAAATGAACAAATAGGGGGGAAATATGTCAACTAAGTTGGTTTGGGTTCGCAGCTTTCCGTCAGATTGTCTTGCAGAAACTAATGGTATGAAAGCATTTCAAATAGCGACATACGTTACATTGAAATGGCACATGCGTAAAAATGGAGAGCCTATTTTTTATGATCAAGACAAATTAGCGCATAGCGCGGGTTGTTCAAAAAAGATATTTAATAAAGCAGTAGAGTTTTTAATACGCGATAAGAAGATTATTTGTTTAGAAGATGGGCGTTTGTGGAGTTTACAAGTTGAAGAGGAACTCAATAACTCAAATGAAAATTTAAACAAGTTTTCAGAAAGAGCGCAGAGGGCAGCGAAAGCAAGATGGGAAAAGTCTCAAGATAACAATGAGTATGATGCTAACAATGCTAAGCATGATGCTAAAGCAATGCTAAATGATGCTAAGCATGATGCTAATAGCAATGCTAAAGCAATGCTAAATGATGCCAATCACAACCACAACCACAATCACATATATAATAAAAAAACTAATACTATCGTATTAGCAAAAAAAGAAATTGATTTTGAAAATTTGGAAATCACAGATTTTGTTGAAGAGCCAATCGAGGTTGATGTTGTTGAGAGCCAATCAGAGCAAATCGCAACATCATCAGAAAACCAACTTCCCATTCACGAGCAAGAAAACGTTTTGAAAAAAACCAAGCGGGTTAAAACGGATCGAGGTTGTCGATTGCCTGCGGACTTTGAACCCGATTACGATTTTGCAATTCGAGAGGGCTTGCCTCCAGAGCGTGTGAAAGTCGAGATTGCAAAGTTTCGAGATTATTGGAATGCCAAGGCAGGTAAAGACGCTAGCAAGCGAGATTGGCAAGCAACATGGCGTAATTGGGTAAGAAATTCAAAAGATCATAAAGTCAATAAACAAGGTGCAAATTATGGACATTACACTCAAAAGCAAAAGAGCATTGGAGAGCGCATCGCAGACAGCATCCTTGATATCGGAAATCGAGGGTACTTTGAATCACATTCACGAGATGATAGCACCGGGATTCCCATTGGTTTTGAAAGATGGCAGCCAACTAACGAAACAGCAGGAAGCGATTGCTTTAGAGGCTGGTGATCAACTGCAAGAGTTATTCGCAGTGAAAGCAAGTAAAGAGAATATAGCAAAAGCTATTCGCATGCTATCATGTGGTTTGAAAATATCGCAGCAATCCGATCATGAAGGCATGGCGTTAACTTATGGAATGGTTTTGGAAAATATCTCTGCGTGGTTACTGATGACAACGGTTAAACGGATTTTATGTGATGAGATAGATGGTTTGTCGGATACGTTTTTTCCGAGCACACGTGAACTTGTAAGGTTATGTCGTGATTTGGAAAACGACCTTTTGAGAAAAGCCAATCTTATACGCAAGGCGATTTTGAATACCCGTGAAAAACTTTTGAAAGAGCAAGCAGCGAGGGAATCTTCAAAACCGCTTACACTTGTTCAAAAGCAAAGGCTTGAAGAGACTTTAAATGGCATTGGTGGGATTGTGAAACACATTGAGTAGACAGCAAAGTGGTGAATTTTGGTATTCATATTGGATTAGACATGCGTTTAAATCGACAAAAAGGTACCGTACAGAGCGATTTAAAGATTTTATGATAAAAACCACATTGAAATTAAAACGCTTCTGTACGGCCCATTTTGAGGTAAATAAACCCATTGGTAAAGTTATGGATTTAGATTAGGGAATATTAAACCAGATGTTCTTAAAAAAACGTAAACATCCTATGCAAAAAAAATTTATCGCAACGGCAGTTGGATATGCACCATGGGG
>NZ_HE998007.1:0-2559 GCF_000312585.1 Bartonella queenslandensis AUST/NH15
GTAAACTCACAATCATATAAAAGTAAATTTGAGAAAAAAACAATTTTAAAGATATTTTATAAAACCTTCCTCAATATTTTTACATTTTATCATACGACTTTCTTTTTGTGAAATTGAAAGGAATCTATGGCTTATGCTTCAAAAGAAAACTTTTGAATGATTCGTACTATCTGTTAACTTGCTCATAAATGTGGCTTTCTACTTCATAAATTATAGGGTTTTGCTTTATGATAAATTCAACTGAGCAGCTTCCTTGTATAAAAGCTCTCTCAAGCAAGTTAAAGAATATTCACATATGCACGCATGAGATAAAAATGAATAAAATATGCAAAAAATATCATTCATTAAATACGATGTTCGCACAAAATTTTCTATCCCCCATGATAACTCTATATTTTTTCTACAAAAAATCTTAGAAAATAAAATGATCCCAACAAGAAACACTCAAAAATCATTCAATAAAGCACACTTTTTTCAAAAAAAATGCCCTAGAGGGCTTGCGAAGTAAAAAGATCCTCTCTATAAGCCTCATCATTGGTTTGCGCCCATCGTCTAGCGGTTAGGACATCGCCCTTT
Organism: Bartonella queenslandensis AUST/NH15; assembly: GCF_000312585.1. Taxonomy (GTDB): domain Bacteria; phylum Pseudomonadota; class Alphaproteobacteria; order Rhizobiales; family Rhizobiaceae; genus Bartonella; species Bartonella queenslandensis_A. The sequence continues at coordinate 577 of NZ_HE998007.1, forward strand.
CACGGCGGAAACAGGGGTTCGATTCCCCTTGGGCGTACCATGTTTCTTTTTACTGTACGTAATCTTTTGATTTTATATATTTTTTAAAGGTGCAGGGTACGTAAATAAAGGTGAGGGAATAGAGTTTTCAAAGAAATCTCTCCGTAAAGAGATTGCAAGAATCGTCCTGTGATTAATTTATTTCTTCCATTTCAAGGACAGCATTTTATTATGCACAGTTAATGATAATAAATTAGAGAACTCTAGCTTGTTATAAAGCGAATTTATAAACTGTATTCATGCGTGTATTGTGAATTTTTAAATTAAAACCAGCAGCATCTTTTATGCATTTCTTTCAATCTTCAAAACTGAAATTTGCTTCAAAAACAGTATTTTAGATGAATCATTCCTCATTACAGGACCTTTGATCATATTAACTTTCTCTATAAACAAACAGGCTGTAATTTTAGAATCAAATGGCGAATGGCGATAGAAAAATAGATGTTTCCTCACGCAAGAAACCATAATTTAGAATAGGATCAACTTATCAAAATAATTAAATGAAAACTTTGATAATAAAAATATCCCTCTATCCCTAGTAATCTGCTCACTTTATCGATTAAATGAACTTTTTATCAGTTATATAATGATTATAGGTTTGTAAACACATCACTTCTTTTCAAAAATTAAACGCTTCAATAAAATTTTACACTCTATTGATCATATATTCTCATCCATATCCACATGCCCTTTTTCCCTTGTTTTTACTTTTCATTATAAACCCGAAAGTGCTATAAAGTAATATCACTTAAAAGAAAAAGGACTTCTAATGGCAAAGATCAAAGTAGAAAACCCCGTTGTTGAACTCGATGGGGATGAAATGACCCGTATCATCTGGAAATATATCAAAGATAAATTAGTCCATCCTTACCTCGACATTGATCTCAAATATTATGATCTTTCCGTCGAAAACCGTGATGCAACCAATGATCAGGTAACGATCGATTCTGCCAATGCTATCAAAAAATATGGGGTTGGTATAAAATGTGCTACCATCACACCTGATGAAGCACGTGTTAAAGAATTTAACCTAAAAAAAATGTGGAAATCACCCAATGGTACCATCCGCAATATTTTAGGAGGAGTTATTTTTCGCGAACCTATCATCTGCAAAAATGTTCCTCGCCTTGTTCCTAACTGGACAAAGCCAATTATTATCGGACGTCACGCTTTCGGAGATCAATATAAGGCGACAGATTTTAAATTCCCAGGCAAAGGGAAATTAAGTATTAAATTTGTCGGTGATGATAATCAAGTTATTGAGCATGATGTTTTTGATGCCCCAAGCGCAGGAGTTGCCATGGCGATGTATAACCTTGATGAGTCAATTCGTGATTTTGCCCGAGCATCTTTTAATTATGGACTCCAGCGAAATGTTCCAGTTTATCTTTCAACAAAAAATACCATTCTAAAAACTTACGATGGCCGTTTTAAAGATATCTTTCAAGAGATATTTGATACAGAATTCAAAGATGAATTTGAAAACCGTCAACTATATTACGAACACCGTCTCATTGATGATATGGTTGCTTCTGCATTAAAGTGGTCCGGTGGATATGTATGGGCATGTAAAAACTATGATGGTGATGTTCAATCTGATATTGTAGCCCAAGGCTTTGGTTCTCTTGGTCTCATGACTTCTGTTCTCATGACACCAGACGGTAAAGTTGTTGAAGCAGAGGCCGCACACGGCACCGTAACACGTCATTATCGTCAGCATCAAAAAGGTGAGGAAACATCAACAAATTCCATTGCCTCTATTTTTGCATGGACACGTGGATTAGCGCACCGTGCTAAACTAGATAACAATGAGAAATTAAAAAACTTTGCCACAACATTGGAAGAAGTTTGTATTAAAACCGTCGAAGAAGGTTTTATGACTAAAGATCTCGCACTTTTGATTGGACCCAAACAAAAATGGCTTTCTACAACAGGTTTTCTCGA
>NZ_HE998007.1:2816-5687 GCF_000312585.1 Bartonella queenslandensis AUST/NH15
CTCGATAAAATTGATGAAAATCTCAAAAAAGCAATGGATAATTAAGTTTATTACTTAAATTAAAATTCAAAGCTCTAAATAGAGCTTTGAATTTCTCTTGGCAAATTTAAAGAACTGCCTTATAAGTAAAAAAAAGGGTAAGTTTTTATTAAATAGCAAAAATAGTGAAAAAACAAAGCTGGTCTGCGCTTTTATTGGGTAAAAATGGTCTTTGCTTTTTGACGTTTATGGGAGGGGTGGTGTTGCATGCCACCAACGTTTATATTGTTATTACTATTTTGCCCTCTCTTATGAATCATATTGGGAGTGAAATATATTATTCTTGGGTAGCGACTGTCTTCATTACAGCTTCGCTCGTGGGGACTTCACTTGCAACGAAAATACTAGGGAAATTAGGTCCTCGCAACGCTTATGTTATCTCTGGACTTATCTTTACCCTAGGAACTCTTCTGTGCAGTATTTCTTCATCTATGCCATTATTTTTAATAGGACGCGTTATTCAAGGATTTGGAAGTGGTTCTCTGTTATCCCTATCCTATTCTATGGTACGTATCGTTTTCAGCCCATCTTTATGGTCACACGCATTAAGTATTATTTCCGGAATGTGGGGAATATCGACCTTGTTAGGGCCAGCGATCGGGGGGCTTTCTGTATATTATGGTCTATGGCGCGCATCCTTTTGGATCATTGGTGTATTAGCTATATTCTTCTCACTCATCGCCTTTAAATTTTTACCAAAAAAGAATGAAAACAATGTCCCAACATCCCCTCTCCCTCTTCTCCAACTTCTCACACTCACCTTATTGATTTTTATCATTTCTGTTGGAGGGGCTATGGAGTCGACGATGGCAAAAGTTTGCGGGCTCGTTATCGGATTGAGTCTTCTCTTGGTTCTAGCAAAAATCGAATCATCGTCCCTTCATCCTATGTTGCCACACCAAACCTTTTCTTTTTCTTCTGAAATTTTCCCTGTTTACGCATTGATACTTGTTATGACAACCGTTGTATATAGTATGGAACTTTATTTTCCACTCTTTCTTCAAGAGCTTCATGGGCAAGCTCCACTTATTGCTGGTTATATAGCAGCACTTATGAGTCTAGGATGGACATGTGGAGCCCTCTCAAGTGTTGGTGTCTCCACAAAAAAAATTCGCAACATCATCGTATACTCCCCCTTATTAAAACTGTTAGGCATCACTATCCTTTTATGGCTCATTCCAACAGAAGTCTCCACCCTTCAATATATTTTTATTATTTGCTTAGCACTATTTTCTATTGGGATCAGTGCAGGCATAGCATGGCCCCATTTGCTCACTAGGATCTTACAATGTGCAAATGATGAAGATGCTCTTCGTGCCAGTGAATCCCTTACCTCTGTACAACTATTTTCAGCGGCTTTAAGCGCAACTCTAGCAGGAGTGATCACCAATCTTGCTGGGCTCTTTAATCCTGGAGGAACAATAGGAATGATCTTAGCAGCAAAAACTCTTCTTATAGTGCTCATGGGACTTTTATTTTGCCTTGCTATTCCATTAGCGTTACGCATTTCTTACTGCATATTAAAAAATCCAACAGGATATTCCAATAACTAAAAAATAAATATAGAAATTCCTTCTTTATTCAAAATAAGAAAAATATTAAACATGCTTCTCCATAGACCATGAGATGCAAAAAACCATTAATCCACACAAAGTTAGAACACTCCCTAAAACAGCTGTATATTCATAACTATAGCCCAATTTTAAAACCAAAGCTCCAGCTTCTGCACCAAGAGCGTTGGCAATATTAAAAGCAGACTGCATTAATGCTCCTGCCAAAATCTGCCCCTGTAGTGCAACATCCATAATTTTTGTTTGTATAGAAGGCATAGCCGCAAAAGAAGTGCCCACCAAAAAGCACCCTATTGCTGCTGTTAACGGAGCATAGGATAAAAAGAAAAACAGGAAAAAAACAAATACGCTCCAAAGCATAGAAAAAAATATCATCGGTGAAATGCCTATTTTAATAGCCAATTTAGGCCCCAAGAGATTTCCTACAACCATCCCCAATCCCACTAAAGGCATGATAAAGGGCACCCACTCAAGCGAAACACCAGAAATATGCATGAGTGTTGACTTAATATACGTGAAAACAGAAAATAATCCTGACGCTCCCACCGAAACCATTGCCAAAAGAAGCCACACCTGCTTTTGTTTTAATGCACCCATTTCGTGTAAAGGACTCGTTCTTAAAGTCCTTGAATCGCAAGGTAAAAAATTCCAAATAAGCAAACAACACAATAAAGCAATCATACCCACAAGGATAAATGCAATCTGCCAACCAATAAGTTGCCCAATCCAAGTAGCCCCTGGTGCTCCCAAAACGGTTGCAATCGTTAAGCCAAGCATAACAGACCCAACCGCTTTAGAACGTTCATTCATTTCTACCATTGAAGCGGCAACCATAGCCGCAAGTCCGAAATAGATACCATGGGGAAGACCACTGAGAAAGCGTAATGCAACTAATATGCTAAAATCAGAAAAAAAAGCACTAGCAATATTTGCTAAGGCATAAAAAAACATCAACCCCATCAAAACAATTTTGCGCGATATCTGAGCTGTTGCAACAGCTAAAAGAGGCGCTCCAATCACAACCCCTAATGCATAAGCAGAAATGTATTGCCCCGCAGTAGGAATATCAACATATGAACTTCGTGCCATCTCCGGCAAGAGTCCCATTGCAACAAACTCTGCAGTCCCAATAGCAAAACTCCCCACTGCAAGAGCTAAAATTGCTAAACGCCGTATTCTCGAATTAATCCCCAATGCAAGAATGTTTTGTTTATGAGAATCCTTCATATCATCACTTCTGGATAAAATTTTAGCTGTAGAT
>NZ_HE998007.1:6276-9192 GCF_000312585.1 Bartonella queenslandensis AUST/NH15
TCTGTTCTGCTGCATGTAACACATTTTTTACCTTTACCAATAAAAAACACAAAGAAACTCATAAAAATACAATTTTCATACTTCTTTAAGAGTTCGCTAACGCCTCATTAACATTGTTGCTTTAAACAGTGATCAGAAACAGAACTAAACTGTTTTTCTCCGGATCAGGTAGCGCGTACCGGAGTAACAGTTTCTGTTTTATATGATAATTACAAAAAGGACATGTGCCCCATCAAAGTGCACCTTGATGTTTTAAGATAGTGCAACTTTATAGTTTGGGAAGGTATTTATAATTACATTTTTGCGTAAAATTTGTAAGTAAAAACGCACTATTAGATGAGGAGTATTTTAGCGTCCTTGTGCCCACAGAGCGCGCGTTTCAGTGCAAAAATCAGCATAACAGCCTTCTTCAATGGCATCACGAATTCCTTGCATCAGTTGTTGGTAATAAAAAAGATTATTCCAAGTCAACAACATACCACCAAGAGATTCACCAGATTTGATCAAATGATGCAAATAAGCACAACTATAATCATTTGCGGCCGGACAAAGTGACTGTGGATCAAGAGGATGAGGATCTTCTGCATAACGTGCATTACGCAAATTAATTCTACCAAAGCGCGTAAAAGCTAAACCATGACGCCCTGCACGCGTTGGCATAACACAATCAAACATATCAATACCACGTGCAACACTTTGTAAAATATCATCAGGTGTTCCCACTCCCATAAGATAGCGTGGTTTATCTTCTGGCAAAATCGGACAAGTAGCATCCAACACTGCTGTCATAACACTCTGCGGCTCACCAACAGCAAGCCCTCCAATCGCATAACCCTTTAAATCCATTTCTTTTAATGCTCGAGCAGAACGTTCACGCAGTTTCATATTATCACCACCTTGAACAATCCCAAACAATGCTTTATCTGGCTGATTCCCAAAAGCTATTTTACAACGTTGTGCCCACCGCAATGAAAGTTCCATGGCTTCTTCCATCTCGTTTTCAGTGGCCGGTAATGCAATACATTGATCCAACTGCATTTGGATATCCGCATCAAGAAGTCCTTGAATTTCGATAGAACGCTCTGGACTCATTTCATAGTAGCCTCCATTAATGTAAGAGCGAAAAATCACACCTTTTTCGGTAATTTTTCGAATGCCCGCTAATGACATAACCTGAAAACCACCAGAATCCGTTAAAATAGGTCCATTCCATCGTGAAAATTCATGTAATCCTCCCAAACGCGCAACACGTTCAGCTCCTGGACGTAACATTAAATGATAAGTATTCCCCAAAATAATATCCGCTCCAAGATCACGTATTTGGTCCATATACATAGCCTTAACGGTTCCTGCTGTTCCAACAGGCATAAAAGCAGGTGTACGAACACACCCCCGTCCGGTAATAATTTCACCTCGACGTGCATATCCATCTTGAGCAATTTTTCTATAATGAAATGTCTTTATCATACTCTCGTCTTTTTGATTCCACCAATGCATATCTCTATAGAAGAGAAAAAGATATTTCCCTTACGAGTATTGTCATAAACGTTATGAATTAATTGTTGATTCGATCGATATTGTAACCAGCATAAAAAATTAAACGAGATAAAAGAACATTTGTTGTGAAAAAATCACCATAATAAAGAAAGAATCTAGCTTCAGAAAATAACAAAAATATCATACCTCAAAATATCGATACTTAACGTACCGCAGCCTTAATAGAACCGTGAAATTCTTATCTCAATAATCTCATCTTTACGTAATTTCATGACCAATAATTTGCACGAATAGAAGAAAAGTTTAATGACATTGTACAACTTCCAGTATTCTGCATTCTTATTTTGGAAAACACCATCCTCACGCTTAATGAAAATGCAAATTAGCACGATCATTATAGCCACTCTCAATCTTGAAATAATTCACTAGAAGCATTTTTGTCCAATAGCTTTTTTATACACTAATCCCACTTGTGACATACAAAAAGAATGATCGTGATTAATTCGCTTCCATTAATTCAGCTGATAGCCCCCACCATGAGAAAGAGAACTATTTATCAAACTGATACGCGCAGGCTCCCCCGTAAAATGGAGAAAAAATCAATACCAAAGGGGTTGAAATAAGAGAATCTTACAATATTTAGAGCTCTCATGTAATGTACAAAATAATAAATTATCATTATAAATCAATATATTGTTATATAATGCAACCTATCTATAAAGTTATTCAGAGTTTTTTATCCCTTCTATCCTTGCTCCATTTTATTTGAAAATAGAAAAGATCATATTTTTTAATATCTTGCACATACATTCGTACAATATAACGTTCAAAATACAGAACCCTCCAACGTGTATACAGTCCACATCAATGTAACAATCTATTACAAAACTTCCTCTTATATCGTCATATAGGTAGATTCATTAATCTTTTTAAAAGACCAGATACGAAAGATAATTCATTCAATCAAACAATAAAAATACTTTTTATGAAAAGTCTCAACCAAAGGCTCTACTGTATAATACCGGAAGCTAGAAAACTGTATGACAGCACTTCCCTAGCTCTTATCTGTCTCAATATGTGTTTCAATCATGCTGCCGCATGAAGATTGATGTTGATACGCAAGCAGCAATAAAAGCACGTGCTTTTTCAGGAAAGTAGCATCATAAAACCATTAAGAAACCGGTAATGAAACGAAGAGAAGTGCCGTTTTTTTTTATAAAAAACTTTGCAAAACAATGATTCTAACAGAAATGGCTTGACGTTTTCTTATCCTGACAGCTATCCTTACTAACCCTTGACGCCATATTCGTGAAAATCAGATTGAAAGAGAATAATGGAGAATTCTCGGCTCAAAAATATGAAAGGTAAGCGTGATATTACAAAAGAGTTTCATATACCTTTATTGATCAGAAAAGAGGT
>NZ_HE998007.1:9504-14092 GCF_000312585.1 Bartonella queenslandensis AUST/NH15
TAATCGCATCAGGATTCACAACAGGTTCACCGCGCTTAATTTTATCGATATTTCCATACCTTCAACGACTTCCCCCATATGGAGTATTGACGATCAAGCCACGGAGCATCCGCAAAACAAATAAAAAACTGCGAATTCGCAGAATTTGGATTCTGACTCCGCGCCATAGAAACTGTACCACGCTTATGAGAAAGATTTGAAAACTCTGCTGTTAAATTTGGTTTTTCTGAACCACCCATCCCCGCACGTGATAAATTGAATTTCTCACCATCCTTCTTTCCAAATTGCACATCCCCAGTCTGCGCCATAAAACCATCAATAACGCGATGAAAAATAACATTATCATAAGCACCTTCACGGACAAGTTCTTTAATACGTGCAACATGACAAGGCGCTAAATCAGCAAAAAGCTCAATAACAACTCTACCCTTTGTTGTTTCAAGAATCAAAGTATTCTCTAGATTTTTATTCTCAGACATATGGAAAACTCCTTTGATTTATTTCTCAATTTGTAAAGTAGCAGCATAAATAACATCAGGATTTGTTACAGATCCATTATTACTTGCGGTCCCTTTTTTAATTTATCAACAACATCCATCCCCTTTATAACTTCCCCAATAACCGTATACTGCCCATTTAAAAAAAGAGCATCGTCAAAACAAATGAAAAATTGAGAATTCGCGGAATCTGGATCTTGTGAACGTGCCATCCCAACAGTACCGCGCTTAAACGGCTGCTTTGAAAACTCAGCCGGTATATTGGGATAATTGGAACCTCCCATACCAACGCGTTTCAGATCAAAATCTCTACCATTTTTTTTTCCAAACTTTACATCACCAGTTTGTGCCATAAAGCCAGGAATAACACGATGAAAGACAACATTATTATAAGCTCCCTCCTCTGTTAGTTTTTTGATTTGCGCAACATGTTTGGGTGCTAAATCGGGAAGCAAACGAATAATAACATCACCATCTTTGAGAGATAAAACAAGGAGATTTGCATCATTCACTGTGCTAGAATTATCAGCAACAGCACGCAATGAAAAAAAACAAAAAACACATATCAAAACAGCAAAAATTCTACGAGACACAATGTTTCTCCCCTAAAGACTGAAATTTCGAGTGCAAAGCTTGTGCAATATTGAGCGGAACAAATGGCGTCACATCCCCTCCCATAGAAGCAATTTGACGGACCAATGTAGACGTTATCGCACGTCCAGAAACGCTTGCCGGCAAAAAAACAGTTTGCAATTCAGGAGCCATAATACCATTCATTCCTGCCATTTGCATTTCATAATCAAGATCAGTACCATCACGCAATCCACGAATGAGAAATGAAGCACCAACTTCACGCGCCTTCTCAATGAGAAGGTTGTTAAATGAAAGAACCTGCAACCGATTAAAATCTGCACCGAGCAAGTCTTTCCCTATCTGCGTAATGAAGCCAACACGCTCTTCAAAGCTAAAGAGTGTCTTTTTATTAGCTTGTATACCTATAGCAACGACCACCTTATCAGCTAACACAAAACACCCCTTCAAAACATCAAGATGACCGTTTGTAAGAGGATCAAAAGAACCTGCGTAAAGAGCAATTTTCATGATTTCACTCCATCCTCTTCAAAATTATTTTTCTTCACTCATATTAACCATATCGGAATGTTTCTCACCTTCATCCTCTAATGAACGCGTATCATCCTCAGATTCAGAAATACGCTCAACCGATACAACTCTTTCACCTTCGGCTGTATTAAAAATCGTCACGCCCTTAGTTGAGCGCCCAGCAGTACGAATTCCTTCAACAGGGACGCGAATAAGCTGTCCCCCATCTGAAACCAACATAATCTGATCTTGCGCTTTCACCGGAAAAGCCGCTACTAATTTACCAATTTCAGCTGTTTTAGATGGATCTGTTGCACGAATCCCTTTTCCGCCACGTCCCGAAATCCGGAATTCATAGGAAGAAGAGCGTTTACCATAACCAAATTCACTCACCGTTAAAAGCATTTGTTCACGTGCATGAAGTTCTGCATAGCGTTCATCTGTTAACTCTGTTTCACCCCCTCCATCTTCCTCATCAAGAGTGATAATATCTTCAACCTCAGCATCTGCGCCAGCAGCACGCCGTTCATTCATCACACGCTTAATATAAGCAGAACGCTCAATCGATGTCGCCTCGACATGCTCTAAGATTGTCATCGAAATCACTTTATCGCCTTTAGCCAAATTGATACCACGAACCCCCACAGAATTACGCCCTGCAAAGACACGAACATCCACAACTGGAAAACGAATACATTGTCCATTGGCTGTTGTGAGAACAACATCATCATGTTCGGTACAAGTTTCAACCGAAAGAATTTCATCTTCTTCATCAAGTTTCATTGCAATTTTACCATTACGATTAACCTGAACGAAATCTGATAACTTATTACGACGAACAGTCCCACGTGTTGTCGCAAACATAATATCCAATGCGCTCCAGCCTGCTTCATCTTCAGGTAAAGGCATAATCGTCGTAATGCGTTCGCCTTGTTGTAAGGGAAGCATATTAATCAAAGCTCTCCCACGCGATTGCGGCGTCCCCAACGGTAGTCTCCAAACTTTTTCCTTATAAACAATCCCACGTGATGAAAAGAAAAGAACCGGTGTATGCGTATTAGCGACAAACAACCGCGTTACAAAATCCTCATCCTTCGTGGACATACCAGAACGCCCCTTACCACCACGGCGCTGTGCACGATAGGTATTAAGAGGAACGCGCTTAATATAGCCACTATGGCTCACCGTTACCACCATATCCTCTGGCGCAATTAGATCTTCACTCTCCATCTCAGCGCTACCAAAGCCAAATACGGTACGCCGCGGCGTGGCAAATTCCTCACGAAGAGCACTCAACTCGTCCTTAACAATATGCATAATGCGTACACGCGATGCTAAGATATCAAGATAATCAGCAATATCCACGCCAATTTTATTCAATTCATCAGCAATTTCATCACGCCCAAGGGCTGTCAAGCGTTGCAAGCGCAATTCCAAAATAGCACGCGCCTGCTCTTCAGAGAGATTATAAGTATTATCCTCATGAATAATATGACGGGGATCATCAATAAGTTTAATCAAAGGTGCAACATCCATCGCTGGCCAGCGTCGCTCCATTAATTGCACGCGCGCTGTCTGCGGATCAGGAGCTTTGCGAATAAGCGCTATGATTTCATCAATATTGGCAACCGCTAGGGCAAGACCAACCAAAACATGAGCCCGCTCACGCGCTTTACGCAAAAGATATTTTGTTCGCCGACTGACAACCTCTTCCCGAAAAGCAACAAATGCACGAAGCATATCAAGCAACGTCATTTGTTCAGGCTTTCCCCCATTTAACGCAACCATATTACAACCAAAAGAAGTTTGCAGCGGCGTATAACGATATAATTGGTTTAAAACAACTTCCGCAACAACATCTTTCTTCAACTCAATAACGACACGATATCCATCACGATCAGATTCGTCACGCAAATCAGAGATTCCCTCAATGCGTTTATCACGCACCAATTCAGCCATTTTCTCAATCATCGCTGCCTTATTAACCTGATAAGGAATCTCACTCACAATGATTGCCTGTCGACCACTGCGAATTTCTTCAATATCAACTTTAGCACGCATAATGATAGAGCCACGCCCTATCTCATAAGCTGAACGGACACCAGAACGTCCAAGGATAATCCCCCCTGTAGGAAAATCTGGACCAGGAATAATTTCAATTATTTGATCGAGTGTGATATTGGGATTATCAATCAGAGCGATACAACCATCAACAACTTCACTAAGATTATGGGGCGGAATATTGGTTGCCATTCCCACAGCAATCCCCCCTGATCCGTTAACCAAAAGATTGGGAAAACGCGCTGGTAAGACAATCGGCTCACGTTCACGCCCATCATAATTATCCTGAAAATCAACTGTATCTTTATCAATATCAGCTAAAAGCTCTTCTGAAACTTTTTCTAAACGACACTCAGTATAGCGCATTGCCGCAGGAGGATCACCATCAACAGAGCCAAAATTCCCTTGTCCATCAATTAATGGATTCCTCAAAGAGAAGTCCTGCGCCATACGCACCAAAGCATCATAAATTGAAGCATCACCATGGGGATGGAATTTCCCCATAACCTCCCCAACAACACCAGCAGATTTACGATACGGCTTATTAAAAACAAGCCCCATCTCATTCATAGCATGAAGGATACGTCGATGAACAGGTTTAAGACCATCGCGGACATCAGGGAGTGCACGCGAGACAATTACGCTCATCGCATAATCGAGATAGGAGCGTTGCATTTCATCAATAATACTGATTGGCTCAATACCGCTCAGCACATCACGTTCTGGCTGTGGAGTAAGATCGGTCACAATTTTAAAACTTTCAAAAAAGAATCATTTCACTTTATTTATATCGATTTATATCGAAAAATACATAAAAATGCCAATTTCTCTCCCATAACAAAAAAGAAATTTAACAATATTTTTCAAGATGTTATTAATTGCTATTTAAAATTATCAATAATAATAAACAACTTCCACTTCGCTAAACT
>NZ_HE998007.1:14307-21640 GCF_000312585.1 Bartonella queenslandensis AUST/NH15
AATAAACAACTTCCACTTCGCTAAACTTCAAAAGCCTGAAACAGACAAACCATAAAGAACGCGTAATATCCTGTAATTTAAAGACTCTTAGAAAGGGACGTCATCATCTAATTTGTGAGAGAAACTTTCTCCTACTTGGCTATTATTTTGACCAAAAGTATTTCTCTGATTTGAGCTACTATCTGCAAAGCCACCACTATAACTACCCCCTTGCTCCCCACTCGCTCCCCCTCGCCCATCAAGCATTTGTAATTCACCACGGTATTTTTGCAAAACAACCTCTGTTGTATAACGATCATTTCCATTTTGATCTTGCCATTTCCGTGTCTGTAACTGCCCCTCAATATAAATTTTACTCCCCTTTTTTAAATATTGCTCTGCAATTTTGACAAGGTTCTCATTAAAAATAACAATGCTATGCCACTCAGTGCGTTCTTTTCGCTCATTTGTATTCCGATCACGCCAACTTTCCGAAGTAGCAATACGCAAATTTGCCACTTGATCTCCAGAATTCAAACGGCGGATTTCAGGATCTGACCCGAGATTACCAATCAAAATAACTTTATTAAGGCTACCAGCCATCGCATAAACTCCAAAAATTTAATTCGTAAAATAGTCTATTATATAACAGTTATAACCATCTTGACCTTCAATTTACAGGTCTGTAATTGACCTTCAATATGGATGTTGTTACCCTTTCCCAACATTGGATCTGTGTGATTATAACAAAATATGATAACAACGCATAGTTTATTCCATCAGTAGAGAATAAAAAGCTGCTCATTTGTATTTTTCTTTTCATAAAACTTACACCTTATCTTTCTGCGTTAAAGCAATTAAGCACGTTGTAATTCTAAAAAAACAGTTTTATTCCATTTTAGAGGCTCAATTTTTGTTACACATGCCAAGGATAAAATATGACTCATCAAAAATATATCTCCATTCGCGGTGCACGTGAGCATAACCTTCAAAATATTGATCTCGATCTTCCTCGTGATAAACTCATTGTTATAACAGGACTTTCTGGATCAGGAAAATCATCTTTAGCTTTTGATACAATTTACGCTGAAGGACAACGCCGCTATGTCGAAAGCCTTTCAGCTTATGCACGCCAATTTTTGGAAGTTATGCAAAAACCTGATGTTGACCGTATCGATGGTCTTTCCCCAGCCATCTCCATTGAACAAAAAACAACCAGCCGCAACCCCCGTTCAACGGTCGGCACTGTCACTGAAATACACGACTATATGCGTCTCCTTTTTGCACGTATTGGCATTCCTCATTCCCCTGCTACAGGACACCCCATTGAAAGCCAAACAGTAAGTCAAATGGTGGATCAAATTATGTCCTTACCAGAAGGAACGCGAATTTTTATTATGGCCCCCTTGGTGAGAGGAAGAAAGGGAGAATATAAAAAAGAGCTAACAGAACTTTTAAAAAAGGGATTTCAACGTGCTAAAGTTGATGGAAAATTCTATGAAATCCCTGATATTCCACCTCTTGATAAAAAGTATAAACACGACATCGATGTCGTGGTAGACCGCATTGTTGTACAAGAGGATATCACCTCTCGCTTGGCTGATAGTATAGAAACCTGTTTACAGCTAGCAAATGGACTTGCCATTGCTGAAATGGCAGACCAACCTTTGGCACAAAAAGAAACGGCAAAAGAATCTGCTCATAAGTCAAAAAATGACACACACAAACGACTTCTTTTTTCAGAAAAATTTTCCTGCCCTGTATCAGGTTTCTCTATCCCTGAAATTGAACCACGCCTTTTTTCGTTCAATAACCCTTTTGGAGCCTGTCCTCTTTGCGATGGACTGGGCATCAAAAAGGCAATGGATCCACTGAAAATTGTGCCCAATAAAAATCTTACCTTAAAAGATGGAGCCATTGCGCCTTGGTCTAAATCAGATTCACTTTATTACAGCCAGACCTTAGAAGCATTAGGAAAAACTTACGGTTTCAAACTTTCAGACCAGTGGTGTGAACTCTCCGATGAAGCACAACAAGCTATTCTCTACGGTACAAAAAAAATGAAATCTCTTTTACCTATAAAAACGATTCTGGTTTGCATAAAACAACTCAGCCTTTTGAAGGAATTATCCCCAATATGGAAAGACGCTGGAAAGAAACCGATTCTGCTTGGTCCCGTGAAGAAATTGAGCGTTATATGTCTTCTTCGCCTTGCCCAGCCTGTCACGGTTATCGTTTAAAAGCAGAAGCCCTTGCTGTGAAAATCCATGGGATGCATATTGGTCAAATATCAGACCTTTCTATTCTAAAAGCAGATGATTGGTTTGCCAATATTCATCAATATCTCACGGAAAAACAACGTAATATTGCGGTACGTATTTTAAAAGAAATTCGCGAACGGCTCGCTTTTTTAAATCATGTAGGACTGGGATATCTTACCTTATCTCGGAATTCAGGGACCCTTTCAGGGGGAGAAAGCCAACGTATTCGATTAGCCTCCCAGATTGGTTCTGGTCTTACAGGCGTCCTTTATATTTTAGACGAACCATCTATCGGTTTACACCAACGGGATAATGAACGTCTTTTGGAAATGCTGCGCCATTTGCGCGATCTTGGCAATACAGTCATTGTTGTTGAACATGATGAAGATGCTATTCTCACAGCAGACCATGTTGTCGATATGGGGCCAGCTGCGGGTGTTCATGGTGGTAAAATCATAGCGCAAGGAACACCGCAAGAAATTATAGAGAATCAAGCCTCTCTTACAGGACAATATCTTTCAGGAAAAATGGCTGTTAGAATACCGACTGAGCGACGCAAAATATCAAAATCAAAAAACCTTAAAGTCATCGGCGCCAAAGGTAACAACCTTAAAAACATCAGTGCAAATATCCCTCTTGGAACCTTCACATGCATAACCGGTGTTTCTGGAGGAGGAAAATCAACATTTCTTATTGAAACACTTTTCAAAGCAGCATCACATCAGATCATGGGCAGTCATCACAGTCCTGCCAGCTATGATAAAATTGAGGGATTAGAATTTCTTGATAAAGTCATCGATATCAACCAGTCCCCCATTGGACGTACCCCACGCTCTAATCCCGCAACCTATACAGGCGCTTTTACACCGATTCGTGATTGGTTTGCCGAACTTCCAGAATCAAAAGCCCGTGGTTATAAAGCAGGACGTTTTTCATTTAATGTTAAAGGAGGACGCTGCGAAGCCTGCCAGGGCGATGGAGTCATCAAAATTGAAATGCACTTTTTACCGGATGTCTATGTGACTTGTGATGTCTGCAAAGGAAAACGCTATAATCGAGAAACATTAGAAATAAAATTCAAAGGGCAGTCTATCGCTGATATTTTGGATATGACAATCGAAAAGGCAGAGGAATTTTTTCACGCTGTTCCCGCTATTCATAATAAAATGGAGACCCTTATTAAAGTAGGATTGGGTTACATCAAAGTAGGACAGCAAGCAACCACACTTTCTGGTGGAGAAGCACAACGTGTAAAACTTGCAAAAGAACTTTCACGTAAAACAACAGGCCGTACACTCTACATTTTGGATGAACCGACAACAGGTTTACATTTTCATGATATTTCCAAACTTCTTGAAGTGCTCCATGAACTGGTCAAGCAAGGCAACACCGTCATCGTCATTGAACATAACCTTGACGTTATCAAAACAGCCGACTGGATTATTGATTTAGGACCAGAAGGTGGAGATCGCGGTGGTGAAATCGTTGCAATTGGACGCCCTGAAGACATTATTAAAGTTCCCGCTTCCTATACGGGAAAATTTTTAAAAGATGTTTTAATGCGTCAACCTCTCTACAATTCAAACGCTTAAAAAAGTGAACCCTTGAAGATATGGCATATAAAAAAAGCCCTGTATTTTTATTATTGTCTGTAAATTAATATCTCATTCCAGTGCAGCAACATATCTGAAACAAAAACTGAAACGATTTAGCACTTTATAAGCTGTTTCAATTTTGGTACTGCCAAATAGGCACGCATGCATAATTGTATATCTCCTCTCTGTTTGCTTCTATCTGAAACGATCAGATAGCCTAATTTGAGAAGAATAAAAAGTTTTAAGGGTACAAAAAATTTCATTTTTACCAGCTCCTTTTAATTCTTATCTTGATAATTTTCAAAAGCATCCCCAGCAATATTTTTTAAAGAATAAAGATTGAGAACTTACCCCACGCTTTTGTTTATCGCGTTCCCTAATAAGATCATGCGCCTCACAAAGGGATAGAATATTCCAAATGAAATATATTTACGTTGTCAATTCCAACCGCTTGTTTTAAAAAACATCTCTTTTAAAGAAACATCTCTCAGTGCTCCCAACAACATCTCCTGTGAATGGTATATTGATACATCCATCATTGTACATCAGCATCTTTATACTTAATAATGGAGAAAACCGCTGCTATTATGATCTTAGTCAGTCCCTATTGCTACCCCCAAACCCTTATATTTGAAACGCCATCTATTATAGGCATTTTATTTCTCTCTTAACCATTTTTATCCACACACTCATACGATTTAGGATATACACAGATATTATTTTGATTGATTGACGATAAAAAAATCTAAAATGAAAAAATCTCACACTATTAGCATTTCTCATTCAATATGAGAAAACGTATAATTATCCTTATAAATCAACCTATTATTCAATAAAAAAAATAAACTTTCTTATTAGATTATTTTAATTCTGTACAAAAGAAGTGTAAGATTTTTTTCCAAAACAACAATATTTCACATTAAACTCTACAAAAAATCTCCTCCAAGAGCATAAAGTATCATTCTTGTCGACTTTTTGTGCACAAAGTATCTGTTGGACATCTTACCGTTGTCAATATAATGTGATGCAGTCTAAAAAGACAAAATAACGTTGGAGATAATTTCAGCATGAAAAAAATTGAAGCCATTATAAAACCTTTCAAACTTGATGAAGTAAAAGAAGCGCTTCAAAAAATTGGACTAC
The DNA here is from genome assembly GCF_000312585.1 of Bartonella queenslandensis AUST/NH15. Taxonomy (GTDB): domain Bacteria; phylum Pseudomonadota; class Alphaproteobacteria; order Rhizobiales; family Rhizobiaceae; genus Bartonella; species Bartonella queenslandensis_A. Next base: position 19,286 of record NZ_HE998007.1, read on the forward strand.
ATGGTATTACAGTAACAGAAGCGAAAGGTTTTGGTAGCCAAAAGGAGCATACAGAACTTTATCGTGGTACGAAATATGTTGTTGATTTTCTACCTAAAGTAAAGATTGAAATTGTTGTATCCGATGAAAAACTGGAACAGACTGTTGATGCAATACGTAAAGCAGCTCAAACCAAACATATAGGAGATGGAAAGATATTTGTCTTTTCCATTGATGATGCCATTCGTATAAGCACTGACGAAACTGGGATCGATGCTCTTTAAATAGACAACAAAAATTTACTTTTTTATCACCCTCAACGCCATATTAAGGAAATTGAATATGACAACCGCATCAGATATTATTAAACAGATCGCAGACAACGAAATCCGTTTTGTTGATTTACGTTTTACTGATCCACGAGGAAAATTACATCACATTACAATGGATATCGCAGAGATCAGCGAAGACACCTTTAGTGATGGCGTTATGTTTGATGGCTCTTCAATTGCTGGTTGGAAAACAATTAATGAATCTGACATGGTTTTAATGCCTGATCCCAAAACAGCGCATATCGATCCTTTTTTTGCTCAATCTACTTTGGTCATATTTTGTGACGTACTTGATCCTGTCTCCGGTGAGTTTTACCGTAGGGATCCTCGTTCTATCGCCAAAAGGGCTGAGGTTTATATGAAATCTTTAGGCATTGGCGATACAATCAATATAGGTCCAGAAGCAGAATTTTTTATCTTTGATGATGTGCGTTATAAAACGGATCCTTACAACACAGGGTTTAGACTTGATTCAAGTGAACTTCCTTCCAATGATGATACGGAATATGAAACAGGCAATCTAGGACATCGCCCACGAATGAAGGGAGGTTATCTTCCCGTCCCGCCGATTGATTCCTGCCAAGATATGCGTTCTGAAATGCTCACAGCACTCAAAGATATGGGGGTACATGTTGAAAAACACCATCACGAAGTAGCAGCAGGTCAACATGAATTGGGTATTCGTTTTGATACGCTCGTTCGTGAAGCAGATAAGATGCAAATTTTTAAATATGTCGTGCATCAAATAGCAAACAGTTATGGAAAAACAGCAACCTTCATGCCAAAACCAGTTTTTGGTGATAACGGGTCTGGAATGCATGTTCATATCTCCATTTGGAAAGATGGCAAACCCATTTTTGCGGGAAATGAATATGCTGGGCTCTCAGAAACCTGTTTATTTTTTATCGGTGGTGTTATTAAGCACGCAAAAGCAGTCAATGCCTTTACCAATCCATCCACAAATTCTTATAAGCGTTTAGTTCCTGGTTATGAAGCTCCTGTCCTTCTTGCCTATTCGGCACGTAATCGTTCTGCATCTTGCCGTATCCCAATGAGTTCCTCGCCAAATTCAAAACGCGTGGAAGTGCGTTTTCCAGATCCAACAGCAAATCCCTATTTAGCATTTGCAGCCCTCTTAATGGCTGGTCTTGATGGCATCAAAAACAAAATTCACCCTGGACATGCTATGGATAAAGATCTTTATGATCTTCCCTTAAAAGAACGCAAAGAAATCCCTACCGTTTCAGGAAGTCTGCGTGAAGCACTTGAAGCACTCGACAAAGATCGTGGCTTTCTTAAAGCTGGTGATGTTTTTGATGATGATCAAATTAATTCCTTTATTCAAGTGAAAATGCAAGAAGTCCTACGTTACGAAACAACGCCCCATCCTGTTGAATTTGATATGTACTATTCTGTTTAAACAATCATACGCATTCTTTTGACTTTAAAATGGAGGCGAAAGCCTCTATTTTTGTGGATATTCTACGCGTGTAAGCGTGCAAGAGGCTTTTTACTTATCTGCTTTTCCTTTATAATCATTTTGAATTTCTTCAAATTAATTAACAAGGTTTCTAATGGCGCGAATTTGTTTTCTCGTTTGCATTTTTTTATGCATTGTCCTTATCTCATCAACAACTCAAGCACATACAATTACAAATCAAAAACTCACAGCCCTTGAAAATGCAACTTCTGCTTATAGTAAAGCACTTAAAAATGCCGATGCGAATGCCATCTTAAATGCTGTCCCTCCCGAAATCATCAACAGCTTAACCGCTAAAAAAAATCTTAGTCAATCGCAATTTCGGCAAATCATGAAAAGCCAAATCGAACAATTGTCAGAAAATTATAAGATTGAAAGTATCCACATTGACCAAAAACAAAAACGGGAAGGGACACTTGATAATGGCATTCCTTATTTTGTTATACCTGTTGAGCTTGTAACCACAAAAAATTCTGGAAAAAAATGCTCTATTCAAACTGAAATTATTGCCCTATTTCATAATAATCAATGGTATTTTATCCGAGGTAATGACGAAGCAATCTT
>NZ_HE998007.1:21900-27463 GCF_000312585.1 Bartonella queenslandensis AUST/NH15
AATGACGAAGCAATCTTAAATATAACCAATGAAGTATTTCCTGGACTTGAAAAAGTAAAAATCAATCCTCAAAAGTCACGAAAATACTGTAATGGGAAGCAGACACACTGAAAAAACTATAAACAAGTTGTGACAATTGTAACAGCAGCATTAAATTCAACTTTTTTATGAGCACGGCGCGCCATTGTCTCTTTATCCATTCCCCATTGTTCCATCATCCAATCTTCATCTAAATGGGCAAGAAACCAAGCATGATCGACATCAATTTTTCCCGCAGCAACCGCAAGAGCAATAAGCGCAGATCCCGTTAAAGTTGTCATCATATGAAGTGCCGCAAGCATATAAGGAGACTCAATGCTACGCAAATAATGACTCACTGCTTGAATGGCTTCTGGTGATTGTTCCACATGCATCAGCCCTTCTGTCAAATAAAACCGTGCTCCTAGTTTTTCTTCTGCCCAATTTAATAAAGGATCCCATTGCTCAGATTGTTTTTTCACCAGCTCTGTAGGGGTTTGTGCGCGATAAAAGATCATATCACAGGCAACGAAACGCAATAAATCTTCAAAAACAACCTGCATATTATCAGCGATACCATCAATAACAGTATTAACCAAGCGCGTCATCGGCATTTTTGCTGGATCAACAACGTGCTTTTGGCTCTCAAACTCCTGAGTAATGAATTCAGCAAACACTTGCGTTGGTACAAGAAAATGACGCCTTGCAGGCGTTTTAACGGGACGTTCATCCAACAAAATCGCAAAACCTCCCTCCTCACAAGCGATCTTCACTTTCTTATAAAACCGCTTGGGGGGTGATTGGCATGAAAGATTTTGAGTCTTCTGAACAGAACTCTTTTTATTCAAGGGTCTATCAAAATGATTCAAAATCTCACGCATATTGTTTACCTATAATCTTTTCAAGAGAACGACTGTTTCTTTAGGTTCTGTGACTTCAATAAGGTTTAATCTGACCTTCTTAACAATTCCAAAGAAGGAAAAAGATCTTACCACTCCAGCTCTTATTTTAAAATATATCCTTATATTGAACAAACAAAACAATAATCTTGTCCATATATTCTAAAAACAGTTGTTAGAATAATTTCTTAAAAGAATTTGTTTTTCTTATATCTTGCTTTTTGAAATATTGATGCATAGCATTGAAACAGATCAAGGTTATATTCAATTTGACTTAGAGCATCTTAAGCAAGTAATATCGCTGGCAATTACAGATATAGAAGCACTTGAAACATTAGATGATGACGCTTATTTGGCAGGCGCTAAAGAATATATCCAAAATAATCTTGGAAAGCCGCAAACTTCACAGTCACGATTTAATTTTTCAACATCATCTTATGCACAGCACATTATTGGGGGATTAAATCATTGAGTTTCTTAAAAGGACGGTTATTCTTATTTACTTTTGCCATTCTCGCATTGTTTTCCATAAGTTGGTTATTATCTAAGAATTTGGTGAGCAATATACCAGTAATGCATGCGGTTGGACTGAGGTTGTTGGCCACTACCGCCACCTTATGGCTGATTGCACTATTTCGTGAGAAAGCTGTTTTCAGATCCCTACCATTACTTTCCATGATACCTCCTTTTTTCATCCTATCAATATTAGGATTCTCGTTATATTTTATATGCAGTTTTGGTGCATTAAAATCGCTCAAAGCCAGTGATTTAACCATGGTTTTAGCCACTATTCCAGGGATTACCTATAATTGGGGATACTGACGAATAACCTGATATTCTCATGGTTCAAGCTTATCGGTATGATCATTGTCAGTGTAGCGGCTATAGCATTCAATATAAACAGTGTAGAGGGGGGATATTACAGCCTTATAGGAATAGCTCTTGCTTTAACAGCAGCGCTTTCTTACTCTGCTTATGGCTTATTATCTAAACGTTATCTTAAAAATTTACCTTTGCTCACCTCACTGGCTTAGATTACGACAATTTCTGCAGTATCATTTATGCCATTATTCATTTTTGATCCTGCTCCACTCTTATATCTTAATTTAGGAGATATATTTAAGATATTAATTTTAGGAACTGTTTGCTCAGCGCCAGTTTACGTTTTGTACCAAAAAGTTTTAGCTGAGGGAGGCGTATTATACGCCAACACTATTGGTGTATTATCTCCTTTTGCAGTCGTTGCATGTGAATGGCTAATTGGCTCGAACACCTCTCTCAATATTATCAAAATAATTGCTATGATGATGGCTGTTATAGGAATGACACTCTTATTTATAGATGCATCAAAGGTATCTGGATAGCAACAGAAACGCCATGCTCAAAATTCCAAGTTTAATGAGGAAACACAATGAAAAAACTCGCGTTAGTTTGCCAACGCAATGCAAAACTACCATTTATATTTGAAGCAGCACAAGCAGCTAATATCGAATTAGTAATGATCTATGATACCGCTGAAAGCGCTCTTACTCAACTCCCCGCAGCAGTAACTTCAACTTGGCAACTTCCTGTTTTTGATAAACCAGAAGAAGCTCTAGAGACTTTTGCAATGGGAGCAAAAGAACGCAATATTGCTGGGGTTATGACCCTTCGCGAAGAAGCCATCCTATGGACAGCTTTAGCTGCAAAAAAAATCAACACTCCAAGTATTGAACCAGAAGTAGCAGCATTAACTAGGAACAAATATCTCATGCGTCAAGCTTTTGCTAAAGCAGGCTTAAGAACACCAAGATTCCTTTATATAGACAATCCAGAAGATCTATCACAAATACAAGCCTTGGATTATCCGCTCGTCATTAAACCCATCTCTGGATGGGCGAGTACAGGCGTAATGTTAGCTAAAAATTCCGACGAACTTCCTGATCTCATTAAAGCCGTATGGAATGTTCAGCATAAAGACATGGCACGTTTTAATGATAAAGATAAACCTATATAGGTTTAGTCGTAGAACAATATTTGCCAGGAAAAGAATTTGTCGTAGAATGCTTTGTTGATACAGCAGGTGTGCATGTTTTAACCGTTGGCGACAAAGGACAACCTGAAGGACCATGGTTTGAGGAAACAATTTATCGTCAACGCTGTGATATAGATGATCCTTTAATTATTGCTTTATGTGAGGTTGCATGTTCAGGCGTTAAAGCTCTTGGTATAAATATGGGAACTGCCCATGTAGAGCTACGCCTAGATGCTCATAATTTACCTTATATCATTGAGATCGGCGCTCGTATAGGTGGATCGGGTGTCTCCCATTTTATTGTAGAACAAGGAACAGGGGTTTCATTTGCAAAACTCTGTATAAAAGCGGCTTTAGCTGAACAAACCCCAGACCTTCCCGATGTACTTCCAGCTAAGAAAGTGGCTGCAAATTACATTATTCCTCTTCATGGTTATGGACGCTTCTGCGGTTTTTCAGGTCTAGAGAAGGTTGCACAGCATCCTCAAACCGCCAGAACTATAATTTTCTTTGAACCTGATCATATTTCACCACCTCCACCAGCATTTGGTGGATATCCTGGTTTTATTTTCTCTGTTCATGCTTCAGATCAAGAAGCGCGCGATTACCATAAATGGCTTGATGATATCTTAAGCATCCGATGGAAACACCATGTTAATCAATAACCCGATAGAAATATTTCTTACTTACTCTTAACTTTGATATAAACCCCATTGATACAAGTGAAATCACAAGGTGATTTTCTACGCAAACACTTTTTTATTAAAGATGCATATTTCAAAAACAAAAGATTGAAAAACTATAACCTATTTTTACAGCGCATTTTAATAGAAACTCTTCAATATTTCTATATTTGAAAAAATGAAGATTTATAATCGGCTTTTTTGACATGAACAACCTCTTCTCTCCACGCCTCAAAAGAGAAAAAAGACCTTACCAACCCCACTCTGATTTAAGAGTTATATTTCATTTTTTTACAAAGAAAATAATGGCTTTATTCATATATTTTCAGCAACAGCTGCTAGAACAGTTTTTTTAAGAATTTAAAAACTGGAGATATTGAATTTGATGATGGCAATTCATCAACAACCTTGCACACTCCCCATCTAAAAGAGAGGCATTTACACACACTCACATATTTTTCAAAGGCGACTTACAGAATATAAAGCGAAGAAGAAAATGACGCTTCACAAAAATATGAAGCTGTGCATTTTAAAGCATCATCCATCTTCGCTTAACAGCAAAATCCCCCAATCACAAATCAATACCCTTTCTTTTCATACTTGATATCCATCCCCTCAAACAATGGCGTTTTACAGCATAATAGGATAACAATGCTACTATTAAAAAAAACTGATGACGAATGCATCTCATATATTTGTAGACAAAACAACACAAACGGATTTAGAGTTTCATTGACAAATTTTCTTTCAAAGCATTTAAGCCTTTATCAATGAGACAAAAAATTTAAAACAACGTGACCCTTTTATATTGATCAAAATACATCGATTATTTTTAAAAAGATTTGTTAAAAATGATAACGCAATCCACCAGAAAAACGCAATCCAGAAAAACCCACCTTGGTTAGCTTATGCTGATAGCTAAGATCACTGTAAAGTGTAACTTTAGAGGAAAATTGCGCATTAATACCCAAACCTGTTTCTAAAGAAGAACCAAAAGCACCTAACTGGAAAACATCATTTAGATGAACAAACTGTTTTTCACCAAAACGATGTGCAAAATGAATATTTCCATTAAAAGAAATGATCCGATCCTTTTCAGATGCCGTAAATATTTTACTTAAAGCCCCTCCAATACGCATCAACCATTGATTGCCTTTTTTCATCTCAACATCAAACCCATCAATATCACGAAACTTATCAAATTGAAGATGTTGATAAATAAGCTGAATCTGCGGATCAAAAATAAGACCTTCATGTCCTGTCATAAACACTTTACCAGCAGACAATAAAACATTCAGAGGATTTGCTTTTAATGTCGCCGTCTTACCCCAAGCATGAGTAAGAACATCTCCTTTCAAAAAACCATAAGATAAAAGACCGTCTGCGTAAAAACCAGTTTTGTGTTCCACACTACCGTATGCCGTGAACGACCATTTATTAAACGGACTCTTTTGACTTTGTTCCACGTTATGAGGTTGTAAAGAAAGCTTTCCATAGGCTCCCATAATCCCAAAAGATACCGTACTATATGCCCTCTCTATCGTGTTGAGTAAAACGTCTGTTTCTATAGCGTTATAATCAAGATTACCATCGTAGCCATATTCAAGTGCAGAAAGATCTGAGACATAACGATAACTCCCACCGTAACTATGAACAGATAAAGCAAAATTTCCTTCTGTTTTTAAGAACTTACGAGAAATAGACCGAACAGCTTGCAACTGCTTTTGTTGATTACTGACATCCATAATCCCTACATGAAACAAAGCATTTTGTAACAGAAGATAGGTCGGAACTTGTGGGACAACTTCCCTAATCTTTAGCTCAGAATGAGGAAAAACAGACATCCCTAAAGCAGGCTGAATATATTTACTTTCAAGACGAAAATCCCAAAAGTCTCCATCTCCTTCAACCAATCTTTGAGAAGTTTGCGCTTGTCCAAGAGAAGAATC
>NZ_HE998007.1:27675-29924 GCF_000312585.1 Bartonella queenslandensis AUST/NH15
ATAATATTGGTAAGGCAAACCCTCTAATGCAATATAAGCACGATTTAACTGAAAAGAATCTTCTGCCGCTTTTCCAGACACCTGAATAAGTGAAATACTATGAGCATTTTCACCCGTCGCTATCTCCCCCTGCTTTCCTACAACAAATTGCACATAAACTGTCGTTTTTCCAGAAACATCACCGTGTATCAAAAGGCGATCTGTCTTTTTATTATTGAGCAAACCATCACTCTTGAGATGTGTGTTGAGATAAATATCCGCCTTATCTTGCGCACTATAAACTTCCTTTTCTCCCTTCCCAATATAAAGTGTCTGATATTCGTGAAACATTGGAGTTTCAAAAGCAATAAAACTATCAGAAAGTTTTATAAATGAAATAAACGAACTTGTACGATTTGCAGCGTGCGAATCTATCTCTCTCCTTTCTGTCAAAAACCACTTTGATCCTCTTGTCAAATAAAGCTCAGCAATAGAATTATCATCAACACGAGTTCCTCCTATTAATGAAGAAGAATCTGCCAAAATCGCTACAGTCCCCCCTTTTTCAGCTGTTAACAATAAATCACCAGAAATTTTTGTGCCTTCTGTTACTCCAATATAACTCCGACTGTTATGACTATGAATAGCTGTTCCAGCTGGAATCTCAAAAACCGTCTTTTTCAAAAAAACAAGTCCCTGTTCGAACGCATTATTCTCTCCTCCCATTTTAAAATACATACCATATTTGTTCCCCATTGCTTTAATTGTTGAATCTTCAATATTAACCCGTAAAATTAAAATATTCTCTTTCAAGCCGCCCCCAGATTGCGTGCTCAAATCTTGTCCAACTGTTAAAACATGAACATCCGTAGAAACAATATTCGCATTTTTTAAATAAACAGAACCCTGTTGTTTTACATTAAAAACTGTATGTGTAATTTTTTCATTTGTATTTTCTCTATGTCCTATTTTTTGACGTTTTGAAGTAATGGTGACATTATCTAAAGTTGCACGCCCCCCTCTCCCCACATAAAGCGCAGCAGCATCATTCACATCAATAAATCCCCCTTTCATCTGAATATCCGCACCAGACCTAACGAAAAGAGCACTCTCTTGACCAATATCCTGACCTTCCACTTTAATTTTTGTATTCGTTAACGTAATAGATGCTCCTACCTTTTCTGCATAAGCAGCGACCTGAGAAGCTTCAATTTCTCCACGATTGACCTCAATTATTCCATGATCAGCTTTAAGACCTATTGATACATTTTTAAAAGCTGAATCGCTCAAGACAATTTTTCCCTCTTGTGATACAACAGCACCATAAAGATCTTCTATACCCGCAGTCCCTTCAACCTCTATACGCATTGCCTGAATAACTGTATTTGGCTCCTGTACTTCTATAGCAGCAGGCAAGGTGAGACCACTCCCCTCCTCATTCCTTGGTTTAACAGGTACCGTAAACTTATATTTTTTATCATTAATTGTATGCTTTGCACCATCACTGCATTCATAAGGTAATTTGTTTTCATCGCATGACGGTAATACAAATGAGCGAGAATGTACCTCAATATTTATGTTTAACAAAAAAGAAAAAATAGCTGCTGTAAAAACGCACGAATACAAGCGATTATTAGATACCTTGATTATCATTGCTTTTCAAAACTTTCTTTTTTCAACAAAAACAAAAAATGCTGGCAAAACAATAAACTGCAAATTAAATACAATAAGAATAAAATAAAAATGTTATTTTGCTATTTTTCTGATAAATGACAAAACTTCATAATATGTTTTGTATTTTATGTAAAGAAAGAACAAAAAATTTAAAAATATCATTGAGGATGACGATCCATTTAAAGATTCATCCCCTAAAATGCTGAGAGTTATAGTGCAAAGCGCTAGAAAATTAATCCCCCCAAAACGCGAAGAAATAATGAATTTTAAAGAAACATAATATTCAATTTATCTCATTTCCCAAAAATAAAAATACAACAAAATGATAATAATTTTTAAGATTCAAACGATCAAAATATGTTAATAAAAGCATCATACAATGAGATACAGTAAAATCTATAACCGCGTCATTTCTTCAAACACAACAAAAACAAGGAAACTCTCACTGAGATATAAGCTCACACAATTTCTCCATTAAATTGCCAACTATCGAGCACAAAATTAAATAAACAAACAAAACTTCTCTTACTACCCTATCATCAATGGTTTGAATGAAGCAATTGTAGTTTATGATCGGATTTTGCATAATTTGACAG
>NZ_HE998007.1:30281-36749 GCF_000312585.1 Bartonella queenslandensis AUST/NH15
TGAAAAGCTCTTTACATCAAAACCACTTGCATAATATTTTGAATCTTCAGATAAAAACTAAAATACAATGCAATACTCACTACCCTTAAATTGAAAAGCATCAAAATCAGCTCTATGAAAGCAATCTGCTTCTATTGTTTAAGTTATTGTTTAAGCAGATATTTTAGTTAAGCTATTTGGAACCCCTTTTTACATTGAATAAATCTCTAAACATTCTCCAATATCATCATCTGACAATAACACTATTACCACTCTCAGAGCTGATGAATATCACTCTACTAGGAGGGAAAAAAGCTGTATTTCTCTCTCTTTTCTCCATAATATTTTTCATTCAATTATTGCTTTACAGATGAATATTTCATTTTTTCAAAGCTTTTTTTATTTTCCGGCGTTTTTTATCATTCTCAAGACGTAACATCAAATCTCGCTCCTGTTTTGTCGAATTGGTTACACCAAAAGTATCATTGTCCACAACCTGCTGATACCCTGCTATCATTAAATTGACTAAAAATGAATCACTTCGCGGCACCGATGAAAAATAGATTCCTTTTGAATCTTGTAATTTGTACCGATAACCTGCTTGAGTCATGCACTCATAAACTGCTGCAAACCCACTTACACGCGAATCCATATTTTCAGAAGAAGCGTAGATTGGTTTCCAACCACATTTTGACAGTGCTTGCTGGACTATAGATTTATTAACACTAGGCTTTTCCCATAATTCCAAAGTCGATGGAGGAGATTCGTTAATACATCCCGCCGAGCTGAATAAAATTATAGCACTCAATAACTTCAATACTTTTTGCATTTCCCCCCCCTCTTTCAATATTTACGATAGAAAGACCGATAAGTCTACTCATACTCGCTCACACGCGAGATGAATCTCGTTAGCACATAGATATTGAAGAAAAAATCCCGCCCCCCATGTAAAAACAAGAAGGTAAGGATTTTTGATTACAGCAGCTTCAATACCCTAAGGCTGACATTCAGATTGTTCTTTATGCTCTTGACAATGAAGACTATTCAACCGCCTCTCTACACTTCGCTGAGGAATAACAGCATCAGACTGACAAATTGGAAGATTTTCATATTTTTCACACCATTTCACCCTTCCCAATTTGTCCTGAAAACCTGCTTGTATCATGCATGCATTCACAGACTCCTCTTCATTGAATTTCTCATCTGTATTTTTTTCTGTATCAAGACGGCCATCAAGATGCTGCATTCCGCATTCCAACAGAGCTTTTTTGACCTCAAGTTGATCCGCCCCAGACTTTTCCCATGTATCTACAACTGTTCGAGAAGGCTGTTCTGGATAACATCCAGCCATAACAAATAAGGCTATCCCGCTTAATAATTTTAAAATCTTCTTCATTTTCCTATCCTTGAATAATTTTGATATTACGAAACAATCTATAAATTATTACATGCTATTTTTTCATTTCCAAAACAATGACGGACATTATCAATCTTTATTATCATTGATCTTTTTTCGACGATTATGCTATCCGACATTATATCAAAAACACAGTGAAAATTACTACTAAAATCATATTCTATCAATGTTATGCTGATCATTATTCTCAATGTTTTGATTATAATTGAAATAGATATTTTTATAAATTGTCGCGCCTACATTTTTAGACCCCATAGATAAATAGCGTTAAAATAATTGGTTGATGGAGCAATCCTGCACAGGCATGGGAACACATGAGAGCGGGGATTGTAGTTTCCGCAAACAGCAAGACTTAAGGCTGGCACTCCGATGCGTTTTTATACCTTTTACAAAACGGGCTGTCTAAGCGCTTTTCAACACTGCGCTTCGGAATGACCGCGCCTGATCGACAAATGGATAGGTTTTCTTCTTTAAAATTCTGACACCAAGTCCCCGCCCATTTATCTTTATACTGGAATCCTGCTTGAACCATACAAGCATCAGTGGTTGCCATTTGATTTAAGCTGCGATTGTCGTTTGCTGAATCAAGATCAATAAGGCTTGGCATGCCACATTCTAACAATGCTTTTCCTACCTCTGTAGAGTCTGCTCCTGGCTTCTTCCACATACTTACATACTCTGGAGGAGGTTTGTCCATATCACATCCAGTGACCGTTAATAAAATGAGTAGGCTTAATAAATTAAACAATATTTTCATTTTTTAGTCCCTGTTCTCGTTGAATAAAGTTTTTTAAAATCAAATGAACCGTAATTAGTTTTACACTCAGAACTCGCATTACCATAACAATTATGGGTACTAGGGTTATGGCCGATGATCGCTCCTCCTATCTCTCTGAGTGGTAAAACTAACGAATGGATTGAATCATATAGTTCGAAACGTACGTCATAAGCCGTAGGTGGGTTGGAACCAATTCCTGTACTAATGGGGTCTAATATATGACCTTGTACATAGATATAATTTTTTTCGCCATCGCTTAGATAATCTACCCTATTGGCTATCGATTGCAGATGAGCAGCCGCCCCCAAAAGGTAAAAGTCTGTTTTCTTGACTATACCGTGGATGCCATGCTCTTCAAGGTCACGCAATCCATTACCCTCTGTTATGGTACCGCGGCTATGCGCACTTACAATCGCTCCTGTATTGCCATAACGATAAATAAAATCTTGGAACTTCTTCGTCGAATTACTCAACCTCCAAGTGTTCCCCTCAAAAAACTTTTGATAAAATGCTATCCCTAACTCTACCAGCAGATCGTCAGCTTGGGGGGAAGTATGTAAAATAAAGGGGACCTTTTTTATTATCAGCCATTTGGACAGCATAACGCGCTGCATCATCTGGTGAATTAAAAATGCCATTGTAAAACATATAAACCTTGCCATCAGAACCTTTTTGTAAAGGCTTTTCTTCCTCTGGTTTTAAAAAGTGATACAGAGGTATTTTTCTTCCATAACTATCTTTTATAGATTTTCCATTTTCATCGGTTAAACAGAGGGTATTGCCATTTTCATCATGCTCTACCTCCCCCACTGGATGCTCTTTGACATAGGCGATTATACACTGCTCCCACAAGCGGTGCTACATTGAGCTGTCTTACCGCCTGGTAAGTTGCTGCGGTGTTGCGGTTGAGAAAACCAATGATTTTCCCAGCACCTTGCCCCATCGCCCTATGGTTGCTTTAACTGATTAGGATGATGGTGCCATCGCTGATAGCCGATTTGGTTTCACCTTCTGCTCCATTCTTGGCTTTCGCATGATCTAAGACATTTTTAACAATGTTTTTTGCAACACCATATTTGCCTCAGATCATGGGATCACCCGCAGAAATGCTAATCCCATCTCTATTGGCTTGAGCATCAGCACTGTTGGTGATATCACTCGTCGTAATGGTTCCTGTGATCAGTTTATTTTTGTCTACTGATACGGTGCTGTCGATAATACCCTAGTCAAGGGTTATTTAATTTTTAACATTGATCTCAAAGCCGCCCTCACCGGCTTTGATACCTGATTGCTCCACAACGCTGTGACAATCGCTAGAGGATTTATTCTTGTTAAAGGAAATATTGGTTGTCGCTACATCATCCTTTTTTTCACTATTAAAGCCAATGGAAAGGAGAGTTCTGCCTACTGAAAGTTTGCCCCGTATCACTGAGGCTGCTAATGGTGAAATCACCACCAACACCCATCTCTACAGGGTTTCCAGACAACATGGTCCCCGCTAATATGTTGTTTTCCCCACTATTGCTATGAACAGTGCCGGAGCCTACATTTGCAATCATATAAAAAGCAGTAATTGTAGCTTCTTTTTTGCATCCACATTAATATCACCCGTCGCACTAAGAATAGAGAAAACCGCGCGGTATGCGATTGAGATATATTGGAAGATTTACTACTGAAAAGTCCACTTTTAGACAATTGTTCTTGCTGATTATACTTCTCTTGCACGCTTTTAACGATAATATTGCGTAATCTTGTGCCTAAATACAGTTGCAAAATGCATTTTGTCTTCTTCCACTCGTGATAAAAATGAGCCCTGTACTGATATTATTTAACATTGTAACAAAAATCCACCAAAAACAGTCAATGAAACATATGCTTATAAACACTTTCTCCCTGCCCCTTTTAGCAATAAAAGAATCGTGAAAAAATGAGCACACGCGCATCATTCTCTTAGATTGACTCTTCTATGGATTTTATTGCAATATTTTACCGATTCTCTATGAAAGCTTTTGCAAACACAATAATACAATCCCCCCAATGAATCTGTTATCTGCTATTTTCTACCAACGCCTTTTTGAAAAAGATTTCTCCTCTTTACCCCATAATAACCGCAATATCCTTTTAAAGGACGCAAAAACCCCACTCTTCTTTTACAAGGAATTGCATAAAGAATTTCACCTTCGCTTCTACAGCGATTTCTTTTAAACAACAAAATTTAAAACCTCAATTTTTAAAAAGCTTTAAAATAACTTATCAGCTTAGTTAAGTATCGATGAAAAACATAAATCAAATAATAGAAATAATTATCACAATAACTTTTCTTGTGAAACAGAACTTCATTAATAAGTTTAGAAAAAGACATTTCCCTATAGGCCTGTATCTAGTAAAACCTATTAGCATTATTAGACATTCTAACATAAAACCATTTTAACAGGAAATATTTATATTAATAGCATAGCAGTGAATAGCACAGTTCAGCATCATAAAATACCTGATATTTACATGATGGAGTTGTTATCATCAACAATGGCGCACAAAAAATTCCAAAGCAAAATGGTAACGAACAGATTGTTGTCAATCTAGATTATTCCAATCTTTGGAGGACAGTGATCAAATACCCGTTCTCCTGAAGACATCAACCATTTCTTTATTCGTCTCATCTTTAATTTATTGCAGTTTCTTTTGCTTAAAATTATAAAGTTTAAGAGCATAGAAACAAATAACAAGCCAAGCAATCCAACTAACACCGACAATTAAAACTGGTCGTGTCTCATCGAAGTACCATAAGAGAATAAAAATAAAAACCATAAATAAAATAGAAAAAATTGACCCTATTGGCCAAAATGGAATGGGAAAGTTCAAACCATTCTGTACTTCTTTAGGCATCTTAATTCGCATAAAAATTTGCGAAAGTAGAATCATCATCCAAACAAAAACCGTCGCAAATGTTGCCATTGCAGCAATAAGAAAAAAAAGCTTTTCATGATAAAAATAATTAAGGACAGCACCAAAAAGAAAAATAGTAAAAATCATCAAAATAACAAAAACTGGTATACCGTTTTTTGATAAATATTGAAATTTTTTTAAAGCATAACCTTCCTGCGATAAACCATGGATCATACGACAAGCCCCATACATTCCACTATTCATTGCCGAAATAGCCGCTGTAACAACAACAATATTTAAAATATTTGCGGCATATGAAATCCCAAGATTTTCAAAAATGGATACAAAAGGACTATCCATAAGACCAATCTCATTCCAAGGATAAAGAGACATTAAAATAGCTAACGTCATGACGTAAAAAAGCAAAATACGAACTGGAGTAGAATTAATTGCTTTTGAAATCGTTTGATGAGGATTTTGAACTTCCATGACTGCCATACCAATGATTTCTATGCCCCCAAAAGCAAAGACAACAACACTAAAGCAAGCTAAAAAACCAAACCAACCATTGGGGAAAAGGCCACCATTCTTCCATAAATTATGAACAGTAACAGTAGAAGAACCTACACTTCCACCCCATCCCCAAAAAATAATTGCTATTCCTAAAATAATCATCGCAATGATAGCAATAACTTTAATAGAAGATAGCCAAAACTCTAGTTCACCATAGACTTCTACAGCAGCTAAATTAATACCTGTTATGATTAATGTAATACTCAGTGCCCATACCCAAGGAGCAACATCAGGATACCAAAAACCCATATAAGTCGCAAAAGCTGTAATATCAGCCAAACCAACAAGAATCATCTCAAATACATATGTCCATCCCGTTAAAAAACCTGCTAATGGTGATATGTAATTTGCCGCATAACGAGCAAAAGAACCAGGCAATGGATTATGAAGTATCATCTCTCCTAGAGCACGCATAACCATAAAAATAGCTAAACCAGCAATACAATAGGCAATCAAAACACTAGGCCCCGCAAGCTTAATTGCCTGTGCAGACCCATAAAAAAGACCTGTTCCAATAGCAGAGCCAAGAGCTAAAAAAATAACTTGGCGCTTACTCATCCCTCGTTTCAGTTCATTTATTGCCATTTCTTTCCTTACTTTTTGAAATGCTGACAATCCACACCCAAATAACAGCTTTATGATAAATAAAGCCTCAGGTTTCTTTCACAAATATATTTCAAACAATATCGAACACCGGCCAGTCCAACATTTTGTTCTAAACAATGAAAAAAACACTCTTATTGCAAATCATTCAGCTTTTGTAGCCTGCAATTTCGTATTACTTTATTTAAATACAAAGTGATAATGAATTTTTTTATAATTGTCATTTAATTCA
>NZ_HE998007.1:36972-46558 GCF_000312585.1 Bartonella queenslandensis AUST/NH15
TAAAAACTCATAACAAATGCATTAATTATGCGTATAATAATTTTTTTACTTTAAGCAAACTCTCCATTAGTCGCATAAAACAAACTTTTTATGCCAATTAAATAACTCAATCAGTGATAATACGAATCTCGCCAATTTTTAAAAGTATGAGAAAGTGTATCCACAACCCATTGTTTAAGGACTCCAACTGCCTTAACTACAAGCTTTCCAATGAAGAAAAAATATATGGTAAAAATAGCATCTTTAACTGTTGGTCCGATGATACCACTCTCCTTACCTCTAGGAGTTTGCCCTGAAATAGCAATAAAACCTTTATTTTTCACCGAAACAAGAGGCTCTTTCTCTTGAGCCACAATCATAATGAAAACTTTCTCTGGAAAGCTACCTCTCCTAAAATTTACATAAACCTCAAGAATTTGTGAAAAAAAAGAACTGTTGTTAGAACACATAATCGAGCACTTTTAAAACATTTCTTTCTCCTTTTTTATTTAAAACACAAAAAATGAAATATAAAACTCATAAAGTATTAACAAATAAGAAGAATATACAATAAAGTTTTATTTTACTTTATAATATGCATATAATATAATTTATACTCATAAAATTATAATATTACAATATATAAATTGTGGACATTATTTAACTTATATTAAAAAATCTAATAGTAATCATAAAGTATAAGCACTTCAACTTTATAGTTTCTATAAAATTATGATGATAAATCCAGATCATTATAAAATATCTAGTTGGCTATAAACAACAGATATACACAGTAATAAATACATAATTTATTAGATAATTCAAATATAGCATTGATCTTCTATATTTTCATATGAGAAAGTTTCAAAATTCAATATCCGCCCTTCATTATTGGTTTTAAAACAAATATTATTGAAAACTTAATGAAGGAAAAATTGTTTCTGGCAAAATAGATAATAAGTGCCCTTCACGTACAAGTCTATGTACTTGATGAAGATCTGGAGCCAGATAGCGATCTTCCTTAAGAGAAGCAACATTTTTGCGTAAACATTTCATAACAGACTGTAAGAGAGTACTTGTTTTTAAAGGTGTTCGATATTCAATTCCTTGTACTGCAATAAGCGTTTCAATACCAATAAGTGCAAAAAGATTTTCACTCATTACCAATAACCGACGAGCACCATGGCAAGCCATTGAAACATGATCTTCTTGATTGGCTGAAGTTGGTGTTGAATCAATGGAAGCAGGATGAGCCATTTGCTTATTTTCAGACATTAAAGCTGCTGCTGTTACTTCAGCAATCATAAAACCTGAATTAAGACCTGCATTGTGCGCTAAAAAAGCTGGAAGACCATAAGAAACTGCTGGGTCAACCATAAGGGCAATACGCCGTTGAGAAATAGATCCTATTTCACACAAAGCAAGAGCAATCTGATCAGCTGCAAACGCGACAGGCTCAGCATGAAAATTGCCACCTGATACAACCTCACCATTTCTTAAAATCAACGGATTATCTGTAACAGCATTTGCTTCAATAATCAGTGTTTTTGCTGCTGCGAGCAAAATATCAAAACATGCCCCCATAACCTGTGGCTGACAACGTATACAGTAAGGATCTTGTACACGCTCATCACCACGTAAATGTGCTGCACGAATTTCTGAATCCTCTATAAGCTTTTCTAATGTTTGCGATACGGCAATCTGCCCATAATGTCCTCGCAAAATATGGATATCAGGATGAAATGGTGCCGTTGATGCCATGGTAGCATCTGTCGTTAAAGCCCCTGCCAACAATCCACCACATAATGCCCGATAAGCTCGAAAAAGTCCGGCAAGTGCAAGTGCTGTTGATGTTTGAGTCCCATTAATAAGAGCTAGTCCTTCCTTTGCCTCTAAAATAATAGGCGATAATCCTGCTTTCTCTAAAGCAAGTGCTCCACTCATACGAATATTTTGAAAAAACGCTTCTCCTTCTCCCATCATGACAGCCGCCATATGAGCAAGTGGCGCAAGATCACCTGAAGCGCCAACAGATCCTTTTTCTGGGATGACAGGAATAACGCCCTTTTCAAGCATATTTTCCAGCAAATTGACTAACTCTAAACGAACTCCCGAAGCTCCCCTTCCTAAAGAGATAAGCTTTAAGCTCATGATCAAACGTACAATATTTTCAGCTAAAGGCTCTCCTACCCCACAACAATGGGACAAAATAAGATTTCTCTGTAAAACAGTGACTTTGTCCGCATCAATTTTAATGGAAGCCAGTTTCCCAAAGCCAGTATTAACACCATACACAGGCTCACTTCCAGCAGCAATTTCAGCAATATGCTGCGCTCCTTTTTTGATAGCTACATGGGTATCATTATGAAGTTTACTGATTTCACCATCAAAATAAATAGCTTCAAGTTCGCTAAGCGTTACCTCACCCGGCTTTAGTATAATCATCATAATTTTCTTTCTTTTTCAATTACAGTGTAACTCTTAACATTATTAATCCTTCTGTAAAACCTATAAAACAAAAAAAATATAATCACCCTTTAAACTAAAACGCTTTTTAATTAAGCTAAAACGCTTTTTTAAAAGCCATTCCTTAGGATAAAGATAGCATGATATCAGTGCTCATTCTCTAAAATTTTAATACCCCTCTCTAATGCAATGCCTTTCCCTGCACCTACATCCACGATAGACAAATGCTTTTTGTTCTTAAAAGGAAGAAGTATAATCTTAAATATTAAAAGGAAGAAGTATAATCTTAAATAAGGTAAGAGGATAACAAGAACGATAGAGATCATAATCTTCAGCTAATCCGTCACACTTTTCGCTTTAGGGTTGACGCTTTACAACAGAAGATTTTCCCCTTCTTCATAATTATTGATCTCCATAATTTAAAAGCTTTTTATTCAATAGGTTAAGCATGGAGTTCTAAAGGAGGGAAAATGGAAACGACCTCTACCTTCTATAAGATTGATGCTTATATTCTCCCCTTCCCCAATTGTTATCTGCTACGTTCTGAAATAAAAATACTATGAAAATATACACCATAAGAATAATTGACATGAATATTATTGATCTTTCATAAGATGACATCTATATTCTCGTTATTATTTTCATGTCAACAAGCCGCTGAAGCATGCTAAAAACACAAAAAGATATCAATTTATTAATAATTTTATTAATAATAATGTCTGTTTATAATTAAAAATACTTTCCACAAAGAAGATTCACCCTATATAATACATAAAATATCTGTGGAGACAACTTTATGTTAAATGTACAAACTTCTTCAATGTTTAAAATATTAAAACAATTTTCAATCATTATGCTCTTGGCAGGGTTAGTACCATTTTTAAGTGGCTGCGGATTTAATACGATACCAACAAATGAAGAAAAAGCACACGCAGCATGGAGTGAAGTGCTCAATCAATATCAACGCCGTACAGATCTCATCCCCAATCTCGTCGAAACAGTTAAAGCTTATGCCGCCCATGAAAAAAGTGTTTTCACAAATGTAATTGAAGCACGTGCCAAAGCAACACAAGTCAACATTAACGCAGATATGCTGAATAATCCGGAAATTATGCAGCAATATCTCAAAAATCAAGCCAATTTATCAAGTGCACTTTCGCGGCTTATGGTGGTTGTCGAAAACTATCCAGATCTTAAAGCAAACCAGAACTTTCTTGCTCTTCAATCACAATTAGAAGGAACGGAAAACCGTATCTCCGTTGCGCGCCGCGATTATATCGAAACGGTTCGTGCCTACAATACTGCACTCAAAACAATGCCGACAATGATTTGGGCAAAATTATGGTTTCGTGATGCTAAACCGATGCCAACTTTTACCATCGATACGGATAGCCAACAAACACCAAAGGTTAATTTTAATTAATGAAACCATTTCAACACTCTATAAAACGTCGTTTTTTTCTTCGTTTATGGGTGCCTTTAAGCATTCTATACTTGATCATTGCATTGGGGAATGTCACTCACGCACATACTAAGTTCCCTCCCTTAACCGGCTATATCAATGATATGGCTCATTTACTTGACCATGCAACAAAAAGCAATTTAACGGAAAAGCTTGCTGCACTCGAAGAAAAAACGGGAGATCAAATTGTTCTTGTAACGCTCCCTACTCTTTCAGGCAATGATATAGAGACATACAGCAACTCTCTTTTTCGCACATGGAAGTTAGGTCAAAAACAAATCAATAACGGCGTATTAATCATCATTGCACCCAATGAACGTGAAGCACGTATCGAGGTAGGCTACGGGTTGGAAGGAGAACTAACAGATGCTATTTCGTCTGTCATCATTAACAGCTTCATGATTCCTAATTTTCGTGAAGGAAATTATCAAAAAGGAATTGTTGAAGCAGTTCATGCAATTATCAAAGTGATCACACAAAGCGATGCTGATTTTTCTTTTCGAATCAAACAAAAAGCTAAAGCTATTGAAGAACAACGTAAACAAGCTGCAAGAGAAGAAATGATTATAAATACAATCATGTTTCTCATTCTCTTTATAGCAGTCGGTTTACCCATTTTGGCTATGATTTTTGGTAGGAAAATAGGTCCACAAAGGTATCTTTGGATGGGTATTGTCTTTACACCTTGGTTTTTAAACTTAAATGCGAGCGGTAGAAACTCTCGTGGAATATTTGGTGGACATTCAACAGGAGGAGGATTCAGAGGTGGTGGTGGATCATCAGGTGGTGGTGGAGCAACGGGAAGATGGTAAAACGAGCATAACGCGTTTTTTAAATAAAATTCATTGCAATTCTCATAAAGTGTCTCTTAATACTTACGCTTTTGTTATTTTTCTGATTACTGTACAAAAACTCAAACATTAAGATAAATATTGCCAATGACATTTGAATTGAAACATAGAGATCGTAGTCACTTATCACGTCATTTTAATGCTATTCTAGGTAATCCACCCGTTGAATGGAAAATAAGTGATCATTTGGTTGAGTATCCTGAAGCGCTGCGTTATATGCAGGAACGTGTAGAAAAAATTCTTGCAAGAACTGCACATGAACAGGTGTGGCTTCTTGAACACCCTTCCCTTTATACAGCGGGGACGAGTGCAGATAAAAAGGATCTTTTAACGCCTCATTTATTCCCTGTTTATGAAGCAGGACGTGGGGGTGAATTTACATATCACGGTCCAGGACAGCGCATTGCTTATATTATGCTTGATCTTAAACGCCGAAAACAAGACATTCGTGCTTTCATCAGTGCGTTAGAAGAATGGATCATACAAATGCTTGCAAACTTTAATATTAAAGGCGAACGCAGAGAAGATCGCGTTGGTGTCTGGGTTAAACAGTCGCATTGCCCATCAAAACAAAATGGTCTTTCTTCCGAAGATAAAATTGCGGCGATTGGCATTCGAGTGCGCAAATGGATAAGTTTTCATGGCGTTTCTATCAATGTTAATCCTAACTTAGCCCATTATTCAGGAATTGTTCCTTGTGGAATTACAAACCACGGTGTAACAAGCTTTCTTGATCTAGGATGTCCTGTAACAATGCATGATATTGATATTGCTCTCAAACATGCTTTTGAACAGATTTTTGGTCCAACAATTGATGTTTCCTAAGTGCATTGATTTTTAAATAAAAAACAGGCATAAAATTTATTTTAATGAATATTTTATTTTATAGGATAGATAGTTAAACGCTATGAGCGATAACAACAAAGATCTTTTTAGTATTTTAAATAAAGCCCAATCTCGGGTAAATACAAAAGAAAGCACTCTGCAATCTCCAATGAAATCAAAAATGGTGATTTCAAAAAAAAGTGCAAAAAATACGCAAGAAGACGACTATAATGCCCTCTCTATTCGCGTGCTTGAGGGTTTAGAGCCTGTACGTTTACGCCCTGGAATGTATATTGGTGGAACAGACAGCAAAGCACTCCATCATTTATTTGCCGAAATTATTGATAATGCGATGGATGAAGCTGTTGCTGGTTATGCAGACTCCATTGAAGTCTCATTAGATAGGAATGGTTATATAACCGTTACAGATAATGGACGTGGTATTCCTGTCGAAAATCATCCTCAAATGCCTGACAAATCCACTCTTGAAGTTATTATGACACAACTCCACTCAGGAGGAAAATTTGATGGAAAAGCTTATCAAACTGCGGGCGGACTTCATGGAGTAGGAATTTCTGTCGTCAATGCTCTTTCTGATGATATGGAAGTTGAAGTTGCACGAGAACGAAAACTTTACCGCCAACGCTTCTCACGCGGTATTCCTCAATCTGGATTGGAAGATTTAGGGGATGTTTATAATCGTCGTGGTACACGCGTTCGTTTTCATCCTGATCGTGAAATTTTTGGTGAAAAAGCAGCTTTTGATCCAGAAAAAATCTATAAGATGGCTTGCTCCAAAGCCTATCTTTTTGGTGGTGTAAAAATTCGCTGGACTTGTGATCCCGTTATACTTGAAGGCGTAAAAAATATTCCCGAAAAAGCTGTTTTTCATTTTCCCAATGGACTTAAAGACTATCTACTTGCATCACTAAAAGATGAATATCGCGTCACATCAGAAATTTTTTCTGGCAAAACACAACAAAATAACGGTCATGGCTCCGTTGAATGGGCTATTGCTTGGCATGGTGGTGATCCTTGCGTGCAATCTTACTGCAATACTATTCCTACAGGAGAAGGCGGAACACACGAAATAGGACTACGTCAAGCTCTTTTACGTGGATTGAAATCTTACGCTGAGTTAATAGGGAATAAGCGCGCAGCGATCATGACATCTGACGATATTATGATTTCAACAACTGCAATACTTTCTGTCTTTATCAGTAATCCTGAATTTGTTGGACAAACAAAAGATCGATTAGCAACCATTGAAACACAGCGTATTGTTGAGAGTGCAATCCGCGATCCTTTTGATCATTGGTTGGCAAATTCCCCACAAGAAGCAACCAAACTTCTCGATTGGGTTATTGAACGCGCTGAAGAACGTGTTAGACGACGTCAAGATAGAGAAATAAGTCGAAAAACGGCTGTCCGTAAATTACGTCTGCCTGGTAAACTGGCAGATTGTAGTCAAAACCATGCTGCGGGTGCTGAATTATTTATTGTTGAAGGGGATTCTGCAGGAGGATCTGCTAAACAAGCGAGAAATAGAGCAAACCAAGCAATTTTACCTCTTCGTGGCAAAATCTTAAACGTCGCCAGTGCTGCACATGAAAAAATGAACTCAAGCCAAACAATTAGCGATCTTATCCTTGCTCTTGGATGTGGAACACGTTCTAAATATCGTGAAAAAGATCTCAGATATGAACGTATTATCATCATGACAGATGCTGATGTTGATGGTGCTCATATTGCGTCACTGCTCATTACCTTCTTCTTTCAAGAAATGCCTGACCTTATTCATCAAGGACATTTATATCTCGCCGTCCCACCCCTTTATAGAATATCGCAAGGCGGGAAAGTTGCTTATGCACGTGATGACATCCATAAGGATGAATTGCTCAAAACTGAATTTACGGGAAAGGCTAAAATTGAAATCGGACGTTTTAAAGGGCTGGGTGAGATGCGCGCAGAACAACTTAAAGAAACAACAATGCATCCTCAAAAACGTACACTGCTTCGTGTTTCTATTGATGCCGTGGAAATGCAAGAAACGAAAAAGACTGTAGAAAGTCTCATGGGAACAAAGCCAGAAGCACGATTTCGTTTCATACAAGAAAATTCTACTTTTGCTTCTAATTTAGACATCTAATGTAAAAAATACCTCTTTTAAACTACTGCGGCGGCGTCAATCACGCGCAGTTGCGGATTAACCGTTCCATTCCAATAATTCAAACTAAGATGACCAGCTAAATGAATCATTTCACCGATATTTTCAGAGAGAAAATGACCAAGTGCTGTCCCTACAGCACGAAAAGCTATTCCTTGCAGTTTTTTGCCTTCCACATTAGATACAATGAGGCGAAGATGTCCTTTACCAACTTCAGATAGATTCATTAATCGATGAGAGGGTAGAACAAAAACTGGTGTTACATTCCCTGTCCCAAAAGGCCCTGCCTTTTCAAGCAACTCAAATAGTGCTTGATTGACACCAGAAGCAGAAAGAGAACCATCTATACTAAGAGACTTTTTTGCATGCAATTGTGAAACCATTACAGAAACTTTTTCTTCTAGCCATTTTCTAAAAATTTCAATTTTTGCCGATTGAATTGTAATTCCTGCTGCCATACTATGCCCGCCTCCTTTTTCTAATAAATTGAGTGTAACAGCTTCACGAACGAGTGCTCCTAAATCTATACCATTAATTGAACGTCCCGACCCTACGCCATTTCCATCTTCTTTCAAAGCAATAGCAAAAACAGGACAAAAAAAACGCTCTTTGAGACGTGAAGCAAGAATACCAATAATTCCCGGATGCCATTCTTGATGAGAAATGACAAGTGACAATGGTGTTTCTTGATCTTGGTAAAGAGAAGCAATATAAGATTCCGCCTGTGCTAATTGAATGTTCTCCATTTCTTGGCGTTCTTGATTAAGCTGATCTAATTGTTCTGCTATTCTATCCGCTTCATCTATATTCTCACAGCTAAGCAAACGTGCTCCCAAAGCTTGATCACCGATGCGCCCTCCTGCATTAATTCTAGGACCTAATAAAAAACCTAAATGAAAACTATTAAGTGGCTCCCCTATTCGTGCAACCTTTGTTAAAGCCGCTATCCCCGGATTATGCATAGAACGAGCAACTTGCAGTCCTTTTACCACAAAAGCACGGTTAACCCCCTGTAATGGAACAACATCACATATGGTTGCCAATGCAACAAGATCAAGCATACTGAGAAGATCAGGCAGCTTCCCTTCGAATTGTTTTTTCCGCAACAAATGATGAACCCAAGCTAATGTAACAAAGACAACACCCGCTGCACATAAATGCCCTTGTCCAGAAAAATCATCAGGGCGATTAGGATTGACAAGAGCAACAGCTTCTTGATGAATCTCTGACATTTGATGATGATCTAAAATCACAACATCAGCACCTGCAAGCCTCGCCGCTTTTACAGCTTCTGGACTATTTGCACCACAATCAACAGTGATAATTAAACGGGCCCCTTCTTGCACGAGCATTCTCATTGCTTGTTCATTCGGTCCATAGCCTTCAACAATACGATCAGGAATATAAATTTTGACTTCAATCTCAAAATAACGAAAAAAACGCGCTATGAGTGCTGATGCACAGGCACCATCAACATCATAATCACCAAAAACAGCAACCTGTTCTTGATTGAGAAGAGCCTCAACAATACGCTCTGCTGCGCATTGCATATCTCTAAAACTTTCTGGATCAGGCATAAGCGTTCGCAATGTTGGATTAATAAAAGCAACAGCTTCAGTTTCATCCACACCTCTTGCTGAAAGGACTCGCGCTAACTGATCTGGAAAACCAAACTTTTGAGAAATAGCACGCGCATTATTTATCCCTTGAATATCAAGGGCATCTAACCAAGCTTGACCACAAGCAGAAAATTCAACATTGAGAAAATAACGAGATAACTGCATTATCATTCATTTTATAATGAAGATCAATAAAATACAATCACGCGTTAAAGAT
>NZ_HE998007.1:46787-49505 GCF_000312585.1 Bartonella queenslandensis AUST/NH15
AAACTTATTTTGATAAGGTATTATAATACCTCACGAATAAGGTACTGTTTTATAAAGTTTTTATTTTCTCTTGACGTCAATCAAAAGACATTATATCAGAGCAATCAATACGCGTTAAATATTTCGCTGTGCTAACAATTTTCAACGCAAACAATGAAAATGCCCTCATGCTACAGGGGCTTTAATTTAAAGGATACTTCTTATGGCAACTTTTTCACAAAAGCCAACTGAAGTGGTGAAAAAATGGGTTATTATTGACGCAGAAAACCTCGTTTTAGGGCGTCTTGCCACATTTGTCGCAAACCGCTTACGTGGCAAACATAAAGCTACATTTACGCCACATGTTGATGATGGTGACAATGTTATTGTCATCAATGCCGATAAAATAGCTCTCACCGGCAAAAAATATACGGATAAGAAATATTATTGGCACACCGGCTATATTGGTGGAATCAAAGAACGTACAGCACGTCAGCTTCTTGAAGGACGTTTTCCCGAACGTGTTGTTGAAAAAGCTGTAGAACGCATGATTCCGCGTGGCCCTCTTGGTCGCCGTCAATTGAAGAATCTCCGTGTTTATGCTGGAAGCCAACATCCACATGAAGCACAACAGCCTGAATCTCTTGACGTTGGCGCTTTAAACCGCAAAAACAAAAGGATTGCTTGATTATGGCTGAAATTAATTCTCTTTCTGAACTTAGCATAGCAACAAATATTACAGAGCCCCATGAAAATGTTGTTCCTGTCCACGTGCAAAAGCTTGATTCTCAAGGGCGTGCCTATGCAACAGGAAAACGAAAAGATGCTGTTGCTCGCGTGTGGATTAAACCGGGCTCTGGAAAAATTATCATTAACAACAAGGAATTTGATAAATATTTCGCGCGTCCTGTTCTTAGAATGATTCTTCGTCAACCAATTGTTGCAACAAATAGAGATACCCAATTTGATATTATTGCAACCGTTGCAGGCGGTGGTCTTTCTGGACAAGCTGGTGCAGTACGCCATGGCATTTCCAAAGCCTTAACCTATTACGAACCGGAACTTCGCCCAATTTTGAAAAAAGGTGGTTTTCTTACCCGTGATAGCCGTGTTGTTGAACGTAAAAAATACGGTAAAGCAAAAGCGCGTCGTTCTTTCCAATTTTCAAAACGTTAATTTCAATTTTTGTGGAATATATAGAGCCCCGTTTTTATCGGGGCTTTTTTCATCCTACTAACACAGACTTTTAGATGAATATAGGAATAAATCTATACCGATTAGAAAAAACAAGAATGCAAAACAACCGCTTCTCTTAAGACAAAAGACAAGAAAATAGACCGAAAAAATTCAAAACTTCAGTTTCAATTTTAAAAATCTGTTTTTACTAACTTGTAATATATTCACATGCTAAAGCACAAAAATATTTGCACGATAACTTTAGCAATCTTATAAGCTTTTCAGTGTCTTTCTCTATCATCACTTAACAAAGATTCAGTCCACAAAATGTTTTACCATTGTGATAAAATGAGGAACAGAAATAGGTTTTGACATATATTCTTCACATCCACTTGCACGGATTCGTTCCTCATCTCCCTTCATAGCAAAGGCTGTTACAGCAACAACGGGGATTGATCGAAGTTCTTTATCTTCTTTTAATTGTTTAATAACATCTATTCCAGAGACTTCTGGCAACTGGATATCCACAAGAATAAGAGATGGCATCGATGAACGCGCCAAATCTAATGCCATAAGACCATTACGTGTTTCAACGGTTTCATAGCCACTCGCTTCTACAAGATCACGAAATAGCTTCATATTAAGCTCATTATCTTCCACGATCATGACTTTTTTTGACATTCGTATAACTCCACCCTTCTTAGATAAAATAGAGAAATAGAAATGAATCCACCTTCTCTTTGCCTAAGATAAAATGATAAAAAAAATTGTAAACCACAAAGAGATTAAAAGCTCTCAATAAAAGCATTTTTTTCAAATAGTTGTAAAATGCATCTCTATGCTTTTTCAATTCATAAGAACGAAATCCACAATAATCATAAGATCGTGTTACCCTATATTTTTGAGTTGATATGCAAAGTTTATAGCTACCTCAATTAATACATACGCGTTTTCATCATAGAAAAAATATCAACCACAAACTTAGCTCAAATACGCATTGTGAAAAGGAAAAAATTTAAATAACTTTTAAAAGCAGCTGATTAGTTAAATTTAATGCGCTAAATACTGTCATCCCCCCAACAATATCTTATATGATATAAAAGGATAAATTTATCAATATCATTAAAAATAACTAAACCGTGATGTTTAATCACGGTTTAGTTAATATAAAACATTCAATAACAGAATAATTTAAAATTCATCAAATAAAATATCTTTTAATTAAGAGCCCATGCACTATGAGTAACAGCATCGAACGTTCTTCCACCTGTCGCTCTTTTAGGACTTGGCGGTTTCCTAGAAAAGAAATATACAAGATATGCGATTAAACCGAAAATCGCTGCCTCCATCCCCATTAAAGCGGCAACCTTTTGGACATTTTTCTCAGCGCTTTGTCCTCCAAGTTGGTTAATAATCATATTAACAGCTTTAGTAACTCCATTTTCTTGTGTCATCACAGAAACGAAACCAGTATTTTGCAATCTACCATTTAAAGAATCGGCATTGGCTCCTAAAACCTGTGAAAAGAAAATAGCTATTGCAACGACATACAATATACAATGC
>NZ_HE998008.1:0-1108 GCF_000312585.1 Bartonella queenslandensis AUST/NH15
AAAAAAGACAAATGAAAGACATCATTTTAAAAGAAATACCCCCCTAATGACTTCTAAAAAATGATATATTTTCTAAAAACCATTTGAAAACTGCGAATGAAACGCCCTATTTCTAAGCAGAACTCTTTATAAATTGTAAGAAAATAAAGATTGATGATGCTTGTTTAGACTGTTGAGTATATGGCAAAAGAAGCATTAACTCAACATATGTGATGTTTTAGAGCGTAGGAGATATTCAGAGGTGGAATTTCCGCAATCTAGTGATAAGAGCTTCTAATGGAAGATCCAAAGAGGTTTTTCTGTAAGATGCTCAATTATTTCCAAACCGGATTTTTTGCCAATGAATTTGTCAACCGAATTGTCGTTCTGAGGATTTTTACTCTGCATTTCCCCTCCCACCGGTTGCGAGCGCCCTCGCATTGGTATTCCGGGAGTCAAAAATACTGACTCCGAGTCAGCTTTTTTGCTTTTAGTGCTGAGAAGCACCTAGACATAGCAAAAACTCTCGGAATCCCAAGATACCCACAGAGTGGGTCTATTCTTACGCTAGGGTTTCGGGTTTTCAAGACCCTCCTGGTTGCTGTGTATACGACCAAAACACCCTTTAAAGTAGAAAGTAATTTCAGGGAATTGGCAATAAAAACCGTGTTTCTTAACGAATAGTTTTTTAATGAGAAGGCGCTGTGTTTCTCAAATTCTTATATCCGCTCTCCAAAGTCATGACATCAGATCCGCGTTTATTGAGAAGATTAAAAAGCCTTGGTTCTTAAGATCAAAAAAAATCTTTAAAACACGCCTAAAGGCGTCTTTGATGTGTAAACCAAAACGGTTTGTATTGTCCTTCAGACAAAGCTCCCAAATCATGATGAAAGCACAGAGCTTATAGGGGTGCCTAAATCATCTGTTCGTAATTCTTCACTTTCAATATCGGTCATGTAACTCTTAGGCATTCTTTTTTTCATCAAAAACTCCTTAACTATGGCAAATGTTAACATACTCATCGAATAACTGAATCTGAGTGATAAAAAACTATAATTTATTGTTGACAATTATAACCAAAATGTGCACTTAGATTGTGATCTAAATGTGTTATTGCGATAATTCTTGC
>NZ_HE998008.1:2039-3641 GCF_000312585.1 Bartonella queenslandensis AUST/NH15
TTAATCAGTAGCATATATTGTCATGGAGTCTGTTCTTTATGTCTCACCCTCTTTATTCTGATAACAAACACGTCACTTTACGCTCTCTCTTACAATCTTATCGTGATCAAGCAACATCAAATGCTCTACGGGGGAAAGTGTTTGAAGATTTTGTGACAAAATATCTTATGCATGACCCTTTGCATTATGGACGATATGAAAAGGTGCAAACCTATTATGAATGGGCGCAAGAGCGTGAAGGGTGGAATAAAAATGATATCGGTATTGATCTCGTTGCTAAGCTTCGTCATCAAGAGGGCTATGTCGCTATTCAATGTAAGTTTTATAAAGCAGATCATCAGATCAGTAAAAAGGATATCGATAGTTTTATCGCAGCCTCTGGGAAAGAGATCTTTAAATATCGTCTTCTGGTTGATAGCACAGAAGTAGAATTAAGTGACAATGTGAATGCCATGATTAAAGGACAAGCGATCCCCGTTTATCGCATTGACCTTCGTCATATGGAAAATAGTCGGATAGATTGGCAAATCTATGCAACCAAAAAAGAAGTTCTTCTTAAATCAACAAAAGAGCCTCGTCCCCATCAAAAAGAAGCCCTTGAGAAAGTCTGTGAAGGTTTAAAAGAAGCAGATCGTGGCAAGCTGATTATGGCATGTGGAACGGGGAAGACTTTTACGAGTTTGAAGATAGCGGAAACCATAGCAGGTCAAGGCAAGCGTGTGTTGTTTCTGGTGCCTTCTCTTGCTTTAGTCTCACAAACGATCCGTGAATGGACAACCGATGCACAAGTGCCGTTGCGTTCCTTTGCTGTGTGTTCGGATACAAAAGTAGGCAAGCGTCGTAAAAACCAAGATGATATTGTTGGTATGGAAACATCAGATCTTGTTCTCCCTGCTACGACAGATGCACAAGCACTTGCCAAAGAAGCTTGTGAAAACCTAGCCGATGCAATGACCGTGGTCTTTTCAACCTATCATTCTATCCAAGTGATTTCGGATGCACAAAAAGAGTATGGTTTACCTGAATTTGATCTGATCATCTGTGATGAAGCTCATAGAACCACGGGTGCTTCATTGGGAAGTGAAGACTAATGAATCTGAATTTATCAAGGTTCACGATAACAGTATCATTCAAGGCAAAAAACGTCTGTATATGACAGCAACACCTCGTATCTTTAGTGATACTGCCAAAAGACGTGCCGATGAGATTAATGCCGTTCTAGCCTCTATGGATGATGAAACGCTTTATGGCAAACAACTCCATCATTATAGCTTCGCGGAAGCAGTCGATAATGAACTGTTAACCCCTTATAAGATTGTGGTCTTGGGGATTGATGAAACCTATATCACACCAGCTATACAGAATATTATTGCCAATGAAAATCGTGAAATTGATTTAGATGATGCTGCAAAAATTATTGGCTGCTATAGAGCCCTTACCAAAATAGATAAGGAAGCTGCTATCAATGATGATGATACGGAGCCCATGCATACGGCTTTGGCTTTTTGCAAAGATATCAACACCTCTCAATATATCACAAAGCTCTTCAATGAATTATCCAATCTCATATAAATGATACCCTTAAAAATGGTCCTTCTCTTG
>NZ_HE998008.1:4084-5234 GCF_000312585.1 Bartonella queenslandensis AUST/NH15
AATAAAACATATTGATGGAACACAAAGTGTCAAAATACGCAATGAAGCTCTTGGTTGGCTTAAAGGAGATGCCGATAAAAATGTTTGTCGGATCTTAAGCAATGTTCGCTGTCTTTCAGAAGGGATTGATGTCCCTGCTCTTGATGCCATCATGTTTTTACACCCGCGCAATAGCCAAGTGGATGTCATCCAAGCGGTGGGGCGTGTGATGCGTCGTGCTCCCAATAAGAAAACAGGCTATATCATTTTACCCATTATCATTCCCTCACACTTAGAAGCCAAAAAAGCTTTACGAAACCATAAGAGATACCGTGTTGTTTGGCAAGTTTTGCATGCTTTACATTCTCATGATGAAAGGCTTGCTAGGACAATTAACCAGATGTCGCTAGGACAAGATAGTAGGCATACGATTGAGATTATAGAGCTTAAGCGTGCTGATGAATTAAAAGAATTAACCACAACGGTTGAGGAGATCTCGATACCATCAAAAGCAGAAAGTTCTGGGCGTAGCATTGGAACAGCAGAAAGCAAATCTCAATCGGCATATGGAGGACAAAAAGACTTATTCGACTCTGAATTTTTTGATTTTGTCAAAGCCATTTTTCTGGATAGTTTTAAAATCACGGATTATTGGGAAGATTGGGCGGGTAATGTTGCTGAGATTGCACAAAATCATATCACCCATCTTCAAAACCTCCTTTCTGATGAAAACAGTGAAGCCTTTCATGCCTTTGATGCCTTTCATAAGGAATTACAAAACAACGTCAACAGCGCTATCAAACAAGAGGAAGCCGTTGAGATGCTCGCACAACACCTTGTCACGCGTCCCGTGTTTGAAGCCTTGTTTGATGGCAATGAATTTGTACAAAACAATGCCATCTCGCAAGCCATGGACAAGATCTTAACGAAATTGGATAAAACGAATATCAAAGAACAAACGAAAGATCTTGATAAATTTTATAAAAGTGTCACGTTCTGTACAGCAGGCATAACCAAAACGCATGCAAAACAGAATCTTATTATCAAGCTTTATGAAAGTTTTTTTGCTAAGGCATTTAAGAAAACCACGGATAGGCTTGGGATTGTTTATACCCCCATTGAGGTTGTGGATTTTATTATTCATTCTGTTGATGATGTCTTGCGCAATGAA
>NZ_HE998009.1:0-590 GCF_000312585.1 Bartonella queenslandensis AUST/NH15
CTTTCTGATTCTCAAAAACGCTCACATCAATATCTTTTTAATAATGGAAATTACGCTTTTATGTTTCACGTTCTTTAATAGAGTGATGTCTCTCATTTACAAAGAGAACAATTCAAACGCGATGTAAATTGTTTTGATCAATTTACGAGCTTGTTTTAAAAAGGCGCCTCTTAGAGTACATCACACCGATTTCTTGATGATGCTTATGAATAGTGTAATGCTAAAGCCTCTGCGAATAATATATATACTAGGATATCAGCATCTTTACAGTTAAGAAGGAGCAAATCGATACCCTCGTACACTTTTACCAATTACCAATATTGCTATAGCTCTTGGTTCTGAGATGGTTCATAAAATGTTTCCTATCCACATGCTAGCCACCCTTGTGATGTGCAAGCAGGTGATTTTACATGAGAGATCTACCGATATTTAGGTTTCTCATTCAACATATAAAAGAACAAATTATGATAACATAATGAACACATTGTATATTTACAACGACTTAATATAAATTAAAACAACTTTTATAAAAACACGGCTTCCTTTGATATTTTCAATAATTTTGTAGTAGGTGTTTCATATTTCTTAGA
>NZ_HE998009.1:961-3148 GCF_000312585.1 Bartonella queenslandensis AUST/NH15
AACAAAAAAAATGGTGCCCAGACGCGGCAGACAGGGCTTTAACAACGAGAATCAAGTTGTATCAAGATGTGCAAGAGCATATTGATGTCTATAATTTTTTATGTTCCAATAAAAAAATTAAGAATTAAAGAAAAAATCTCAAATCAAAAATTAAAGGTGGTCTAAAAGGTGGCCCAAAAAGGTGGACGGGCAATGTATGAAAAGGTGGACGAGAAGGGAAATTAAGTGAGGGGGATTCATAGATTATCAGCATTGCTTGTAAAGTCTGCTCCTCAAGGTAAATATTGTGATGGGGCGGGGTTATGGTTGAATGTTCGAAAAGACAATACGCGTTCTTGGTTTTTTCGTTACACATATCACAATAAACGCCGTGAAATGGGACTCGGTCCAGTCACACAACTTTCTCTGAAGGAAGCGCGCGAACTTGTCAAACATTATAGTGCTATTCTCAGAGAAGGCAATGACCCTATTGTCTTTCGAGAACAAACCGTCTTAAAACAGCAAAGCAACATATTCAGTGAGATTGCAACGGCTGCTTTTGAAAGTAAAAAAGCAGAGTTAAAAAATGAAGGAAAAAATGGGCGTTGGTTTTCTCCGCTGGAATTGCATGTTATTCCACACATAGGCAGCCTATCTATAGAAAAATTAACGGCTAATATCATTCGCAATGTTCTTGCACCTCTTTGGCATGAAAAAGCAGATACAGCGCGAAAAGCACTTAACCGTATCAATATTTGCTTGAAATATGCAGCGGCTCTTGGTTTGGATGTTGATCTACAAGCTTGTATGAAAGCACGCGCTCTTTTAGGAAAGTCCCGTGCTAAATCAACAAATATTCCTGCTATGCCATGGCAAGAGGTTCCGGCATTTTATCAGAGCTTGGGTGATAATATCCTTTCAAATTTAGCACTGAAGCTCTTGATTTTGACAGGAGTACGGTCATATCCATTGCGCTATTTGCGTCTTGAACAAATAGATAAAAATATATGGACAATACCCAAAGACAACATGAAGGGTATTGTGGGAAAAGTTTCAGATTTTCGAGTACCGTTAAGTGATGAAGCTTTAAAAGTGATTGAAAAGTCTCTTCCCTTTGAAAAAAATGGTTTTCTCTTTTCTGGTCTTACAGGAAAGCCAATTTCTGATGCAAGCATGGCAAAATATATGACAGTTTGTGGTTTGACTTATCGCCCCCATGGTTTTCGTTCCAGCTTACGGGATTGGATAGCAGAGACAACGTCAACACCCTTTGAGATTGCGGAAACTGTTCTTGCGCATTCAGTTGGGAGTTCAGTGACAAAAGCTTATATGCGAACGGATTTTTTGGAACAACGTCATGCTCTCTTGGAGCAGTGGGCTGCATTTATAACGGGAGATACTTGACAATATGTCTATTGTCGAAACAGGTGCCTAGAAAACACCTTAGACACATAGCGGATAGATTGCCGATACAATCTCTTCTCCGCCAACTAAAAGTTTTGACTCATTGTATGTTACGCACATATAATGGCTTTGCCGGGTGTGGTTATGCTATACAATACCCTTTTGGGGAAGGCATAACGACGGGCTATGTGCCGTGTTTTCTAGCACCCGGCTTCCCCTTTGGTGGTAGTTATTTTAAGATTTTTCAAAAATTAATTGACAGTTTCTGTAAACCGTTATAGCTTAACTGGTAGGCTTAAAACACCTTGTAACTAATCGGTCCAACAGTATCCCGAAAGATCTGTTGCCCATCACTAAGAAATTTTGTCCAGGGTCTTCGTGTGTATGTCCAAGGGTAACCTAAAGATACGAAGGGCTGTATTAGTTCGGTTGTTTTAGCCCTGGATACTTTAACTTATAAAACAAAGGACTAATAAGATGAACATTCTAATTAAAATATCAGAACAAACGATTGGACAGGAGGCTGTTCAAACCGTTAATGCACGTGAATTACATGTGTTTTTGGAAGTAAAACGAGACTTTTCCAATTGGATTAAAGACCGTATTAACAAATACAGCTTTCTAAAAAATCAGGATTATATAGTTCTCGCCAATTTTGGCGAAAACCTCCAAGGTGGTCGTCCTTCTAAGGAATATCATCTCACGTTAGACATGGCAAAAGAGCTTTCCATGGTTGAACGCAATGAGAAAGGTAGACAGGCTCGTCGTTACTTTATTGAGTGTGAGAAAAAGTTAAAAAGCCAG
>NZ_HE998009.1:3398-5319 GCF_000312585.1 Bartonella queenslandensis AUST/NH15
TCTGTTGATTATGATAATGATACACGCTTTGATTTGCCAAGCTATTGGGAGGGTTTGAATGCTGGTGAAAAAGCTCTGTATCTTTTAGGACCAATCCATATGCGTCTTATTGATGCTTTTAGAGTGGATGAAGAGAACAGGAAATATAAAGCCCTCATTAAAGAAGCTAAGCGGGTTTTAGCAAGATCTGTTACGAAAGCTGCTTAATGTAAATGTGAAATCCTCTTCTCGCCTTAAAAGTGGGGAGGGGATTATTAGATAAATCTCTTTACATAAGCTTTAAATGCAATACATTGTAGTACAAGTAAATAGGGGGTTTAAGCGAATGGGTAAAATTCAAGCACGCATACCTGATGAAGTTCAGGAAGTTGCAAGTGCAGTTATTAAATCCACGGGCTTAACTGTATCAGATGCGGTGCGTATATTTATGACTCGCATTGCTAGAGATAGAGCATTACCACTTGATCTATTTCACCCCAATCCGAAAACATTGCAGGCTATCGAGGATGCTGAAATGGGACTTTAGAACTTTTACGGCTTGGTTCACATTCTGAACTGCGTTTATGGTAATTTTTCAAGTTTTTGAAAACCACTGCTTTAAGTGTGCAATGACATTATCTATGGCATCCATTAGACGCGCAAAATCAAGGATAAGCAAAAAAAGAAAAAATACTATCCATTTCATGAGACGCGACATCATTTTCACACTTTGGTAGGCAATGATCATTTCTTGAAGCATGGCTTTTTCCGCTTCTGTAAGCTCTGTATCGTCTTTTGTTCTTTTTCTAGCCATGTTTCCACCCACACACACGTTCGCCCTGCTTGTTATGCTTTAAGATCTCTCTTGCTAAATTGGAACTGATGACGTCAACATCTTGCCTCTCTAAATAAATTGGCAACCAACCAACACAAGAGATATACTTATTTGTCCCGCAACCAACGAGAGAGAGCAGCACGCACATCAGTATCACTTTTCTGATTAACTTCATTTTCCACCTCCAGCCGTGTTGTTGCTGCCTTTAAGGTTTTTTCTATTTGCTTTTTCTGTTCTGCCTTTTTTCCAAGGGTAAAAGCTTTTGCCAAAGCCATAAAAAAAGCGGCTAGAGCCGCGCCTGTTAATAGCAGATTTCTTTTCATCCATAAGATCATAGACGGTGTTCCTGAAAACGTTTAGCAACAAAGAAAATGCCAGCACAGGCGGCTAAAACCATAATGATAGCAAATGCCCATTGCACTGGACCATTGCCTGCTAATAAGCCTCCAAGCCCTGAAAAAGAACCAATGACTGGTGCAAGAGCTTCTGCTTTAAAAAGTCCCGTTGGTGCTTGCGTTTCTACGGTTTGGTAGTTAGAGGAAACAAAAGCACCTTTTGCCCATAATCCTGCTTCTGCCGCACGCCGGTGTACAAGACCTTGCAAGCGCTTACCACCTGCTTTGGTCCATTTTTGTAATTCGGTTGGGATTGCTTCATAATCGCCACTATTAAGTTTCTTTAACAGAGTTGAATTGCAAAAAGCTGTTGTTCCTACATTATAGCAAAAGGAGACCAATGCTGCGAATTGTTCATCGGTTAAAGAAACTTGAACGGCTTGTTCAACGGCATTTTCAAATTGTCGTAAATCTTGGCAAAGAAGTTCTTCTGCTTGTTTTTCAGTGATTGCCATGCCTTTATGGACAAAAGGTTTTCCAGCATTGTTTGTATGTCCATAACCAATGGTCCATACCCCAATGGTGTCTTTATAGGCATTGAGACGTAAACCTTCCCATTGTTTAATCAGTGCTAGCCCTTCTTGTGATATTGTTCTCATGTGTTGCTCCTATAAAAAAAAGCTCTGCAAAAAGCAGAGCTAAATTAAAAAATTGACATTTTTCCCATTCGAAAGGATGGCTTGTTAAAACCTATTTAGAAGAAGCATCTTAA
>NZ_HE998009.1:5922-16633 GCF_000312585.1 Bartonella queenslandensis AUST/NH15
AAGCATCGAAAGTTCTTTGGCTACATTTAAGGTGAGATGATATTCTTTTAATACCACATTTTGACGTTCGCCAATTTTGGCGAGCGTTAAAATATAATCTCTTTCCTTTTTAAAATCATATTTATTGATACGATCTTTAATCCAATTGGAAAAATCCCGTTTTATCTCTAAGAATGCGTGCAATTCGCGTGCACTAACGGTTTGAACAATCTCCTGTCCAATTGCTTGTTCTGATATTTTAATGAGAGTCATTATGAACCCCTAGTTGTTAGATGTTTGTTAATGACACTCTAAGAGAGTGTCGGGCGCTAACAAACACGGCAACTAGTCCGTCGTTACACTTTCCCCGTAAGGGTATTGTATAGCGTAACCACACCCGACAATGCCATTATATGCGAGTAACATACAACGAGTCAAAACTTTTAGTTGGCGGAGAAGAGATTGTTCCGGCAATCCATCCGCTAGTTGCTTAAGGTGTTTGTTAGGCACCCGATTCGATTATTCATATTGTCGTCACATTGTCAAGCAGCTTTCGAGATTTTTTTGCTAATTTGACTTATCTA
This sequence comes from Bartonella queenslandensis AUST/NH15, assembly GCF_000312585.1. Classification (GTDB taxonomy): domain Bacteria; phylum Pseudomonadota; class Alphaproteobacteria; order Rhizobiales; family Rhizobiaceae; genus Bartonella; species Bartonella queenslandensis_A. The sequence continues at coordinate 6,486 of NZ_HE998009.1, forward strand.
TCTTCCTCATCCATATGGATTACGCCTTCGCCTTCATCACATGCGTTAGGTGGGGCGTTTGGGTCAAGGGTATCATCTTTGTCTGGTGTGGTGTTTGCAACGTTTCCAGCCGCATCTTCTTGGGTTTCATCAAAAAGCTCGCAATCTATTTTTGTGGTATAACCACCTGTTTTATCAAGCTTGTGTTTAACGCTTTTGATGCGCCATTCTGTTGGAATATAGGGGCGAAAAGGAGGCTCTTGAACAAGCTTTGCTTCTGCTTGTACAAAGGGATCACCACCAATATCACATGAGAAAGAAGATTTACCACGCGATGATTTATTGCGATAAGCCGCAATGGCCCCAACAGCTTCTGATTGATTGTGGTAGGTATATTTGAGTTCATGAAACGGTGGTTTTCCAACCTTGACTTCCTTTTTTTCACCAGTACGGATATCATGATAGCTTGCAATAACACCGCCTTTTTTCTCTTCTTCTTGCTCTTGATTTTCAAGTGTTTTGGCTTCCGTCTCTGCTTTAGGCAAATTGGGGGCTTCACTTTCATCCATATGGATAACATCTTCGCCACCATCAATTTCCTCTGGCTCTCGTGCATCAGCAGCGGCTTTTTGATCATCTCCTGCCTCTGTTGCTAAGCCATTGGCTGCTCCTGCTTCATCACGCGCACTGTATTTAAAATCCCAAGAGCTGCAGAGTTTTTCATGGATAATAACAACGGGAAGTGTTTCACCAGTGATGGCTTTGCCTTCCCCCCGTTTAGCCAAAACAAGCTTGCCATCAACGGGTTTTGCTACCGCATCGTAGTCTTCTGCAAGGCGTGTGGCAAAAGCCATATCGCTTTCAGAAGTTTGGTCAATGTGACGCACAACAATTTTTGCAAGAGCAGGGTCAACTTTTGGTGTATAGCCATTGCGCTCTGCTATCTCTTGAACAATACTGCCAAGGGTTTGTTGGTGATAGGATTGGCTTTTGGGTGTTCTATAAGACGTGTTCATAGCGGCAGAGCGTCCTGTCACGCTTAAACTTTGTGGGGGGCTGCTTACAGAGATTTCATCAATCAGATAGGCTCCCATATCGCGGTTTTTGCCTCCTTCATAGCCAAGTGTTACGGAAATGATTGTTCCGATGAGAGGAATATCAAGAAAGCCATTGTCGCACTCACGGGCACGATCATCAAGCTCTATGGTAATGCGGTCACTTTTGTCTTCTGCTTCATCTGTAATTTCAATCGACAAAACATAGTCCATCAGAGTTCTTGTGATGTCCTCTCCATTTGCCATCACTGTGCAAAAAGGTTTCATGATTGACTGCCCCAAATTCTAATCACCGGTGTGGCTTTAGGATAGGGGAGGGTTGGCAAAACGATTGTGATGCCTGCTTTTAAGATGGGTCCATAGTCTGCAAGACCAAAGTTTGCTGCATAAACGCGTTCAACAGCAAGGGCTTGTTGACCCTTGGCATAGTATCTCCAGCAGATAGCATCAACCATATCGCCTTCTTTTGTCACGTAAAGATCACTCATAGCTCTTCACCATATTCTCTCAACTTTATTGTAAATTCTTGTTTTTTGGGGGACCCGTTTTGGTGAAAAATGCTTTGCTTTTCCTCTACAGAAAGGATGACAAACTTGCCTAAAATTTTCCCCTGACCGGTCACAAGGATATGAGGACCATTATGTGCCATTTGTCGCAAATACTCGATTTGTCCGTGACCGCCTTTAAAATCTGGATAGATCACACCGGTTAAAGAAAATTCCGCATTTGCAACGGCAGGCAATTGAAGTGCTGCTTTGCGTCTCAATCGCCCTTGCTCGACCCATGGAATGCCATAAGACATATCAAGGGTTTGATAAGCGGCTGTTTCAATGGAAAAGATAAAACCACCCAAAGCTAACATCATGATGTTTAATCCGAAAGACTAGAGGCTATAGCCAAGCGTTGCTGTTTGGCATAGCGTTCAAGAGCTTGATTAACGGCGTTTCTGATTTCATCTTTAAGACCATTGGGGACGGAAATATTTAAATTTGAAATCATCACGCGAGCATCTACTTCTACCGGCTTATGAACGGTAATGGGCTTGGGAGCTTTGAAGGCGCCCACTTTTGCATTTGGAGCTTCCATATGCCTTGTTTCAACGGCTACTGTATTAAAACCATTCTTGCGTTTTTCAGGAGGGGTATTTGTAACCACAGCTGCATCGAGCATTTTTTTTGCCCGTGTATTGGTTTCATTGGTAAAGGTTTTAATGGTCTTCGTTGAAGTTTTGTTGATTGAAACATTAAACCCTAACTTTTCTTTCATCCAGTTTGGCATCCAACTGGTTAATTGACTCATCATGCCGCTAAACCATTCAGACAGAGCATTCCATTTGTTTTTGATGCCCTCCCAAAGCCCATTAATAAGATTGGAGCCTACTTCCATTAAATCGACACCAAACAGCCATTCAATGAGTTCATTGATTTTTGTCGCAATCCAAGAGAGTGGTGAAAAGTTTTTAAAGAACGTCAAGAGGTTATTGAAAACATTACTACATAAGCTCACAAAAGAATCCCATAGCTTGCTTATAAAACTTATGACTGTATCCCAATGTTTATAGAGCAGATATCCGGCAGCAACAAGAGCTGCAATGCCGCCAATGATCCAACCGATAGGTGTGGTCATGATAGCAACACCAAGTGATATAAAAGCAGAACCAACAGCGGTTATTGCTGGGATAAGTGACGCTACAAGAGATACCGCAAGACCAGCAACTGCGGAAACAGCTGGTACCATTGCAGCAATGAATGCTCCGGTAAGAACGGCTCCAACTGCGGCTAAAGATGCAGCTACCCAACCATTGAGTTTGTCCCAATATTTATAGAGGACAACAAGAGCTGCAATACCACCCATTAACCAACCGATAGGCGTCGTCATAATTGTATAGCCAAGGCTAACAAATGCTATTCCCACGGCTGCTAATGCGGCAATGAGTGGACCAAAAATGAAGGAACCAAGAGCGACAAGCCCCACCTTGAAAAGGGTTATTTCACCAATCAGAGGTTCTAGCCATTGGAACCAGCCTTTAATCCTTTCTGTGAGATCACTGATGCTTTTTCTTAAATCAGAGGTAGGATTAAGCAAATCATTAAAGACTTTTCTTAAGGTTTTCGCCCAACGTGCAACGGTTGTTTGAATGAGGTCACGGTTTTCATCAATTAACTTTGAAAAACCGTCAACCATATCATTGATCACGGGCATGAAACGTGCACCAATGAAGCTCGCGATACCGCCTAATTTTTTCTTAAAATCATCAAGTTTATCGGTCAAATCTGCTGCATAACTGGCAACATCAGCACCTATGAGCCATTTTCCCTTTCGTGCCTGTGCAAACAGTTTTTGGATTGGCTTCATGCCTTGCGAGAGCATGGTAGCCATTTCCTTGCCATCACCACCAAACAGAAGAGCAGCAATATGCTGTCTTTGTGCTTGGCTCTTTATTTTGCTCATCTTGTCGGTCACTTCCTCCAACAAGGCGGAGTTTGATTTGAGTTTTCCTGACGCATCTTTGACAGAAATGCCAAGTGCCTCAAAGCCCATAATGCCTCTTCTTTGTCCCGCATATGCTTGTGCAGAACGCCTATTTAAAGTTGCTAAGGACTGTTGAAAGAGTTCGGCAGAATATCCTGAATGATCCGCAGCATAGCCCCATAATTGAAGTGCCGCAACACTCATCCCTAAATGGTGTGAGGCGTGATGAAGGCTATCCCCCATATGCATCGTCTTCATGGTAATAGCACCCAAGCTGGCAACAAGACCACCACCAGCAAGCCCCAAAGCACCAGAAAAGATCGCAGTGCGTTTTGCCGCTATACCAAGAGCACCTTGAACACCTTTCAGACTTTTGGTCATATTATTAACTGCAGCAGAAAAACGATGAACACCCAATTTATGTGACATTGTTTTTGAAAGCACACCGAACTCTTTTTGAAGACGCTTGATCGGTGCGGTGAGTTTGTCTTCAAGAGAGAGACGAACCTTTGCATCTGCAACTTTTTTGCTCATTTTGTTTTATGCCTTTCTGCTGCTAAATTTCGCCAAAAAATTAACTCTTTGGGCTCCATTTCCAACATGTCTGAAAGCGACCAATGAAAAACAATAGCAATATCGGCTATGAGTTTTGCGGCGGTTTCCCAGTCGAGGTTTCCCGCCGTTTGATAAAAGATTCAAGAATCTCTCCAATGCTTGACAAGTCATCGATATCAAGTTCGCTAACAGCCTCATGGGACCATCCAGAAAGGCGTGCAATCATAGCAATCATTTGCTCTACACCTTCCTTTTTATCAATCGCCTGCACATCCTTTATTTTGGGACGACGCAAAGTAATTTCGCTGTGCTTTTTTCCTTCAAACGCAACTGGTATGAATAATTGATGGGTAATGCTTGATTGTTGTGTCATGTTTACATTCCTAAAAGTTCTCTATGTTTTGCTAATTGATCAACGTTATTGAATTTTCTCACCATATTGAGGACGTCTATCTCAACGATTTCAACGTCCTTTTGGACATATTTGAAATAATGCAATGTGAATGTTGCTGTGGATGTTGCTTTCCCTCCCGGTTGCCATTCTGCCATTTCAAAGCCTTTGCAAAGCCCTCTCATGGTAATAATGACGCCTTCTGCTGGAGTACCTTGTGCTTGCATGGAGCCTCTTAATGAAATGTCAACATCAGAGCGTCCCAACAGAGCCATTAACTCTGGAGAGCAAGCAGAAATGGTCATGCTAAGCGTGAGGGTTTCAAGACCAAGATCAACCTCAATGGAGCTATCCATGCCACCGCCGCGATAACTTTCAACGACCAAACTCAAATTCGGTAGGGTGACACTTTCACATTTTGCCTGATAGGGAATACCGTCGACAAAAATGTTAAAATATTTCAAAACTCTTGGTAAAACAGGTACGGTCATTAAAAGATCTCCTCTAGGTAATCATTGATGATTTGTGAACGGAACGTGATATGTTCTGCTGGTGTTGTGGGGGTGAATTCAACATTGAAATAGACTTTTCCGCTTTCAATGGCGCTTGCTGTATTAAGCTCTAGATCAGGCGTACAGTGTCCACCAAGAATGGCGCCTTGCGCTTTTAAATCACGCAAATAGGCATTGACGCTTTCACTGACATTATGCATGTAGTTTTTTTTGATATTGCGGTCGACAGCCCATAGATGCCCGCGCAAAATAGCATCATTGATCATATCTGCGGTGCGTACCACGGATAAGAAAGCAAATTTTGTATCGCTTGAGAGTGTGCGATTACCCCAGAGGCGATAGCCATTTTCGCGAATAATGGTTGTGATGTTTTGTTCATTGAGAAGATTGGCACGGCTTGATCTGTCACCAATGGAAAAATCAATGGGGCGCGCAGTTCCCACAATCCCATTGATCACTTTATTAGAAGGAGAATGCCAAAAGCCATGGGTAAAATCATTTTTAGCAATGACACCAGCAACCGCTGCACTTGCGGGTTCTTCTAAAATTTTGCCATCACGATTTACCTTTACAAACGGGTCAATGAGAATAGCGCGTTTTGAATCAAAATCCTTTGCTGTGCTAAGAGCTGCTTCATCTGTTGTGTTGGGTGCATCAAGCACCACAATAGCGCGCAGGCGCTCTGCAATGCCAATCAGTTCTGCTGCGACGGGGTTAGAAGTGATACTGATATCGGCTTTGGCAGTCGCATCAGTTTCATCCCCTTCAATACCCACACTGGTAGGGTGCTGATGTGTAAATCCTGGAGCAATCAGAATACGTGGTGTTTGTCCCACAACAGATTGTGCTCCAATGAAAGCATGAACGCCTTCATAAGCACCATTTGCGTTTACACCACCCAGAATATTGGTGAGTGTCGCATTTTCATTATCACCTTCTTGCACGCGTACGACAACGACAAGTGCCCCCACTTGCTTGAAAATGAGATCAAGGGCATTGGGTAATGTACCGCGTCGTTTGCCTGTTTTATCAAGCTTTGCGGTTTGTGAAAGAGAGCCCGCTACCAGAACCGGTGTGTTAAGAGGAAATATTTGTTCATCGGCATCGGGTGCTGTGCCAACAATCCCGATAACTGCCGATTGAACCGCACGAAGGGGGCGGGTGCCGTCATCAACTTCAACGACTTCAACACCGTGTAAAAAACCTGTTGCCATTTTATACTCCTTTAAAATATTGGCGAATGAAATGAATGGGAAAAAATGAGAGGTGGAAGCCGATCTTGCGAGCGACTTGACAAAAACTTTAAAACCGTTAGATTCATAAAAAGGTGCCTAACAAACACCTTAAAACAACAAGCGGATTGGTTGCCGAAATAACTAATCTTCCGCAGACTAAAGACTTTGACTCATTATATGCGTGTAGCGTATAATAATGTTGTCGGGTGTGGTTATGCTATACAATACCCTTTTAGGGGAAGGCATAACGACGGGCTTGTTGCCGTGTTTGTTAGCACCCGGCATTCTTCATTGAGTGTCATTAACAAACATTAATCAACAAGGAGTTCATCATGAACAATTTAGTCACGATAAACAGTGCTGGTATCGCTGTGACAACCTCTTTAAAAATTGCTGAGGGTGTTGGGAACAATCATGCTACAGTTATCAAGCTTGTACGTCAAAATATTGAAGACTTTGAAGAATTTGGAAGGGTTGGATTTGAAATCTCACCCTTTGGAACCAAAGGTGGAAAACAAAAGAGAGTCATTGCTATCCTCAATGAACCACAAGCAACTCTACTCATGACCTATATGCGCAATAACGATATAGTGCGTGCATTTAAAAAAGCCCTCGTTAAAGCTTTCTATGATTTAAAAAACAAGTTAATGGATAATGACCGCGATGCACGATTTGATTTTCCAAGTAACTGGGATGAAATGGGAGCTACTGAAAAGGCTGTTTATATTTATGGACCTCTCCATATGCATCTTGTTAAAGCCTTTACGTTAGTAGAAGAGAGCAAACATTATAAAACGCTTGTTGAAGAAGCCAAGCAAGTCTTAGAAAAAACTATTGTAAAAGCTGCTTAAATAAAAAACATGACTCATCTCCCCGTCTTTAGGGCGGGGAGAAGGTTACGAATGGCTATGTTCCATTTGCGTATCTACTTCATTAGCTGTTAGTGTTGGAATAGAAGAAACATCAATATCACGCTCTGCATGCCAAGCATCATAATTGGCTTGCATACGTAACCATATGGCAGCTCCATCACCAAACATTTTTCCAAGGCAAGCAGAAATAGCAGGAGAAACAGGCTTTTTTGCCTTCAGGATATCATAAAGATGTTGGCGTGATATACCGAGCATCTGTGCAATTTCTAATTTTGTTTTGCCTGTCTCAGGAATAATATCTGCTAAAACTTCTCCTGGATGAGTAGGGCAGCGGTTTTTATCTCTTTGTGCAGGAATGTCATTCATAACTGTATCCTTAGTGATATTGTTCAAGATCAACACGGTAAGCATTACATGAGTCAAATTCAAAGGTAATACACCATGGTCCGTTAACGTGGACAGTGTAACGAGTGGGTGAATATCCAATCAAAGAATGAAAGTTAAATCCTGGAAGATTCATATCTTCTGGTCTTTCAGAAACATCTAAACGATCAAGACGAACCATGATACGTTTTACAAGCCTCTTATCAATCTTGGATGAATTTCCCGTTCTGAATAATTCTGCCAATGTTTTGCTTTTAAACGTTTTAATCATCCCTTTATATAGCGTGAAAGACTATTAATGTCAACAAATAGCTTACATTGTATATGCTAAAAAAGCCCTTAAAAGAGCTTTGAAAAAGATTTTAAAGATCATACAAACCTGCTTATACAATAAGCATACGTTTAGAAGCGTATCATTACTTTTTATACAAAGACCTTCAATTTTACGGCGCCATCACCACCCCGTCCAAAACTATTCCTTGTTCCATCTTCACCGTCTCGATAGCCACCGCCACCGCCACCACCATTTCCTAATTCACCACCGTTTCCTCCATTGCCACCATACTGGCTTTTTCCACCTTTACCTCCATTATTAGGTACATTACCATCCCCACCACTACCACCACCACCTGCACCACCATAACTACTATCCCCCCCATTACCGCCACGACCATTATTCACAGCACCCCCACCACCACTTCCACCATGCCATGCATGACTTTTTCCTGAAAAACCGCTCTCGTTGTTGGAAGTATGGCCACAACCACCTGAAACACCACCACCACTATTTCCACCAATATAACCGTTATTCCCCTTGCCCCCGCGAGCTGTAAGAACAGACCCCACTAATGTATTACCACCATTAGCACCATTTCCATATCCGCCTTTTCCTATAGTTATCACGTCATTATTCTGCAATTGGCGTTTTTGAATTTTTAGAGTAACACATTCACCGCCACCACCTCCTCCACGTTGACCACCGCTGCCGCCAGCTCCCCAAGCCATGATTTCAATTTCTGTATCATCTGTGACACCGTCAGGCCAAGGAATATTGCCATTCTGCAGCATAGTGATTTCAATGTATTCTTCTTTACGTTTTTTGATTAAAGCATCTACTTGCTCTTTCGTATAAACAAGATCGCCATCGACTTTTAAAGGTCCTTTCAATGTGCTTCCGGTTGTGTTTAAACTTGTCACCACTTCACCATTATGAATAAGGCTAAACGACGAATTACCCAACAGTTCTAAGCCACCACTCATGGTGACTTTGCTGGTAAATTTATTGTAATTTTTCCATTCATTGGGGTTTGCTAGGCGTCCATAGCTTGTCAGATCTTGATTGATCTTGGCTCGAAAATCATCAAGCCCTACGATATCTTCGGTTTTATGTTGGTGTGCTCCTAACAGTGAGACAGCACTCCCAAAAGTAAAATTATTATTGCTTGATTTGTAGAGAACATAATTGTTGGCGGCATCTTTTGCCCCCTCGATATCGCTTAAATCAGCAAAACTGAAGGTTTTATCCGCTGCCATCTTGCCATTGAGAGCGCTTTCTAGATCTCTTACATCCCCTATGCTGTGCGTGTGTTGTAAAGGCGCCTTTTCGTCTATCTTTTCCTCAACAGCCACAAGCGCTTGATCAAGTTTATTGAGGTTTTCACGCAAGATGGGGAATTCAGAACTGATAAAACGCCCCTCTTTAGGCAATTCCATGTCGAGTTTTTTTGTCTTTGTCATGTCTGTTGTTCCCTCATAATATGCCAGCGCCAAAATCACGCACCATGGACCGCGCGGATGGTCCACCGGTCAGGGTCAATTTCAAGCGTGCTTGTTTGGCTGTCTTATCACTGCTAATGAATTTTCGCTCTGTCCAAAGAGGCTCGGGTAATTGTTCTGTTTCATCGAGTTTCAAAGGGACAAACGCCCCATCATCCAGTTGCATCTCCAATGAAAAGCTGGCACCCCCCGGCAAAAAGGTTTTGATATAGCTGGTCAACCTTGCCTTTTCCCCAAAGGCAAAAGCACGCGTGACATAAGTAGCTTCCTTATGGATCTTTCCTGCAATCAATTGAATGGGGGCAAATAACACGGGCGAGAGTTTCTCTGTGCCTTTGAGGACCGCACGCAGCTTGACCTTTTCACTGATATATTCGCTAAGGCTTAGCAATTGGAAGGGCAGAAGTTGGTAAACCGTGCCATTGTTACGCTCAATTTCAAAGATGACAGAACAATCACTGGAGGGTAATTCAACGCTCGCTCGCACTTGTAAATCAGAGCAGTCCACAAGATCAAATTCGCCTAAATCAACCGTCTTTTCTGTTTGCCTGTAGCGGGCAGCCAACACCCGAAAAGCTAAAGCCTCATCTTGATGGGCTGTCCAGCTGCGAGCATTGACCGAGGAAAAACGCGGTCCCGTCACATAAGGGTGGCTTGAGACATATCTTTGGTTGTCTTCATCAAAATCACCAAGTTTTGCCAATGAGACGGAATGGTCAGCATCATCGGTTTTAATCACAAAAGCGGTGAGACGATCATCGAGCACGGTTAAGGGGACATCATAGCGTGCCCCAGCCCATCCGGTTTGGGCATCTTTCATAGAATAGAAGGTTTGGGCTTGAATGTCGGCGGTGGGATAACCGTTTTCGGTGGTGACCAAATCAATCACCAGATCATGGTTCTGATTGCCAATCTTG
>NZ_HE998010.1:0-3178 GCF_000312585.1 Bartonella queenslandensis AUST/NH15
AAGGGCGTTGATAATATCGCTTTCATCAAATTTTTCTGTCAGAGCTTCTAGGCGATGAGAAAGGTTATTTCTTAGATTGTTCAGAATGCTGCGATAGCGCGAAGGATCATTTTTGAGAGCGGTTATCGCAGAACCAATATCGTTGAGTACAGCCTGATAAGTTTGTTTCAAGCGATCAGGATTGAGCGCTGGAATATCACTTTTGTTGAGAAGGGAGTGCAACTGACGGCTAAGTGTGTCAAAATTAATCCCATTGTCGTCTTTTTCTGAAATTTTTTTTCAAAACTGTCGCTGTTTATTTTTGAAAACAGGGGGGAGAGGTTATTGACGGTTTGGTGAAGCATGGAAGTGCTTGTTTCAACCGCTTTAGTGCTTAAGTTTGATGTACTAGAAACGACGTGGATGGCTTGGAGTGTCATAAAAAGTGTTATGAGAGACCAAGTTAAAAAACCATGAAAAGCTCCAGCGGTTTCGGCAAAGCGTCCGGCTATAAAGCCTCCGCTTGCAAGACTGATGAGCATAACAATGAGTGAGCCAATGCCTATCGAGAGGAAAGAACCCCTAAAAGGAGAGGACGAGGTAAAGTCCATTTGGCTTGAGCCTAAAGCTGCAATGAGAAAAGAGAGGCAGATTGAGACGGCAAGAGCTGTAACAAGTCCAGCAAAGATTGCCGACCATGAAAGAGGTGTATGAAAGAATGAATATTTTGTTTCTAGAGATGTTTCTTCTAGAAAATTCTTATCGAAAGCTGTGTCTTCAAGAATGCGTGGCTCCATGTTTTATCTCCCTGAATAGGCTGGAGATACAATGCCTTTTTGTTTATTATGTTCCAAAGTTTAGGGTCTATAATGGATAATCCAGCCGCTAAAAATGAATAGGGAAGATCCAAAGTTAAGATTATCATGGTGGAGCATTTTCTTTTGAAATTTTCGTTTAAAGCGCGTTTACCGAGAATTTTTGTTGATTGTAAAAAAGCAGTATGAAAGAGATAAGGTAGGGGGTGTTTAGCTTCACGAGGTCATTGAATGAAATAATATGGAATGTTTTTTTTCGTATTCTGCCTTAAAAATTTGAATTTTTGTCTTATGATAACGTCTTGGTTGATAAACATGCGATAAGCATTGTGAACGGGAATAACTTTCATAAGCGAGAGCATACTTTGTTTATGAGAACTTTTTCTTTGTGTTTTCAGGATTGTATTCTTTTGACAAATGTTTTTCTTTTTGATTATGTCAGAAAGTTTAAAAAGAGACCGTATTAGGATATAAAATGTTTTGTTCAGCTTTTTTTGAAAATAGTGAAAAATATGGCCCCCTTTGTGTAGGTTTTGATCCGAGTCATAAAGTTTTGCAATCATGGAATTTGAGCCCTGATTATAAAGGTCTAAAAGATTTTTGCGATATTCTCTTAACAGCGGTTGTGGGGAAGGTAGGGATCATAAAGCCGCAAGCCGCATTTTTTGAGTTATATGGGGTGGAAGGACTTCAAGTTTTGAAAGAACTTATTGAAAATGCAAACAAACAAGGTTTATTGGTTCTTGTGGATACAAAAAGAGGGGATATTGGCTCTACCGCTGAAGCTTACGGTAAAGCTTGGCTTGGCAGCAATAGTCCCTTCAAAGCAGATGCTATAACAGTTAATCCTTTTTTAGGGTTTGATGCTCTTATTCCTTTGATAAAGATTGCAGAAGAAACAAAAACGGCCGTTTTTATGGTTGTTCAATCGTCTAATCCAGAGGGAAAGCAAATTCGAAATGCTCGTATTGGGGATCAAACGGTTTCTGTTCATTTAGCACAGCATATTTTTGCATATAATCACCAATCTCCAAGTCAATATCGTCATATTGGTCCTATCGGGGCAGTTATTGGTGCAACATTAGGCAATGAAGCAAAGGAAACAATTGAGCAATTAGAAAATAGCTTGTTTCTCGTTCCTGGCATTGGGGCTCAAGGAGGAACAATAACACAATTAACCCAGCAATTTCCTCAAAAACTATGGCAGAATATTATTCCTTCAATTTCAAGGTCGATTACAGAGGCTGGTCGAAATATTGTTGATTTAAAAAATGTCATTCATAACTTTTCCGTGCAATCTAAAAGCACGCTTCTATCTTAAAGTTTTTGGCTTTTGCTATAAGGAGGTAGGCTCTTCATTATAAGAAGGATGCTTCTTATTTAGTCGCAAAAAAGATGCTGGGAAATTATTGTTTTATCCAAAAGCAAATGTTCCTCTTGAAACTTTTGAAGCAGCATGTGTCTTTTATTTGATGTTTATATAAGGAGCGTTTTGCAAACAAGTGTTAAAAAATCAGTGTTTGAAAAAAGGAGGAGGAAAATGCAGAGATCGTGGATAAGATATCGAGGGAAGAGTTCTTTTAAAGGTGATGAGATAAGGGGAAATGTGCAAAAGGGAGGCTAAAAGGGCTTAGAGGTAAGGGAGTGGGGCATAAGAATATTGGGGGTGGGAAGCCTTAGATTGAGGGGGATGCACGTGTTTAATCGAATAGAGGGATGAAGGCTAAGAGTGTATAACCAATAGATGAATTTTTACATGGATTTTTGATTTTTTCTCTGTCTTAAAAGTTGAAAATTCTTCATCCATTCTGGTTTGTCAATAATCTGATTTTTTCTTGAAAACGGTTCCAACCTTTTGACTTTGCATGGGGTCTCTCTTATCTCAATGACGATGTTTTGACGGGATAGAAGAATAATCATCAGTCTAGAACCCTGCGTGAAGGACAAAACAAAAGCTGTTTTGTATTGGTTAAGGATGCTGCCAAGCTGCGGGTACTGATCTTAAGAACCAAAGATGACCCTTTCGTGAAATGAGAGGGGCTGATGGTATGATTTTGATGCATGTGTATTAAAGAATTTGAGAAGCAGATCGCTTCTCATTAAAAATAAATTCTGCCAATTTTAAGAAAAACTATTTTTTATTGTAAATTTTCAGAAATTACTTTACACGTTAAAAGGTGTTTTGGTCGCATACGCAACGACCAATAGGGCCTTGAAAACCCTATAATCCGAACGCGAAGACAAACCTGCTTTGCGGGTATCTCGGAATTCCGGGAGTTTTTGCTATGTCCAAGTGCTTTTCAGCACTAAAAGCAAAAAGGCTGATTCGGATTCAGTATTTTCAAGCTCCCGGAATACTCATTGCGAGGGCGCTCGCAACTGGT
>NZ_HE998010.1:3749-7136 GCF_000312585.1 Bartonella queenslandensis AUST/NH15
ATCAGCGCAGGGCGGTTAAAGGAAATTTCCGATATTTTGAAGGTTCCAGTTTCCTTCTTTTACACTGATATCATCAAAAAAGAAAACACCCCGTATCATTATGATGAAATCGCAGCGAGCAAAGAGGAATATTTGCTTTTAAAAAGTTTTAGAGTTCTCACGTCCGTCAAACAGAAAGCAATTTTGAAGCTGATTTCTAATCAAAATTAAAACGTTTTAAATGATGTATGGTGCACTATTCTTTTTATTTCCTCTTTATCTTAAAAGATGAAGATTTTTAATCCATGCTGACTTTAAAAAAAACGTCTGTAAACAATCTGGTGTCTTTTCTAACACATTCCATTTGGCTAATTTCATATGAATATATAAGCCACTTCTTTTTATAAATATTCATAAAAGTATTTAGAGGCAGCATGGTGATAATGCTGCCATTTTTTCATAATGAAAACGATTAAACGTTATGAGATGAGCTTTAAGCTGCACTTCTTTTGACTGTTTTATTTTGCAAAGTCCTCCCTTTCTATTGTTTTGCTTGTGTGTTTAGAAGCATCAATTTGTCAATCAATCGTCTGCAACCAGCTCAGTGTCTTTTCTAATGCATGCTATTTGGCTGATTTCATATGGGATATAGCGACGTCTCTTCATAAAGATTTATGAAAATGTCTAGAAACATATTATGGTGATAATGCTTTTGTTTAGCTTTGATTTTTTAGCGACTCTAAAGGATTATTTTTCTTAAAGTTCTACTGATACATAGACGATAAGTTGTAAACAGTTTGGGGATTGTAAACAGTTTGGTTTTTCTTAAGCGGGGTTCAGTGGTTGATTTCATATCACGGTATTTCAAATGATCATGTTTTACGGTACAGCAGTGTTATCGTTCACTGTTTTGCTGGTTGGGTGAAAGTCCCTTCATGTGATGAGATTTTTATTGTTTTAAAGTTTTTATGGTTAATCAAGATCATTTCTTTGTATGTGTTAAGAGGTCTTAGGATAGCATAAAGCATTTGAAGACAAGAAAAAGCTTTTTATGCCTCCTTTCAAGTGCCAAGAGCTTTTGCAACATTGAAGGATGATAAAGCGTATGATTGGCTTGCAGCTTTATTGAGCTGTTAAGAGAGATGAATGCATAATGGATTTATACTTTTCATGAAGATTTTATCTTACGTTCAGAGGGCTTTATGCGAATATCATTATACGATTCATAAGTTCTTTTTTTGAAATAGATGCGAGGGTATAGAAAATTATTTTTTAAACAAGGAAATAAATTGGTAATATAATGGTGTTTTTTGTTGAGGATGTTTTGTGTGTGGAGGCGTGACATCATGAAGTATAAAATTTTTTAGAAAATTGCTTTAAGGCAGATCGCTTTTGTAAAATAAAATCCTCTAACATGTTGTTAAAAGCTTTGAGGGTGATAAAGTCATTGCAGCGTTTGTTGCTATGGGATAATGGTTATCCGTGAACACATATTGTTGCTAGAGAATAACATGTCATTGAAACAAGAAAAAACCAAAGCCCGTTTACCCCGTGGTTTTGTTGATCGCACAAGTGCACAATTGTATGCTACTGAAATGATGATTGCGCAAATTCGTGAAGTTTATGAACTTTACGGTTTTGAAGCGCTTGAAACACCCATTTTTGAATATACAGATGTGTTGGGGAAGTTTTTACCTGATTCAGATTGTCCCAATGCTGGGGTTTTTTCGCTCCAAGATGATGATGAACAATGGATGTCTTTGCGCTATGATCTGACGGCGCCTCTTGCGCGTCATTTTGCTGAAAATTTTGAAACGCTCCCAAAACCATATCGTAGTTATCGGTTGGGATTTGTTTTTCGCAATGAAAAGCCTGGACCAGGACGGTTTCGGCAATTTATGCAATTTGATGCTGATATTGTAGGAACACCAACCGTTGCAGCAGATGCTGAAATTTGCATGATGGCAGCGGATAGTTTGGAAAAATTAGGCATTCAGCAGCATGATTATGCCATTCGTTTGAATAACCGAAAAATTCTGGAAAGTGTTTTGCAGTTGATTGGTTTAGGGGAAAAGGAGCAGGTTGAAAGGCGTTTAACTGTTCTTCGAGCAATGGACAAACTTGATAAATTTGGTTCTGAAGGCGTGCGTTTACTTTTAGGTAAGGGACGTTTGGATGAAAGTGGTGATTTTACAAAAGGAGCTGAACTTCAAGATAAAGAGATTGAATGTATCCTTTCTCTACTCACGATAGAAGCGAAAACGGCAGAAGAAACGCTTGATGCTCTCAGACAAGTCGTTGGTCAGAATGCTCAAGGGCTTGAAGGGGTTCGCGAGCTTGAGGAAATGCAAGCAATCTTTTCCGCTAATGGTTATCACAATCGCATTAAAATTGACCCTTCGGTGGTTCGTGGATTGGAATATTATACGGGGCCTGTTTTTGAGGCGGCATTGCTTTTTGATGTTCTCAATGATGATGGGCAAAAAGTTGTTTTTGGCTCTGTTGGTGGTGGGGGGCGCTATGATGGTTTGATCGCGCGTTTTCGGGGAGAAAATATTCCGGCAACAGGTTTTTCAATAGGGGTTTCACGTTTGATCGCTGCTTTGCAAAATCTTGGAAAATTGCCAGTCAAAAATACTTTTGGACCCGTTGTGGTGTTGATGATGGATAAAGAGCCAGAAGCTATTGCAGGTTATCAAAAAATGGTGATGCAATTGCGAAGTGCAGGAATTTGTGCGGAACTTTATTTGGGGGCATCGGGAATTAAAGCGCAGATGAAATATGCGGATCGGCGTCAAGCTCCTTGTGTGATCATCCAAGGAACGCAAGAACGTGAGAGTGGAAAAATACAGATCAAAGATTTAATTGAAGGAGCCCGTTTGTCTCATGAAATTAAGGATAATCAAACATGGCGTGAAAGCCGTCCTGCGCAAGTGATGGTTAATGAAGAGCAATTGGTGCAAACAGTACAAGATATTTTAGCAGCCCAAAAACAGTAATGGTTTTGTGAAAGAAACTGCTGCGAAGAGCTTGAACATTTCCCCTTCAATTTTTAAATATGTCTTTATATCTGTTTTCGTGTGCTTAAAATCTTATTTTTTAAAGTTCCTGCGGCATAAAAGGAATTCTTTTGAAAGCTGAAAAAGGCTTTATATTCATGATAAAATGAATATTTGAGGGGGAGGTGAATAGTTTTATAAAGCAAAATATGCACCGCTGGAGCGTTCGGCGCTCTTTATTCAGCTCTGTTTAGAAAAAGTGATGGTCAATAATAGAAACCCAATAGCTTATAGACATATATGACTATTCATAGGGGTAATTTTTGAATTCTCATGTGTTTGTCTATATTTTCTGCTGTTTTATTGTGAATAGCCTAAGATCTTACATCCGTGAACGATAAAAGAGATC
>NZ_HE998010.1:7607-9498 GCF_000312585.1 Bartonella queenslandensis AUST/NH15
ATAATGATAAATGTTTGAAATTATTAATTTATTATAAAAATAATTTTTTAACGGAGAAATAAAAATGGCCCAATATGATTTTACTGTGCTCTATGAAAGAAATCCCTTTGTTTTGAAAAAACCTGAAGATATCGGAAAATCATTTAAACTTCCTCCTTCGAGCTTCGGATTTGAAGATCTTCCGCAAATCACTTTTTCAGGTGCTTCGTCGTGTCGGCATATGATTTTTGGATTATCTTTTAGTGGGTTGAAAGCTTTTTTTGTGATGTTGTGGCAAGTAGGAAGAATGCTCGATGAGGGGGATGATGTGGATTTATGGTTTGATCAGATTACGTTGGATCGTGATATTCTTGAGGAATTTTTGATTTGCGATTTTTCAATTCAAGAACCAGAATATCTTAATTTTAAAGGTTTTAAAGAAGGTATTAAGGAATTAGAAAGGAATAAAATTTTAGCGAAGGGAACAAAAGAAGATGGTTATTTTATCAATCCAGATATTTTTGGTCTTCCTGAATGTGATGAAGATGTTGAGCTCGATGAAGAAGAAGAGATAGAAGAGGAAGAAACAACAGCACACTTTACAGTAGAATACTCGGATAAACGACACCTTTAACTGTTTCTTTATTAGAAAAAAATAAAAGCTTATAATATGGCTGTGAGAACAGCAAAGAGCTTGTTGATGGTGTGTGAATTGGAATGTTTATGGGATCTGTTTGATTCAATTCTTTTCATAAACGGTTATTTATGCAGAGCAGTTTTTATGCCGTGTTTGATTATTTTATGAGACATAAGTCAATTTCAAGTGTGTTCCTTTTTAAATAAATGTTTTATTCTCTATTTTTTCTTTTGATGCTTTTGTAAACCTTGAATTATTAATACCTTTGCATTTGAGAATGCTTATGAGAAGCATTTTTAGTGCTTTAAGTGTTTACCTACAACGCTACACTCGCTTTATGACGGGCAAATAAATGATTATAATTGATTCAATAGAGAAAAATTTAAAATAAAAGAGTATTATGGTATCTAGGGGGCTAATTCAAGTTAAAGAACGCTAAATTATTATTATAAATCAAAATGTTGTTAAAAGTAGATGTTTCAGGAAATACAAAAGACACAAATTCCCTTCGTAAAAGAAATTTGTGTCGTAAAATTTAAATATACAATTTTGGGTTGGAATTAGCTTTTCAAAGCTTTTAAAACATTTTGTGGTGAAGAAACTTCATAAGGATCAGATGTGCAGTTGTCTGAAAAACCGGCTTCTTCGAACCATTGCTCAATCACACCATCGTTGATAACAGCAGCATAGCGCCATGAGCGCATGCCAAAACCAAGATTGTCTTTTGCAACCAGCATACCCATTTTACGTGTGAATTCACCAGAACCATCGGGAATTAATTTCACGTTTTTGATATTTTGTTCTTTTCCCCAAGCATTCATAACAAAGGCATCATTGACGGAAAGGCAATAAATTTCATCAATACCAGCCTGTTTAAATTCATCATAGAGTTTTTCAAAATCAGGCAGCTGAAAGTTTGAGCAAGTTGGCGTAAAAGCACCAGGAAGAGAAAAAAGGATAACGCGCTTTCCTTTAAAGTAAGCATCACTTTTCACTTCTTGCCATCGATAGGGATTATCTCCCCCCATTGATTCATCGCGTACACGTGTATGAAATGTAACATTGGGAACTGTTTTTTTTACCATAAGGATGCTCCTGTATTTTTTTTTACGAAAATTTTGTTTTAAAACAACCTTTGTATTTAAAACATATGGGAAAGATCGTTTTAAATAAAAGGGCTTCTTAAAGAACTTTTACTTTTAGCAAGTGTGCAAATATTTCACACTTGCGTCAAGTAGAATTCATGGTCGACTTTGAATACTCTTCATCTTAAAA
>NZ_HE998010.1:9759-12870 GCF_000312585.1 Bartonella queenslandensis AUST/NH15
AGTATTACCATGACCATAAAGACAGTTTTTACCACAGTTTTTGAGGGGCAAAAACCGGGAACATCTGGTTTGCGCAAAAAAGTATCTGTTTTTCAACAACCCCATTATGTGGAAAATTTTATACAGTCTCTTTTTGATAATATTGGACCTCTTGAAGGGAAAATGTTGATTCTTGGGGGGGATGGACGCACTTTTAATCGGACTCTCCTTCAGATTGTGTTGAAGATGGCTGCGGCGCATGGTGTTGCTTGTGTTAAAATGGGAAGGGGCGGTATTCTTTCTACGCCTGCTGTTTCGCATCTTATTCGTAAATATCATGCTCATGGTGGAATTATTCTTTCTGCAAGCCATAATCCAGGTGGTCTTGAGGGAGATTGTGGGATCAAATACAATATTGCCAATGGTGGACCGGCACTTAATTCTTTATGTGATGCTATTTTTGCAACATCGCAGCGTCTTTCCTATTATAAAATTTTTGAAGCTCCAGATATTGATTTAGATAGGCAAGGGATAACCTTTATGGGAGCTATGCAGATCGATATTATTGATCCTGTTGCTGATTATGTTGCTTTGATGCAGGAGCTTTTTGATTTTGACTGTATTGCTAAGGCCGTTGCTCGAGGTTTGACTTTGCGCTTTGATGCCATGCATGCGGTAACAGGACCTTATGCGCATGAAATTTTTGAAAAATGTTTAGGATTTTCTAAAGGGACGGTGGTCAATGGCACTCCTTTGCCAGATTTTGGAGGCACTCATCCAGATCCCAATTTGGTTTATGCCAAGGCTCTTTATGATTTATTGATGTCAGAGCAAGGACCAGACCTTGGTGCTGCATCTGATGGCGATGGCGATCGTAACCTCATTATTGGGCGTCAACAATTTGTCTCGCCTTCTGATTCTTTGGCGATTATGGCTGAATATGCACACCTCATTAAAGGTTATCGACAAGGTGTTGTGGGAATAGCGCGTTCTATGCCAACGGGACGTGCGGCTGATCTGGTTGCTGAAAAACACGGATTAAACCTTTTTGAAACGCCAACGGGGTGGAAGTTTTTTGGGACGCTTTTGGATGCGGGGAAAGTAACCTTTTGTGGTGAAGAAAGCTTTGGAACCGGCTCTCATCATATCCGCGAAAAAGATGGTTTATGGGCTGTCTTATTTTGGTTAAATCTCTTAGCGGTAACAGGGAAAACTGTTGCACAAATCGTTCAACAACATTGGCACAGTTATGGGCGTTTTTACGCATTACGTCATGATTATGAAGAAGTTGAAGAAGATAAAGCTTTGGCATTACTAGAGCACTTGCGGGTGCATTTACCACAAGCGGGAA
Organism: Bartonella queenslandensis AUST/NH15; assembly: GCF_000312585.1. Taxonomy (GTDB): domain Bacteria; phylum Pseudomonadota; class Alphaproteobacteria; order Rhizobiales; family Rhizobiaceae; genus Bartonella; species Bartonella queenslandensis_A. Next base: position 11,090 of record NZ_HE998010.1, read on the forward strand.
CCAAAATTGCTGGATTTTTGGTCAAAAAAGCAGACGATTTTACGTATCATGATCCTGTTGATCAGAGCGTTAGTACGCGGCAAGGTATCCGTATTTTTTTCGAAAATGGCGCGCGGTTGGTGGTTCGTTTATCAGGAACAGGAACGCTAGGCGCTACCTTACGGCTTTATTTTGAACAGTATGAAGGTGATCCGCGCAGACACAATTTAAATCCGCAAGAAGTTCTTCAACCTTTGCAACAGGTAGCACTAAAACTATTAAACATACAACAAGAATTAGGGCGAGACCGTCCTGATATTATTACATGAAATCATTGGAATGTTTCTGGTCAAGATATCATAATTGATCACATGGGGCATGATTGGGAGGCATGATTTTAGGGGGGATGTGCCGTAAGGAGCGTCTCCATTTTCAGATTCGTTTCGTTTTTTCTACGTTTTTACATATCGGCTGGTATCTTAAAATTGCTGACTTCTTAAAATCAAAAGCTGGAGGTCTTCATAATCAGGCATAATGAGCGCATTAATGCCCAAGGATTTCTGATGGTTTATAGAAATGTTTTTTAATAGAATAATAGAGAGGAATATCTCTTCCCTCAAACAAGACATTATCGTTGTCGCATTTTTCATAGGCTTGTCTTAAAGAAACCTCTCTTAAGGCACTAGAAACGATCTTATGCGTGTCATTCATGAAGGAGATAAGGGGAAACTCATTGAGCACTACCATTTTTATGCTTATAAAGGAAAAAAAGTGATATCATCATATACATTTAAGCTCTGCTCTTCATGTTGGCTTTTGCATTTGAGAGTATTTCGTCTTTTGAATCTTTTCTTAATCGTTTTATACGGCTCTTCCTACTTGTAACATGCAAGCGAAAGGCTTTGGTTGATTCAATACAAAAGGAATTTTATGAATTAAGAGGAATCTTATGATGTACGAGGACTCATTGAATGATCAACCATTCTTATCCATGAATCTATTGTATGGGATGATTGCAGTAATAAACATCGTTGGCAGAGAGGCGAGAAAACAAAGGGATGTGTTTTTCTAAAATAATGGACAATAAATATTTCTTGCTTTATGACCAGTCATAATGAATGATTTTTCTAAAAAAGGGAAATTTATGACCCAATATCCCAAATGTCCTCGTTGTGATTGTCTTTATACTTATGAAGAGGGTGAAAACTTTGTGTGTCCTGAATGTGCACATGAGTGGCCACAAAAGAATGACGATACTGCTCTTTCCGATCCTGTTTATGATGCTAATGGACAGATTTTAACAAATGGCGATACCGTTATGGTGATAAAAGATCTGAAAGTAAAAGGCGCTTCCTCTGTTTTAAAAGGAGGAACGAAGGTAAAGAATATTCGCTTGGTGGATGGCGATCATAATATTGATTGTAAAATTCCTGGGATTGGCCCCATGAGCTTAAAGTCGGAATTTGTTAAAAAAGTTTAAGCATTTATTCTCTTGCGATTAGTTTTGCCTTTCGTTGGTTTGCTATTTTCATATTTTTTTCCAAGTGGGGCTATTCTTTTCTAATAGGGAACTTTTTTTATTTCATGGATTATGCCAATTAGATAGGCACAATATTTTTACTCTTATGGAAATATAAAAGCCATGTCTCGCAGAGAAATACAGTCTCTGTCTTTTCTCTTAGAATATGCTCTAAGGATTGGATAGTTGATTGATAAGAAAACAGTAAAAGTACGCGCTTTATGAGGCAAATAATGCTGTAAAGTGAAAACTTAGTCCTGCTGAATTGAAGAATTTTTTCCAT
>NZ_HE998010.1:13191-24772 GCF_000312585.1 Bartonella queenslandensis AUST/NH15
ACAGTCTTTATATTTGAAAATGTTTATAAGAGGTATTTTTAAAATAATTTTTGTTATCATCTCATTTGTGATGTGTAAGCAAATAGTTTTGGTTGATGCAATAAATGGAATTGAAATGAGAAGCAGTATTTCCATTTAAGGTGTAAAAGTGTGATCTTTGTCGATGGGTTACTAAAAGGAATTTTGCAGGATTTTATCGTTGGAAACACTGAAAATGATGGGACAAAGGGGATAAGTGCGTACTCTATCTTATACTATTTTCTTTTTTCTGTAACAAATCGGTACTTTTAGGGGTAAAATTGCATGACAAGGTTATGAAAAAAAATAAATTTAAAGCGTGCTCTTACTCATGCGTTGTCCTTGCATGTATATGATGGGTTTGTTCAAATTATGCTTCTAAAGGAGGGTAAAAACCATTTTAAAGCATAGGGACAAGTGAAAGGGAAACTTATAGATTTTTAAAACAGTAGTGTATTCTTACGACAGCATGGCTTGCGGTTAAAATTTCAAGGATAAAATGGCATAAGATTTTTGCATTCCATGTTAAAGCCTTATTGAAGGGCGACAATTTGTGTGGTCATTTTACCTATTGAGGTCAATATTTATTGTGGCATGGCTTCAACGCCTAAAACTTCAGGGATAAAATGGCGTAAAAGATTTTCAATACCATGTTTGAGCGTTGCTGTTGAAGAAGGACATCCAGCACAGGAACCCCGCATATTGAGATAAACAATACCATTTTCAAACCCACGAAAAGTGATATCGCCACCATCATTGGCAACAGCAGGGCGAATACGTGTTTCAAGCAGTTCTTTAATGGTTAAGACAATATCAGCATCTTTTTCATCATAAAATTCTTCGTTAAGGGCATGGGCTTGTGTTGTAGCGCTGGTGGTGATAACAGGCTCATTGGACAGAAAATGCTCCATAATTGTGCCTAAAATAACCGGTTTGAGATGTTGCCATTCTCCCTCTTTTTTGCTTACGGTGATGAAGTCATAACCTAAAAAGACACCATTGACATTGGGAATATTAAACAGTTTAGCTGCTAAAGGTGAGTTTTTAACTGCTTCTTCACGGTCACGAAATTCTAATACACCCTCGGAAAGTACCACGCGTCCTGGTAAAAATTTAAGTGTTGCAGGATTTGGGGTGGTTTCAGTTTGAATAAACATAGACTCTCCTTTTATAGTGAAGAATTAAGAAGATCATTACATTTTAGAATATTATATTTTTAGGCAATAGACCTAATATCTTCATCGGCAAGATTACTAGGAATAACAATGACAGGGATTGAAAAAGCGGTTCCTTTATTCCCGATTAATTGGATAAGGGGACCTGGCCCTTCTGTATGTCCACTGGCTGCTAAAACAATCAAGGCAATTCTTTTATCTTCGTTGATCAGTTTAGAAATTTCATCAATTTTTTTCCCTTCACGCACCACTATTTCTGTTTCAAGGGCATGAGAGGTACGAACTTCACTCGCAATGTCTCCTAAAATTTTATGAGCACTTTGTGTTGATTCTGTACGCATCACATTGTTTACACCCAGAAAATGTTGAAATTCTGCACTATCAACAACACAAAGCAAAACCAAAGTTCTATTGGTATTTTGGGCATGTTGTGCGGCAAATACAACGGCACGCCGACATTCTGGTGTTTCATCGATAATGACTAAGTTCTTTTTCTTGGGTTCTTTTTTCGGATTTTTGGGTTTAGAAATCATGCACTTTCTCTATTTTGTACAAACGATTTTTTTGCTCTCTACCGTTTTTTAGTTTTATTGTTTTTATGTATCGTGCAAAAATCCAATAATTTCACGAATTTTTTTCAGATTTTCTTCTGCGAGCATACTAGCACGTTTAGCGCCATCATGCAAAACAGAGTCAATATAACTGCTTTCTTGATGAAGACGACGTAATTCTTCTGTTATAGGTGCAAGCTTATGGACGGCAAGGTCGGCTAGAGCTGTTTTAAAATGCGAAAATTGATGACCAGAAAATTCTACAAGAACCTTTTCTTTGCTGACTTTGGCTAAGGCGGCATAAATACCAAGCAGGTTATCCACTTCGGGGCGTTCTTTTAAAGCGGCAAGAGTATCGGGAAGAGGAGAAGAGTCTGTTTTGGCTTTGCGTATTTTTTTTGCGATAAGATCAGCATCATCGGTTAAATTAATGCGTGAAAAATCGGAAGGATCTGATTTTGACATTTTTTTTGTCCCATCGCGCAAGGACATAACGCGTGTAGCTGTTGTTCCAATCAGTGCTTCGGGGAGAGGAAAAAATCCTTGTCTTTTTTCTTCGTTCGTTTGCATAGGGATGCTAAAATTGAGTTCGGCAATACGTTGTGCATAGTCATTGTTAAATTTTTGTGCAATATCGCGTGTGAGTTCAACATGCTGTTTTTGATCTTCTCCCACTGGAACATGTGTCGCACGATAAACTAAAATGTCAGCAGCCATCAGCGTGGGATAGGCAAAAAGCCCAAGCGATGCTTTTTCACGATCTTTCCCTGCTTTATCTTTAAATTGTGTCATACGTTGAAGCCAGCCGATACGGGCAACACAATTAAAAATCCATGCGAGTTCAGCGTGTTGAAAAACACGTGATTGATTGAAAATAATATGTTTTTGGGGATCAATACCGGCGGCTAAAAAGGCTGCTGTTACTGTTCTGGTGGATTCGCGTAAAGTAAGGGGATCTGGATTGACGGTGAGCGCATGCATATCCACAACACAATAGAGGCAGTGATGAGAGTTTTGCAGTTCAACCCAATGCTGAATGGCTCCAAGATAATTGCCAAGATGTAAGTGACCACTCGGTTGTACGCCGGAAAAGACAAGTGGTGTGAAGGTATCCATAGGCGTGTTCTTTCTCCAATTAAGGTTATTCGTTTTATTGTTTTTGACGAAGTATAGATATTATGAGCGTTTTTTCAAATTTTTGAGTGTGTGAAAAAAGGAACGAGGGGCAGATAAAAAATAAGCACTAAAATAGATCAAGAATATGCCGAGCATAATCCCTGCTAAAGTGCTGACGCGCAAGAAAAAGGATGCTTGTGAGGATAAAGAAAAAGACAAAAATCCAAGCATATTTAATCCGTAATAAAGGGCTAGTGCACTCAAAAGGGTCGCGATCATGAGACATGATATTCGCTTTATCAGGTGGATGTCGTATTTCCAATAACCGCGTTTGATAAGGACACCCCAAAGTAAGAGTGTATTAGCCCATCCAGAAGTAATTTCAGCAATAACAATGCCTCGTGCGGATAGAATAGGAAATAATATTAAGGCGAGGCTAATATTGATGAAAACGCAAATGCCGGTAAAAATCATCGGTGTTTTAGTATCTTCGTGGGCAAAAAAATTGGGAATAAAGATCTTTATAAGAACAAAGGCAGGAAGTCCTAATCCATAAAGTTCCAATAATTGTGCAACATGGTGTGTTGATTGGCTGGTAAATTGTCCACGTTCAAAGAGCAAACTGACGATAGGGGTGGAGAGCAGCAAAAAAGCGATGGAAGCTGGGAGTGTTAGCAATAGCGTTAATTCGATAGAGCGGTTTTGCAAATGGTGGGTTTCTTCCTGCTTTTTGCTTCGCAAAGCGCGGGTTAATTCTGGCAAAAGAACAGTTGCAACGGCAATGGCAACCACGCCGAGAGGCAGTTGATAAAGGCGATCAGCATACATCAAAGAAGAGACAGCTCCCGATTGACTAGAAGCAATGTTAGTATTGATAAGCAAATTAATTTGTGTGATGCCTCCCGTGATAGCAGCAGGAAATGCTAAAGTTAATAGCTTGCGAACATTCGGTGTTAAATTGGGATGGCGGAGGAAAATTTTCATGCCGCTTTGACGCAAAGCAACGGCAATTAAGGCAAGTTGAAGAAGTCCTGCCGCTAACACACCCCAGGAGAGATTTAAACCGATATGCCAAGCATCAAGTTGATAGATCCAAGCATAGGCAAGTACACCAATCAGAATAATGTTTAAAAAGAGTGGGGCAATGGCGGCGATAAAATAGCGTCGCAGAGCATTGAGCATGCCTCCCATCATGGCAGCAAGGGACATGCAGGTTAAATAGGGAAACATGATCGCAGTAAAGTGAATTGTTGCGTTAAATTTTGTTGCATCTTCGGTAAAACCTGGAGCAATAATGGTTCGTACCAAAAAAGGCATACTGAGTTCCATAGCAATGGTTAACAGTAATAGAAACGTGAAGAGAACACCAAAGACCTCTTCTGCAAATTTGCAGGCAGTTTCGTGACCATCTTCAGTGATTTTTTTTGCAAAAAGAGGAATGAACGCAGCACTAAAGGCGCCTTCAGCAAAAAAACGCCGGAATGTATTGGGAAAACGAAAAGCAGCATTAAACGCATCAGAAACAGGACCAGTTCCTAGCGCTGCTGCCATAAGCATTTCACGGACGAAGCCAAAAATACGGCTCATCAGGGTTCCGGAAGCAACTGTTGCAATTTTTTTTATCAAGGTCATAAAGATATGTCGGTTTTGTTAGAAAAAAGAAAAGCGTTGATAGGAAAATAAACCGTTTTAAATCGTGAAAATCTGATCTGTATATCCATACAAGAATATATTTTTGACAGTGTTTTACGACGGTGTTTATCTTTCTGTCAACAAGGGTGTGTGAAGACTTTTAAAATGCTCCTTACTTTTATTATTGCATTACAATTTTTATTTGTTGCCATAAAATAATTAAAATTTCTTTTTCAAATTGAAATATGGGAGCGATGTCATAATAGTTTAGGGGTATATAATGATAATTGCTCTTTAGGGGGTGATGTTGTGTGTAATTCAATGGCATTCTGTTTTACCTGAAGGGCGTGATCTTATTAAAGAACGCAAATAAAATAAAAGTGTGAAGCAATGCGCTGTTTTCATGATTTAAAAGACAGTGCTTTCGGTGCTTTTAAAAGTTATAAGCTTGAGCTAAAAGGTGAAGGCAAAGCTCGTGATTGGTTTTCACTTCTACGGTTTTATATTCTCCCTAAATGAGGCGGTTTTTCCGTTTCAGAGATTCCGCAAACAGAGGATAGGAAGACGTGAGCTTTCAACAGCGTTTTGCTTTTTTTTTAGCACCTCCGGTTGCGAGCGTTATAAGCAATGAAAGTGATTAATGATCTTAATCCTTATCATTGCTCTGTTCAGTTTTTTTCACAGTTGATGAGAGCAAAATCTGAGAAAATAAAGTTGCTCTCCTATGGTTTGGGCATCTTGTGGATGCACGATTGGTTTGCCGATAAAGGCCGAAAGGAAAGGCAACCTTTTCTACCAGAGAGAGAGAAAAATTAAAAATTATATGAATTTTAGAGCGTCATGGCTTTTGCGTACTGCGTTGTGTGTGGTTGAAAGCTTTTTGTCACTTTCTGTGCTTTACTTGCTTCTTTATCAAGAATGTTAGAACATATTTTTTCAGTGTTTTTCTTTATCAACGGATGTTGGATAGATTGGTGCTGGTTTGGTGCTGAGCGCTCATTAAATTGGCGGTCATAAGAATGCATGGGGGATATGTTTTGTTCTATCTTTTTTGTCTGCTGGACGATCTCCATAATTTCTTTTGCCTTGATGGCAGATGTCCCAAGACTCTTCGCAAGTTTTTCGGGATTATTTTCCTTTATCGCCTCGTGCTCGCTTGAGGATAAGCGTTCATTGATTTTTCTGATATAATTCCTTAATTCCCCCCTTAATTCAGGAGAGTTTGATAACGTTTCTTGCTGTTGTTCTTTTGGCAAGGAAAGGAGATTTTGCATCCAAACCTTAGGCATTTCTACCGCCTGTTCACAGCGTCTTTGTTTTGCGTGATGGTCATGGAGAATGTCTCTTTCTGTTTGTGTAAAAATATTGATATAACACTCAATGGCTCTACAGAGGGGCATGATATTTGCTTCAGCATTGGTGCGCGCGTTATTTTTTATGCCAAATATATTGCTCCCAGCAAACTTAGTAATCGATTGAGGAGATGTGGCAATTTGATAGGTGAGCTGTTCTCCCTCTGTACGATTTTTATGGATCCTCTCAATTTTTTCCTGCAAAATATGTCGATTGCCATAAATGATTTGGCATAAAGTTTCGATTTCTGTTCTTCTTTCTTGAAGTGATGCGTTGCTTTTGATCCTTGTGATAATTTCTTCGTTTGTAAGAGAGGATATTTTTTCTGCGGGGATCAGCATTTTTTGCTGGTATTGAGGTCTTGATACTGTAAAGGAGAGGACGTCACCTTTTTTTAACGTTTGTATTTGCTCTGCTGTGCGCTCTTCTTTGGTTTCAGGTGATAAGGATAATTTCTCCGATGAGGGGAGAGAGGCCGTTTCCGTTTTCCTTGTAGTCGTATCCCAGTATACTATTGCTTTTTGGGGGTGTTGTTTTGCTCTTTCTTGATGATCGGAGCGTTTTTCCTTTGTCAGTTGGCCAGATATTAGATCATTTGTTGCTGTATTGTTGGTCTGTGAAATGGTTTCTTGGAAATTTTTTTGCGTTTGCCCCATAGAAGAAGATTGAGTCATTGGTTCTTTTTCTGATAGATTTTGGGGCATAACTTCAACGCTGTCCTGTAAAGCATGAGAGGCAATCCATGGTGCAAAATGGGCTTTTACTTTTCTCTCTGTTTGAATGGGGGCGTTATCTTTGTTCTTTTCAGTTATTTTATCGTTGTTGAGGGTGGCTCTTTTTTCTTCTGGAACCAATGTTTTTTGCTGGTTTTTTGCAGGCTTTGAGCCTTTGGCGCTGTAAAGGAGAAGGCCTCACCAATTGTTAATGTTTGTATTTGCTCTGGAGTGAGGTCTTTTTTATTTCCCAAGATGAGCGTTCCCTGAGCATCCATCATAAAGCCATTGGCTCCACAGCCTCTATAGGTTCCATGATAGGTCTCTCCTTCTTTTGCGACAACAGCGAGATAATAATTTTTTTCACCCATTCCAAGCTTTTTCATAGAGTTGGTGAATTCTTGTAAAATGAGCGATTTTTCTGGATGGGAGATATCCTCAAGCAGATGCTTCATAGGCTTTGGATCGCCACGTTCCATGGCAGCTGCGCGGACAAAGTCTTTGCGTTTTTTGCTTACAAGTGAAAAGTCTAGCTTATGTCCTGCTGCTTGTCCAAGTTTTTCAACAAACAGTCTTTTTGTACGCCTATTGCCCTCTCTGAAAGGATGCAAGTGGTGTAAGTCTATCATCAGTTGAGCAGCATGTTCAACAAATTCTTCGCGGGATAAGCCTTTTAAATTATTTTTTTCAGCAAGTGTTTTATCTAACTTTTCTAGTCCTTCCTGTACTTTTCTGCCAATCGCAAAAGGTTTTGTAAATTCTTTTCTTTTCAAAATGGGCATGGAAGCAACACTGCTATCTGCAAAGGTAAAAGGCTCTTCGCGGGTTTGTCCTGTCCATTCAAATGCACGGGAAAAGAGGCGTTGATGAAGATATTTTAGATAGAAGGAATTAAACTGCTCTGGTGGAGGTTCTTGGCGCAGTTTGATCATTTCTTTTTTTACATCATCAGAACACCGTTCCATTAATATTTCTTTGTTTTTGATGCGGTATTTATTTTTAAGTATCTTGCTATTGGGGTAGAAAAAATTTTGCGCTTCTTCATTGATTTGCTTAGAAATGGCGGCATTAATTGCAGGGGGGTGTTCTTGCAATTCTTCTGTGGAGGAGGCACCATGTTCTGTGTTTTCTTTCATGCATATTTCCTTTCACGTTTTTAATATTTGTTTTTTAAAAATCTTCTTTTTTGCATTTTTTGCTTTACATTATTTTCGTAGCGTTTTTTCTTTGAAGAAGAATATCTATTTGAATGATTGAAAAAAATTGATCTTATTTGCGTGGAACCTAAGTTAATAATGGAACAACGTGAATGCTGGTAATTTTTATGAAATGTATCGTAAAAATTTTATCAATGCGTTTTGTTATATGACAGTTTGTTCAAATTTTCTGTATGTTACACGCCATCCTTGGTGCAATATTGGAAAAATAATTGCACCAAAGTTTTGTGTGAAAAGCCAATGGTGATGAGACTATTACGACCAAGCCATTGCTTTTGATGTTTCGGCTCTGTGCGGTCGAATAGGCGGTTTTTCTCCTTGTCTAGACGTTTCTGTAAGCTCTTGATGCGGTTTTGTTGTTGAGCGTTCAGGCGGTTTCGGGGACTGCGATAAGCTTTGCTGCTTTTGCAGCTGCTTTTGCAATTGTTTATCCAGATCAGTAAGCGGTTGGTGATGGCGTTGTTGTTCTACCTGATGGGTTTGCACGATACTTTCTCTCACCTGTTTTACAGTGTCAGCATAATCCTTAATGGCGGTACAAAGGGTGGGAAGATTTTCTTCAGCAGTTTTGCGTGCTCCGTTTTTTATGCCAAGGGTTTTTCTACCAGCAAGCGGAGCAAAAGATGTAGAATCCTTTTCAATTTGAAATACAAGTTCTTCTCCCATCTCTGGAATTTTGTGCATATCTTCCATTCTATATTGCAAAATAAATGGATCACTATAGACAATTTTACACCAATATTGAACCTCTCTTTGACTATATTGAACCGATGGATTTTGTTGAACTCTGCGGGCAATTTCTTGGTTTGAGAGAGGCTGGATTTTCTTTTCTGAATCGAGTGGATTTCGTGCGGGTTGACTAATTGCTCCTTCTCGTTGCGCTTGTTGATGCTGTTGTTGTTTTGTGTGAGAATTTTGTGAAATATTCTCGTGATGTGTATATTTTGCAGTATATACATAACCGTTAATAGCGGCACAGAGGGTAGGAAGAGTTTCTTCAGCTTGTTTGCGTGTTCCGTTTTTTATGCCAAGAACTTTTCGACCAGCAAGCTTAGAAATAGACTGAGGGTGTTCTGTGATATCCCATAGGAGCTGTTCTCCCATACTGGGGTTTTCTTTTATGATCTCTATTCTTTGGTCTAAAATAAGCCGGTCACCAAAAGCCTTTTTGCACAAAAAGCGTATTTCTTCTTGATAAGCTGAAAGTAATATCTCTCTTTCCATTTTATTAATAGATGTTTTGTGTTTCTGAGACGGTTTTGGTTGTTCAATTGCTGTTGGGGTCGAGGCTACTTTTTGGACGACAGTGTCGCTTTTTTGTCTGTCTTCTATTGGGTGTGTTTTTCTTAAACGAGGTACTGCATATGGTTCACTATCCTGTGATGATGAACTGCTTTGCTGCCTGACTTGCCTGTGCTGTGGTGTTTTGGGTCTAACACTTGGGGCGAGAGTTTCCGGATTTTGGTTTTTTGTGTTGGTTTGCACTTTTGTTCTCATGCGTGGGGGTTTGGGTGGAGCCATTTCCGTTTGTAGAGAGGGGGCTTCTTGAGCCGTTGTTTTGTTTTGTTCTCTATCTTTTGCACGTGGTGGTCTTTGTGGAGCCGTTTTTATGCGCGTGGAAGGGCTTTCTTGGGGTTCAAGCTTTTGGATTGTTGGGTCGCTTGGTGTTTTATCTTTTATGCGTGGGGGTTTGGGCGGAGCCATTTCCGTTTGTAGAGAGGGGGCTTCTTGAGCCGCTGTTTTGTTTTGTTCTCTATCTTTTGCACGTGGTGGTCTTTGTGGAGCCGTTTTTATGCGCGTGGAGAGGCTCTCTTGGGTTTCAGGTTTTTGGATCATTGTGTCGGCTGGCGTTTTTTCTCTTATACGTGGGGGGGGCGGTGGTGCAACCTTTGGGGGATGTGACAAATTCTCTGGGCGTTTTTGTATAGGTGGGTTTGGCCCACTTTGAGAAACTTGAGAATGAGAGGGGGTGGTAGGAGATTGTTCAGCCTGTTGTTGAAATTTTGCCATCATTTGGGTGATAAAAGGGGAGGGATTTCTTTTTTTCATGCATGTTCCTTTCAAGTTCTTTCAATATTGTTTTCTAATTACTATTTAAGAATGTGTGTTGGTGTTTATCCTGTTTTAGGCTTTTTCATTTACTTTGTATGAGAGAGGAAATGAAACTGAATAAGTGCAAAAGATTTTACTTTCTTAGGGCCGATTATAATCACTTTCTCAATACTGTTTTATCAAGTGGTTAGATTAAGTGGTAGGAGAATGAATTTTGTTTCAACGCCTTCTCTTTCTTGGCGCAAACCACCTTTGTCATGATTGCGCCAAGACGCTGGATTCAGCGTGAAAAATTACGTTTGTTTAGCTGGCAAAAGCTACTGCTTTGGGGCTGGCAGTTTTGCGAGGACGAAAATCTGTTTCTTCTTGTTGCGTAGAGGTCGTTGCTCGTTCATGCGTTACTGTTGAAGTTTCAGGGCGTTGCACAGACTGTGAGACGCTTTGTTTTTGATGCAAGACTTGCGCTCTTTCAGAAGATGCTTCATGGCGTTCTTGGTTTGTCTGCTGAGTTTGTGAAAGGCTTTCTCTTACTTGTGCTACAGCTGTTGCATAATTGTCAGTGGCGTCAATGAGGTGAGAAAGCCCTGATTCAGCATGTCTGCGTGCTTGATTTTTGAAGCCACAAAAGTTGCGACCAGCATATTTGTTGAAAGACTTAGGATTTCCAGCAAGTTGTTGTGCGAGCTGTTCTATCGTTTCAGGGTTTTGGAAAAGCTCTTCTATTTGTGATTGCAAAATGTTTTCGTTGCCAAAAACAACTTTACACCAATATTGGATTTGGGCATGGTGTCTTCTGACTTTTGAATGCTGGTGAATTTGGGTAGAAATTTCTGCCTCTGAAAGGCTTTCTTTTTCACGGTGATCTGGTTTTTTCAGAAGTTTAGCGACGGCCGCCTTTCCCATGAGGTGTTCATAGTTTTTGAGTTCTTGCTCTGGAGATTGTAATAGGCTCTCTCTTGCCTGTTTGACAGCTTCTGTATAACCATCAACGGTGACACATAGGGCGGAAAAACTCTCTTCTGCTTGTCGGCGCGCTCGATTTTTGAAGCCAAACATGTTGGTGCCGGAAAGTTTCGCAAGACTTTCAGGATGGGCTGTCATGCGCCATGAGAGTTCCTCTCCAGCTGCGGGATTTCTTTGAATTTCTTGCATTTTTTCTTGCAAAATATCGGAGTTGCCATAGGCACTTGCGGATAAACGTTGAATTTCTTCTTGATATGTTCGAACCAATGAATGGTGTGGAAGCAATTGAATGATTTCTTCCTCTGAGAGGATTCTTGTTTTTCTTTGTGAAGTAACTGTTGCACGTGTCGTTTCAGGTTCTTGCGGACTTTTGGTCGAGCTGCTTCTTGTGAGAGGCATTGGTGAATGTGTCATTCTAACGGATGATGGTGCAACTTCCTCCGTAACAGTTTCTGCTCTTAAAAGAGATTGTCTTTCCTCACCTTCTTCCGGTATTGTTGACAGTCTTTTGCTTTTTGAAGGTTTTTCTTTAGGGAGTGGGGCTGGGGCTGCTGGACCTGAGACCTCTGCCGCTGCTTGTTCATAAAGCTTTATAAGTTCTTGTATTGAAGAGGATGGAAAAGGATGAAGGTGGTCTTTTTTCATGCATGTTTCCTTTCAAAAATTGTTTTAGAAAACCTCTTTGGGGACTCTTGCCTTTTAAGCTTTGATCACTTTGAGACAAAGGAAGATATCGAACTGAATGAGCTCCAAAGATCTGCGCTATTCACAATAAGTTTAATGGATCTTTG
>NZ_HE998010.1:25274-44461 GCF_000312585.1 Bartonella queenslandensis AUST/NH15
GTGTCTTTGTCGTTGAGGGCTGTGTTCTGGACTCTCCCGATTTTGTCCTCTTGCGTGATGACGATGATGGTGGTGGTGATGTCTGTGTTCTGTATCTCTTTCTGGATTTTCGTGTCTTTGATCTCTTTCCTGCTCACGTGTAAACTGTTTATGGAGCTTTTGTGCCTTATGGATATGCCTCTCAAGAGCTGAGCAAAGGTGACGAAAACCATTTTCAGCTTCTTTGCGATCGGGGCTTTTTACACCAAGGACTTGCTTACCAGCCAGTTTGCCAACGCTTTCAGGATGGGCTGCAAGGTTCCATAAGACTTTTTCTGCATTCTGAGGATTTTCAAGAATTCGAGCAAGTTGTTCATTCAAGGCATGTTCGTTTTTATAAACGGTTTGGCACCAGACTTGGACTTCTCTTACACCATATTGAAAGCTTGTGTCTTGTAAAAGCTTTGTTGTAACGATATCTTTCGGGGTTCTGGGAGGAGGTGTTGTTGCTCTGCCAATCCCTTCGTAGAGAGGATTTGTCCGGTGTTGGGATTCTTGACCGCCTTCAGCGCCCATGCCAAGCTTTGCATAGATAGTTTCTACTGGTTTTTGGGGAGAACGTTCGCCTTGCGTTCTCGGATCAATTTCGGCGTAGAGATGTTCGCCTGATCTTTGGGAATGTCGCACATCTTGGGTGCTTCCGCTCGGTGAGTCATAGAGGGGATTTTTTTGTTCTTGAAACTCTGTTTCACCCGTTGCCAGATCAACGACTGCATAGGGATTTGTGTGATTTTCTGGAGAAGGCTCACGCGAACCCCTTCCAACCGTTGTATGGGCAGCTCCTAAAGGGTATTGAGGGGCGTAGATCTTTCCCGTTGGCTGTTGGGGGGGCGTATCATAGTCACTAGGGGGTTGTCTTCTAGCATTTGCTTGTATTTCTTCTGGGCTTGGTACGCGTGGACCTCCTCTTTTGTGTGATTTATTCACTTTTGCGTAGAGAGCTTCTGGATTTTGTGTTTCTGGATTCTGGGGATCTGGTTGTGGGTGGTTTTTTTTCATGGCTGTTTCCTTTCAATATTTTAGAAAACCTCTTTGGACTATTCCCCACTTTTTTGATATCTTTTAAGACAAAAGGAAAATATCAAACTGAATGGTTTCCAAAGATTTCGCGCTATTCATTTTGGTGTGTAATGGAGATTTATGTCTTTTATAAAGTTTTTTTGTGAAATTATAAAGTTTTTTGTTAAATTTTATCAATAAGTTATAATACATTGCAGGATATTTTTTTAGGACTATATTTTGTAATATTCTAAAACAATTTGCAGGCACAATGGAGATGAAATGATTGAGACCAAGAGTTCTGTTGGAAGGCAAAAGTTGGTACGTTTTTAACCCGTGAGAGCCAGTGATGAGGAACGACTAACTTTCAAGCTGCGGGCTTGACATTGTGCTTCTTTGGTATTCTTTACCATGTGTGCAATTTCTTTCGCTTTGCTTTCTGATGTACCAAGAAGGCACGCTAGTCTTGTATGATCTTTTTCGTGTATGGCTTTACGCTCTTCTGAGGAGAGACGATTGTGTAGTTTGCGTGAAAAGGTATGGAGTTCTTGTCGTAGTGCTGGAGAATGCAATAAAGCTGTTCTTTGTTGTTCTTCTGATAAGGAAAAAAGGTTTTGTAAATTGTTTCCAGGTTTTTCGACTGAATGGCTCAGGCGATTTTGTTCTCTTTGGTGTTGTTCTAGAATTGTATCTTTTGCTTGTTGTGTTATGGCGCTGTAATTTTTAAGGGCTTGGCTGAGTTGTGGAACAGTTTGTTCCGCGTACTTGCGATTTGGACTTTTCATGCCAAGTATTTTACGTCCAGCAAATTTAGAAATTGATTGAGGGTTTTGGAGAGTTTCATCGGCAAACTGATTTCCTAAGTTTGGATCTGCTGTTATGATGTCCAATTTTGTCTTTAAGGCTTGCGTTTTACCATAAACAGTCTTTGATAAATGTTCGATGTTTTTTCGGCTTTCTTCAACATAAGCGTCATTTGCAATCTTGGCGAATAACGCTTCATGAGTAAGAGGGGCTAATGTTTCCTTTGGGATCAGTGTTTCTTTTATATTTTGAACATTGGTTTTTTGAAAGCAGAGGCGGTCGCCATTGCGTAATGTTTTGATCTGTTCTGGGAGAAGATCATCTTTGTGCCCGACGACGAAAGCTCCCTCTACTTCCATGACAAAACCTTCTGCTGAAACGCCTCTAAAGATGCCTTCATAGGTTACATCTTCTTTTGCTGTAACAACAACACGATTGTTAATTTCATCCAGTTCAGCTTCTCTCATTTGGGAGATGAATTCTTTTAAAATAACGGATTTTTGTGGATGGGTGATATCTTCAAAAAGATCTTTCATCGGTTGGGAATTGCCATATTGCATGGCTCCAATACAAGCTGTTGTCATGCGTCCCTTTGTGATGAAAGAAAAGTCAATGGTATGTCCTGCTGCTTGTCCAAGTTTTTCCATAAACATTCGATTGACGCGTCCATTGCCTTTTCTGAAAGGGTGTGCGTGCTCGAGTGCAATAAAAACGTCAGCGGCATTTTCAGCAAATTCTTGGCGCGATAAGCCTTTTAAATTGTTCTTCTGGTTCAGTGTTTTTTCGACTTGTTTGAGTTCTTTTTTTATCTGTGGACCGATAGCAAAAGGAGCTTCATAACCTTTAGGACGCATCGCCGGCATACGGGCGGTGGTGCCATCTTCAAATGTAAAGGATGTATCGCGGGTGTAGCCTGCCCATTCAAAAGTTTTGTGGAAGAGACTCCAGTGGATTAAGGTTAGATAAGCGGCATCAAATTTTTGTGGGAGTGGTTCATGACGAAAATTGACGGCTTCTTTAGAGACGTCATGGGCACAGCGTTCGTAAAGTTTTTTAGGATCTTTGATGCCATATTTATTTTTGAGTGTTGTGGTTCCTTTATATAAATAATTTTGCTCTAACATATATGCTCTCCTTAAAGGATAAGGTGATGATTGATGCGCGTTTTAAACGCTGCATGTTGGTATATTGAAAATTTCCCTTCGCGTATTCTTTTGAAATTTAAAGTGTTATGAGAGAAAGTGCTCTTCCCTCAAGTGTGCGGATAGTTGTAGCAACCCTTTTGTGAAGCTTTTGACAGGTTTTGGGTGTGAGAAATACATAATATTTTGTTGCGATTGTTTTCATGTCTATTTCTTTTTTCATTTATTTTAGCTTCTCTGATGTTTTCTTTTATTTATTATTCTGCTGTGTTGTAAAATATTGATACTTAAGATGTTGCTATGAATCCCGTGAAGGGGTTAAAAGATGGATTTTTTATAAATCTGCTCTGGGTGAAATCTTCATCCTTTGAGGTGGGGAAGAAGGGGAAAAAAAGAAAAATGTTGCTTAAGATCTTTGCTGTTTTGCCTTTAAAAAAGTTATTCGCAAAAGCACCTTGATGAAGGGCGTGGATATAGCGGAGAGAATTGCTCTTGGTTATCGGATGGCTTGGGGATTTTTCATACATAGTGTTCAGATTGGGAAGTCTATGGATCAAAGAAGTTATCAAGAATTTTTCTCCATTATGTTTTTCTTATTAGTCTATGTGGGCATCTTGTTTGTGTATGTTTACGACAAAATGTTTTTTACTTTGTGCGTTGCTCTTAATTGTATTGCGCTGCTTTAAACCCCATAAGAGGGGAAAATTTTTCTTTGGGTTAAGAAAATGTGTTTTTTCAGCACTTAGTTGTTTAAATAGAACACGTGATGATATCGTAAAGGGGAAAAACCTTTTATAAGAACGTTTTATTCATTTTGGTGTATATTTGGATGTTTTTTGGAAAAAACGGTGTTTATCGTATGGGTATTTTGAGAGTTTCTTGTCTTAAAGGGAAATCTTTTGTTTATTATATTCTTTAATGGAGGCACGCCCTTTACGTAAAACAGAATACTATTGTGTTGCATCTTTACAGGATTGTTTTAAAGAGACATCTTTTAACACACCTATTTGGTGACGATGCTTGTGAATGGTATAATGGTACAGCCCCCATAAAGTGTATAAAATCTATTGAGCGCCCCCATTTTTATGTTTCATAAAGAAAGCTGCTACCATCACACAGTTTGTGCTAGCGCTAAAATATTGCTGACAAACCCTTGGACTTTAAGGCGGTTTATGAAAACGCGTGCCTTTACTTGTACATCTCCACTTCACCTAGGGTTCCTGCTTGTAACATGTCAGTGATAGGGGGGTGATTGAGGCAACATGGAACAGATTTGAAATGAGAGCATCTTACGCTATCTCGTCTCTCATTCAACACAAAAATATGAGTGATTATTATAAATCAATGTATTTTAAAGTTATATATGAAAAACTTTGTAGGAATATGTTCTTTTTTGGCGGGATTGGTGTCGCTATTGGTTGGTGTATGGGCGTTTTTATAGAGACTTTTTAAAGATCATGGTTGCTGGTAAAGCGATGCACAAAATATAAGAGGAAAAATCACGGATTTTTTGCCCTTGTTTTTCTTATATGTGGACGGGGAATTTTTCGTTCATAAGCTTTAAAAAAATAGGGATATATGCCTTTTTTTGTTTTATTGTTATTTTTTGTCAATATCTTCTCATGGAGGTTAGTTTTTCTTTTGTGGGGCAAAACGATTTTTTGCAGCAGCGGCTAACATTTCTTTTCTTCTGAAATAGACGGCACGGCCACATCGCAAAGGAGGTTGCCCTTGTATCAGAATAATTTGTTCATCTTGACGCATTTCTTGAATAACCTCGTGGGGTAAAATGAGCGCTCTTTGTTGGTAATTGATGTTGTAAGAACTCTTCCCTAAAGATAAACCTCTTGATTTGCTCACTCCGGTGACTTCAACGGTCATTTGACCACAGCGTTCTGAAATCTCTTTAGCTGTTTGGAGGTCTTTAATGGCCGCATAGCTGACAAAGGAGCAACTTTCAAACCATGAACGGGCCCCTGATTCTCCAAAGTGATTGACCAACTGACCCGTGGATTGATAAAAGAGCATCAAGGATGTGCCGTATTTACGTCCACGATCACGGGCTTCTTCTAAAATATTCATATAACCTAGAAGATCAACTTCATCCAAGACAAATAAAACACGCTTTTTATAGTTACCGTCTGCTGTAACCATGGCATTGAGAAAGGCTCCAATAATCACACGTCCTATCGCTGGGTAGCTGTTTAAAATGCTGGCGGGGAGATTGAGAAAAACATCTATATTACCATTGGCAATATCTGAGGAGAAAAAATCATCACCACAGACAAGATCTGCATAATTAGACAAAGAAAGCCATTGAGTGTCTTTTGAGGCAGTTGTATAGACTCCTGAAAAAGTTTGTTCTGCCATTTCTGTAAAAATACCCACCATTTCGCGAATAAAAGGAGAAGGTGTTGTTTCTTGAATCATGCGTAATTGATTGATAATAGCTGTTTCTGATTGAGAGAGAATTTCGCGCAATGTTTTTAAATTGCGCTCATGGTCTTCATATTCATCAGAAAATATGACATGAGCAAGAAGAGCCGTTAAAAGATTATGGGCTTGTGTGGAGAAATATTCCGCTGAAGAATTGTCTGATTTTTTATCGCTGAGAAGCAATTTAGAAAAACTAACAATATTGGCTTCACGTTGTGTGCGGGGTACGCTGTCATCTAAAAGCCAATCGATGACATTAAAACTTTTTGTTAAAAGTGAATTAGGATCGAGAACAATAACATTTCTATTGCCCATCTTTTGACGGGCAAATTTGACGATTGGGGCCACTTCTGTTGAAGGATCAAGACAAATAATAGATCCTGGATAGGTTAAACACGTGGGAACCACTGTACTTGTGGTTTTATAACCACCAGAACCAGCAAAAAAAATCATATGGGTTGAACCAAAATCAAGATTAAAGCTTAGCAAAGGGGCGGTTCCACCTTTGCCCCATGTTGTTTTATTGCCAGGTGCAAAGGGAATTTTGCATACATTATCTTGATCAACACGGTATCTTTCCCCCACAACAATTTGCCCATTGGCAGGAAAAATTTTTGCTGCCTCTCTTAAATCCATCCATGCTGCTCCCCCAAAAACCTCTTTTTTGGCACGCTTGAGCTTATTTTTAGGGGGAGAAGTTGTGGCGAATTGAATGAGGAAAAAAAAAGCACCAATGATGATGCCAAAGACAACCATAGGATCCATGAATTGAAGCGCATAGCTCCACGTTATGCCTTGTTGGCCAACATAGGGACTTAAGCGTTTTATTTCACCCACAACATAGTAAAGAGCAATGGTTCCAAAAAAGACAATGGAGACAAAAGTAATTGTTTTACGCAGGTGTAGTTTTTGCGAGAGACTATACAACAATGAAACAGCAGCCGTTAGTGCTAAGACTAGTAAAGGCTCTGAACGAAGAGTCCAATAAATTTGATCGCTCTTTAATCCATTTGTTATAAACGACAAAAAATGAGGAACAAGGAATATCGTTAAAGCCCCTAAAATGATTGGGACTAAAATAAGGACCATTTGTGCCTTGGTATATTTCATTGTATTTTACTTTCAATTCTCTTTAGAATTTGCTGTGCAATGCTCTTTTTTCAGGTGTGTAATACTCTCTTTTGAAAAGGCGCTAACGGCTAACCCGTTTCCGTTTATGCGCCCTTTTCATGAAAGAGGAAGGTTTCATCCATTCCTAGCTGGCCATAGCGAGCACATTTGAGCGAATGACTGCGCGCGTGCAGATTTGCTGGTGTACTTCTTGGGCTTGCTTAACAGTTTGTGCAATTTTCGTGGCTTTATTTTCTGATACACCAATGCTTTGAGCCAATGTTCCATACTCATTATTTTTGACAGCTTTATGTTCAGTGGCTGAGAGACGGCTATTGATGTTTTTGACAAGGCTTGTCAGCTCTTTTTGAAGTCCAAGATTTTTTGCTAAAGATTCTTGCTGTAATTCTTTGGGCAAGGTGAAGAGGTCTTGCAAGTTTTTACTTGGCATTTCTACGGCTGTTGCACGGCGTTTTTGTTCAGTTGCATGTTCTTGCGTAATTTCCTTTTCCGCATATTTTACAGCATGTGCGAAATTTGTAACAGCACTACAGAGCATCTCAAGATGATTTTTAGCGTTTGCACGGGCTTGATTTTGAAGTCCACATAAACTGAAACCAGCAAGATGAGCAACAGAGTCGGGTGTCTTTTCAATCTGATCGGCGAGCTGTTGACCTAAGGCTGGATTTTTAATAATCTCGACCATCTTTTTGTCCAATGTTTTTGCGTTGCCATAAACAATTTTTGACAATTGTTGGATTTGGTTTCGAGCGGTGTGGACACGGGCATCTTCTGCAATCATTTCAGCTTTTTCAGTTTTTGATAAAGGGGCTAATTTTTCTTCAGGAATGAGAATATTTTTTAACTCTCGTGTTTGTGGGACGGTGAAGGTAAATTTATCACCAGGTTTTAATGTTTTGAGTTGTTCTGGTGTGAGATCTTCTTTGTTGCCAATAATGTAAGCGCCTTTCACATTGAAAGCAAAGCTATCATGACCAGCCCCCCTATAGGTTCCCGTGTAAGTTTCACCTTCCTTGGTGACCATAACAGGGCGATCATTCACATTGCGTCCAAGTTCTTTCATATTGCTCATGAATTCTTTTAAAAGATGAATTTTTTTTGGATTGGAGATATCTTCAAACAGATGTTGCATCGGTTCTAGATCGTCATTTTGTATTGCTGCGACACTAGCAACTAACATGCGTTCTTTTGTAATAAGTGAAAAATCAAGCTGATGCCCTGCTGCTTGAGCGAGATTCTCAAAAAAGATCCGTTGTGTACGCCCATTGCCTTCTCTAAAAGGGTGTGTATAGTTAAGAGAGGCAAATATTTTGGCTGCTTCATGAGCGAATTCTTTGCATGATAAATCTCGTAAATTATTTTTTTCGCTAAGCGTTTGATCTAATTTTTGTAAACCTTCTTGTAATTCGTTGCCGATTGCAAAACTTGTTATTTTTTTCATTACTGGAGCGATGGCGGTGGTACCATCTAAAAATGTAAAGGGAACATTGCGAGTCTGTCCAGCCCATTCAAAGGTATTTTTAAACAACTGATGATGAATAGAGCATAAATAGGAACTATCAAATTTTTCTGGTAGGGGGGCTTCACGCAGATTGATCATTGCTTCTGCTGTATCATGTGAGCATTTATCCAGAAAGGATTTTAAGTCTTTTATGCCATATTTATTTTTGAGCGTTGTGGTGTTTGGATAGACATAATGATAAGGAGAAATTGTCTCGATATTTTTGGTTTTTGCTTTTGCTTTTGGCATTGTGACCTCCTTATAATTTTGCGTTGTGCATCAGAGTGTTAAATTCCTCGAGTGAAATGTTCCCCTTTGCGTATTCCTCTAGAATTTTTAGTGTTTTGGAGTGAAGCGTTATATCCTCTATTGCATGGGTGCTGATGACGGCATCAACAGCTTGGCGGCGTTGTTTTAATTCTTCTGCTGTCATCGATAAAAGATTGTCTCTATTCTCTGTTGTTTTGGTTTTCATGCATTTTTCCTTTTATGGCTAATCGTTGCTTTAAAAGAGCTTTCAACCGATATGATCTTGTCTTAGTCACCGCCAAAGATGTTTCGTTGTTTGAAGGGATCATAATAAATTTCTGTAACCTTAAATTTTCCTTCAACCCGTTTGCATTGGATGATGATATCAATCATTGAAATCAATAGACCTCGAATATCATCACGCTCTAAATCACCTCCTCCTTCACTTTCTTTGACCAAAAGGGTCATTTGTTCAAAGGCAGCAAGGGCTGTTGAGGCATGAACGGTTGTGATAGAGCCTGGATGGCCTGAATTGACATTGCGGATATAATAAAAGGCTGTACCATCTCGAAGCTCTTGCAAAAGAATACGATCAGGACGCATCCGTAAAGATGATTCAAGCAATTCTTTGGGACCAACAGAAGCTAAGCCTTGGCCATCTTTTGAATAGATCATCGAGACATGGTTAGGGTGCGGTATCACCAATTCTTGTGTGTCTTCTATGGTGATAATACGCTCGTCTTGAGGGATTTTAGCGATTAACGCTTTTGATAATGTTGTTTTACCCGAACCCGTTTTCCCTGCAATCAAAATATTTTTTTGGTATTTTACAGCCTGATTTAAAAAGGAAACAAAGTCCTTATTGTAGTAAGCATTGGCTAAATTATGCTCGATGATTTTGAGTTCGTTAAAACGCATATAATAATCATTCAAGGGTGTGAAAGAGACCTGCTCACATAACGAGAAAAGTCCTTTATTGGCGAGTTCTTCGAGAGAAAAACTCTGCGATGAGGGCTTGCGAATTGTCATACTAATCGTGTCTTTTTCAACAGCTGGAGGAATGACAATTTGAATGCGCTCATTGCCTGGGAGAGTCGCCGATAATATTGGATTCCTATCTGATATATTTTGCTTGGAATAGGATGCGACAACTTTTGCAATTCCCATCAGTTCATTAAAAGAGAGAGCCGGCACTTCTATTGTTTTCCATCCATCAACCCCTTCTGTCATCACTTGATAGGGACGATTGATAACAATTTCAAAAAGACTCTCATCTTTTAAAAAAGTATTGATGGGTTCAAGTTTTGTGAGAACAATAGTGACGGCTTCATCACTCATGGTGTGTAAATTTGGATTCATTTTAAAGGTATCGCAGAATTTTTATAAAAGTTTCTTGAAACAGCCCGATTGATAATCTGCTTTTTATTTTCGATGACTTTCAATTTATAAACGCCGGAAAAATCTAAATCACGGGCAACAAAAACATTCACCATTTCCCCTTGGTTTTTGGATAAAGTTGGAGGAATATTAGCGTAATTTTCGACAATAATATTTGCAATGTTTTGTCCTGAAGAGATTGTTTCATTCTCTTCTTTTTCTTGTTTTTTTGATAAACGTTTATTGGCATAGCTTGTTGCATCTTTTATGAGAGATACAAGAAGTGCCGATCCAATCCTCTCTAACCAATGATTATCAATATCACCGTCAATACCAGAACGTCCTAAATTGTCTGTTGCCGGTGAAGCTAAGGATATAATGATACCATTGGGGGTTTTTGCTCTATTCCATAGCACAAAGAGACGTTTTTGGCCTTTTTTCAAACCGGCGCGATATTCACCAACAATTTGGGTGCCTTTATCAAGAAGAACAACACGACCATTGTCTGATAAAATATCTCTGGAAACGATACAACTGGCAAACCCTTGTTGATCACTGTTGATGGCGGTTTCTAAGATACAAGGGATAGAAGTTCCCATCGTGATGATATAATTTCGATTGCCAAGGGTTGAAGCACGAATACCTTCAAGCACTGTAGGTTTGAGAAGATGATTGAAGCGTTGTGTTGTCTCATCAGGTTTGCTTTCAAGTTGATGTGGCAAAGTGCCATTATTTGCTTGTGAATTTGTTTTGCCTTGTTGTGTATTCGCATAAGCTAATACAGGAGCACGTTGGGCGGCTTCCAACAAGGGGTCATCAGAATTTAATTGATTGATGTTGGGTGTTGGTAGCTCGACTTTGGGTAACAGAGCGTTCTTTCGATGAGCCTGTTCAACCGAGGGAGGAGCAGGCTGTGCAGGACGAAAAAGTTCTGTTTGTTTGATAACTTTACCTTCTTTTGGTCCTTCTTTTGAAGATTCAATCGGTGGTTTTTTGTCTGTAACAAGCGTTGAATAGGCTAAATAAAGACAGACACTGAAAAGAATAACAAGAGCGATTGCTTTGCCTACATTGCTCTGTTGACTTTTTCCTTGAGCATTTTTTATTGTATCGCGATCGTTAATATTTTTTTCATCCACGTTGTTATTCATGGCTGCTTCCTATGTTCACTTTACGTTTTACAGATGGTGATGTGGTCCCTGTTTCAGGGTTAATTCCTTCTGGGACAAACCTTTTATTAAAGATGCACAATACTTCATTTCCACGTCGTAGCGTGAATTGTGCTGCTGTCGCATGAACAATAACCTTGTTGCCTTTAATTGATCTAGGAATGAGGGATTCTTGTCCATCAGGGGTTACAAGGTAAATGGCCGGGATTTCAACATTGCCTAAAAAGGTAAAGGTTGTTGTTTTCCCATTATCATAGACAGAACTAGGTTCAATAAGGGATGAGCCTTGGGCTTCATAAGCCCAATTGCGTGGTCCCAAATCTTCATGGATATTTAAAATATCATTGACAAAATTTTCTTCACGTTGTTCGGCTTTTGCGGCTTCGGCTAATTTCTTACGCAAGGCTTCATCTTCTGGATAGCGAAACTTTACCAAGAAATAGGTCTCATTGCCGGCTGAAACATCGCCTTCACGGATTTGCAACTCAAATTGATAAGAGCGTTTTGTTCCATCTTGGCGGCTTGTGACGATTTGTAAATTGGTTACAGGTTGGACTTCACGCGGTTTGAGAAAAACAAAGTGGCCAGCTGGCGCAACTTGCCAAGCAACGGAATTTCCAATTCCTACATAGGCTACTTCTTCATCTTCGGCAAATTCCAGTTGAACTGAAGAGCGAATGGAGCCAATGATTTGTACGACGTTGTAGGGGTCATAATTGATAAATCTGATGCGGTTATCTTTACGTGCACTCACAGGCGCTGTTTCCGCAAATGAGAGGACCGTATGAAAGCCGAGAGTGATTGTAAAAGTTAAAAAAATTATGTGTAAAAGTCTGATCATTTTATCACCTCTGGATCAGATCTATATTCCGATACTTGAAAACCAAGGGGGTTGATGAGACGGTCAGAGGTTGAAATGTGTGCGTTAACATAAGAAAAATTTAAAATTGAAACCCAATGGGAAATAGTTTCTTTTCACTAAAGTCTCTGACCGTTTTATAGTAACGAACTTGGATAAGATCTTCGCTTATAAAAGAGATTGATTTGATTGTGATTGTAGCAACCATGTTATGATAAATATTTTGTGGACTTTCTGGATTATTGCCCGCGTACCATTTGGCAAAACGGTTTTGTTCTTTTGGAGAAGATAAAAGAGAGACTAAGCGAAAATTATTTTCTGCCTCTGATGCTTGAAAACCTTCACGAGCACGAACATATTGGCTGGCAAAATAACGCGTTATTGCTTCATCATAGTCGTTAGGAAACTCTTTTAGAGCGCTTACAGTATCAATGATGCCCGTTGAGTTATCAACGCGGATAACAAAAGGTTCTACAGTTTTCAAGGGCGTCAAAGCTGCGACAGCCAAAGCGAGCGCAATTGTCATCAATCCAAAAAGCACTGTTAAAGCCATGGAAATTTTCATCCGCACGCGCATGCTATGCATGCGATCAATGTCAAATGAGCGTGCTTCTTTTATATATTCTTCAAGGGCATCACTTTTCACGTGTAACCTCCACAGTTTTATCAGATCGTGCTTCATGAATAACCGGCTTTAATAAAGCTGGATGAAGTGTTAGGTTGGCTGTTTCTTTTTCACTGTCTAAAGTATTGAGAATGATGGGTGCGGTAACAGATTTTACAGCCTGTTCTTGGAAGACAATATTTTTATTGTCCCAATTCCACTTATCTTTATTTAAAACACGTGTATGTTTGCCATTACAGCGTGGTGGTTTTTTAGGTCCATTCAAAGAGGCACAGCCGGTAAGGGCGATTGTTAGGATCATAACAAAAGTTATTTTTCGTTTCATTTTTTGAACTCACAAATATCTTGGAATGCAATGCATGAGAGCCTTTATTCCTGAACACTTTTACAAATTTATGTGATGTAATATTGTGATTGGTTTTGTTGTAAGACTTAAGGTTTTAGGCCTTTCATGGAACAGGATCATGGCGCGTGCGCCAAAGGGCGCACGCAAGGCAAAACAAAAATGCTTATTCTGTTAAAGAGGTTCTTTATTTTAAAACCGACCACGACCACCTCCAAATCTACCTGCTTTTGCCGCTGCACCTTTAGCAGCATTGCCGGCAGCTCCTGAGATTTGTAAAGCGGCACTCTTTACGGCATTGCCACTTGATCTTGCACCATTGGCAAGCATCGTGAAAACCTGCCCTCCTGAAGAGACACCAGCGCTAAAGTATGGTCCACCAGAGGCGAGGGCCGTTGCAATACCGGGAAGTGCACGGAAGATAATAACCCCTATGATAGAAATGACGATGACAGGGGGGAAAAGAACATAGATTGATTCATATGAAACTTTGAGAACTTGCAAGATAACTTGACATATAATGGTTCCAAGCATGATCACAAGAACTTGTAAAATGGTAAAATTGATCAAAGTTGTAATCCATGCATCGGAGTATTTTCGGGTTGCATTGAACAAATATAAACTAATGAATAGAGGTCCAAGACCTATAATCATAACCAGTGCAACTTGTGCAAACATTTGAACAATGAACCCCCCTATACAAAAGAGAATAACCGCGAGAAGCATGATAGAACCAAGAATCCCCACAACGATTTTTTCAAAAAACCAAGCATTGTATAAGACTTCTTGATAGCGAGCATTTGCCTTTAATAAAATATAATCAAAAACATTGGAGTTGGCAGGATTGCTGTTGAGCGCATTTCCAATAGCATTGGATAAATCATTGAAGAAAATATCTTTGACATATGTATTAAACGTCTCCGCATTCGTTGCCATTGTTGTTACAACAACGATTTTAACAACATTATTGAGAAGACTATGCATGGAGAGCGCAACGCGACCTGTCATAACATTATAACCATACAGAAAGATAAAAATGATTGCGGCAAGATTTAAGGGCGCTGCAAGTGCAGAAGATAACCCACTCACCGTTGTGTCCATCACATTGTCGAGAGGGGTTAAAATATACCCAGAAACGCTTTCAAAGGGAGCAAAACTAAAGTCTGACATCTGCACCAGTACTTCCAAGTTTTTCTTTTAATTTTTCTTCTTTTTCTTTTAATTGCGCTTCAATGTGTTTATGCTTTTGTTGCTCCTTTTCTTCACGCAGCTCATCCTTTGTCTTCGTATCTCTTGCTTGAATCATATCAAGAGACTGAAGTTTTAAAGAACTCGCTTGAAGACTTGCTTGAAGAAGAGAAAGATTTACTTGAAGATCTTGCCGAAGAGCTTGCAATTCTTCAGGTTTTGCATCTGCTTTTGATTGAATATTCTCAAGCTGGCTTCTTATTTCTTTGATTTTATTTGCAGTTTCAGTTGCGTTTTTATAAATGCTTTCAGCTGTTTCTGATTTTGCAGCATCTAATTTTTGTGTATTCTCGAGTGCTTGTTTATAATATTCATCAGCATCGGCTGTTGTTTGCGCTTGCGCTATTGCATGAGAAATAAAAGAAAAAGATAACAGTGTCACTAAGCCATATTTTTTCATTGATTTTTTCTCCTTTGATAAAATATGGGCAGCCATTTGTCAGGATCTGCTCCATATTCGTTTATAATTTCATTCATGAGTTCAATATTTTTGGTTGTGCCGCTTAAAACGGCGATCTCATCGTTCATTCCACGTAAGTTAAGTTCTGCAACGACAGAGCTTTGTCCTTGCTTGACGAGAAAACGACGGGATTCTCTGCTTAATTCTGATTGTATCAGTTCAAATTCGCGCTCAGTGAGTTTGAAAGCTTCGACATAATCATTGTAATTTGCTTTTTGATTTGGAAAAAATATTTGGGTGGGGCATTGCTCAATAATTGTGTGTGCGATTGTGGAGTTTAAAGCATCTTTGGGGCTTTGTGTCGCAAAGAGCATTAAGCCATTTTGTTTACGAATTGTTTTAAGCCGATCTTGCGCAAAAGCTTTGAATGAGTCATCTTCTAAAGCTTTCCAGAACTCATCAATGACAATAATAATGCGCTGTCCATCAATCAGATCAAGAATGCGGTGAAAGAGATACATCATCAAGGGACGCCGAATTTCTTCGTTGTCTAAGAAATCGGTCATGTCATAGCCAATGAATTGTGCATTTAAATTGAGATCATCTTGTTCATTATCAAAAACCCATCCTAAATCATTGCCTCTAATCCAGCGTTGTAGCCGTATGGCAATCCCTTCTTTGGATGTATTGTCAAAAAACAGTTGAAGAGCACCAAGAGAGCGTTGTGTTGGGGGCAAGTTTTCCAAGGAATCAATGGCTTTGGCAATATCTTGTCGCTCTTCTTCGGTCACTGTTTGCCCTTCAGGGGTCACAAGTTTTAAGATCCAATTACGAAGAAAGATTTTATTTTTTTCGTTGTATTCCATACCCTTTAAGGGAGCAATACCGGTGGGCTGTCCATTTTTTAGAGGTTTATATTTTCCACCTCCAGCGCGTACAAAAATCTCTGCTCCTTGATCTTTGTCAAAAAAAACCATTCTCGGATTGTGTTTTTGTAATTGTGCAAGAAGAAAATTAACAATTACTGTTTTACCAGAGCCAGACGGTCCGCAAACAAAAGTATTCCCAAGATCACCATAATGAAAATTAAAATAGTAAGGTGAACCAGCTTGTGTTTTTAGCAATGCGACAGCAGCTCCCCAAACATTATCGTTCAATTTGCCAACGGGGAAAGAATGAAAGGGCGATAAAGCGGCAAAGTTTCTGCTGGTGATGGCGCCTGAACGTGCACGATAGCTAAAGTTTCCAGGAAGTTGTGCCCACCATGCGGCTTCTAATCCTAAATCTTCCCTAGCAATTACGGCTCCCCCATTGGTTAAATGGGAACGTGCCTTTGATAAGTTTTCAGTCAACATTTTTGGATGATCCGCAAAAACGGCTAAAGAAATGTGATGTTCACCTAAAACAAAACGGTTTGATTCCAAATCATCGAGGGCTTCATCTAGCGCATCAATCTGTGAGCTCGCACGATCGGCCGCATTAATCATTTGATTTTGTTTGCGACTCATAATGGCACTAGCGGCCGCTTTACTTTTAAAAACAAAGGATTGTGTTGAGATAAATTCAAATGGTACCGTAAGCAAACCATCGGTCATACCGGGGCGTGTTTTAGAAGGGTATTCTTTCCATCCAAACATGCCGACAAAGCGTTCATTGCTCTCATGGCGAATTTCGATAATTTCTTTTCCAAAAATAACACGATCTGAGTAAATCGTTGAGGCAATGGTGCCAAATGTGAGAGGAATACGTTCACGTCTTCCACCCACCAGCTGGTGGAGAAATTCACTTTGTTCTGAAAATAAAAGCCCTTCGTGTTCATAGATTGATAGCAAACGAACATTATATTCTTCCAAACCTTGCATGAGATCTTGGCTTAACTCTTCGAGTTTACGAATAGCTTCCTCATCGGGTTCAGATTGTGTTTTTTTTGCTTTGCTTAAGCGCTGAAAAAATGCAACCAGTCGTTCCGTTTTATCCGCTGCGGGATTCCAAAGCAGTGAAATAAATAGATCATTTCGATATAGTTCTTGCAAAACCATTTTCTTTTTATATTTTTCATCTAATTTTGTTGCAAAAGATGAAAGAAAATGGCCTTCTGGATAAATCGTTTCACGACGGCGGATGATGTGGGAATATAAAGCAACCCGTTCGTCTGCAATATTTTTCAAAAGAGTGTTCAATTGGTTGTGTAAAGAATTTAATTGATCAATATCCGCAGTGTCAAAATTTATACCTTCAACGGCCAACACAACCATCAAACAGCGTGAACTTAAAGCAATGACGTGTTGGTTAATGTGACGTATATAGGGAATATATTCTTCAGGTAAAGTTTCCCGTTTCATCATTGACATCTGTTTCACCGGTTTCGTTCCTTCAGTTTAGTTCTTTATAGGTGCGGATAAGGCGTAAAGGGGAGGTTGAACCTCCTCCCCATCGGTTGAGGTTTTTTTGTTTTCCTCGTGTATTGAGCCATGCAAATAATACGCGAAATTGGTTGTGATCATACTTTGTCACTTCTCGTAAAATAAAGTGCATCCCAATCCCAAGACCAAACATGGTAAAATCACTGGTCAAAATGAAAATAATGGATGTAGCCATAACATTGAGCGCCATTGCTTCCATTGTAACACCGGCAAACATGGCCGGACGCGTACAGGCAAGGAAAAGAGTATCTTCGTTCATTTATGTTGTGCCCGCTAATTTAGTGACGAGAGTAGGGGCACCAAAAACAATAGCAATCCCTAGAACACAGTAAGCCGCTTTGCGTAAATCAATGAAGCCGTACATCCAGCCAATCCCCACAGCAGCAACACATATAATAGCAATGAGCCTTGCTGTTCCACCTGTCATCATTGTGACAATGTTGTTTAAAACACCATCAAGCTTCCCTAGACCATCTCCTCCAGCAGCAGAAGCAGCATAAGAAAGATCTGATACAAAAACTGCCGTAAAAAGCAGCATGGTCACGATAAAAATGATGTTTTGGAATCTATTATCTGTCATTTTACCTCTCTTTAACAAACAATATTTGTTCATCTGTCGACATTCCATTGCCTCTAACAACTGGAGAATTCTGTTACTTCATGACAGTCTCAACTCCTCGTTTTTTTGAAAAGTCTTGATAGCGGATCTTTTCACTCTCAAAATTTTCTTCTTAAATAGAGACAAAAGTCTTTTCAAATTGAAATTGTGTTATATGAAAATGGCAATTTTAAGTTGTATATATTGGTAAAAATAACAATATTGAAATAATGCAAGAAAGAATATTATTCTTTACAAAATGTAGTTAATCTGCAACACTTATATTTGGATTTTTTCTTTAAAAACAAGGGGATTGCTGATAAATGATCTGATAAGGATAGGAAAACAATGATTTTTTTGAGCGAGCGTGTTAAGAGATGCTATTTAAATTGATTGTTATTATTTACATTATGGGGTCCATGGTATGGGGATTAAGCCAATATAAAGATAAAATAGATTTCAGTATTCTTAAACCGTTTGAGATGCAAGATATTCAAGATATTGTTGATCTCTATCGAGAAGAAAAAAAGTTGGTTAAATCTATCTCCAAACAGCCATTAGAAAAAGATGAACCAGTGCTTGATTTGCAGAAGAGCATTTCATTAAACGATATTGCCAATAGTGCTGTTGTTTTTCATGGTAGAGCATCTGTTACGAGTGGAACCACATTTAAATTACTGACGCCTTCTGCGCAATCTTGGCGATCCCATATTACCCGTGATATTCATCTTTATGGTGTGGACACATGTGCACCACGCCAAAAAGCAAAATTAAAGGATCAAGAATGGCCCTGTGGGGCAGTTACAATGGCTTGGCTTGTTACCAAAACACTTGGTCAGGATTTATCCTGTAAGCAGGCTTTTATGCACAATGGTGTTTATTATGCGCAATGTTTTGTTCAGGGGGTTGATTTGGCAGAAGCCGGTCTTGCAGAAGGTATGTTGGTCCTTTCAAAGGAGGGTAAAAATCCTATTCCAACACAGTATCATCATGCGGAAGAAAAAGCACGTGACAACAAGATTGGTCTTTGGTCAAGTCACTTCACTGAACCTTTAAAATGGCGGCGCGATAATGGATCTTACAACCCCTTTGCAAGTCCGTGATTGATTGTAACCAACCTATTGACTTAAACCTTGATAGAGAAAACTTGATTCATAAAATTACAACAGTCCCTAGAGTAAACTGGAATGAACCGTGAGGATATTAGCGTCTTTTTTCATAAAGGTGAACGGATAATACTTCTATGTCTAATACTTCTATGTCCAAGAAAGATTTTCTCTTAAAATGAGGCCTCTCCTTGTGTGTTTTTCAAAAGAAGGGGAATGTCATAGTGGGTGGCAAAGGATTTTTGAATATTTGTGCTTGAAGGAGAAAGTGAGAAGACAAAAAGTGCTCAAGAAATGGATTTCTAGAGTAGGATTGATCAATTTTTAGAGCGAGATTGATAAAAGGAAAAAATGAATAGCCCACAAAATGGTGTAACGTTTAATATAACGGGTAGAATATTTTACAATGGCTTAAAAGAATTCATAGCAAAAGTTTTTTGATCAGAATTTTGTTTTCCGTATTAGAAAAAGCTGTTTATTTCTTCAAAGCGATTAGTCGATCTGTCGCATGCTTTATGAATCTTTCATATAAAATTATCTGCATTCTAAATGCTGTCTTCCCTATGATGGATGGATTTCAAATAGATTCTTACGAAAAAATCTTCATAAAAATGTTTTGTATTGTTGGTGTTTTCTCTATATTTTGATACCGCTAAGTATAAAATGACTATAACAACATAGGGAAGCAATGACCAAAATACAGATATGTAAAAAGGCATTGGACTTTTTGCTTTGGTG
>NZ_HE998010.1:44973-46178 GCF_000312585.1 Bartonella queenslandensis AUST/NH15
TTTATACAATAAATTGATTTATAATGATAATTCACTGTTTTGCGTGTTGAGTGAGAGACTCCAATAACGTAAGATTCCCTTATTTCAAACCTATTCCATGTTTAATCAATTTATGTTGAATCAATCAAAATCATTTTCTTGTACATCACAAGTTGGGTGCGTGTGAGGATAAAATTAGTATAAGAAAAAACTAAAAATAGCTCTTATGAACGCTCTCAAGTGCTAAGGGCTGTTGCAACACCCACGAGCTGGCAAAGTGTGTGAGGGTGCTGGCTTGCTTCTTCTCAAGTGTAAAAATGGAGGTGCTCAATGGCTTTAGCATAATACCATTCATGGGTGTTGTTTTGATATGGGCTTGGGAGCGTTGCGAGATGTTTTTTAAACAAGCATGTGGATGTGTAACTGGATGGCATTTTGTTTTACGTGAGGGGTGTGCCCCCATTAAAGCACGCGATAAACAAAAACGTGAGGCAATAAGCAATCTGCATTATTTAAAAGATATCGCGTTGGGTACTTTTGAAAGCCATAAAGCTGTAAAAGGAGATGGGAAAGATGGTCAATGGTTTTCACCTTTACGCCTTTATAGCAGGCATCTTACGAGTCTTTTAAGTATATCAAATGCACATGGTCTAAAATTAATGGAGTCTCTACAGCGAAGAGGTGGCTACCCTTTTATACGTATGAATGCTTGTCCTGTTGTGCTGTAAAACATTATTGTTTGCGGTATGGTGATGTAAGGCACAAAAATTTTATGCATAGGGTGTTTGGGTGAGAGAAGGGTGGTGAATATTCAGGGGAGGGCTTGTTCATATAATTTGGGGGAAAGGATTCTTATGAAATGGGAAGCTGAGAAGGAGCTGTTCTTGAGAAGTTGGATCGTTTATCAACCGGTTTGGGGAGAGGGGGGTCTTTTGAGGTGTGGGGAGAAAGTCAAGAACAGGGCGTGTATCACCTTATACTCATGCTTTTAAATGCTTTAATTTTGATTAAATGCTTTAATTTTGATCACAAATTAAGTTTAAAATTGCTTTCTGTTTGACAGATGGGAGGACTCTAAAACTTTTTAAAAGCAAATATTCCTCTTTGCTCGCTGCGATTTCATCATAATGATACGGGGTGTTTTCTTTTTTGATGATATCAGTGTAAAAGAAGGAAACTGGAACCTTCAAAATATCGGAAATTTCCTTTAACCGCCCTGCGCTGAC
>NZ_HE998010.1:46546-53585 GCF_000312585.1 Bartonella queenslandensis AUST/NH15
AAATTTTTATGAGAAAAATGAGCATTTTGCAATGATAAGCTTTTGCTATTAAGCGTTTTAGAATTTTGCACAACTTAATGATAACTTATTTATTTTATCATTTTTTATGATCTCTATAGACGATAAAAAGTTGGGATATGATTTGAGAAAGCAGATGACAGAAGTCTTATCTTTCGATAAGTACTTTTGAAGTAAAAGACAGCTTGATCAAAGACACATAGAGATAGGTGCATCATGAATGAACTTACCCGTATTGAGACTATGATAGCGCATTATGATGCTGTTTTTTGTGATGTGTGGGGTGTTGTGCATAACGGTGTCCATGCATTTGAATCCGCGTTGGAAGCGTTGTATAAAATTCGCCAAATGGGAAAAAGTGTTATTTTATTAACCAATTCTCCTCGACTACGGGAAGATGTTGCGGCCCAATTACAAAGCATGAATATTCATAGCGACTATTATGATGCCATTATCACTTCAGGGGATGTAACGCGTGATCTCATTTGTGCTGCACCGCGTAAAGTTTTTTTCATTGGTTCACACCGTGATTTGGTGCTGTTTGAAGGGTTAGAGTGTGAATTTGTTGAAGAATGGGAAGCTTCTGTGATCGTTTGTAGCGGCTTTCTTGAAGATTTTGATGAAGAACCCTCTGCTTATGAGGAGATGTTTCGTCGTATGCGCGCGCGGAATTTACCTTTTATTTGCGCTAATCCGGATGTGATTGTCCATTATGGAAATAGGGAATTTTGGTGTGCTGGTGCATTAGCGCGTCTTTATCAACAATTAGGGGGGGAAGTCCGCATCGCTGGAAAACCTCACGCACCTATTTATGAATGTGCTTTTGAAAAACTTCAAAAAATACGCGGGACAGTAGAAAAAAGTCAAGTTTTAGCTATTGGAGATGGTCTTTTAACGGATATTAAGGGGGCGGCTCATTTTGGGCTTGATGCTCTTTATATTATGGGGGGGATTCATCGTAATGATTATATGAAAAATGGTGTGGTGGATAAGCAAGCTTTGCATTCTTTGCTTGAGCGTCATGGTTATAGGCCACAAGCAATCATGTGGGCACTTCAGTAATGGCTAATTTTTGGCGTCTTCAGGGAACTCATAGGTTTCCCTCGGCTTGGCAGGAAGCCGTGTTGGCACTTGGAAATTTTGATGGTGTTCATCGTGGGCATCAGGTGGTGTTGCAAAAAGCGCTTGATTTCGCGCGGATAAAAAAGAAACCCGCTGTTGTTTTAACCTTTGAACCTCATCCAAGAAGTTTTTTTCAACGTTCAGCGCCTGTCTATCGTTTGACGGAGGCAGCTGAAAAAGCTGAAATTTTTAAAATCCTTGGCTTTGACGGCGTGATTGAGCAGCCGTTTGATGCACAGTTTGCTGCTCTTTCAGCAGATGAATTTATTCAGTCAATTTTAAAGGAAGTTTTTGATGTTTCCGTTGTGGTAACAGGCGAAAATTTTCAATTTGGTCATCAGAAAAGTGGAAATGTACATTTTCTTTGCCAAAGAGGAAAAGAATATGGATTTCAGGTTGTGCAAGTTCCTTGCGTTTCTCATCCTCAAGATTCACAACCGTTGATCATTTCCTCGAGTTTTATTCGGCAACTTCTCTCACAAGGGGAAGTGGACAAAGCAGCCCATTTGTTAGGATATCACTATCGAGTATGCTCCAATATTATTCAAGGCGACAAACTTGGACGCCTTTTGGGGTTTCCTACCGCTAATCAGATGTTGCCTCCTCAAGTTCGTTTGGCACATGGCGTTTATGCGGTACGTTTGCGTCGTGCGAACGGTATTTTATATGATGGTGTTGCAAGCTTTGGGTGTCGTCCAACGGTTGTTAAAGATGGAGCGCCACTTTTTGGAAACCTATTTGTTTGATTTTAACGATGATCTTTATGGGGAAAGCTGTATCGTTCTTTTTTTCAATTTTTGCGTGGACAAGAAAAATTTGATGGGCTTGAACCTTTGATTGCACAAATGCACCGTGATGAAAAAAAAGCAAAAGAAATTTTAAAGACAATCCAACCATTATCACAGTTGGATAGGTTGCTTACTTTTAAAAATATACTCTAAGTTTATCTGAAAAAGAAAGAAGAGCGGTAAAAATAGCACTTAAAGTGATGATCATCACAAAGATATATTCCAAAACATCACGGAATATACGTTTTTCTCGTTGTTGAGAGGGAGAATCGAATATCTGAGGGTCTGATTTAGGCATTATCTTTTTCAAAGTTAATTTTATGGCTTTTGTTATCATTCAAAAGTTTACTGCTTGTTTCTTTATGATCCGTTAAAACCCATGATGAAAAGTAAATGAATAAGCACACAATGTATTTGGCAAGCATAGATGATAAGAAGGAAAAATACAGTTTTTAAAATTTCTTGTGCTTTTAACTTTAGAATTTCATAAGTTTAAAATCGACGACTTTTTTATTTTAAAAGTTTATCGTTTCATCAATTTGCATGCATTTTTATATTTTTAGGGGTGGATGTTTGTTGTATCTTTAAGAGAAAATCTTGCTTATCAAGCTGTATGAGGTGTCTACCATGAAGGTACAGTTCCAAGTGGAAGGTGTGAGACAAAAATGATTGACAGATTCTTGTTTACAGAGCGGTGCAGATTAAAAAAATCTTTGTCTTTTAAGATGGGTGGAAAGCGTAGGAAGCTTGTGATTAAAGACATGCTAAACGATAAAGATGCAGCGAACGTGTCCCATGATGGCAATAAGCGAGAAGAGGGAGAGAGGCTGTTTTTAAAATTGTTTGCATGGTTTCAACATCTGTTGTTTCTATGGTCGGAGGAGAAATGGGAATGTAATAGGTTTGTATGCCATAGTCATTTGCAACCGCTTTAATGCTTGAAAAATCAGGTTGATGAGGTTCCTCGTGATTGGGACGGTTACAGATAATTGTTTTAAAACCAGCTTCTGCCAATGTTTTTATATTTTCTATGCTAATTTGGCCGCTGATAAAAATATCAGGATCAATCTGCTGTAAATTCATTTTTGTTGATTCCCAATTGCACGATTTTTACGATACTCTTAAGTTTATAAAAGAACATGATGAAGGTAAGATCTTTCAATGGTATCTTAACAAAAATATTCTTTTTGTCGAGAAGACTGGCTTGGAAAAACACGTTGTAAGGTGCAAAGTCTCTCAACTCCGCAACATGTTTATTATTCGATATTATGCAATGAATTGATTTATAATGATAATCGAGCGTTCCTCAACTTGAATTAGGAACCTGAAAGCCGTAAAATTCTCTTGTTTCAAGTCTGTTTCATGGTGCATCAATCAAGATCCCTTGCTTGCACGTTATAAACGAGAGCCTCAATAAGTGGAGCCTTATGTGGCGTGAAACTGCACAAGATAAGAACAAAAAATGTCTTTTCATGAACCGTTTCAAGTGCCAAGAGCTGTGATGTAACACCCACGCGTTGACAAAGTTGTGTGATGGGGGTGGTTTGCTTCTTCTCAAGCATAAAGATATAGGGGTATTCAATGAATTTACCGTTGTGAAAGATAACGCTCTTTATGGATTGCTCATTGTTCTCACGAAGAGAACACCCTATTGTGTTGCTTGTTTATGCGCAGAGCTATTCTTATTTTTTTCAAGCTCATTTCACTCTGTTGCGCATAAAGGGCATAAATTAAAAGAATATAAAATTCATTGTACATACTCCCTTTAGTTCAAGAAAAGGGACAAGCCTGCATTATCATACACTCGCTATCAATGCTGCCAGCAGTTCTTGATATTTAAGACATTTCATAAGAAGTGTTTTTATTCCTTTTTTTCAGTGTTTGTTCTTATATGTCAGCGCTCCTTGTGATGGCAGAAAAGTGATTTTCATTGATTGAATATAAGAAAGGGAAAACATAAAGAATTTTATGGATTTTTGTTTTCTCATTCAACATGTAAAACCATGAATTCTCCTTGGTAATTTGTTGTCTATTCAGAGCAGAGCTTGTTTGTCGCGTTCTATGCAGTGGACCCTATGAAGGGTAAAGTCCAAGAGATCAAGATTATGGATAGAGCATTATTTACAGATTGGTGTCAATTTAAGAAACTTTCATTTTAAGGCAGGGAAAGAAGAGCTTATTTCTTGTGTAAATTTATCTTTTTATCCTCAAGAACACCATCTTCATAATATTTTGGGCTTATGCTCAAAGAATATTCTAAAGATAAAATTAGGGGCTGTTGTTTTTATCGTAAAAATAGGAAAAGTGGTTGTTTTATAGGTGCTGGGTGCTTGCTTCTTTTATTGTTTTCTGTATAATCGTAAAAACGATAATAATGAAAGACGTAACGAATGATCATTGGACTTTTGAATCAAAAAGGGGGTGTCGGAAAAACCACGTTGAGCGTGAATCTTGCGGCTAGTTTTGCTCGTACTGGTGAACGGGTTTTGCTTATTGATGTTGACCCACAGGGGAGTGCATTGGATTGGGCTGCTGCGCGGGAAGATGCCCCTTTTTTTTCAGTTATTGGTTTACCGCGTGCAACAGTTCACAAAGAGATTATGCAGATTGGTCATAGTTATGATCATATTATTATTGATGGTCCTCCGCGTGTGACTGACCTTGCGCGGAGTGCTCTTATGGCTTCGGATTTTGTGCTTATACCCGTTTTGCCTAGTCCTTATGATATTTGGGCTGCTGATGGAATTGTAAAGCTGATTGATGAGGCACGCGTTTATAAAGAAAATATCAAATCTGCTTTTGTTATTAATCGTAAAATAGTCAATACAGCGATAGGGCGTGATGTGAATGAAGCTCTTGGTATATATCCCTTGCATGTTCTTTCTTCTAGCGTTGCGCAGCGTGTGATTTTTGCAGAAGCTGCAGCGCAGGGCAAAGCTGTTTACGAAATTGATAAACAAGGACTTGCAGCCGCAGAAATTGAAGCTGTTGCGGCGGAAATCAAGGAATTAGCGCGATGAATAAAAAAATTAAAATTGGTACGAAACCAACCAATAAGTCAATTCCTTTAACGGCTGATGCGTGGGTAGGAAACCATAAAGAGAATATGGGTGGAGAGATGAAGCGCCTTACGATTGATATACCAGAAACTTTGCATCGGTTAATCAAGGTAAGTTGTGCAACTCGTGGGACTAAAATGGCTGATGAGGTGCGCGAATTGCTTTCAAAAAAATATGGAAAATAAAAGAGGATATACGATAATAAGTGTGCGTTGGTTTGAGTGTTTTAAAAAGATGATATCGGTCATTTTTATATGACGTTAATCGTGATAAAAACATCCCTTTTACGCGTGTTGTTTTTATTTAAGTTGTTTTCTCATAAGATTCATCTCATGAAAGAGTTTTAGGTTTATGAAAAATTCTTCGTTTCAATTTTTCTTCTATAGATGTGATTATCATCCCTCCCTGTTATTTGTATCGTATCTGGATAGGTAAGTGTGTTCCCTCATAAATAATTGTCTTGATCATGATTTTAAATGTGAAGTTATTTTTGTTTATTTTCCTGAATACATGGTAAATAATGTAAATTAAGTGTAGCGTTTCTTCTTTTTTTCTGCTAGGGAACACTTTCTTTTTAAAGTTATATTTATGTATTCAGGGGGGATAAGAATAACTAAAATTAATTAATATGGGTGCGTTATAAGACTTTCTAATAAACAAAAGAAGTCATTGAGCATGTTAGAAAAAGTATTTCTTACATTTATATTGATTTTATAGTTTGAGATATTTAATGATCCTATCATGCTACGCAAGAGGATAGGTATTGTTTGCTTTTATCTGAATCTATGAAATTTTTTTTTTAGAATTTCTATTGGCATTTAAAAAGCGCAGGGGTAAAAAGTGCAGGGGAAACTTAAGTTTTTCTTTTTTTCTCAGCGGGTTAAGAAATAAGTAAGAGCGCAATCAGATCATTACAAAATATGTTGTTTCATTTGCAGAAAATTTGCGATGAAGATGGGCATGATGAATTTTTGATAAGAAATTTGTACTGCGTCTCATGGTGAAGTGGTTCTTGAAGGAAGACTCTTGAAAAAATAAGTGCTGAAAAAGCTTTTTGAAAATGTCAAAATATCAAAATCGCTGCTGAAGTTTAAACAGTTCAAATATGAAAGAGCAGCTGTGTAGATAGCGTTGCAAATCAAGTCTGATCAATAAAGCGGTCCTCATGATTCAACATATTGGTATTGAAAGTGTACGTATTTGTCAAAGGAAAGTTATACGCAAAAGTACAATACAGGGATTTTGTGAATCCAATGACTTGTTATTAAACTATAAAACAAAGAGAGGGGTAAAACTTGGATAAGATCATTATAACAGCACTGTTGCTTTGCACAGGGCTTGTTGCTGTTGGTTGTGAAAAAAACTTACAGCGTAGAAGAGTTTAAGAAGGATAAAAATTTACGCCACGAATGGCAAAAGAAATGTTACGTAGGTGGGGCCTCTATGTATAAATCTAAAAATTGTGAGAATGCAGAAATAGCAGAGAGGCAACTTCTTTTTGGAGGTTAAGAACGATGCTTGGACTTTGTAAATCTGAGGAAAAAAAGATCGTTTTGAAAGTGTAAACAAAAGTAATTGTGACAACAATGCTTTTTTCTTCCTTTCGAGAGAAAGAATTTTTTCTTAAATATTACGATATATGCAAATAGATTGGGATTGGTTATGTTTCTAATACTTTCATTCTCGTTTAGAAAGTTGGCTAGCAGAAACAACCAATACCCTTTGATGTAGCAACTTAGGATGAAAGAAGCAGAATAGGTCTTTAGCATACAGAGCTTCTTTAAAGACTATTGCGTCTAGATTGATACAAGGATTTTACAGTATTTACACGTGAAAACGGAGTTATATTTAAATTATGCGTAAAAAATATTGATTTATATAGATAATTTAGCATTATTCATATTGAGTTAAAACTCTGAATACCGTAAGATTCTTTCATTTCAAATCTTCTTATGTTCAATCAGCCACAATCATGTTTCTTGAACATTACAAGCAGGGAGAGCTGTGCAGAGTGAAATTGCACAAAAAAGGCATACTCTTGTTGAAGCATCT
>NZ_HE998010.1:53808-57380 GCF_000312585.1 Bartonella queenslandensis AUST/NH15
TCAAGTACTAAAAAGGGAGTAGCTACATTGGGGTTGAGTGTGTGATGGTGTCAGCTTGCTCTTTTATTAAGCATATAAAGATGATGGTTCAATGGATTTTTATATTTCATGGGGAAGTTATCATTATACTATTCATGGGTGCTGCTGTGAAATGAACTTGTGTGAAATGGGGTTTGGAGGGCTTAAGAGATTGTTTCTTGAAAATTAGCGCGTGAATTGTCATTGAAGGCGTATCGAATGGATGGATTAAGAAACGCTTGAAAAGGTTCAAAAAATCTTATATAGTCACTCATTGCAAAGAAAAGCGAATGATCAGTGAAAAAGGGAGATTGATGGCTATTTAGCTATTTTAAGATTTCTTTTTTATAGTGCTATATGGCTGATCTGTTCAAAAGAGCATTCTTTTTGTGTTTTGTATAAAATACTGCGTGTATGCAGAAGGAGCACGGTGCGAGGGAGTGTCTTTTGAAGGGATGTAGCTAATCTTGTAGGGTACTGCTTTATGGGTGCCAGAGAGTATGCAGGTTTAGGTGCAGAGAAAGCCGTAAAGTTATGGAGGGTAAAATGCTGCTATCGGTGAAATGCTGAAGTTCTTAATAGGCTTAAGTCTTTATATGCTGCGAATTTTTTTTTGGCAGATGTTTTTTGTTGCCAAGTTTTTTATTGCCAAGGTTATTGTCAGAGCATTGTTATTTTCTGTTGAAGATTTGGCGGTGATAATAGGCTAGGCAAGAATGAAATAGGCTAGGCAAAATAGATAAATAGGCGTGAAATAGACAGAGAAAATTCGGAAGCTTTGATAAGTTTCGATATTGCTGCGCAGAAGTTTAAGTTTATGACATTTTGGTCAGTGAGTAGAGTAGCAATAATGGTTTTGGAGCAAAGCAAAAAAATATTTTAAGAGAATGTGCTGAAAGTTGCAGTGGTGTACGCTTTTAAGGACTGTCGTGTTATTGTCTGAGCAGTTTTTGCACTACGAGCGCGATTTGAGTGTATCAGCATTGAAGAAAAACTGTTTAATCTCTCTCATTTGAGAGTGAAAGTGCGATTAAACGATGTGATTGAAGGGGAAATAAAAATGTCTGTAGTGCAATATGGTGATGATAGTTTTGCAGCAAAAGCAAAAGCTCTTGATAATAATCTTATTGATCGTGATTGGGCGATGACAA
Source organism: Bartonella queenslandensis AUST/NH15 (assembly GCF_000312585.1). Classification (GTDB taxonomy): domain Bacteria; phylum Pseudomonadota; class Alphaproteobacteria; order Rhizobiales; family Rhizobiaceae; genus Bartonella; species Bartonella queenslandensis_A. Next base: position 54,978 of record NZ_HE998010.1, read on the forward strand.
AATTTGTCGCTGCTGTTAAAGGATTAGCTCAAGTGGTTGATTATGAAAGCAATATGCTAGAGAGCAGTGGTATGCCAGATTACGAAGAAATAAATTTATGTAAAATACGTGGTTTACGCGATCTTAATAAATCGATGAGCGATGTGAAACGCTATATGAATCAAGATATTGAGCATGAAGTTGAAAGTTTGCTGTCTGATTTACAAGAAAAATTACAGCGTAATAGTGAATTGCTTCAAATGCATTTAAATGCAGTCAATAACCTTTCGCAAGCTATGCAACTATCTGGACTTCCAAAAGAATTAGAAGAATAATCTAAATTTGATGACTATCGGCTGTTCTGTGTGATTATAATAATGAGGGAGAGCATCGATTTGAATAAAGAGTGTGTTTGTTAAGTTTACAGGTTTTAAGTGTGTTTGGGTATTTAAATTATCATTCTATTGTAAATTATCATTCTACTGTGCTGTAAAACAGAGTTTTTAAAACAGTCTCTTTTAAAGTTATGCCAAGTGTACGCATCTATGGGAAGTCAAGTGGAAGCGGCGTTTTAAGAGATGGTGGGTTGTTTACAGAGTATTGAGATTATTTACAGAATATTGTTTTAATGATTGGGTTGATAGGGCGCGTTGTTTCTTTGTTCGGGGAAGGAGGAAAGAGGATATTGAGATCCTAAAGGGGATATTGAGATCACCCTGTAACGCCATATGAAACAGCTTCCTTTAAAATGTGGTGATGTAAAGTTTTATACATTAAATACTTTTTAGAGTATGTGATGGATATTGCCTGTCTCGTGAAGCACTGTTTTTTGACATGTGGTGATAGGAAGTGATACTTTTTTAGAATTTACCTGTTTGAGACAACGATTAAAGCGGTTTAGTATTTTCTTTGGCAGATTTTGTCTGCTAGATTGAAGTGAGCATATCTTTGTTGAAATGAATATTTGAAAAGGGAAAATAGCTTCATTAGGGGAGAATTAGCTGTAAAGGTGATATTTTTACCATCATCTTTTAGCTTTACGGCTTTTAAAAGAATTTAAAGCGCTGTCTTTTAAAGAGCGAAAATGATACATTTCTTCATATTTTTGTTTATTACATTTTTTACTGGGATCACGTCCCTTATGTAAAACAGAACGGTTCAAAAAGAATGCATTTATTGTTCCCAGTATACAGCGCTTGTTTCAAAGAAAAATTTTTCAAAACTCATCACACCCATTTCGCAACAGCGCTCATTTTTGGACAGCGGCTGTAATGTTTTAATGGAAGAAACATCCTTTACGCAAAATAGAATATTCCAAACGGAATGTACGTGGGTTGTCAATTCACGTGTTTGTTTCAAAGAAATATTTCTTAAGGTAAGCCCATTTCACAATGGTACTTGTAATGCAATGGTGGGCTGGTGAAGGGCATAATAAGCGCCAGTGGAAATAATATAAAATCTATAGAGTACGACCATCTTTATGTTTAATGAAGGAGCAAATTGCAATGAAGGAGCAAATTGCATTGTCACATTTCTCAGTAACGTCATACATTTTTCCAGTTTCCAACGTTGCGATAGCTTTTGGTACTTGAGATTCTTGGGACATTGTTTATTCTTTTTTACCCATACCCTCTTTCTTGTGCGTGCAAACAAGTAATTTTAATTGATTTATCGCTAGGAGATAATTTTATTATATTCAGGATTAAAGTGGAAAAAAGATAATTTACCATGATCAATCAATATATTATTTATTTAAGCAAATGATAAGTGAAGATACGTCTAGGAGATGGAGTTATAGGAGTGGTCAAGAGTAAGAATTTTCTCGATGAGAAGTTGGATTGTTTATAGATCTAAAAGGGAAGTTAATGAGAAAAAGAACGCTATTGTTATGATGTGTTTCAAGATATTTTCAGGAATGTTTATGAAGAGCATAGATACATATGAAAAGAAAGTGTCGGGCTCCATATCATATGAAATTAGCTAAATGAAGTTTGTGCTAAAAACCGCGTTGTTTATGGATTGCAGCGCTTTGTTGTTCAGGGTGTGGCCAAGAATAGTAAAATATAGAGATTGTTTAAACCACTTTAATCTTGATCAGAAATTAATTTTAAAATGGCTTTTTGTTTGACAGATGGAAGGATTCTAAAACTTTTTAAAAGAAAAAACTCCTCTTTACTTGATGCGATTTCTTCATGATGATACGGGGCATTTTCTTTTGTGATGATATCAGTGTAAAAAAAGGTAAGTGGAACATTCAAAATATCGGAAATTTCCTTTAAACGCCCTGCGCTCACACGATTTAAGCCTTTTTCATATTTCTGGATTTGTTGAAAAGTAGCCCCTAAGTGTTGTCCTAATGTTTTTTGAGACATTCCTACCATTTTTCGCCTAAAACGAATTTTTTTGCCTACAAAGAGATCAATA
>NZ_HE998010.1:57789-66673 GCF_000312585.1 Bartonella queenslandensis AUST/NH15
TTCCCGGAATTCTAGGCCTCTACAAGAGTGGGTTTATTTTTATATTAGGTTTTCAAGTCCCTATTGGTTGTTGCGTATGCGACCAAAAACATTCTTTAATGTGTAAAGTAATTTTAGGAGATTGGCAATAAAAACAGTTTTTTAAAACGGATAGACTTTTTAATGAGAAGCTGTTTGCTTTTCAAATTTTGAATATTTGCTTACTCAACTAAATTTACGTTTTCAGATTTGCTTTTCACAAAGGAAAAAACTTGCTTGTTAAGCTGGAGGCATCTTTACGGTGCTGTTCCTAATCAATAACCAAAATGACTTGTTTTGTCCTTTGTTATGCGGCTGAGACATCATTTTGTTATGTTATAGTCACTGTTATTGAAAGCAGTTTGGAAAGCTTATGAAGATTTTGAGTTTGCATTCTCCCCTCCGATTGCGAGCGCCCTCGCATGAGTATTCCGGGAGTAACAAGCACTGACCTCGAATCAGCTTTTTGCTTTTAGTGCAGAAAAGCACCTGGACATAGCAAAAATTCCCGGAATTCTAGGCCTCTACAAGAGTAGGTTTATTTTTATATTAGGTTTTCAAGTCCCTATTGGTTTTTGCGTAGACGACCAAAAACATTCTTTAATATGTAAAGTAATTTTAGGAGATTGGCAATAAAAACAGTTTTTTTTAACGGATAGACTTTTTAATGAGAAGCTTGTTTTGTTTTCAAGTTTTGAATATTCGCTTGTCAAAATTATGACATCAGATCTGTGTTGTGCAATGGGAGCAACAAGCTTTAGTTTTTTAAGTGAAAGAACCTCTTATGGTGTGGCTTTATGGTGCCCTTGACCAATACCCCAAAAGGCTTGTTTTGTTCTTTTGGTGTGGTTGGGACATCATGATGATAGGAAAAAGTTTTCATGAGGGAACGCGCTTCATACAAAACAAAATATTTAAAACAGAAGAGATTGATCGTTGCCAATTTATGTGCTTGTTTTAAAGAGAACTTTCTCAATGCTCATATTCATTTCATCATGGTGCTCCATGAATGTATAGGACACTTCGTGAAGTGTATAAAGGCTCTATAAGTGGTGCAAAAGAATGGTCAAAGGCTACTATTTTTTGCCTATGAAGAGAGCAAGCTGGTTATTATTATTCACTTTGCCAATTTTTAATGTTCCTTTTGTTGTTATGGTTCGTAAGAAGCATTTTTACGCTTTTCTTAAATAATTTTTATTAATACATCAACGCCTCTGCTTGTGATGTGCAAGCGAATAGTTCTGATTGCTTCAAGGTGCACAGATTGGAAATGAGAGAATGCATGGTATTCAGTTTTTTATTCAATATGAAAAAACCATTATAAGTTAGTTTTGATGGGATAATGTTTGTTGAGAATTTTTAAAATATAAATTTAAATAAAAAAGCAGCATATTGTGCTGCCCTTTTATTTTATTTACGTTAAAAGTGCTTTTGCTTTAAAAACGATACCGTATTCCGCCAGAAACATTGGTTCCTGATACACCGGCTTTTTGCAGTTTTTGTCGATAGCTAATATCACCATTCAGCACGATATTTTGAGAAAGATAGGCATTTACACCCATGCCTCCCTCAATTGAAGAGCCGGTAGGATCAAGATGAAAAGTATCAGCAATTTTTATTGTTTTACCGTCACCAAAAGTTCTGATAACATTCATTTTTCCATAGAAGGAAACAGCTTTGTTTTCTTCAGCAGCCATTATCGTTTTTGTTAAACGTCCACCAAAACGGATCAACCATTGATGTGGATTGCCCATGTCTACTTTTAAGCGATTGGCATCTGAAAAACTATCAAACATGAGATTTTGATAAATGAATTGCACTTGTGGTTCAAAGACCAACCCCTTTGTATCGGTTGCTAACTTTTGACCAAGGGTTGCGGATATATTAAGGATCTCAGTACCATCCAATTTTGCGGCATTCCCAACAAGAGCTGTGGTAATATTTCCTTTTAAGGCTCCGTAAGAAAGAAGAGCGTTGAGATATAGACCATTCCTATGCTGGATGCCGCTATAAGCGGTAAGTGACCATTTATCAAGCGTTGTCTTTTCAGAATCTTGCATTTCTTTTGGCGTAAAGGCAAGCTTTCCGTACGTTCCTAAAAGACCAAAATGTGTGCGTATGTCTTTGCTTTCTAAGGCGGCTAATACGACCCCCAATTGTAAAGCTCCATAGTTTACATCAGCATCATAACCATAGCGTAGTGGACCACGGTTGGAAGATAAAGTGACTTTCTCGCCATAGGAAGAGAAAAAAAGATTATTCTTTTTATTATCTTCTGCTCCAAATACTGTTGTCTGCATAGCATCTAGTAACGTATTTTGATTGTTTACATCAGCAAATCCAGCAGAAAATAAAGTATTCGGCAGCGTTAAATAGTTTGCTACCTGTGGTAAAAGCGCTCGAACTTTTTTATCGTTATCAATGTAGGCATTCTGTAAGCGGAAATCCCAGAAATCACTATTGTTTCCCAAAAGACTTTGGCTCTCATGAGATGTTCCAGGTTTATAGCCTTTAAGGACATATTTATAAGGTTTTCCACCTATTGTCATATAGTTTCCTGCTAACGTGAAGGAATTTTCGTTTGCTTGTCCGGAAACTTGAATGATTGAAACTCCATGTGTCCCTAAAGGAAGTGATGCCATATATTCTCCCCAAACAGCAGGGCTATCGGTTATTTTTTTATCTGTTTCTTGGAGATTGATGTGAACAACAGTACTTCCTAAGACATCACCATTAATCACAACACGATCGGTTTGCTGTTCCGTGATAGGAGAATGTTTGTCCCATTGCGTGTTAACATAAATCTCTGTAACACCTGTTGCACTATAAACTGCTGCTGTAGGAGCTGTTTCATTTTCTCGCGAAAGATTAGGTCCTATAAACAGGGTTTGGTAACGTCCCTCCACTGGTTTCTCAAACATAATGGCACTGTTTGTAAGGCGCAATACAGAAAGATTAGAGAGTGATTTTTCATCAAGACCAAACTGTCTATAGTCATCTAAAATATTATCGTCATCTGAGACACTATCATTATTTAAGGCATTTTTATTTGGCTTTAAGAGCCATTTCGTCTCTTCTTTTAGATCAAAAATTGTTCTATTATCTTTAGAAGTTTTTACTCGACCTTCTAAAGAAGAGTGATCCGCAACCAATGTAAGAGTGTTTGTGGATTCACTTTCGCTTTTGATATTTTCTAATAAAATATCGGCATGAATTTCTGAATTTTTAAGGTTGACGACACCGTTTGTGTTCGTTCCATAAAGGTTGATACCCACCCCATGGTTAACAAAAAGCTTCGTATTCTCTAGATTTACTTTACCAGCAATATCTTGTTCTTGAACGGCGTTGGCATTTCTTTCAGCATTGCCTGTATACCGTTTTCTAGAAGCATGATATGGATTATTGCGGAAAACAATACCATTCGTTTCATAGTTTCCTGTGACATGAACGCTTGAATCTTTGAGATTGATTGTACCCTCTATGTTGGCTAAACCAGTTGTTTCTGCTGTTACCATAATATCTTTGGCATCAATTTCTCCACCATTGGATACACTCAGTGCAATAAAACCAGCATCAACGGTTCCCCCGTTCATTTGGACTTTTGAGTTATTTCCCTCTGCATGGACAGCACTCCACCTGTCTTGAATTTTTTTGTTATGCAAAGTTACAGTCTTACCGTTCTGAGCCTCAACTCCAGCGCTTATATATTCGTTTTGTGCAGGCACTGATTTTTCAGATTTTGGCGCTATCTGTGATGTTAGTTTTCCAGCTTCTGCTCTTAAAGATATTGGGTGCGTGATCTCTGATTCATTAGACGCCGGTGTTTGTTCTGCTGTTGGTCTCATAAATTCCGATCTTTTGAGGTCAGAGTTTGCAGATGTTGATCGTAAAGTGGGTGAAGATTGTGTTGCTTCTGACTGTAAAGTTACAGCAGAATTCGGTGGTGTTTTTTCACTGGAAGACTTTGTAGACGAGGTGGGAGCTCCTGAACGTCTTCTCGATTTTACTGTTTCTGTTGTTGTAGATTGTGTAGTAAGAGTATCTTGTGTGGCTGTGAGGTTAGGTGCTGTAGGGGTAGTGGGCGCATTAGGTGTTGAAGGTGGATGGGACGGATACTGGCTTGTCTCAGCATTTAGTGGTGGAACTGGAGAAACAGTAGCTCGTGTTGGTGGAGTCACGCTATGAAGAGCATAAGACAAGCTGGTGGAAGAATAAAACAAAACTCCAGAAACGGTGTATAGTAAGAAACTTTTTTTCATATGGATGTATTCCTAAATATTTCCCCCTCTCATAAAATATAAAACTTTGACCTCATTATGTCTCTTTTGTAAGCGACAAAACGAAACATAATGAGGGCTCTTTATATTTCAAGATAGGAATACAAATATTTTTAAAAGTGATAGCGCATTCCAGCGGAAATATTTATTCCAGAGATGCCAACTTTTTTGAACTTATGTTGATAGCTGAGATCACTATGAAGTTTGATATTTTGCGATAAGTGTGCGTGAATACCAAAACCACCTTCAATTAAAGATCCCATAGCAGCAAGCTGAAAATTCTTACTGAAAGTTTTTATCAGATTCAGTTTGCCGTAGAAGGAAAGGGCATGGCCTTTGTTTTGCGTTAAACGCCCGCCAATACGGAGCAACCATTGATCAGGTCTGCTTATGTTTACTTTAGAGGTATCCTCATCTGAGGGAGAACTATCATTTGAAGAAGAGCTGTTATCTGAGGAAGAGCCAAGCATGAGATGTTGATAAACAAGTTGTGCTTGTGGTTCTAGGATGACACCTTCAAAACTGGTTGATAGCTTTTGACCAACAGTTGCAGCAGCCCCTAAAATTTTACTATTATCCATTTTTGGGGTATCTTTGATGAAATTGTTACCCATATTTTCTTTAAAAATTCCGTAAGAGAGAAATGCACTTGCATAGATGCCACTGTCATGCTGAATGTTTCCATATGCGGTGAGTGACCATTTATCAAACATCTTTTTATGAAAGCTTTCTGCATTTTTAGGAGCAAAAGATAATTTTCCATATGTTCCGAAAAAACCAAAATTGGTGCTGATATTCTGATCTTTTCGCGCTACTAATATTGCCCCTGCTTGCAATGCCGCATAGCGAATATCTGCATGAACGCTCTCCTGTTCTGTTTGAACATCTTCTTGTTTTACTTGAATGTTCTCTCGTTCTGTTTGAATGCGGGAGAAAAACGTGTTTTTATTGCCAAAAGTAGATAAGAAAATGCTTTTCTCCTGATAATTTTTGGGTTCAAACATTGTTATTTGCATATTATCTAACAAGATGCTTTGATTGTTGGCATCAGCAACCCCAACAGAAAACATTGCGATAGGCATGATTAGAGAGTTTTCTATTTGTGGTGTAAGCGTTTTTCTGTCTACTGCGTCATCGAGAAAAGAAGAAGTTTTGAGTGCTTTACCATCTTTAAGTTGAGGGTTGCTTTGAGGATCAGTGATAGCGGTATTATCAACCTTTGAGAGTAATTTCACATGCGCTTTTGCGGATGTGTTAGGAGACGTTTCGGATGTTGAGGAAGTGGTGTTCGTTTTAGGATCAATATCAGATTGCGAATTTCTATTTATTTTAGGCGGTATAATTCCATGCTCTGTTCTTAAGGATGAATTTTCCTTTGGAGGAGGGGATATTTCTCCTTTTCTCTCCACGTTTGTTATTTCATCGCTGTTCAAAGTACCTAGTACTGCTTTACGTAAAGTATCGGAAAGTTCCTTGTTTTGTCCTTGTAAGGCATTATCCACTTTTGCTGCTTTATGTAATATCTCTGCTGTATTTTGCAGTTTGTGCCAATCGTGATTGTCTTGTGTTATCCACTGTTGGTGCGCGGCATTAACACGTTGTTGGTTATCAGCTTCAAGTATTGCTGCCGCCTGCGCGGCATCGGAAATTGCTTTGTCGTAACCCCGTAATAAATTTGCTGTTTGTATCTGCCTCTCCTGTTGCATGCGATTTAGCTGGGCATTGGCCTGCATCATGTGTTGTATATTTTGCTCATATTGGATTGCCATGAGTTCGGCGCGTCTATTCTCTCTTGACTTCTGCAATTCATTTGAACTATTATCAACGATCCCTGCAAGATAAGGTTTTATCGTACGGTCTATTTCATCTAATATTTGATCCACTTGTGAACTATCTCTTAACATGGCGCCAGAGGCGATCTTCTCAAGATTTTTTTCTGCTTGTGTTGGTGTGTTTATTAAATCAATGGCATGGTGATATTGTTGAGGTAATTTGACAATTTCTTCAAGGGTACGGCGTGTTTCAGGGGGGAGGCTAGAGGCGATACTGGTAGAGGTGAAAGTAAAAGAAGAAGAAAACAAAGCACAAGCAGCTGTACATAACAAAAGATTTCTACGCATAGAAATATTCCCTAAGATACTTTATCTTTTTTGATAAAAAATGAACCACTCTCTGACACATCACAGTTTTTCGTAATGCACCAAAATAAGCAGCGCTGCTTACATTTCAGTGCTGCTTATATGTCAAAAGAGAAAGCTAAAATCGTTAAAAGCGATAACGCATTCCACCAGAAAAATTAATTCCAGAGAATCCAGCTTTTTGGAGTTTGTGTTGGTAATTAACATCAGCATGAAGCGCAATATTTTTGGAAAGTTGCGCGTTAACGCCAAGCCCACCTTCAAGAGAAGAGCCCATAGAATCGATATGGAAAGATTCAACGATATCAATCGTGTTTTTCTCACTAAAAGCTTTGATAATGTTCAATTTACCATAAAAAGAAAGAACATGATCTTTTTCAATAGGCAGCATTGTTTTTGTCAAACGCCCTCCAATACGAACCAACCATTGATGGGGGGTATTTATATTAACTTGGAAGCCATCGATATCTGAAAGCGTGCCAAATGCAATTTGTTGATAAATCAATTGCGCTTGTGGTTCAAGGGCCAATCCTTCAACGCCGGTCGCTAATTTTTGTCCAACGGTCGCTGATATATTTAATGTATCCGTATTTTTTAACTCTGTGGTGTTGCCAATAAGGGCTGTTGTAATATGTCCGTTAAAAATGCCGTAGGAGAAAAGTGTATTAAAATAGAGACCATTATCGTAGTGGAGATTACCATAGGCTGTCAATGACCACTTATCCAGTGTGCTTTTGTCAGAACCTTCCATATCCTTTGGTGTAAAAGCAAGCTTTCCATAGGTGCCTAAAAAACCAAAATTCGCAATAATATTTTGTTTTTCTAATGTTGCTAATGCAATGCCTGCTTGTAAAGCAGCATAGCGGACATCTGCACCATAACCATATTCCAATGGACTACGGTTAGAAGATAATGTAACCTTGTTGCCATAAGTCGATAAGAAGATCCCTTTCTTTTTATGACCTTCTAATCCGAAAACTGTTGAGTGCATATTATCTAATAGCGTATTTTGATTGCTTATATCTGCTAATCCTGTGGAGAAGAGTGCGTTATTCATAACCAAGTAGCTTGCCATTTGAGGAACAAGGGCTTTGATTTTTCCTTCTTCATCGAGAGTTGCACTTTGCAAGCGGAAATCCCAGAAATTTTCATTTTCTTCTAAAAGTGTTTGTATGTTATTTTCTTTTCTAAGGGATGGTGCATCGGTATTTTGTGCATCTTTTTCTTTTGATTCTTGTGATGTTCCGCTTAAATGACTTTGTGCACTATCGGCTTTTCCACGGCTGGATGTTGGTCCAAAACCATTGAGTATATATTTATAAGGTGAGCCCCCCATTGTGGTGTAGCCATGGGCAAGTTTGAAGGAATTTTCATTTGCTTGCCCAGATACTTGAATGAGTGAGAGCCCACGCATATTCAAAGAAATTGAATCTCCCATTTCTTCATTACCGAATGGCTCTGCATGTTTTGAAAGATTATTGAAATAGATCGCTGTGGTGCCTGAGACATCACCACGAACAAGAACACGGTCAGTTTTTTGTTGTTCTTTTGTAAGACCATTACTCCATTCAGTATTAAAGTAAATCCTTGCGTTGCCTGTTGCACTGTAAACCGCTGCTGTATCGGAGCTTCTGTTTTGCTCTGCTTTTTGTGGATGTCTTCCTACATTTAAGGTTTGGTAATGGTTTTCTACTAAATCATGCGGGGCATTAAATACAATAGAGCTGTTATTAAGATTTAGGATTGAAACAACAGATTGTGCTCGTTGCTTAATGTCAATGAGTTTGTATGAAGCAGATGAGCTGTATTCGTCTTCTACTTCAAATGGACTAATTTTTAAGTGCCATTTGCTACCATTGTTCAGAGTAAAAACCGTTGTATTTTCAGTAAAGGTTTTTACTTTTCCTTCCATAATTGAATTATCAGCAGTTAATATGAGGGTCTTAGGCTTAGTATCCTCCGGTACGCCTTTATTCTTCAACAACATATCAGCACGAATTTCTGAATTTGTAAGAAAAACCTCAGCAACAGATTTCGAGGAGTACGGTCCTGCAATACCAATACCATCTGTCATTAGAAGTTTTGTATTGGTGAGAATCGCCTTATTGACAACTTTTTCTCCCTCTTTTACGTAAGAATCCGAGATGTAGTTAAAACGGATACCATAATTTTTATGATGTCCTGCGACGGTTATGATTGAATTTTCAACATGGATTATCCCATTGGTAATTTCTAAACCATGCGTTCCTGCTTTCCCTAAAATTTCTTTAGCGTGAATGCGTCCACCTGTCGATGCAGAAAGCAAAACGCCACCGGAGCGCATTGTTGAGTTTTCAATGATAATAAAGGCTTTGTCATCAGCGACTACAGCACTATAGTTATCGCGGACAAAAACATTTTTAAAGACTTTTTCTTCTCTTGCCTTATCCGCACGAATAATGTTCATTATAG
>NZ_HE998010.1:66965-69971 GCF_000312585.1 Bartonella queenslandensis AUST/NH15
AGGTTGTGTATTTGCATAAGTTGGAGCGAAATGAGAAAAAATGAAAGTTCCAGCAATTGTACATAACAAAAGATTTTTCTTATAAATAGATTTCTTACACATAGATATGCCTTTAGTCTTGGTATGTCTTTGATGCTTACTTCATTCCCCTGATGGCGCAAGTATTCTGGCGATATTTATATCATTATGTTTTTTATGTAAAGATCAAAACGAAATATTAACGTGGTGTTCTATAATTTGAAAGTTGGTATGAAAAATCTTTTAAAGTGATTGTGTAATCCAGCGAACATGGATTGTAGAAAAGCTTTTCTTGAAAAGTTTGCGTTTCATAAATGCTATGAAACAGAAGCTTTTGCAAAAATATTTGTTGCTTAAAGTTGTTATTATAGGCAGTGCTACAGAACTTTGGGAGAAGATATGTTATTATGCTTATAAAAAACTTTGAGTAGATTTTTTCTGTATAAAGAATAAGTAATTCATTAAGCTATTTAAATATAACTAAAAAAGTCAAAATATTTCTTTTTTTGATAAACACTTAATAATTTTTCAGCAGATGGCACTTTTTGCGATGTACAAATTGCGATGTACAAAACCTAAACAGCGCTGTTGATATTTCAGCGCTGCTTATATTCTTAAAATAATGATCGTAAATTTTTAAAAGCGGTAACGTATTCCACCAGAAACATTTATTCCAGATATACCTGCTTTTTGAAGTTTCTGTTGATAATTAATATCAGCATGAAAGACGATATTCTGTGGTAATTGTATATTCACACCAAGCCCACTTTCAAGGGCAATTCCCATAGAATCGAGATGGAATGTATCCCCAATCTGGATAGTGTCATTATTAGAAAAAGCTTTTATAATATTTAATTTACCATTGAAAGAGAAAATACCACCACCTTCATTAGAAAGCGTTGTTTGTATTAACTGGCCACCAACACGCGCTAACCATTGATGAGGATTGCCCATATTGACGTTAAAGCCATCAGCATCTGAGAGAGTGCCAAACGCAACATGTTGATGAATAAGTTGCGCTTGGGGTTCAAAAACCAATCCTTTCACGCTGCTTGCAAGTTTTTGTCCAATGGTAACAGATGTACTGAATGTATCAGCATTAGTTAATTCTGCTGTTTTTCCTATAAGAGCTGTGGTGACATTTCCTTTGAGAATTCCATAAGAGAAGAGTGCATTGACGTAAAGACCATTATTATGGCTGAAGCTACCATATGCGGCAAGAGACCATTTATCGAGTATACTTTTATCAGCACCTTCCATATCTTTTGGTGTGAAGGATAGTTTCCCATATGTACCCAAAAGACCAAAATTCACGGCGATGTTTTGTTCTTCTAGTGCTGCTAATATAATGCCTGCTTGTAAGGCCGCATAGTGAATATCAGCACCATAGCCATATTGCAATGGACCGCGGCTAGAGGATAATGTCATCTTATTACCATAGGAAGATAAGAAAAGCCCTTTATTTTTATGATCTTTTGTTTCCGCAGCTGTTGTCCGCATATTACCTAACAATGTATTTTGATTGCTTACATCAGAAAGTCCTGTGGAGAATACGGCGTTAGGCATTACCAAGTAGTTTGCCACTTGAGGAACAAGGGCTCTGATCTTTCCTTCATTATCAAGTGTAGCATTTTGCAAGCGGAAATCCCAAAAATCCTCACTCTGTGAATTTTTTTCATTTTTTGAGATCCCTTCAAGAGCACTCTCTTTTATAACGTAGCTTGTGAAGTCTTTAAGGGTATTTTCTTCAGATTCTTGAGATATCTTTCCTAAGAGGCTTTGTGTGCTCTCTGCTTTTCCACGGCTTGAGGTTGGCCCATAAGCGTTGAGTACATATTGATAAGGCAATCCCGCCATTGTGACGTAGCCATTTGCCAGTTTGAAGGATGTTTCACTCGCTTCTCCAGATACTTGAACAAGTGAAAGTCCCCGTGCGTTTAAAGGAAGAGAATCTTTAGTCTCTGATTTTTTATTATTTGAAAGATTATTAAAATAAATTGTAGTGTTGCCTGATACATTTCCATGAACAAGAAGGCGGTCAGTTTTTTGTTGTTCTGCCTCTAAACCATCACTCCACTCGGTATTGAAATAAATCCTTGCATCACCTGTTGCATAATAGGAAGTTTCTACCGTAGGGACCATATTGTCTCGTGATTTATAAACCTCAGCAGTTTTCCCTACACTCAAAATTTGATATTGATCTTTTCCCAAAGCAGATATTGCATTCGCAGACGGTGCATTAAATATAATAGAGCTATTATTAAGGTTCAATACTGTAACAGTAGAAAGTGCTCGTTGTTTAAGGTCACTGAGATCGAAATTAAAGGTATTAAAATCAGTATCTGAGTCTTCTTGACTGACTTTTAAGTACCATTTGCTGTTATTACTCAGAGTAAGAGTTGTTGTATTTATTTTTAAGGTTCTCGCTCTTCCTTCTAAAATCGAATTGTTAGCGGTTAATGTAAGAGAGACAGGAAGAGTATCATCGTCATAATATTTACGTTTGGTTTTATTTCTCAATAAGACATCAGCTCGAATTTCCGAATCTTTAAGGGAAATTTCAGCAACAGATTTTGAACCATAAGGGCCACGAATACCGACACCATCCTTCACAAGAAGTTTGCTCTTGGTAAGACTAATCTTATTGATAACATTTTCACCCTCTTTTACGTCACGCTTTGGGATTTCATAAAGAACGATACCACCCGCTCTCCCTCCTTGAACGGTTATAATTGAATCTTCAATATTAATTACACCGTTTTTAGTTTCTAAACCTTTGTATATTGAATTCGCATCAATCCCTTTAGCGTGAATGTGCCCACCTTTTAATGCGGAAAAAGCAACTAATTCTGTGTGTATCGTTGCATTTGTAATTGTGGCAATTGCCTTTTCAGCCGCAGATACTCCAGTTTTATTGTTACGGATAAAAACATTATTAAGAGTCTTTTTCTCTCCTTTATCCAATTTAAATTCATTAATAATTTCAGG
>NZ_HE998010.1:70732-73004 GCF_000312585.1 Bartonella queenslandensis AUST/NH15
TTTTGCTTCAGAAAAACTTTTTTCATGATCATAAGAAGCAATGAAACAATGGATTTCATAAAACATTGCTTGGTTAGTTTTCGCTAAAAACACGATGAAACACGCTATTAAAAAATTGTCTATTTAGGATAATCGTTATAAAATCTCTATAGCATTGAGACAAATTATTTTAGGTACTCAGAAAAAAAACTCAGTCCTCAGTCATTTTCTCTGCTATAGGAAAAATCTGCTATAAGAGGAAGAGATGAGGAAATATTTACGGACTTTTTTAAGAGATTTTTCTGAAGGTATCAAAGATTATTTCGCGCCAGTGTTCATAAATGCACTAACGATAAAGCGAGTGAGCTCCGCCATCTTTATGCTTGTAAAAGAGAAAGTCGGCACCTTTATGTTAATATTAAAGAGCAAGCTCATCATACATTTGGCCATCCGCCAATGTTGCGACAATCCTTAGCATTCGAGACCGTTGATAAAAAGGCAGTTTTAGTTCTTTCTTAATAGTTTTTTATCCATATGGCTCACATGCTTTTAATGTGTAAGAGATATGGTTTTTCTTTCTTCAACATGGAATAGGTTTGAAATGGAAAAATTTTACGGTATTCTCATCCAATATGTAAAAAGTAAGCTATCATTACAAATCAATGGATTGTTGTTTGTGGTATAATGTCGGTTAGCTTTGTGCTAGAATAGCTTTAAGAAATGCTTTGCGTAAGCAAAATCTTCATGGCGTTCATTCGTATCCTTAAATAGATGTTGCTTGGTATTTGTTTTTCATGGTTTTATTCTGCATAGTCAGTTAATGTGTATTTGTAAGACAAACCATTTCTTTTGGGAGCGCGCTATTGGGGGGGGCTTGAAAAGTCTTCTGTTGTTTTTCCAGAGGCTTGGATGAGCAAAAAAACACCAGTCCTTAAAAGATTAGAAGCATTTTCTACAATACTCTTTTATTAATCGCTTTAAGGCTAGAGTTAATATGAAAACCGTTTCTTAAAGAAACATCTCTCAAGGTATGTCACATCCGTTTTGCACCAGCGCTCGTGAATGGTATAACGACAAAGCTAGTGAGCTCCATCTATATTGGTAAAAGGAATAGGCGGGTACCTTTACGCTTATGAAGTAACAAGCCGGCACCCTTACACTATTTGCCAGCTCCCAATGTTGCGACAGCCCTTGGTACTTAAGATGGTTTATAAGAGCCATTTTTACTCCTTTCTTATATAAATTTATCCACACACTTATCCCGCTTGTGATGTGCAAGAGATATGGTTTTTGTTATTTCGACATGGAACAGGTTTGGAATGAGGGAATCTTACAGTATTCGGGGCGTTCATTCGATATGCAAACAATGAATACTCAATGAATACTCTTTGATAAATTAATAAATTGGTTTATAACCATAATATTTATGCTATTCAGGAATTCGATTAGGCTATTTGTTCCTTTAATTTTTACAATCGTAGAGGCATTTTTAGGGACAGAAATTTGTATTACTTTTCTCTCGTTATTGTTAAATATTCGTCGTTGAGTTTTTTATCATCTTTTGCATGAAGTCTCTCATAAGTTCTGTTGAAGACGTTTTTTGTAGCCAAAATTGCAAGAGATTTGGTTTCTCGCATTATAGGTCAAAAATAGTAAAATTTTTATAGCTACTGTACACAATAGACTATTTTTAAAAATATTTATTATTTTATATATGTTTAAATATAATAAATAGGCACTGCTTTTACAGTATCTCTTAAGATTGATAGTATTATAGTGTACTTAAAAAATTCATTTTCATTATACGGATTTTGATAGGTATTCCATCGTTCTATTTTATTTCGGTGAGATAAGTTTGGTATGAAAGGGATGAGCTTTCTTAAAATTGTTTAACTAAAACGGTACGTCGAAATGTCAATGAAGTCTTATAGATGATGTAATAAGCTCGTTGATTGAAAGAATAGGGTGTATAAGCATGGCAAGGGTGTAAAGAAAAATTTTTTTATTATTACCTTTTTAAATATTGTTATCTGTATATCATCTAAAAATGCATTTTGCTTAGTTTTATGGGGCAATTCAATCATGAATATGCTGCGGGATATGGTGTGAAGAAGAGGAAAAGCCGATTTTAAGTGGAAAAACGCTTTTCATAAAGAGCTTCATGGTGAAGCTTTAAAATGAGTGATAATTTGATCAATAACATTGCACTTTTATTGAAAGATTTCCGCTTTCATTATTTTGGGCTTTTGACGTATTCTAGATAAAAGTACCTTATGTTTTTTCTTGATAAAAA
>NZ_HE998010.1:73340-76215 GCF_000312585.1 Bartonella queenslandensis AUST/NH15
CATTTAAGGTGAAGCTACCGTTGGTTATCTCCTTAGCTTCTTTACCATTCCACAATTTTTCATCTTTCCAAGAAATTTTGTTCCAAAAAATACCATCATCTAATAACACATCGGCATGGATTTTTAACACATCGGCATGGATTTTTGAATCTTTAAGATTGAGCGTACCGATTGATAGGGCAGGGCTATTTTCAATGCTTTTTTCAACAACAGCTCCAACGAGAATTCCAGTACCATTGTCAACATGAAGCTCTGTATTGGTCAGATTGATTTCATTATTTCCATATGTTTGTAGGTCATCTAATTCATCTGTATTGGTTTTCGATAAAGCCATCAGTTGCACACCTATGTTTCCTGCTTTTGCCGCAGTATTTTCTAGGACAATCTTTCCCCCGGCTATTGCGGATAGTGCAACTTTTTTTGCTTCTATTTGATTTTTAGTACCATTCTTCATTTTAATTAAGGAATCATTGGCTACACCAAGAGCAAGATCAAAATTTTTAATGATTGTGTTACCATTTAATTCAATTGTGCTTTTAGGCTCGTAGGAGCCTACAGCAATGGTCACGTTTTCACTCTCACCACCGATTATTGTTAGATCTCCACTGGTGATTTTGCTTCCACCGTCTGCAGAAAGACCTTCATCAACATTTTGAATGATTGTTTTGCCTGTTAAGTTAATTTCACTCTCAGCGCCTTCTGTCGTTAGACCAGAGCGCTCTGTGTCGAGTCCTGAATTGATTCTTTTCCCACCAGTAATTGTTAAATTTTCGCTGGTGATTTTGCCGCCAAGGCTTGCTCGAAGACCGTCAAAAGTATTGTTAATCGTTGTATTGCCATGCAATTCAATTTTGCTCTTCTCACCATACGCAAGTGCACCAGTCCCTGTGCCATTGGTTGTGAGCGTAACATCTGTGGCATCGATTTGTCCCTCGTGTTCTGTAAGCAATGCAACATTGCCACTTTTTGTAGTTGCACTTCCTCCTATCATTACAATTTTTGAATCTGAATCGCTTTCATAGATACCCTCTCCATGAGATGATATGACCGTAGCATTGTTTAAAGTAATGGAACTTCCCTGTTTTGCATATACTCCATCGCTTTCGCTTTCAAATGATCCTCCAGAGACTGTTATTGTTGAGTGATCATTTGCAGCTATAGCATTCGTTGCTTGAGTGACCTTTACATTTGTTAAAGCAACGGTACTTTTCTTTGCAGATACTCCTATGTTTAGGAGTGTCTCGTCTTTAACACTCGATATTATCACATTTTCTAGTTTGTTTTCTTCTCTCTTACTGTTCTCGAAGGCAGCACCACTGTAGAGAGCTTTAATGTTTCCCCCCGTCATGCTGATTGCACCACCATCTTTTGCGTAAAGTCCATCGTTCTCAGATGATGTAATTTGATCAATGTTGGTTAAGGTAATGATACTGTTGTTGCCTTGAGAAGCTATTGTTGACCTTTTGCAGCAAATGATCCTCCAGAGACCGTTATTGTAGACTCATTATTGGCAGAGATGGCATTTTCTGCTTGTTTTACGGTTACATTTATTAAAGCAACGGTACTTTTATTTGCAGATACGCCTACGTTTAGTCGTGTATCGTCTTTAATGCTCGATATTATCACATTTTCTAGTTTGTTTTTTTCGTCGTTACTGTTCTCGAAGGCAGCACCACTGTAGAGAGCTTTAATGTTTCCCCCCGTCATGCTGATTGCACCACCATTTTTTGCGTAAAGTCCGGTGTATTCAGATGATGTAATTTGATCAATGTTGGTTAAGGTAACGATACTGTTGTTTTCAGAAAATATTGTTGCACCTTTTGCATCAAATGATCCTCCAGAGACCGTTATTGTAGACTCATTATTGGCAAAGATGGCATTTTCTGCTTGTTTTACGGTTACATTTGTTAAAGCGACGGTGCTTTTATCTGCTGCTATTCCATTCAAGAGCAGCGCATTTTCTTTATTATTTGAGATGGTCACATTTTCCAGTTTATTTTCTTTTTTCTTGCTGTTTTCGAATTTAACACCAGCGATGGTAGCTTTAATACTTCCTCCCGTCATGCTGATTACACCATCGTTTTTTGCTCCAAGCCCAATTTTGCTATCGTTGATTTTTGTATCTCCAAGTAATTCAATCACACTGTTAGAGCCTTGAGAAAGTGAACCAAATCGATTCGTAATTGTAATATGAGTGTTAGGGCCATCAGGTTTTGTATCTATTCTGTCCCCCTCTGCTGTTAAAGTAACATTTGTGACTATAATATGTCCGCCATTCTCAGCAGACAATGCTGCAAATTGCCCCGTGATATTTCCACCAGTCATTGTGATTGTGGATTTTGAGTCTTTTGCATAAAGTCCAGCATTACCAGATGTAATTTGTGCATTGTTTAAAGTAATGGTGCTGCTTTTTTGTGCATATATTGTCGCTTCTTTTGCATTAAATGATCCTCCAGTGATCATTATTGTAGAGTTATTATCGGCAAATACAGCATTGGTTGCTTGCGTCACTGTTACATTTTCCAGTTTGTTCTCAGTGCTATGACTGTTGAAGAAATGAACGCCAGTTTTGGAAACTGTAATCGTTCCCCCAGTCATTTGAAGTACGGCATCATCTTTCGCTTCAAGACCCAAGCGGATGTTAGAATCCGTTCCTTTAATGATCGTTTTATCTCCCGTTAATTTAATGATACTGCCTTTGCCTTCAGCGCTTATAACGTAGACATTTGTGTTTGAGCTTGAATTTGTGTCTTTATTTCCAGTTACTTTCAAATCAGTTCCGGTAATTTGACCTTCCTTTAGGACATGAAGAGTCTCATAAGTGGCATCTTTAACCTCTTTTTTCTATCCAGAAACCTCAAGAGATTCAGCATGG
>NZ_HE998011.1:0-624 GCF_000312585.1 Bartonella queenslandensis AUST/NH15
AGGGTGAGTGAAGGTAAATTGTCCCCGCTTAAAAATAAAAACTTATGGTCTTTGATCAAAAAACGTGCCTGCATACGATCCGCAAGACGCGTTAAAAAATCAACTGCCGATTGATCTGTTCTCACCACATAAGGAAGAGCTTGTTTGCTAAACTGGGGGCTCACCTTTGCTTGATAACCATGGCGTTTGGCGAGTGTCTCAACAATCTCAGCAATGGTTTTGTGTCAAAATGTTCACTCGCTTGTTCTTTAAGCTCTTTGCGCATCGAAGCGCTTTTGCCACAAAGGCGTAAAATCTCTCCATCACTCCCACCAATACTGACCACCGACTCGACAACAAAACGCCCCATAAAGGCATGGATGCTGTTTTGATAGCCAAAGGTAACCTGGAGTGCACTGTTGCTTGAAGGAATTTCTAAATCATGACCACTATCGTCAAACTCTGCTTCAAAGCTATCAGCTTCATTGCCTGCATGATCGGTGATCGTTGCCGTTAAAAGACGCTGATAAAAGACCTCATGAACAAGCTTCTCCCCTGCCTTTACTTCAATAAAGGGATGTGTACGTCTTAATCCCATAGCCTTTTCACCACACTCTTCTTCTCTTGGCTGACAAATTCGGGCAG
>NZ_HE998011.1:1670-3320 GCF_000312585.1 Bartonella queenslandensis AUST/NH15
GCAATATTAAAAGCCATTAGGGCGGCAATGGTTTTGATGATGACAGCCGTTAAAGTTGGGTGCGCATTCGCCCATGCCATAAGTCCATTAACAAAGCCCCCAACACTTTCCATGAGACTGTTCACAGGGGGCAACAAAACTTCACCAATGCTGATACCCAAAGCCACAATGCGATTTTGTAAGAGTTCAAATTGCCGCATGGCACCAGTTGCTTGTTTATCTGCCTCTTGTTCTACAGAGCCTTTAAAGACTTGTGGATCTTTGACATAATCTAAAGCTTGCCCTAACAATTGGGGGTTACCCACCAATTTGGCAAAATCGCCGATAAAATCCCGCCCCGCAATGGCAATCAGAGAACGCATCCCCTGTTCCGATTTGCCCAACACATGAAAAAAGCGCACCAAGGTACCGGTGGCATCCTTCTCCAAATCTTCCATAAATTGTTGGCGGGAAAGCCCAATATTGGTAAAAGCATCTTCAATATGTTTACCCCCTGCCTGAATACGGGCGCTCATCGTATTAAAACCACGTGCTGCACTCTCTGGGATAATCCCTGCTGAAATCATCGCTGTACCAAAGGCTGCGGTTTCACGCGCTGTCAGCTTAAACATGGTGGCAGCTCCGGTGGCACGATTGGTAAAATCAGAAACCTCACTCGCCTTGGCTGCCATATGGTTGGAGAGATGGTTGATGACATCGCCTAAATCTTCAATCCCTGCTTGATTAAGCTTAAAGACATTGCGCAATTTGGCAAAGCGTTCCCCAATCTGATCCCCCGTCATATCAAAAGCAACCGCTGCTTTAGCAGCGTAAATGCTAAAAGCCTCGAGATCTTTCTCACCAATGCCTGCTTGGCTGGCACTGGTCATCAATTCTAAAACTTCACGAGCTGCAAGAGGAATTTTTGTGGAGGTTTCCAAAGCAAAACGGCGCAATTCTTTTAAACGATCAAGGGGGGCATCGAGAACCTTTTCCAAACCCTTCATCGATTGGTCAAATTGCATGGCTTTATAAAGAGGAGCAATCAAGGTTGCTGTTTGAGCAAGAGCACCAACCATGCGACCACGCGCATGGTTAAAAGCATTTTCTGCATCGGCTGTGGCTTCCTTTAGATGTTTAGGATCAAACCACCTTTTAAAATGTTTTCGTGTTTGTTGTTGGAAATGCGCAACATCGGCACTAAAGGCTTTCAGGTCTCGCTTGGCTGAGGCGATCCCCTCTTGTAGATGATTCACAAAACGTACAACAAGGGAAACATCCATGGCTGTCTCTTATCCTAACATTTGGCTTTCATATTCTTGGGCTTTAAGGCGCGCCAATTCTTCGCGATAAGCAATCACATCAAGCCAATCCATCTGATGAATCTCTGAAGGAGACCAGTGATAATAAAGAGCTAATTCTGCCCCAAATTGTCCTGCTGAGAGAATTGGCGTTGCGTAAAAAAAGAGAAAAAAGCCTTAAACACCGCCACAATATCGAGAACATCAAGACGATTAATCAATTCAACCGATTCATGAGACATATCGGCTAAAAGCACAGCTATTCCTTCCATCGCCTCATGGGTAAGCAAAGCCTCACAAACTTTAAGAACAAGAACATCATTGCTTAATGTTGTTTTATCTTCTTCTATAGCGGGCAGAACGAGCTTTG
>NZ_HE998011.1:4014-5088 GCF_000312585.1 Bartonella queenslandensis AUST/NH15
ATTCTCATCATTGGCAAAAGGGCGCAAATGATTGATGATGGTTTTTTCCAATGCTGCACGGGTGCGCACCACATTGACAAAACGCCAGAGGGGATCACTGGAGGTGGTATGATTGCCCCATAAAATACGTCCATTGGCAGCCATTGGACCATGCCCATTTTGGCTAAGCCTTGCGGGAATAAAGGTGGCAATATCGGCTTGGTTTAGACGATTAGCCTCATGATCAATTTCCCCATCAAAATAACTAATCGGGCGTGCTGTCCCTAAAATACCTTTCACATCTTGGTTGGAGGGAGACCAAAAAACACCCCCCCTTTGCTTGTCACGTTTGAGAAACATGGCTGCGGCAAAAGGACTTGCCGGTTTTATACTCACACCCCCATCACCACTTGCCACCCGTACAAAGGGATCAAGCAAATAACAAAAGCGTGAAGAAAAATCTGCACGATAGGCAAGGCTTTCTTCGGTGTTTTTACCCCCCGTATCAAACACGGCAATGGCTTGTAGCTTTTCGGCAACCTGTTCAAGAGCCTCTGCCACGGGGTTTTTGCCATTCTCAAACCGCCCTGCACTATAAGCCGGTGCTAAGAGAATGCCAGGTTCCACACCTAAATGACCACGCGCATGCGCCAAAGCATGCACACCCGTCAGCTGCCCATTGGAGCCCACCATTTCCACTTGGGTCTCAGAAATTTTGACTTTTCCTCCACACGCACTAGGATAACTTTTGCGTCTATTCCTTGCGCACATACAGCGTCAATAACATCAAGCGCTGTGCCTCTTGTCCCTAATTTTTGGATTTTGTCTCCCTCATGCGTAAAAACCAATACCGGCTCGTTAAGGGGATAGGTCTTTGCATCGGCATCAGGGGCTGTAACAACCGCTCCAATGGCGCTTTGATCAAAGGCTGCTAACGGACGTGCCTCTTCACCTGCCTCAAGAATGCGAATACCATGATTAAATTCTGTTGCCATTTTGCTCTCCAAATCAATGAAGAAAACATAACAACAGTGGTAGGTGCTCCATAAGCCTGACATTGTCAGTCAAAAAGAAAAAAGCCCTTAAAAGGGCTTT
>NZ_HE998011.1:5901-7261 GCF_000312585.1 Bartonella queenslandensis AUST/NH15
TCTTCATTAATCTTGGCTCGAAAATCATCCAACCCAACGATATCTTCTATTTTATGTTTGTGAGCTCCTAACAAGGAGACAGCACTTCCAAAGGTGAAGTTATTATTGCTTGATTTGTAGAGAACATAATTGTTCGCTGCCTCTTTTGCACCCTCGATATCGCTTAAATCAGCAAAAGTGAAGGTTTTATCCGCTGCCATCTTGCCATTGAGAGCCGTTTCAAGATCTCTTACATCACCTATGGTGTGCGTATGGTGTAAAGGGGCTTTTCCCTCCGCCTTTTCTTCAACATCAGCAAGGGCTTGATCAATTTTGCCCAAATTTTCTCGCAAAATTGGAAATTCAGAACTCATAAAACGCCCTTCTTTAGGCAATTCCATGTCGAGTTTCTTGGTTTTTGTCATGTCTGTCTTTCCCTCATAATATGCCAGCACCAAAATCACGCACCATAGACCTTGCCGCTGGTCCACCGGTAAGGGTGAGTTTCAAGCGTGCTTGTTTGGCGCCTCTGTCACCACTGATAAATTTGCGCTCAACCCAAAGCGGCTCAAGCAATTGTTCTGTCTCATCGAGTTTCAAAGGCAAAAATGCACCATCATCCAGTTGCATCTCCAATGAAAAGGTTGCACCGCCCGGCAAAAAGGTTTTGATATAGCTGGTCAGCCTTGCCTTTTCCCCAAAGGCAAAAGCACGCGTGACATAAGTGGCTTCCTTATGGATCTTTCCTGCAATCAATTGAATGGGAGCAAATAACACAGGCGAGAGTTTCTCTGTGCCTTTGAGGACCGCACGCAGCTTTACCTTTTCACTGATATATTCGGTAAGGCTTAGCAATTGGAAGGGCA
This sequence comes from Bartonella queenslandensis AUST/NH15, assembly GCF_000312585.1. Lineage (GTDB taxonomy): Bacteria > Pseudomonadota > Alphaproteobacteria > Rhizobiales > Rhizobiaceae > Bartonella > Bartonella queenslandensis_A. The sequence continues at coordinate 6,747 of NZ_HE998011.1, forward strand.
GAAGTGGGTAAACCGTGCCATTGTTACGCTCAATTTCAAAAACAACAGAACAATCACTGGAGGGTAATTCAATGGCTGCACGAACCTGTAAATCAGAGCAGTCCACAAGATCAAAGCTGCCTAAATCAACCGTCTTTTCTGTTTGTATGTAGCGGGCAGCCAACACCCGAAAAGCTAAAGCCTCATCTTGATGGGCTGTCCAGCTGCGAGCATTGACGGAAGAAAAACGCGGACCAGTCACATAAGGGTGGCTTGAGACATATCTTTGGTTGTCTGCATCAAAATCCCCAAGCTTGGCAAGTGAGACGGAATGGTCAGCATCATCGGTTTTAATCACAAAAGCCGTGAGGCGGTCATCAAGCACGGTTAAGGGAACATCATAGCGTGCCCCAGCCCATCCGGTTTTAGCATCTTTCATAGAATAGGAGGTTTGGGCTTGAATATCGGCGGTGGGATAACCGTTTTCTGTAGAGACCAAATCAATCACCAGATCATGGTTCTGATTGCCGATTTTA
>NZ_HE998011.1:8036-8723 GCF_000312585.1 Bartonella queenslandensis AUST/NH15
CACCTGCGGGGTTTCAAGCCAATTATTGCTAAGAGTGGCAAGGGAGAGCACATCATCAGGGACACTAGGCGCCATGGGTTGGTCTGAGGAAACCCCTTTGATATAGACCACATTGCCTTTCGTGTTGAGACCAATACGATCAATGCGCGGGAGTTTGTAGGTGTAACTGACAATAATATCACCACCCTCCGCACCCCCTGAGACAATGATTTCCTGCGCTGTGACTTTATCAGCCGTGATTTTTGCGCGGTAACGGTAAGTCACTGTATAGCTGCTTCCTGGCAAGGGCTCTTCTCCCACCGGTGCCCAATCAATGGTGTCTCCGGTTTTTTTAAAATCCGTGCCTTCTTTAAATTCTTTTCCACCTTGAACAATTTTGACAAAAGCGGTGATGCTTTTATCGGGAACACCATCACGCCCTGCGGCAATCGCACCGCGGGTTATCGTCACTGTTTTTTCTTTGGTCAGTAAAATGGATTGAACAGCGGCAATGGGAAAATAATAGGGTTTAAAGGTAAAGCTTGTTTTTCCCTTTGAGGGTGTAAAAATATGGGTTTCGCTAGGAACGGCACTTGTCGAAAAGTCTTCTACCTCTTCATGACGCAAAGCGGCTAAACGCTTGCGTTTGAAACCATTGATATTGGCTTCTCCTTCTTGAATGCTAAAGACTTGATTATGTCCATTTTT
>NZ_HE998011.1:9319-12108 GCF_000312585.1 Bartonella queenslandensis AUST/NH15
ACTTTGAAGAAAAGAGCGCTGTCCATAAAACACCACGCTTTGTTGTTCATCTTTGCCGACAGATCTATCAATTGCAAAGGGTAAACCACTTTCATGTTTCATGTTAAAACCTCAATAAAATCTTGAATTGTTCGCGAACCTCAGCCCGCAAAGGAATGTTGACGGGTGTTTTGAGAATTTCTACACCCCCCTCCAGTTCATGAGCTCCAAGCCAAAGCTTACCTAGAGGTGTCTGTTCTTTTAGGCAGCCATGAACCAAAACCGAAACAAAAGCGGCTTGTTTGTCAACAACATCCTCAAAATCTGTACGCGCAGCAAGAAACAACATGGTCCCCATTGTGGAGGGATTAAATCTACTGCCGCAATGGCTGTAGACACCCTCCAAAGCCTGTTCAACAGGCTGAACAATGTTGCATCTTCGAAACCCAATCACCTCATTCTGGTGATCTCTTAACACCAGATAAAGGACGTGCTTTCGAAACCACTCTGCCATCAACATGGCGCGTTCATGTTTTTTAACTGAGCACCAAGGGAAATTTGCAAAATCCCAAGGGTAATCAATTTGGTTCCAGCTTAATTCCTCATCTCCAGCATCAATCCAGTTGCCAATCCGTTTTCCTTCTTCTTCTTCCAGCATGTGGTTGATCTCTGTTGTGCGTCCAAAGGAAAACAGAGTGCCCTCAGCTGTTAAGCGCACGCCACTCTCAAAGTCCAGCAGACTGTCATCAAGCCGTGACATATTGCCTTCCAAAGCTTCCACATCATAACCATAGGTCCCACGGCGAAAATCAGAGCGAAAGCTTTTGGAAAGTCCCACAATGGCTTCAATGGCTTCAAGGCTGCTTGGTTCAGGCAACTGGTTAAATTCAAGTTGAAAGGAATTCCACCACGCACGCCCAGACCATGCGGGCTTAAAATGCGCTGAAAGCCCGAGCCATTGAAGTCCCAACCCAATGGCGGCAACAGAGCCGCGAATATCTTGCCATGCAAGACCTTGGTCAAGAAGATCATAAGGATGAGAGAAATAAGGGCTTAATTCTTGTAAACCATATTCATCGACCAAATAAGGCAACCAAGAAGGTGGGCGCGTAATCAATTTTGCACGAACAATTTCTGCTAGAGCATTTTTGACTTGCAGATCAACAGCCATCGCCTCTGCCAAACAGCACTCAAATAAGCTGGAATTTTGCGGTAATAATAAGGAGACCATCAATAAGTATACCCCCGTGGAGATAAAGTGATATCCCCGATTGCAACCGCTTCATCCGGTGCCACCAAAATATCCGTGCACGGTTGAATTAAAGTGACATGATGAACCCCCTCAACCATTAAGCGGCTCATGATCCAACTTAAACAGAGATCACGTCCAAGTTTCCCTGCGCGCATCCATTCTTCTCTTAAATTCTGTCCTGCCCTTTCTAAAACAAGGGGAGATGCCTCAGGTAACAACCACAGATCTGCTCTCACATCGATCATTCGTTGCACGGCACTTTTAACCAAGATGCTATCATTGGTCATTTTAACGTGAGGGTCATCAAGGGCAGCTTGCACCTTAGCAATCAAAGCCTCATCAGCAATACCCGATGGAGCATCGCTAAAAAGTGCAACATGAATCAGCGGGCTTTTGCCCACACGATAAGTAAAAGCATCTTTGACATGGAGATCACTGGAGAGTGCAAAATATTGATAGCGAGGAGCTGTACCACCTGGGGAATGTCCTTGCCTGTTTAAGCGAATACGGCGACGAAAACGCGCATCATCTTCACCAAAAAGGCGCCTGACCCCATGAAAATCCCCCAAATGATCTAAGCTTGTGCCACGTGCAAATTCCAATAAATTATCTCGCGCCACTTCATTGATCCGTTGACGCAACAGCAACTCTTCATAAGCTGCTGCTTGCAGTTGGATGACCACGGGATCATAAGCGGTGTTTTCCACATTATAAGGAATATGATGGGTTGCAAAAAGCTCAGTCAAACGCGTGATCTTTTTCTGTAAAATTTCTTCAACAGAAAGCTCTTCAATGATCTGTGGCAGTGGGATTTGTGACTGTGGGTGTTGTGGCAAGGGGGCATGTTCAACATCTGTCATGGGAAAACCTCTAAAGGACAGTGCATCTCTTGCCCCTGGGACCAATCACCCAAATGCCCATTGGGATAAAAAACACCCCTTAAAACAAAGGAAAATACCCCCTCACGCGTAGCTTTTATCAGATCAATTCTCTGCAACGAGAATCCAGGTTCTCCACATTCTGGGTTATTTAAAGCTTGCACAATTTCTTGATAAAGCTGCATAAGTGTTGCAGAATCCGCATTGGCGTCTTGATAAGCCCCAACATCACACCCATAATGGCGGCGCAAAACCCGTGATCCAATCCGTGTCATCAAACATTTACGGATAGACTGTTGGCAATGCGCAAAGCCATATAAGAGTGAGCCATCCTTTTCGCTGATCCCACACCGCATGCTTTAAGCCCCTTTGCTTGACTTCACGGAAGAAACAGTTGGGGACCCAGAAACACCAGGTGCCGGAACAACAGGAGCGGTTTTTTCTCCAATTTGACCAAGCAGCAACGGATATTTTGCCGCTTCCTCACTTAAAAGAATTTCCTCACCCTTTCCTGGTGAACGCTTACCTGCAACGAAATCGGCATTGGTTAAAATAACATAACTATTCTCACGCATGATAAACTCCTTTAAAGGGGGCGAGAAGTTGTGGAAAAACCCACTTTCACCCCACCGTGAATGTGGCTTGCGCCAACAGATTTTTGATTGTGCTGTAAATCTTCT
>NZ_HE998011.1:13048-14449 GCF_000312585.1 Bartonella queenslandensis AUST/NH15
CACGCGTTCACCAACACGCACCCGTTTACCACCCGACAAGCCAATATCTGGGTCTTGGATCACCCCAGACAAACGCTCGCCCAACTGAGCGCTAAAGCCCCAACTGATCACCGAACCATCTGCCTGTTGTTTGGTAGGATCAATATAAAGCAGAGCAATCTTATTGCCCCAAACGCGTGCCAATTGTGCTGTACGTCCTTTGCGCGCTAAATTCACTTGCGATTCACCAATGAGTAAACGATCGGGGTGTATTTCCATCAGATCCGCAAACTGCGCTTTGGTCACAAAACCATCCGCAGTACCACCCCCTTTAACGGCTTTGATGATTTTGGGATGGCGTTTGAGCTTTGACCAAACAACTTTGCCCATCACAAGGGTGTTGGGTGTATAGATAAGACTTTTATCCATTGCCTCATCTAAAACAGCGTAAGGATCTGATTTCTCATAATCACTAAACTTATCCTCACCTTTAAGCGTTATCACCCGCTCTGGTGCATAATTTTTATTGTCTTGCACAAGCGCTGCCACACGCACTTCACGCCCCAATTCCAGCAAATTGGCAAGCCCTTCCACAGCTGTCTTTTCAGGGTTATAACGAGAGCGCTTTTCTGCCCGTGCCCGTGCTGCCGCCTCAATATCGGAATTGGGGATGAGATCATCAAGCCCATAATCTTTCACACTGGCTTCCCGTTCAAAAGCAGAAAATTCCACAACATTCGGGCGTCCTTTCCGCCCAACCTCAAGCTCAGGCACCGTAAAATTTTCTGCCAAAGGAAATTCACTATATTTAAACACTTCACTTAAAACACAAACACGGGGCAAAACTTTATCGCCAATAAGAGAGCCGGCTGGATTGCGATAACCAATAGCAATGGCGGTGAGTGTTGGATCAATGGGAAAAGGTCTGTTCATTTTAAGCCTCAATTAATTAATTTTAAAAGAAATAATATCACCGGACGAGCCATCACTCATGGCAATACCAATGGTGCGGTCTGCAGATTCCGCCTTAATGGCGTGCCCTTTGGGGTCAGAGGTCAATAAATCACCAAAGGAAACATTGCCCCCACAGATCACTTCGCCCCAACCACATTGACCAACATCAAGCATCTCACCAGCCTTTGCTCCCAAAGAGCCAGCTGTTCCTAATAATTTATCTCCCTTTCCAGAAGCCGTTGCCACCATGCCATCACCGCGCGCTGCAACAATGCAATAAGGGGAAACCTCTGCACAAACGCGAAAAGATTTAATCAAAACCATCGTACTCATCATGAGCGCTCCTTTTGCTCTTCAATATGCTCAACCGCTTGGCTAATGCTGATGTCCAACCCTTTTTTCTTCTGCTCTTCTTGATAATGGCGCGCCGCAAGAGCAATCTCTTCTGGCGCAAGTTTTTGTGGGGGG
>NZ_HE998011.1:15041-16496 GCF_000312585.1 Bartonella queenslandensis AUST/NH15
ACGGTGTTCTTTTTACAACAACCGTTCACCCTTCTTTTCGGCAGCATCAAGAAGACGTTGCATTTCGCTAAAGCTCTTTTTATGCATCGAGGTCAACCACCATTCTTGTTTGCTTGCCACAAATTTAACGGCTAAGCGCCACCATGCCCCATCACTTCCCCCAAAAAACACAACGCTCGGTACAGCTTTTCGCCTGATGATGCCATAGGGTTTTATCAATATTTGAAGGGCACCACGAAAATCATCCAAATGAAGAGCACGCGCTTGATGCTCTAACAAAATATGTTTCACACTGTCTGAAGATAAGCGAATAAGAGAATTTTCCGCGGCAAAAACATCATCCACCTTTTGGTGCATGGGGGCAATGGGAAGAAATCCACGCGGCATATGTCCTTCAAACATCGCTTCCAAAAGCGGTGAACCCACAATATCTTCAATGGCAATGCGCTTGCGGTTTTCCGGCATGGCAGCAATTTTATCACTCAAAAAACGGCTTAAATTTTGCGCACGATGTTTCCCAGGATTCAAATGCCATCCAGGATCAATTCCCTTTGGTATCTTCTCTACTTGTCCCGTCCGCTTATTGTGCCAAATCTTCTGTTCAACTTGGAGAGGCGCTCCCCCCTCTTCATAGCCTAAATTCTCTGCTTCATAACGACTCACTTGCCGCACACTGCATTTACACCGCCAACCATTGGGCGGATAAAGCCAATCCCAAATGGGATCATCAACAGGTGCTGTAAAACCCACCCAACTTTCATGTTCTAAACGCTTATGTTCTGAACTCGACAAAGCATAGGTGAGATAGGGCAAAAACTCTTTATTATTTTGTGTACGCTCCCATTCACCTGCCGCATGCGCACTCATGGTATTCGCCCAATAGACCGTCTCTAAACGTCGCGGGCTCCCCAATTGCACCACGCTCTTTTCACCCGTTTTGGGATCACGCGCTAATTTTTTCCCCCACCAACCCTTTTCTTGTAAAAGCGGCATCAGATTTTTTTGAAACTCTTGCAAAGGAAGTTGATATTTGATGGCTTCTCCAACAGCTTGTTTAAAATCCTCTAAAATGTCATAGCCTACCGATTTTGCCACCGTAAAGGAAAAGGCATGTTCTTCGGGTGCGACATCACGCCAATCAAAGCTTGGAACAAGAGCCTTGGATTCAAAATAACGGGTAACCTCTTTGGGTGCCGTTTTAAAAAGTTCCTCATCCATGATAAGCCAGCCCTCGCGCAATCATTTGCACCTTTGCCAAACGCGCTGCTAACGCATGATGATCCATCCCACGCAGCAATTCATCTAAGCCTTTGAGGATATCCTCATAACTTTGAGCCTCTCTCACAAGCTTTTTAAAAGGCTCTAAAAGGGGTTCTAAATCCTCTTCCCAGTCGCTTAAAGCCTCTTCAGAAAGCCGATCCAATTCACCATAGGGGCTCTCACCATGCTTCTCTG
>NZ_HE998011.1:16899-22022 GCF_000312585.1 Bartonella queenslandensis AUST/NH15
CCCCACCATGCTCTCCTTCACCCTGCTTTCTTGTCACACAAACATCAAAAGCCTCTTCAGAAAGCCGGTCCAATTCATCATAGGGGCTCTCACCATGCTTCTCTGCCCCACCCTGCTCTCCTTCACCCTGCTTTCTTGTCACACAAACATCAAAAGCACCGCCACAATCAGCACAAACACGCGCCTTTTCTCCCATCTCATCATCAGGTGTAAGGAAAGGAGCCTTTAAAACATCCTCTTCCTTTGTTGGTTGCGAAAAGCCAATCTTATTGCGCACTTCTTGGGCACCAACACGCAACCCCAAGGGAACAAGTTTTTCCAGCGCATCACTGATGGCTTTAATATCTTCATTTTCCGAAATCGCCCAATAGACAAAAGGGTAGCGCTCTTGGCATCCAAAATTAATCTCAACAAAGGGAACAATCAAATCACGATTAACCGTCAAAGCTAATTGGCGTGCATCAGCACGCGCAATATCATGGCGTACATTTTCATGAATGCGCGCTTGCGAAAAAGACGAACCATCATCCGTCGTCATGGTTTGCCCCAACACGCCTTTCGATATCTGCCGATCTAAATATTCAGCCTTCGCAGCAAAAACCGCATTGCCACTGCCCCCTGCTGCCTCAATAAATTCAATCTCCATCTCTTTAGGGATAATCGCCGCCGCATCACTGGATAAATCACGCACCGCTTGTATCAGAACACGTCGTTCCTCATGAGAAGAGCTTGCCCCATATTTCCCAACACGCAAAGGCATGCCATAAACTTCTAAGAAAGCCATCCAATCTTTCAAGGTATAAGACTTGAACAAAAATGCCCAAGCCGCAAGACGTGCAAGTCCAGAACGAATAGGCAAACCGCTTTTAAGCTTTGGGCGGTGAATAGAAAATTTATAAGCAGGCAATTCACTTCCATAAAGAGACCCCTCTTCTTTTAAACGCAAATGAAAACCATCCCGACGATCCAATTGAAAAAAACGCTGATCACGCCATTTCCAAGCAACCGGAAACCATTCCTTGGCACTCTTGTCCCACAAGGTTTCAACAACCGCATAACCTTTTCCCAAAGCATCTAACAAATCCGTCACATAATCATCAACAAAAGTCGGCGCACTGATCACTTCTCGCACCGCATCCGCTATCTTTTTGTCCTGGGCACTATTGCTTGCCGCCATGACCCCTGGTTCCACACCTGTCAGTGCATTTTTACGCATGCCAAGCACAGCACGATAATGCAAATCACGCTCCTCCATATCATCGGCAAGTTGAAAAAACTGGTCTGGAGAACCCCCTGCTGCCTGCTGCAAAATATCGGCAAGTTGCGCAGGAGTGAGACCACTGACAACTGTTTGTGACCATACATCACGAAGTCCCCCAACAGTAGGGCTTGCCACTTCACGTTCCAATCCTTTGATATGAAGCGCCCTGCCCCATTGATCAACCAGTTTTACCATCTCACAATTCCCTCAATAAATCTTTGATCTTGTTGTTGAAAAAAACGGGGTTTCATCAAAAATATAAATATCCCGAACAGGTATATAGTCATAAATTTCAGGCGTTTGCCGGCTGGAAAAATAAGCTAAAGCACAAGCAATGGCGCTATCACCATGGCGCATAAAACCATCACTGCCTTTAAAACGATGATGATCGGGAATTTTTACAATGCCATTGACATAAGCAAGGGCTTGATGATCGGCAACAATGTCACTCTCTCGCGGCAAAACAATCGTCCCATCCCCAAAGCTTTCTAAATAAGCCGGCATTTCCTTGCCATACCAACTTTGTGACAAGTGGACCTCTTGCACGCAGGCTCCATAACGCTGAGCAGCTTTTTCGGCTAAATAAGCTCCATTGCCCCGCGCATCTAATGCGCCACCCAACAAACGCGGCAAACCACCCACAACATAAAATAAAATCTCTCTTTGTTGATCAAACGGTGTATTGCGCAATTCCACCATAAAGCGTACACGGCGCACCAAATCTTGGCCCACTTCCATCACCACAAGGGAGGTGGCATCACCACTGCGCGCAAAATCAACACCAAAAACATGTTGACGCCGCCGATCAAGCCCAGCGTGAAGAGGCTTTACATATTTCTCACACCAAGAAAAAGCTACTTGACTTCGTTGATCTTCCGATTGGGTTTTAAAATCATCCACACAGGCAAAACGCAGCACCGAAATCCCTGGCGCACAACAGTTTTCAATCTGCAAACGCGTTAAAGCCGCCCCTTCTTGATCGGCTGGAATGGCATCTAACTCTTGGCGCATCGCACTCAAACGCACTCCATAAGAGGCGCGGATTTGCTCTTCCCATTGTCGTTCAGAACGTCGACTCCACACCGCCCCCTTCATGGCACAAACCCGTTTAAACAAACCATTTTTAACCGCCTCACCAAAAGGATAACGATGCACCGAAAAAGGCACTTTGCCTGCTCGCGCCTCACGGATCAGTTCATTGAAAGGATTAAGCACACCATTATGGGTGGAGATCACACGGATTTTGCCTCCCCAAATCAGCAAAGCATTCACCGCATCCAAAACAGAGCGCACATCTTGATGAAACGCCGCCTCATCAATCACCACAATGCCCTGCAAACCCCGAATGTTTTCAGGGCGACTAGAAAGCGCTTCAATACGAAACCCCGAAGCAAAACGCACACGATAGGCAGAAATATATTTCGTTGAACCATCTGCCCTTTGATCTGAGAATAAAAATTCCTCTACATCACCACTGTGACTCGTAATAGCCGAAGCAAAATTGCTCACATAGCCAATAAATTCACGACCCTTTTCTTTGGTATCACCAATATAAAAAACATGATCGCCACCAGCCTCACGCGCTGCCGCCGCAATCAATGTATCATCCAAAGCCTCTGCAAAAGTAATGCCGGTCCGCCGCCCCTTTTCCACCAGTTTTAACGGGGACTTATCCTCAATCCATGCCCGTTGATGCGCCATCAAAACCCCATCCGCTAAGGGATCGATCTCTTTGGGAAAAGCACTTGTCTGCCAAATCTCATCGCTGTTCTGATGCTCATGAGCATGACTTTTAAAAGCAATCTGTTCAAAAGATTCACGCTCCTCACCCATGTTTTACCCCCAAAACTTGCGCACGTATAGCCCGCGCTGTTTCTTCTGAGAGACCCGCCGCTGCTGCCGCCACATCAACCGCTTTGCTTGCTTTGGTAGTAAAATCCTTTTCTAACTTTTGCCGTCTCGTGGTCGACAAATGTTCAGCCGCCAAGACGCCTTTGAGCGCATTGGCTAATTCTTGCGCTGCCTTTGGTGAAAGACTTTTCCCGCTGCTTAACGTGGAAAAAATAAGCTCCTTAATCGCCGCTGCTGTCAACAGAGTGATATTATCAGAAGCCTTAGCATCAAAGCGCTGCGAAAGGCTGGCAGCAATTTCTCTTGTTTGTTCTAAGCGTCTTGACATCACCGCTAACCGCAAAGAATAACGATTAAAACTGGAAAAAGAGGGGATAGAAAAGTTTAAACCCGTGTCTTTTTGTAAAGCCTTCAAAGCCGCTTTAAACTCACCATAAATAGCCATTTGCGTCTTTTCGCGCCCATTTAATGCCTCAGCCGCCGCTGCAATGATTTGATCACAAGCTTGCGGCAATAAATCAATCGCCGTTAAACGTCCACGCCCAACCTTGCGCATCCTTCACCTCGTCTCTTATTGATGAACGTTTGGGGCGCTTAATCCCCTCAATCGAAAAGCTACGGTCTAAATGACGGGCTCCACGTTCCGTTAAAGTCGCAAGCAAAACAGAACCCACGCATTTTAGCGTAACAGCCCCTTGTTCTTCCATAAAAGCCAGTTCATTACGCACAAAATCCCGATCTCGCCGGATACCATAGCTATATAAAAGCCGCTCAATCATCGCACTCGATAAGGTTTCGCTATGTTCACAAAGCAGTCCTTTTAAAATGATCAACCGCGCTTCTTCACGAATAATTTTATCCATATCTGCTTTCATTTCTTGGCATTCTCCAATAAAAACTCTTGCAAGCGCTCGCCAATCGCTGCCACGGGTTGCAACTGCGCAGAAAGCGTATTGAGGCGACCGTTCAATTTCTCCATATTCAATTCCAATCTTTTCAACGCATCACGATCAGGCAAAAAATCCACCTCTGTTTCTAATTTTTGCACACGCTCCTTAAGCGCCGTGATATCTTTCAGTATTTCCCGCGTACCTGAAGAAAAATAAGCTTTCAAAACCCCACAAATCGCAACAATTGACAACAGCAAAGACAACCAGCCATTCGCCACACTAATATCCAAATTCACGAACCCTCTCCTTGCTTCATTAAAAGCGCTTTAACCGCAGCTTGTCTACGCTGTTCGCAGATCAATAAAGCAGCACGGTCACGGCTCCAATAATGCACCACTTCACGCGCATTCAAAGCACGCTCCGGCAACAATAAAGGACGCTGACATGCCCTATGAACAACAGGCGGCAATTCAACCGATAAAAACTGAGAAGAAAAGTTACCCTCCAGCTTGGGTGTTGAGCAAGCGCACACGCTCAAGCCCAATGCCATCACCAGAAATAGTTGGCAATGCTGCATTGACCTCCTCCATTTTTCTAAGCTTTTGTTCCAAAGTAGAAATCACCGATTGTGCGCGACGCTCTGCTTTTTGCGCTGCCTCTCTTTGCCTCACTTGTTCAAGCCGTGCTTGTAAAGAAACCTTGGCAATCTCCAAACGCCAATACACATCACGCGCCTTTTCTGCCTTTAAAATTTGCCCTTTCATAAAGCCAAAAGCCGCAAACATCACACTGACCAAAAAAAGCAAACCCAAAGACAATTTTGAAACAGAGCTAAACATTGCGCTTCTTCCCCCACCCCGTTATCTCCACACCATCATAGGAGCTGCTATGCCACTTATGGGAATGCTTCCTATGGGAAAAATCCACAGAACCAAAACCACGATGCACACCCAAATTCCCAACGATAATCGCCACCATCGAGGGAATAGAAATCGCCGCCATATCAACAATACGTGGTGCGCCCCACAAACCACCAGCAATCAGCAAAAAAATAACCCCCCAAGCAAACCAAAAGGACCACCATAAATAACGTCGAGAACCACGATAAGAGGGCTTCATAC
>NZ_HE998011.1:22466-24221 GCF_000312585.1 Bartonella queenslandensis AUST/NH15
ATTGGCTTAAAAAATGGGCAATACGCAACGGTGTTGTGAGTGCACCATACGATAAAGCTTCAGGCAGAACACGTGCCATTTCAACAATAATAAAATCTTGACGCGCATGGTGTGCCAATTTAGGAGCAAGGCGATGAAGAAAAAATGTATCTATTGAAACCATAAAAAACCACTGAATGCATAAAAATCCATTCGCAGTTTATCGGATTTCCAAAACACAATATAAGTCTGACACTGTCAGTCATAGATCACCTTACCAATCTCAGGATACTGTTTTACGCCATAACAAGACAACCTAAACACTTAAAGACTATGGTGGCGCTTAAAATCATTCAAACTCTGCAAATAACGAACCTTGTGGGTCTTGCAAAGATATTTTCTTCTTCAAGCGATAGGCTGTACGCACATGCATGCCAGAAACAGCCGCCGCAGTATCCGCAGACCAGCCTTGTTGCAAGGCTTTTATCATTTTTTGCCGACGGGATACATGGCTACAAAGAGGAATAAGAAGGCGCACCCCTGAACCTTTGAAACAAAAATGCCTGATCAGTCGCTGCGCCTCTTCAAAACCTACAATTTCTATCAACCAATCCGCATGCTCAAGGCACCCTGGGATATAAACTTGTCGTCCACCAAAAGCACGAACCATATTCCATGCCGCATCAACACCAGCAACATCAGATATTTCACGTAATAGAAGGGGAAAATGGTGATAATCTTCATCTTCCATGACCAGCTTACCCCTCGCTTTGAACACCTTGACGAATTTTCCGCCCCCAAACATTCATAACACGTATAAAATCGCGCCCACTCATCTCGCCCAAAGCTTTACCACTCACGTTCATAACACTTTGATGAAAAGCTGCCCCATCAAACAAGCAACCTTCATTGAAACGTTTCCATTGAGCACACAAAATACAAATACTTGAACTTCTCCCCCATGAATCTTGGTGCTTTTTCCCTCTCCAGTCAACTCCACCCTCACGCTGTAACCAACCCTTTAACGCCTCAATGGCTTTGCTCGCATCATCGCTATCGCGTAAAAAACGAATATGATCAATCCCTGTCTGTCTTGTGACAAAGGCAAGCAATGCCTTATCTGAACGCTCACGAAGAATGCCAAGATTCCAGCCTGCTATCCATAAGGCTTGAAGTTTTTTGGCATATTTGCCCTCTAAAGGCTTGCCAGTGACACCACCACCATACGCGCGCATTTCTTGCATCACCAAACGCTGTTCTGAAACACTCAAATCTTTTGCCGATTGCTTACCCGTCAACCGAAAAAGCAGAGCGCGGTAGGTCTCATCATCAAGACCTAACGCGCGTTTGCCCATATGAATAGCCGCTAAAGACATGGTACCCCTTCTTTACGTCTTCGCCAAATCAAGCGTCACAGCCCGCCAAGGGCTTTCCAATGTATCACGCTCATAAAAACGCACATATTCCTTAGAGGTTGTCACACGAATGGCTTCGCGAATAGCACGCATCGCCTCGCTCCAGCGGGGATCATCAATAGCCAAACGTAACAACATAAAGATTTCTCCTCGATTCACCTTGCCTTCTTTATCCGTATTAAAAGCACGCGTGATAATCGCACGGATTTCAGGGCGTGCATCCGCAGACCATTCATTCAAACATTCATCAAGAAGACTTTTGGCAATTTGCAATTGGGGTCCAAAATCAAAACTCTCCTGAACTTGCACCTTAATGCGCTGTAAACCATCAAAGCTCATATAAGTGCAATTGCCCTTTTTA
>NZ_HE998011.1:24618-25727 GCF_000312585.1 Bartonella queenslandensis AUST/NH15
CCACGACGCTCTACACCATATTCTTGCGCAAGCAAGCGATCAAAAGCACTCAAATCCGCAATCGTATGGCTGTTAAAACGCGCAATCCTTGCCGATAACGCCTTCGCATACCCCATAACCTTACGCACCGTTTCATCTTCTAATAAATCCGCAGGACGGATCAGACTAACCGGCACCAAAGCACCTTTCGCATCCTTCATATAACGCGTACCTTCAAGCTCAATTTGTTGATCCATCATCAACTTCCTCCTTTTTTTCTTGAAACCAACGAAACGGCATAACTTCCCCTGAAGAAAGCGCACAACCCGCTTTCAATTGCCAACGACACCGCAAAAGCTCATGACCTAAAATGTGGTTATAGCCAGCAAGACGGCGCAAATAATCATTCAATTCTCGAACATCTTTTGCACTCAAAAAAATGCCTTCCACTTCATGCTTGAGCAAAGCAGAGCGCAAAGCAACCAAGCACTCTCCCACCATATAAGGATCCCGTTCCATTATTTTTTCCCTCCAAAATCCATATGAATAACCGTTCCTCTCTCACACTCATCACTCTTGGCATGAAGAGCTTGACTACGACGGAAAACTTCCACGACTTGCTCCTCTAAAACCACATCGGCTTCCCCCAAACGGTGAATACTCAGTTCCAATTCAAGCGATAACGCCAAATCAACACATAATTTAAGCGGCTCTCCAATATCCAAACCACATTGATAGTCATCATAAAGACCAACAAGCGTATTCGATAATTCCATATTGCTTATCTCGCTCATGCCAATTCCTCCACATCACGGTTTTTCCATGCCGCTTTGACATGTTTCAGCCTCACCTCACTCCCATCACCAAGCGCTGCCATGCGGGCTAACATGATCGTCTTATCAATTTGCCGCAAAGCACCAGCCTTTAACCCAATACCGGTTAAAAACTTTATCGCACCAGCATCTGCAATCCCCCAATCATGAATACGCGCAGCAATATCTTCACTATAGGGCTTGCGACGTTTCAGATGCATCGCCAATCGGCTTTTAATTTGCGCATAAGAAGGTCCATTTTGACGATGAACCAAACGCCCTGAAATCTCATCATTCCCCACCAAAGCTAAACCGGTG
>NZ_HE998011.1:26425-26983 GCF_000312585.1 Bartonella queenslandensis AUST/NH15
CCATTAATATCTACAAAATGACGCAACTGATTAATCGCCTCATCCGTTAAATTTTGCGCTTCATCAATAATCAGCAGCGTCCCACTTCCCACACGCTCTAATTTCTTGCCTATCGCACGCGTTAAGCGGGTGGGATTATATTCAACCACTTCCAATTCCGCTGCCATATCATTCAAAATACCATGAACACTGCGCGTATGCGGGCTTGCTGTCACAAGGTAAACATGCGGGCGCGTCGCGCGGTAATGCCGGCAAGTTTCCGTCTTGCCATTCCCTGCATCAAGCGTGATCATCACCATGTCGCCCGTACTTTGTGCAAGCGTTAAAGTGTCAATAATCTCACTCGCTATACGATTCTTTTGAAACCCTGGCTTTTCGGGGATCATCTCCAAAAAACCTGCCGTTTCCTTTACAGAATCAACCCATTGTTGAACCTTTGCATTCTGCTTGCCCAATTGCCCTGCATAGCTGCCAGAATACCATTGCGAAAACGTCCCATCAGGCATGCCGATGCGCCGCGCCACTTCTGCCTTAGACCAATCATTGATCTGAGCTAAA
>NZ_HE998012.1:0-827 GCF_000312585.1 Bartonella queenslandensis AUST/NH15
TTCCAAACGTTTAATTTAGGTTTTTACGTATAAGTTATTGTTTTATTGATCTGTTGTAGGTTACGTTGGTAATCTCCTAAATATACTTAATCAATAAGATTAGATACAACTACTAAAAGAAGTGCAACAAAACACAAACAGAGAAAGTTGATAATACAAACAAATTACCATAAAGTTTTCATCGTATAAATCGTATTATTGGCATCTCTTTATTTTCACTGTTAAGAATTTTCATATTACGTTTTTGTTTTTGTTGACTAATAAGTGCTCGTTCTGTATTGCGTGAATATGCAACCATTTGCAATTTAGTTGTTTCATTCTGGATCATGGCTAGCATGCCTTTTATGTGCGCCTGTAATTCAGCAATACTTTTTAGGTCGGTTGTTGTATTTATTTTTTTTACGAGTTCTGAGATTTGGTTAAAACGATTTTCTGTTTCTTGAAAAGTTTGTAAACTTACAACTTTATCAATGGCGGTTGCATATTGGATACGTTTACCGATAGAAATGCGAGACTCACGAATAGAGGTAGGAATCTCTTCTTCTTTTAAGATATCTTCAAGTGACTGAGATATAGCTGAACGGATGTCTTTATTGTAGATAGTCTCCGGATTTTTAAGAAAAAAACTGCTGCGATCTGTTTGTGTCGTTTCGAGTTTTTTAGCATCGATTTTTCGGCTTCCCGTTATAGAATTATGGATCTTTTTTGTTTGTTCAAGTTGTTGTTTGAGTACATCAAGAAGTGGGGTAACAGGCGGCACTTTCTTTTTTTGTGGAAGAGTTGGCTTTGATGTGTTTGAAGATGAACCCCAAAAGAAAGTTGGAACT
>NZ_HE998012.1:1190-4384 GCF_000312585.1 Bartonella queenslandensis AUST/NH15
TCCAGCTCCCCAGCTCCAAAAAGCCATTGCCGGCTTTGAGATCCCTAAAATTATTGCTATTGCGATTAAAACGACTTGTTTCTTCATGTTTCCCTCCTGTCATTTTTTACGTGCTGTAAGAAAATTGGTAACCATATTGCTGGATCATCACCAACTTCCGTGATAATTCTTTCGGCTAACTCTGCGTTATCAGGTGTACCTGATAACACCAAAAGTTCGTCACTAAAGTCGTGTCCGATGTTTTTTCCATCGCTTGTCACATGGAATTTACCGAGATTTAGCTCTGCAAGTGCGGATTGGTCTCCCTGCTTAATGAGAAATTGGCGACTAAATTCACCAAGTCCTTTAACAAGTTCAAATTCAGTATCTGTTAGTTTAAAACCTTTTGTATAATCTTCATAATTTGCTTTGGGATTGGCTAGAAAAATGTAAGTTGCACATTGTTGAATGAGTGTTTTGGCAATATTGCTTTCCAAAGCATCGCTAGGCTCTTGCGTTGCATAAACAAAAATACCATTTTGCTTACGGATAGTTTTTTGTTTATTTTTTGCCAAATCTTCAAAGTATGGGTCTTGTAATGGCTTCCAAAACTCATCAAAGATATACATAAATCGCTGCCCGCTAATCATGCCTTCTGTGCGGTAAAGCAAATACATCATCACTGGCGTACGAGTTTCCGTATTGTCTAAGAATTCCGTGATATCAAAGCCGTAAATTTGATGTGTAGAAAGATCAAGAGCATCATGAGGGTTATCAAATAACCATCCATAATCACCACCTTCACACCATTTCAGTAAGCGAGCGTGAACAGATGGGTGTGTATTATAATCATTTAAATGTGGATTTGGTAAAAATTGCACCAAAAAAGACAAACGACGCAGCGACGGATCGATATTACTACTCATAACAGACGTAACAGCTTTGTTAATTTCTTCCTCGTCGTGATGTGTGACTTCACCACCAGCTTCTGCCAATTTTTTAATAAATTGTTTTAAAAAAATCAGATTTTCTTGTGTGGGAGGAAGTTGAAACGGATTAAAGCCACTTGCTCTACCTGGTTTAAATGTTAGATATTTTCCACCCATCGCTCTAATGGCAATTTCCATACCACGATCTTTATCAAAAACAACAGTTGTCGGCTTAAATTTTTGCGCTTGTGCTAACAAAAAACCGAGCAGTACAGTTTTACCAGATCCGGATTGTCCGATAAGTGCGGTATTACCGAGTAACCGTTTATCAGTCGAATCCTCTTCAAGTTTTGAGGCATGAAAATTAAAATAAAGCGGTGTTTTACTGGTTGTTTTAAGAATTGTGACGGCTGGTCCCCATGGATTGCCAGTAGGCTTTCCGGACATAAAATTATGAAAAGACGAAAATGATAAAAAATTCAGTGATGTAATCGGAGCAGGACGTGGTCTCCATTTCCAATTGCCAGGAAGTTGTGCCCAATAACCAGCCTCTATCGCTAAATCTACAGGTTTGGGCAATACCGCAACGTCTAGTAATGCAGCACTTGCTTTGGCCATATAGTCGCGAACTTGTTGAATTGTATCTCCATATATGGTCAACGTACAATGATGCTCTCCCATGACAAAATGACCACTGATAAGTTGGTTCAGTGCTTCGTCAATTTGTTCAATTTGGCTCGTTGCTACATCGCGTGCATCAATAAGATTACGTTGATGCCGTTGTAAATAGTCTTTAGCAGCATGTCGGGAAAGCACCGAAAAGCTTTGCGTCAATACAAACTCGAAGTCACTTTCCAGTAAAACATTCAATTGTCCTGATTTGGTTGTTGCGTCGTATTCTTTAATTTCCAGCATTCCAAATCGGCGCATTCCACTGGTTGTTCTTAGTTCACCAAGAGCACCCCATTTTGAGAAAAAAGGCCGATTAATAGACATATAATCAGCAAAGCGGTCATGGCAAATGGGCATAGGGTGATATTCACCATTGACAAGCATTCCAAGGAATTCAAGAGCAGAAGAATAAGCATGGCCATTTTTTTCATAAGCACCAAGAAGTTCTGCACCATAACGTTTTAACGATTGGCCTAAAGTATGATTAATGTCATTGAGTTCTTTAATACATGAATCCTGTCGCATCTTTTTTTGATCAAGCGCTTCACGTTCATGTTTGGAAAAGAACGACATAATTTTATCTGCTATTGGTTGAAAAACGACAGTCAGATATAAATCATTGACCATCAGATTATAACCCGCAAAGCTTTGCCGATATTTTTCATCAAGCTGATAGCAAAACATTTGATCAAATGTTGAATCAGGATATTCATAAACACGGCGACGCACGATATGCGTCCAAAATGATAAATTGGCCGATGCAATACCCCGTAGAGTATTATTAAGTTCTCTTGTCCATTGAAAAATATCTTCTTCTGAAGCACTTTGATGCGAGCGTCCGTCAATTTTCCAAATCGACAAATATTCCGCATTCTTAGTAGAGATAATCGTATCTGTAATGTGATGTGAATAGGGGAGGAACAGGCTTACAGGCGTCTCTGATACGAGACGTTTGCTGCTTTCAACAGCGGTCATGTTTATCTCCTTTTACTATAATCAGAGGGACTATAACTTGATGCCCCCCAAAAACCTTTATTGCGATTGCGAAATTTGGTATCGATCCACAACCACCAAATACGAAACGCTTTATCATCATTTTTGGTAATTTGCGCCATAATGAACCATAATGGTGGTGCAATAATCCACAAAAAGATATTTATTGTCATAGCAATAACAGCAACTCCCATAACCATAACAATAAGTGGCATCATGGGTACACCCCACATTGTTGGAACACGTGTTGCTCCCTTAAATAAAGGAAATTCTTTCTTTTCTTGTGATTTCATGGCGTGCACTCATTATTGGATGTGGAATAATATGTGACTAAGATAAAAGGCCGCACCAGCAATAACGATACTGAATGCCCATCGTATGAATGTAGCTCTTGCGATGATACGAAGTATATAAATAAGTAAAAGAAATAAAAGAATGATAGCAGCTGCGATGGGAATAACCATACTTAACCCATATTGCATACCTATAAAAACATCTAAGTTCTTTGTCTTCGTTTGAGCATATGCAGATTGCGTTATTAAAAACACAACTGAAGTGATAACAATAGCACTAATATTGTTGTACGTTTTTGCTTGAAGAATACTTAATGGTTTCATATCC
>NZ_HE998012.1:4417-37169 GCF_000312585.1 Bartonella queenslandensis AUST/NH15
ATCCCATTTTAACTAAAATCGTTATGAAAAACATTTGTTTGGGTAGTACGAGTGACATTATTATTGGTGCAAATTTACAATCAATAGATATACTTTGAACATTCTGTATTTTTAGGCTATAGTTAATTTCAATTACCCGTTACCCGTGAATAACAGCGTAGCAAGTTGGGTTGCCGAGCCAGCAATGATAACACCGACCGCCCATCGTACAAATGTATCTTTTTCGATGTAGCGTCCTGCATAACCAATTGCTAGACATAAAAGTATAACAGCGGCAGCGATAGGAATAATATGATCAATAAGGTCTTTTTGGAGGCCCTCTAAAGCTTTTTTAGCAGTATCTAGTTTTTGTGCATACGCAGGATGCGTTATAATAAAGGCACTTATAGCTGCAAAAAGTATGGTAATTTTGTTGTTACTTTTTGATTGGAGATTAATGAATTTTTGCATGTTTCCCTCTTATTAATACTCTAAATAACATTTTATATATCTTTAATACAAATGAAACCGCCATTGTATTATTTTCAATTGGTTAATAACTTTACAATTTATAAAAACATTTTGTATTATATTTTGCCATAGTCAAATTTAACCAGCTGCACCTGTAAATAACAGCTTAGCAAGTTGGGTCGCAGAGCCAGCAATGATAACACCAATAGCCCACCGTACAAATGTATCCTTTTCGATGTAGCGTCCCGCATAACCAATTGCTAAACACAAAAGTATAACGGCGGCAGCGATAGGAATAATATGATCAATAAGGTCTTTTTGGAGGCCCTCTAAAGCTGTCTTAGCATTTTTTAGCTGTGCATATGCAGGATGTGTTACAAAAAATACAGCTACAGCTGTAAAAATTGCAGCGATCTTGTTATTATTTTTTGATTGGATATTAACTGATCTTTCCATATTTTTCTTTCATCAAGATTGTAAATAACGTTTCATATACCTTGAATATAAGTGAAATCACCATTTGTTTATCTATAATTGATTAGAGAAGTCTCACCTTTAAAAAATACTGTGTATTACATGTCGTCGTGGTTAAGTTTAACCACCTGCACCTTTGAATAACACTGCAACAAGTTGGGTTGCAGAGCCAGCGATGATAACACCAACTGCTCATCGTACAAATTCAATGTAGCGTCCCGCATAACCAATTGCTAAGCACAAAAGTATGACGGCAGCAGCGACAGGAATAATGTGTGCAATGAGGTCATCCTGTAAACTCTTTAGCGCTTTGTTAGCATTTGTTAAAGTTTGTTGGGCATATACAGAAGTACTCATAAAAAATGCAGCTATAGTTGCAGCAATTGTGATAATTTTACCATTATCGTTCAATTGGAAATTGATTAATTTTCTCATATTACTCAGCCTCATCAGACCATATTTGACGCAAATAGCTTTTTTGCAAAATAAGAAGCAATTTTATTGATATGGAATGAACATATTGAAATCTAAACTTTTTTCATGAAAATAACACTTCATCGTGCAAAAATTTTATCAGTTACTTTGTAAATAATAAAGCGGCAAGCTCACTTGCTGAACCAGCGATAACAACACCTATTGCCCACCGAACGAATGTATCTTTCTCGATGTAGCGCCCTGCATAACCGATTGCCAAGCACAAAAGTATGACAGCAGCAGCGATAGGGATAAGTCCAATCAATTCCGTCTTGAACTTATTTAAAACATCTTTTGCATTTTTTAATTCTTGTGCTTGAGCACACACAGAGTGTGTTAGAAAAAAAGCAGTCGTTATTGTAACGATTGAAGTGCTTTTATTAACCATTGTTTGAAGAATATTTAATTGTTTCATATTGTTTATCCAAATTTAAGTTACAGGTTGTATAAATACTCTCTCTTTTTCGATATGATTTTTATCGATATGCATAATCTTTAGATTTTAGGTTCTTCTTTGAATAAAAGAACATTTTATGGTTTTGTGAATAACATATTTGCAAGTTCAGCTGCTGAACCGGCGATAATGACACCTACCGCCCACCGAACGAATGTATCTTTCTCGATGTAGCGTCCTGCATAACCGATTGCTAAGCACAAAAGTATAACAGCAGCAGCGATAGGAATAATCGTTTTTAATTCTGTCTGGAATTTTGTTAAAACTTCTCCTGCTTTTTTCAAACCTTGTGCTTGGGCCCATGCAGAGTGGGTCATAAAAAATAGAGTTAAACCTGCAGAGATTTGAGTAGTTTTATTACGAATTATTGTTTGAAGAATATTTGATCGTTTCATGTTTTTCATCCTGATTAAGACTAAAACTTCCACAAATAACCCCTCTTTCATAAAGAAATTTAAAGAGATATTTCGGATCAGCCCAAGTTCTTAATTTTCCTCTTTGTGTAAGTAGTGTATATTTATCTGGTTTTCCGGTGATTGGATCATCAGCAACAAACGTAAAATACCACTCTCTTTCAGAGAGCATAATAATTGTAACCTCACGTGCTGCTTTCTGATTAAACGCTATATCAACGCTGTTCTGTTCTATCATTTTCATTTTTTGCCCTCAATTAGAATAGATTCTATCCAATCTTACTAATTAGAGCTTTAATCTCTCTTTATCTACCTTTCATTATAATATCCTATCAAAATTTTAGTTCTAATTTGCAAAAGCAAGACATATCATTCGTGTTGTTTTCCCAAAGAAGAAGAATCCTCTGTCGCAAAAGCATCATGAACACTACTTGCTTTATGTGTAAACGCATCTTCCAGTTCTTCTTGGGAAAGAGGAAGATATTCCATCTTAATTATTTGGCTTCGTTTTCCTTCGTGAATTTCTATAGCTTCTTGCGATGTTTGATCATCTACAAGTAGAAAACTTTCTGCTTCAAAAAATGAAGAAATCTTCTGTATATAAAGGTTATTTAAATTTCCCATATTATAGAAATTTAGCGCAGATTGTAATGCATCCTCTTTAGAGTTGTATACAAATGCTTTTGGCTCATAGTGGTAGGTTAAAGCGGTTTGTTTAACTTTAAGATTTCTGCAAAAATCAAATATGTCAAAAAAAGAAAACGATTCCACATCTTCAACATCACTTTGTTCCAAATTTACGTCAAAACTATGTTTACTTTGTTTAAATGGCTCACTTGTTGCAATTTCTTCTCTAAGCAGAGATAACTGACAGAATAATTTATTATCATTATCTCTTATATAAACATTATCCCGTACTTCTTGTTTGACGAAAGCTGAAAATGCTAGATGAGGGGGATTGGATATATATGCGGCAGCAAACATTGTGAAATCTGGGACAATCATCAGCAATACACCTTATTATAAAGAATTTTATTGATATAAATGCCAATTTTGTTGGTGCTTTTTGTCGCTGTCTTTTGATTTTATAATTTTTCAGAACAAGATTGTTTAGCTTGGGACGTTCCTTGTGATTATTGCTTTGTTTTCTTCTAAGAAGATCTATAATATACACCAATATCCAACAAATAAGATCAATTTTCGGAATAGAATAGAGGACATTAAGCCAACTAATATTATTAGAATCACGAGAAAAAACGCGAGCTTTAAGCAATAATGATCTTTGGAATTTTATTGAAATTTTCTGTTTCATATAATTTTTTAGTTGTAAAAAACTTCTCAAAGCACATTTATATGAAGTAAAAATTCGTTTTATGAGAGAGTATTCCTTATTCTCATAATAAGCTACACCACCATTATCGGAAGAGGGCTTGTTCTTTGTTACATATTGCCATAGTTTATAGAGTGGTGATTTATATTTACCTTTGATTGCTGATTCATGAGAGTCAGAGAGGTGTGAAGGTGTTTGTGCACTGTACTTGTCAGTTCTAATAACTGAACTGAAAAAAGACATAGCAGTGGTAATTGATATACCATTAAGCATCTTTTTGTATTCCAAAGCACATCTCCGTCAAAGTGATATATTTATCGTAATTTTAATTCCGATAACAAATAGACAAAAATTGTCTATAATTGTGTTTAAAATATGGCAAAGGGCAATTCTTTTTTGCAAGGGGAGTAATTAAGGTGAATGATCTCAAAAATATGAATTTTGATGAACTACAAGAGATGCGTATACAAATCGATATGGAATTGAAAAAACGGCAAGCAAAAGAAAAGCAAGATGCACGACGAAAAATTCTTGAAATTGCTAATACCCATGGAATTGATATCGCTGATCTTGTGAGTAAAGAGCGTCATTATAGGAATCCCAATAACCAATGGGAATTATGGAATGGGCGTGGGCGTAGACCTAAGTGGATTAAAGAGTGGTTGGAGAATGGATATACACTTGATGAACTCGAAGTAACATAACATATGTGCAATATTTATAAATAAAGGGAATACCAAGAGATATGAATGCAAGAAATAGACTCTTTTTGCTCCTTTGATTGTATAAAAATACTGAACTGATATAGTAGCCTATTGAGGTGTCAAATAAAATGGCAGAAAGTACGGACAAATATATCTGAATGCAAAAGGTATTATTGTCATAAGTTGGTATCATCATTATGCTCACTCGTTTAAAGTATTATAATTAATTTTGGCATTTGAAGGAGGAGTTACCTCCTTTTTGTAGTTTTTCTTAACATTGCCTTTTTTAGTTTATGAAAATCAATGGGTTTATTGATTTTTTACAAAAAGGGTTGGAATCAGAAGAATTTATTGCGTCAGCTACCTTCCAAAGGAGCATGCCAATACTATTGTTATATTTTCTATCCATGATGTTGTGACAGTTCTTAGTATTTGAGACGGTTTATAAAAGGCATTTTTAGTCTTTTCTTCAAACATTTTTACCGACATGGCTCGTTTGTTTATGATACGTGACAGGCATGGTTTTGATTGATTCAATAAGAAAAAGTTAAAATGAGAGATCTTACGGTGTTCAAGGTTCTAAGTAACGACAAATTATTATTGTAAATCAATTTGTTGTTTGATTCTAAACTAATATAGAAAATGATAATTTTATTAATCAATATGTTGATAAGTGAGCTTCCTTATCTTTTTGCAATACTGTTCTGTAGAACAAAAACCTGATGTTATGGATTTCGGTTGGTCTTTTTTCTGTAAGATTATATATGTGAGGCATGCACTTTATTTATCGTTCATATAGTTGGGATGAGTAAGTATGTGAAAAACGAAAATTTTCTATGGCGGATGAGTGTGGTAATAGGATTTTGTGACACGTTTTGAAGTGTCTGTGATTAAAACTCATTTATAGGCATTTATTGAATAAAGAGCGTATTGAAAATAAAAAGGTTGAGTTCTTTTTTTACTGCAATTTGCTTTGTTTTATGGTGTGGAGGTTAAGAGGCAATACACAAGCTTATAATTGTGTGTGATGGTATAAAGTGCAGAAAACTTTGTTGTATATCGAAATGCTTTTCTAAAATCATGTGGCATTTCACAATAAGTTTTAAAGGACTTGATAAGTTTTTAAAGATTTGTCTGATAAATAGAACGCCATTGTTTTTGCAAAGTTATAGGCTTTTAAAAAGAAACATCTTCAATGCAGATCAGATTATTTTATGATGTTTCGTGTGAATAGTATAACGTAAAAGTCTCTATAAAAATATAAAATCCATTGTTCATCATCATTTTTATTTCAATAAAAAGTATAAAAGCTGTGCCATTATACACTTTGCTCACTTTTAATGTTTCGCAATAGGCTTTGATACAAGGGATGTGGCATGAAAGGTTTTGCTTCTTTTTTTTTTAATTCATTTTTTTCTCTATGCTCATCCCATTTGTGGCGTGCAAAGGGTGATTTTGATTACTTCAAAAGGAAAGGGATTAGAAATAAGAGTATTTTATGATTTTTAGCTTTCTCATTTAACATGAGAACAATGATGTATTCATTATAAGTCAAAATTTGTCTGATAAAGAAAGACTTATTTATTTTTTATGCTTGCAACACATTGTCTTTTGAGGTCTGGTGATATAAAGTAACTTCCATTAAATGTTTTTTCAGTGTGTGGTGAATATTCTTAAAGTATGGCTTGCGTGTCTTTCCTATGGTTAAGTGAAATATGGGAGGGGGAAGTCAAGGGAAATTTACGCGATAAGCAACCGGATTGTTTACGGACCGGATTGGATGGGATTTTTTGTTATTGAGGGGAGGGAAAGAAGCCAAAGGTTGTAAAAAGTGAAAAGGTATGAATTTTTGCTTAAAGCGGGAGGCCATTTAGAAGTCGGGGTGCGTTTGGGGTAAGGCCAGCAGCTTCTTGAATGAAATATTTTTTTATTTTTGGCGCTTGATTGACGATTCCAAGACCGGTATCGCGAAGCATCCGTAAGAGAAGGTTATCGTTAGAAAAGAGTTTATTAAGCCAATCATTGCTTAAAGCCATACGGACAATTTCAAAACGTCTCCAACTTTGATAGCGCTCTAAAGTAGTGAGGGAGCCAATGTCAAGACCCAATCGTGCTGTTTCAATAATCACTTCAGAAAGGGCAGCGCTATCACGTAATCCTAAATTGAGTCCTTGTCCTGCAATAGGATGGATGGTATGGGCAGCGTCTCCAACGAGGGCAAAACGGGGCTTAATACATTGACGTGTTAAAGAAAGGTTTAGGGGAAAAGCTTGACGTTCACCATTCCAAGAGAGTTTTCCTAATTGATGGCCAATGCGTCTTTCGAGTTCTGTTTCAAAAATAAGTGCATCAGCTTTGAGGTAGTATTGCGCAGTTTTATGGTTTTCATTCCATACAATGGCGGATCGGTTGCCTTTGAGAGGGAGAAGAGCGAAAGGGCCAGCAGGTAAAAAATGTTGAATTGCTTGACCATTATGGGGTTTTTCATGTTCAACTGTGCAGATAATTGCTGTTTGTTTATAGGCATGAGAAAAGTTTTTAAGACCTGCTTTTTGGCGTAATTTTGAATGGGCGCCATCAGCTGCAATAAGCAATTTTGTTTGCCAAACCTCTTCATTATCTAAGGTGACAGTTGTGTGTTGGTTGCTTTGATGAAAATCAATGACACGCGTGTTTGCCATAACAGGGATATCAAGATCTTTGACACGTTTTTTTAAAGTGTTGATGAGTTCTCTCTGTTCTACCATAGTTGCAAAGGGTTCACCGGGGGTAATGTCGCCTTCAAATGTTAAAAGAGTTGGTTTGACAGGATCACTTATGCTTGTATCTGTGATGATCATGGAGTGAATGGGTTGCGCATAGGGTTGTATAGGTTCCCAACATTGCAATTGTTTTAACATACGAACAGAAGCAGCAGCAAGGGCGATGGTTCGTATATTAGAAGCAGGAATATCTCCTCTTGGAGCAGCATCAACGATGTTTATTTTCAGATTAGGGGCTGTTTGCTTGAGAGCTATGGCGAGTGTTAAACCGACAGCCGCCCCCCCTGCAATGAGAAGGTCACATTGCTTGATTTTATGGGATTTTATTTTTTTATTGGGTTTTACATCTTTATGGTGATTAGAATACACAATGCTTTTTCCATTATTTATGAGGCTTCTTCCGTTATTTACGGGGCTTCTTCCCTTGTTTAAAGTTTGTTTGCTGTTAAAAAATATTGTTCTTTAAAATTATCTACAATATTTTAATTTTTACTTCTCTCCCTGCTTCATAAAGATGAGATTTTTCTTTGGATGAAATATCTTTTTGGTGTCAATCTGATGACAGATGAGTGTTTTAGAGCTCTTTTGTTTTACTTGTGTGACTCACTTTACAGATTTATCGGATCAGCCTTTTTTGAATATCTTCTTCAACTCTTTTTACACTTGCTTGATAGAAAAGAAAACTAAAATTAGGCAAAGATGGAAGTATACTTTTTAATTTGTATGAATGTCTTTATAATATGCTTGTCCTGAAAGAGTACATTGAGGATGATAGATAAAAATTATGTTCATTTGTGATGGTTAAAACGATATTAAGATTTTATTGTTACCATAATCTGGCATAGCCTTCTGTTTAGGAGAGTGAGAGGGACTGTCATAAATTTTACAACCCATGTTAAATTTTACACATGAGATGTTTTTTTGGTTGCTTGGGTGATAAATATTCTAGGGTAGGACTTTTTTCGTGTTTTATGAAGGATTGTTCCTTAGGATGGTAGTATTATATGAATGATATGAAGTAGGAAGAAGGTAGAACGCGTTAGATTAAGAAGTTGGATTGTTGACAGATGATTGTTTACAGATCGGCATTGGGTGTCAGCTTCGTCCTTTTTGGGGAGAGGGAGGAAGTTATAGCTCTTTAAATATGAAAGCTTTGTATTTGGAATTGATGGATGCACCGAAATTCTTCTCCTTATGATTCATTGGAAGCACGAGATTCTCAAGGTTTTCGGCTTGTTGAGATGTTTTTACGGCAGATTGGCGTCTTTATTGGGCTTGGGCTTTTGGGCTTTATTATTTTTTGTGTGTTTGCTTTGGCGACGTGGAATGTTGCTGATCCCTCTTTAACCCATGCAAGTACAAATGAGGTTACAAACCTTATGGGGTGGTTGGGGGCAATTTTTTCAGATTTTATGATGCAGTTTTTTGGCTTGGCAAGTCTTGCTGTTTTGTTGCCACCATTATTTTGGTCTTTTCTCTTGTTGGCACAAAAGAATATCTACAATTTGACTTTGCGCTTTTTTTTGTGGGTGGTATCAACAATTTGTTTTTTAATGGCTTTTGCCCTGATGACGCCTGTTGCTTCTTTCACTTATTGGCCATTGCCCATGGGGTTTGGAGGGGTTTTAGGAGATAAAATTTTAAGGATTGCTTCTTCAATTTTTCCTCTTTTGCTTTCTCCATTTTATACGGTGCTCTTCAGTGTTGTTTTTATCCTTTTAGGTTTTTTCATTGCTGCTTTTGCTGGCAATGTGATATGGCGGCGTCGAGAAAAGAAAAGAAAAGAAAAAAGAATTCCAAAAAACGAAATCATTGATCCGGTCTTTGAGATGGAAGAAGATGGGGAAGATGCTGCTGAGGATGATCGTGAGAAGCATGGTGTTTTTGCGACAACTTTTGGTGCTCTTTTACATCTTTTTTATTTTTTACAAGCGCGTTTTTTCGTTTTTTCTGTTTCAAAAGGCCTTCTCAGGGGAAGGGGCAAGGCAAGTCATTTGATCGGATTGAACCAACTTTTTTGGATGAAAAAGAAAAGTGTGAGGAAAATAAAAATAAAGCCTATGCTTCTTCTTCTGTTAAAAGTCTAAAGTCTTTAACAGCTTTTTCAAATGGTGGTTTTGTTCTTCCACTTTTAGATTATCTAGCAGTTCCACCACCATCTGTGCGGGATGCAAAACTTTCTCCAGCTGCTTTAAAAGCAAATTCTCATGAACTTGAAGGTGTTTTATTAGATTTTGGGGTCAAAGGAAAAATTATAGATGCTTGTCCTGGACCTGTGGTCACTTTATATGAATTCGAACCGGCTGCTGGCATTAAATCATCTCGTATCATTAGTCTGGCAGATGATATTGCGCGTTCGATGCGTGCGATTTCTGCTCGTGTTGCTGTGGTTCCTGGTCGCAATGTGATTGGAATAGAATTGCCCAATGCAAAGCGTGAGATGGTTTATTTAAGGGAGATTGTGCAAGCACAGGAATTTGTTGAAAGCAAAGCAAAATTAGGGCTTGCCTTGGGCAAGACAATCGGGGGGGAAGCTGTTATTGCAGATTTAGCAAAAATGCCGCATCTTTTGGTTGCTGGTACAACAGGTTCGGGAAAGTCTGTTGCTATCAATACAATGATTTTATCATTGCTTTATCGTATGACGCCTGAACAATGTCGTCTCATTATGGTCGATCCGAAAATGCTTGAACTTTCGGTTTATGACGGCATTCCTCATTTGTTAACACCTGTGGTGACGGATCCTAAAAAAGCAGTGACTGCGCTTAAATGGGCTGTTCGTGAAATGGAAGAGCGCTACAGTAAAATGTCAAAACTTGGCGTTCGCAATATCGATGGATTTAATGCACGTCTCAAGGAATCAAAAGGTCAAGGAGAGACAATGGTGCGTACGGTTCAAGTGGGCTTTGATCATGATACGGGTGAGCCTCTTTATGAAACGGAAACACTTGATTTTAGTCCTATGCCTTATATCGTTGTCATTATTGATGAAATGGCTGATTTGATGATGGTCGCTGGTAAGGATATCGAAGGTGCAGTTCAGCGTTTAGCACAAATGGCACGTGCCGCCGGTATCCATGTGATTATGGCGACACAGCGTCCTTCTGTTGATGTTATTACTGGAACGATTAAGGCCAATTTTCCTACACGCATTTCTTTTTCCGTTAGTTCAAAAATCGATAGCCGAACAATTCTGGGCGAACAGGGAGCCGAGCAATTATTGGGACAAGGGGATATGCTCTTCATGATGGGAGGAGGACGTATTCAGCGTGTGCATGGACCTTTTGTTGCGGATGATGAAGTGGAGCAGGTTGTTGCACATCTCAAAGCGCAAGCACGACCGGATTATTTGGAAACAATTACCCAAGAAGTTGAAGAAGATGGTGCTGATGTTTCTTCATCTTCTCCTTCAGCAGATGATCCCTATAGTCAAGCTGTTGCTATTGTTCTTCGTGATCGTAAGGCTTCAACCTCTTATATTCAACGCCGTTTAGGTATTGGGTATAACCGTGCTGCAACATTGATTGAAAGGATGGAAGAAGAAGGTATCATTAGTCCAGCAAATCACGCAGGAAAACGAGAAATTTTAGTCCCTGCCGAAGAAGAACGCTTTTGAAAAATCTTTATAATCGTTTTTTAATAATAGCTTATAAAACTAGGTCTTTATTTTATTGCACCGTAGAAATTTCTGTATTATTTGGCACGAGCTCTCTCAATTTTGCGATATCTCTTTGACATTTGAGGCGATTCACAAGAGCTATTCTTTATCTTATATCATTTTACCTACACGTTAATCTTGCTTGTAATGTGCAAAAAAATAAATTGAATTGATTCAATATAAGAGAGTATATGGTGAGAGGATTGTACCGTATTTAGTACTATGATTTCAGTTTAAAAAATAATAATTTATCATTATAAATCAATATTTATATAAATAAAATAGTGTCCTTGGGGGAGAGAAGGTATGCAAGGCTTGATATTTAAGTTTTTTGCTGTTTGACGATTGTTCAATCTCACGGCAAAATCAGTTGCGTCATGTGATTTGCCAGTCTGTTGTTATGCTGTTCAAATCACCTTCGAAAAAAGTTTATAACACATCCGTGAAATGGGCACTCTAGTGCTTCTTAAAAAGGGCTAGTTTGTCACGCCCTTAGTTAAGTGAATTATATGGGGTGGGACACCAAGTAAAACTTGCTAAAATTTAAATTGTTTACAGAACGGATTGGCTGAGAATTTTTATTCTTTTGGATGGGGAGAAAGTCAAAAAAGCATTTTTTCTATTGAATTTTTTCATTGAAGAGCCTTCAAATTCGCAAGCACTCTATTGAGGACTTCACTCCGTTCGTGTATTGATTATAATCCATGGTGTTTCAAAGATTAGAGATGGAAAAGAAGAGATTATGCGTTTAGCCAATCAGTAGAAAGCTTAAAAAATAGGGATGCTTTCGAAAATTCAAAAGAAAATTGATTATTTGGATAATGCATTGATTTATAATAATATTGCATTACTCATTTTGAACAAGAGATTTAAATATCGTAAGATTCTTTCATTTCAAACCTGTTTATATTGAATCAATAAAAACCATTCGCTTGCTATATTACAAGCAGGGAGAGTCTGTTTGGATCAAAAACGATTCAAAGAGAACTAAAAATGTTTGTTATGAACTGTTTCAAGTGCAAAGGGTTGTCGCGACATTTTAAGGTTAGTAAAGCGTGTGATGGTGCTGGCTTGGAAACAATACCGCAAGGGATCGCAAGAAATAAAGAAGAAGGTTTCTTTTGTTTTTTTTAGCAGATGGTTGCTATAGCTAAGCTGTTGCAGTGGTGCTTCGTGATGGTAAAGCTTTAACTTTTTATATTCAATGTCGTTTAAGCATTGAATATAATCATGTTACCACATGGATGGAGAGGATCGAAGAAGAAGGTATAATTAGTCCAGTGTCGTTGGATATGGGGTTTTATAGTAAGATGGGGTTTTGTAGTAAGTAAGAATAGATCATAATTTATTGTTTTTACATACAAAATTTAGCATTAAATGCGAAATGAGAGAAATGCAAAAAATGCGAAATGAGAGAAATGCAAATGCGTGAAGTGCGCGTTTTATCAAAATGAATTTTAACAGTTAAAATTGCCCAAAAGAGCAAAAAATTGTAAAAATCGAAATTTGAGCGTAAAAATGAGTAAAGGCTTTGAAAATCTTTTGAGAGTTCTTAAAAAAACTTTGAAAAAATAAATTGCTGCAAAACATGTTGGCAAATTATGTAAAATCCAATGACAAGCTTCATCCAGCAAATCATATGGGAAAGCGGAAAATTTTGGTTCCTGTCGAAGAAGAATACTTCTAAAAATCTTTTGATAGTTTTTTCAAACAATATCTTTATCTTATAAAGCAGGGTATTTATTCACCATGGGTGGCTTAATTATAAATGATCAAGTCAATTAAATATTGTTTGGGAGCATTTTTATGAAAACGTCTTTTTTACCGCAAAGAAAACTCTTTGGATTTGTGGGGATTCTTATCTTTTGGTGTTTAACTTTTCCTACTTTTTCGCAAACAGCTAATAAGGTGGCAAAGGCGCAGAATATTGCCAACCACTTTGCGGCAATCAAGACAATGACAGGTGACTTTATCCAATTTAGTCCAAAGGGAAAAATGTCACAAGGAACATTTTATCTTGAGCGTCCAGGGAAAATTCGCTTTATTTACAAGAAAATGCCTTTACAAATTATTGCAGATGGTCAATTTGTGGGCATTAACAATCGGGCTTTAAATACTTGGAACTTTTCACAACTTTCGCAAACGCCAATGAAGTTTTTGTTGGATGATAAAATTGATCTATCATCTGGCCGTTTGTTAGCGTTTCGTGAAGATCCAGGGGCAGTAACGATTGTTCTGCGCGATAAAACAATAGGGGCAGGGCAAATAAGAATGGTGTTTGATTCTAAAAGCTTTGCTTTGCGGCAGTGGACAATTGTTGACCAGCAAAACTTGGAAACAACTGTGCAGATTATGAATGTGCGAACAGGCGTTCGTTTTGTTCAGGGCATGTTTACACTCCCTTCGAAGAAATAAAGCAATAGTTTTACGTTATTGGGATTGAAACAGATGTTCTTTCGTATTGCGACTTGGAATATTAACTCTATTCGTTTGCGCCTTGCACAGGTTTTTCAGTATTTGGAACTCTTTCCGGCCGATGTTTTGTGTCTACAGGAAACAAAATGTCCTGATGGTTTATTCCCAGTGGAGGCTTTTGAAGCAGCTGGATATAAGCATATTGCACTGAGTGGACAAAAATCGTATAATGGGGTGGCGATTATTTCTCGTTTGCCTTTTAAAAAGGTGGAAAAGCGTTTCTTTTGTCAAAACCAAGATTGTCGCTATATCTCAGTGATTGTGGAAATCCACGGGAGAAACTTGCGGATTCATAATTTTTATGTTCCTGCTGGAGGCGATATTCCTGACGCTGATGTGAATGAAAAATTTCGCCATAAGCTTGATTTTTTGGAAGAAATGTCTTGTTTTCGCGCTGATCAGGAAAAGGGGATGTCTTCTCTTTTGCTGGGTGATTTAAATATTGCTCCTTTAGCAGAAGATGTTTGGTCTCATCAGAAATTGTTGAAGGTTGTAAGCCATACACCCATTGAAACCCAGCGTTTACAGGATTTGTGCTGTCAGGGCGGATGGGTTGATCTCATGCGGTTGCATATTCCTGTTCCTACTAAACTTTACACATGGTGGAGTTATCGTGCTCGCGATTGGGCTCTTACGGATTATGGATGGCGACTTGATCATATTTGGTCCTCTCCAGATTTAGCGTCTTTTGTGGTGGATCTTTCAACTTTTCGTGATGCGCGCGGGTGGGAACGTCCCTCAGATCATATTCCTGTGCAAACTGTATTTAATTTTTCATCTTAGTTTTGAAATAATAGGTAAATAAAGTATTAATATTACATAATGATTCTGAAAAAATGCGGGAGACTAGATGCATATCAGAAATCTCAAAAGGGGAACTTCTAGTAGATTACTTTCAAGTGTTGTGCTGTGTTTTCTTCTATCTGGCTGTATGGTTGGTCCGAATTATCATAAGACATCTTTTTCTGTTCCAGCGCGATGGGGACAGCAGTCTGCACAGATATCTGGGCATTCAATTGCTCTTGCGGGATGGTGGCGGTCTTTAAATGATCCAGTTTTAAATACGTTAATGGATCAGGCAATTTCTGGAAATAATGATGTTGCGGTTGCCAAAGCGCGGATTCGTGAGGCGCGTGCGAGCTTAGGGCAAGTGGTGGGATCTTTATTGCCAAGTGCGTCAAATACAATTTCAGGAACCCGTAGCGGATCTGGACAATCTGATCCGTTGAACCAATATCGTAGTGGATTTGATGCAAGTTGGGAGCTTGATTTTTTTGGAGGGCATAAGCGAGGCGTTGAAGCTGCACGTTACGGTCTTGAAGCGGTGGTGGAAGATATGCGTGCGACGATGGTCATACTGTTAGGAGAGGTGGCAACAAATTATGTTCAAATGCGCGGTTGGCAACAAAAATTGTTGATTGTACGGCAAATTGCTGCTGCACAACGCAAAACATATGAATTGATGTGTGCTAAATTAGCAGCAGGTGATATTTCAGAGCTTGATGTTTCAAATGCAAAAGCGCAAATGGCTAATACAGAAGCCGATATTTTTCAGATGGAAGCAAATGTGGCTATGAGTATGCATCGCCTTTCTGTCTTAACCGGTCATGTGCCTACGGCTTTGAAGGATTTTTTGCAAAAAAATGCTAAACACGTAAAAATTCCACAACCGCAATGGCCAATACCAGCAGGAATTCCGGCAGATATTTTGTTGACACGTCCCGATTTGCGACGGGCCGAGCGTCAATATGCGCAAGCAACAGCACGCATTGGTCAACGTGAGGCAGAGCGTTATCCGTCACTTACATTAACGGGGAATATTTCAACAGCAGCAACAGCAATGGACCAATTATGGAAAAGTTCAACGATTGGTTGGTCTTTTGGTCCAAATCTTCGTTTCCCTTTCTTTAATGGAGGACAGATTATGGCCTCTGTTGAGATGGCACGGGCACAGCGTGATCAGGCTTTTATTACTTATCGGGCGGCTGTATTGAAGGCTTTAGAAGATGTCGAAAATGCGCTCGTAAGATTAACAAAAGAACATCAGCGCCTTGAAAAGCTTGTCGTTGCAAATAAAGCTTTTCTGCATTCTTTACAACTTTCACGAAGTCTTTTTGAAAATGGCAATACCAGTTTTCTTGAATTGTTAAATGCTGATCGTTCCTATTATTCTGCGCAAATGGCACTTAAAGATAGCCGTATTGCTTTAGCTACCCAATATATTGCTCTGATGAAAGCATTGGGAGGGGGCTGGGATGGTGTCGTTGATGTATCACGTTCGGAAGTTGTTGATGGTGTTCCCCATTCGCTTGCAAAGGTAAGGCAATGAAAAAAAATTTCATCAAAAATTTCATTACAAAACGCAAAAAACTTTCATTCTTGCTTATTGCTCTCTTCATTATTATCATTTTGTTGTGGTTGCGCTCTGTTTTTTTTGGAACATCTACACCAGTGTATATGACAGCTGTGGTGAAGCGTGGTGATATCGAGGAAAGTGTTTTGGCTTCAGGGCTTGTACGTCCTTATCGGTTGGTGGCGGTTGGCGCGCGTACTACGGGGCGGGTGATTTCCATGCGCGTTTTTCCGGGTAGTGTTGTCAAAGAAGGGGATTTGTTGGCAGAAATTGATCCTACAGATCAAGAAAATGATCTGAAAAGAAAAAAAGCAGCATTATCGCATTATTATGCGAATTTAGTAGAACAAGAAGCTTATCTTTCTCTTGCACAGAAAAATTTAGAACGGCAGAAAAAAATGATCGAATTGCGTGCAATTTCAAAAGCTAATCTTGATGATGCTGCGACACAAGTGAAAATACGTGAAGCGCAAATTGCTCAATTGCGTCAGCAAATTGTACAAGCTCAAATTGATGTGGAAAGTGCAGAGGTTAATCTCGGTTATACGCGAATAACTGCTCCTTCAGCGGGAACTGTTTTAGCAACGGTTGTTGAAGAAGGACAGAATGTCAATGCTGTTCAGTCGGCGCCTACAATTGTTATTTTAGGCGACTTGTCAAAGATGACCGTCAAAGCGCAAATTTCGGAAGCTGATATTCTTAAAGTTCGCGCTGGGCAGCCTCTTTATTTTACGGTATTGGGTAATGCAAACCGTCGTTATGAGGGGACTTTAGAAAGAGTTGATCCGGCTCCTGAATCTATTCGTGCTGATGTGAGTATTAATCCTGGGGCAGGAGGGTCTAGCTCTCTCATGTCGTCTGCAATTTATTATAATGGGATTGTGCATATTGATAATAAAGACAACTTTTTGCGAACTTATATGACTGCTCAAGTTCATATTATTTTAGGACGTGCTCAGAATGTTTTGTTGGTCCCAAGTGATGCTTTGCGTGATGAAACAAAAGAACACAAAGCATGGGTTTCACTTTTAGTGGGGGGCAATAAAGTGGTGGCAAAACAAGTGACTGTGGGGCTTAATAACAAAGTAATGGCAGAGATTGTTTCAGGGCTTGATGAGGGGGATGTGGTTATTACTGGTTCGCGTGATGGCGTGATGCCAGAAATTCCGGATAAACAAAGCAACGATGAGAATTAAGCTATGAAAGCAGAAAAAGCAGATGCTGTTTTCGTTTTGGAAAATATTGTGCGCAAATTTCCTGCGGGTGAAACATTTGTCACTGTTTTGAAAGAGATTAATCTAACCATTAAACGTGGTGAAATGGTGGCGATTGTTGGGGCTTCCGGTTCTGGAAAGTCCACATTGATGAATATTTTAGGCTGTCTTGATCGACCAAGTTCTGGTCGTTATTGGATTTCAGGAAAAGAAGTAGCTTCTCTTTCTGCTGATGAATTATCCGCTTTGCGGCGCAATCATTTTGGATTTATTTTTCAACGCTATCACTTGTTGAATGAATTAACGGCACTTGGCAATGTTGAAATTCCAGCTATTTATGCAGGCTATGCACCGGATGTGAGAAAAAAACGTGCTCAGGATTTGTTAACACGCCTAGGTATGGGAGAGAGAGTTAATCATCGGCCTAATCAGCTTTCAGGGGGGCAACAACAACGGGTGTCTATTGCGCGAGCATTGATGAATAATGCGGAGGTTATTCTTGCCGATGAGCCAACTGGCGCTTTAGATAAAAACAGTGGTCAAGAAGTGTTGCGTATTTTGGATGAGCTTCATCAAGAAGGGCGCACCATTATTATCGTAACACATGATATGCAGGTGGCTAAAAGAGCAGATCGTATTATCGAAATCAGTGATGGGGAAATTGTTGCTGATAATATATCAAAGGGTAAAAAAACAAAAACGAGAGTTCAATCCCCTCAAGAGCAACAGAATCTGAAAGATCAAAAAACACTGGGGTATTTTCGTTCTTTTGTTGAACGTTTTCGTGAAACGTTTGTCATGGCTTTGTTGGCGATGAATGCACATCGGATGCGGACTTTTTTAACAATGCTTGGGGTAATTATCGGTATTGGAGCGATTATTGCTATGGTGGCTTTGGGAAATGGAACGCGGGAAAAAATACTAGAAAATTTTAAAAGCTTGGGATCCAATACTTTGACAATCTTCCCTGGGAAAAGTTTTTCTGATCCACAAGCAGAGAAGATAACGAGTTTGGTGGAAGCGGATGCAGAAGCCCTTTCTGATCTGCCCTATATTTCTGGTGTAACACCTCAGATTTCAGCAAATTCTACGATTCGTTTTGGTTCCGTTGAAGTTAATGCAGTGATTACTGGGGTGGGAGAACAATTTTTCCAAACACAAGGGCTCAAGGCTGTGAAAGGGCAGTTGTTTGATCAAAAAAGTGTGCGTGAGCGTGCTGTTGATCTCGTTATTGAAAAGGAAGCTGTTGCTGTTCTTTTTCCTCATAGCCATGAGAGCCCACTGGGAAAAGTGGTGCATGTGGGAAAAGTTCCTGCTCGTATCGTTGGGGTGGTTGATCCACAAAATAATAGAGGTAGCTCAAATACGTTGCAGATTTATTTGCCTTATACAACTGTGCAAACACGTTTTCTTGGCACAACACAAGTTCGGGCTATTACCGTGAAGATTGCTGATCATATTGATTCACATTTAGCGGAGAAGATGGTGAAACGTTTTCTCATTATGCGCCATGGTGAGGAAGATTTTTTCATTCGAAATTCCGAATTTTTCCGTGAACGTATTATGGAGAGCACACATATTTTAACGCTTTTAGTGTCTTCAATTGCGGCGATTTCACTCATTGTAGGGGGGATTGGGGTAATGAATATTATGTTGGTTACTGTTTCTGAGCGGATCAATGAAATTGGGGTGCGTATGGCTGTTGGTGCACGGCAGAGTGATATTCTCCAACAATTTCTCATTGAAGCAATTTTAGTATGTATCATTGGAGGCGGTTTAGGAATCCTCTTGGGATTTTCTATTGGGGGCTTGTTTTGGCTCTTTAATGCGCCTATTCATCTCATTTATACACTGGATTCAATTATTATATCTCTTACTTTTTCCACTCTCATTGGAATATGTTTTGGCTTTTCGCCAGCGCGACAAGCTTCACGGCTTGATCCTGTTGTTGCGCTTTCGCGCGATTAAGTGCTCATCAATATAAAACATGTTTGTTGTTCTATCTGCTTGGATAAAGCGTTTTTGAAGCAAAATATGATCAGAAAAAATTTTGATTATCCGCTGCGCCCTCCTAAAAAACGCTTCATTCGTTAAGTGGAACAATACCATGAGACGAATGAGATTTTATATAGATTAATGACGTTTTATAGCACATTACCCTCTTTACATTTGATCGGGAGAAAAATAGCACCATCATACACTGCTCCCACTGTTGCAGTTCTTGGTGTCAGAAGGATGTAGATTTGAAACTTTTCATAAGAGGCATTTTTTGTTCTTTCTTTATAGTCTTTATTCACACCCACACCCCGTTGTAACGGGAAAGCAAGTGATTTTGATTGTTTTATAGAGACTTAAAATGAGAGAGCCTAAGATATTCAAAACTCTTATTTTAAGATGCAGAACACTTATCTTGATCAATCAATGCATTGTCTTATGGTAAAAATATGATTGCGAAATTTGGCTTATTTTTTATCGAGCTCGTTGAGTGGTTTAAGATTTTTTGAAAAGACGTTATAAGGATTTTCACTTTTAGTTTTGAAAAGGATTGGTGAGAATTGTATGTGTTTAGGCTTATGCAAACAAATTATGATTACGCTCAAGTTTTAAAACGTAACCTGATATGTAGCCGTTTTTTGTTCTTTCATTTGAGACACTTGGCTTTCCTTAGAGTACTTGTTTAAGACATTGCTCTTTTTACTCTCTCTTATAACTTGGGAGCTGAAGGGTAAACAAGCTATTTTAGTTTTTGGGATAAAGATATCGTCAGATGTTCCGTAGGGGGCGTGATCTTAAAAACTAAGACTTGTTCATTTCTGCGTGAGATACGGATTTCATTTCATGATTTTGGTAAGTGAGACAAAAAAGTTTGAGAGGCGGAAAGCCTCTCATTTTGAATGATGGACGAATGAAAAGGACTCTCATTTATTGAAAAAGTCTAATCTCATATCCAGCAGGTGTGAGGTGGAATAAGAGAGCATCGTAATACCACATTGCAGTGAGGCTACCGAAACAAATAAAAGGGGTTATAATGAGTATGGGTATGTGTAGTTTGTGTGGCATTTCCCCTCCTAGGTAGACTCCAATGCTGAAAACAATGAATACTAAAGCCGAGCCACCCGCTATAACACTTAATAAGCGTATAACCATTCCACGAATGGCCAAAAGAAAAAGAAAGGTTTCAAAAATAAATATTTTGAATATTACGACGAATATTTTTCGTATGATAAAAAATATCACCCGTATTATGGTGAATATTATACGCATTATTGTTCGTAGAATGCGATGTTTTTTGTGTAGAATTTCTTCCTTAGTATCTTGTGTGTTTTCAGGTATCGTGTCCATTTCCCCCCCTCTCATTTCTTAAGTTAAATCCTAAAACTATCGTGCATTTTATTTTGTTTTTTTTACAAAATGCAAAAAAATATTTTTAACATCATCACACACTCTTTTTATTTCCATAAGGGGGTAAAGATCATGAAATACATCATATGATTGGGGAAGAGGCAAAGAGATTTTTTCATATCATGTCGCCAAGGATAGAAAGAACGTCTTAAAATTAAGATATTTTAAATCTTTTGGGTAGAACAAGAGGCATTAATAAATAGGCCTAGATTCAATAATTGAAGATGTTTTTAATAGGAAGAAAGCAATGACGCTACAATCGCTTTTACAGATTTATCGTGATGAAGCGCGTACCGAAAGGGATAAAGGGACCTATTTTGAGCGTTTGGCTCTTGCTTATCTGACACATGATCCTCTCCAGTCTCTGTGTTATGAAAAGGTTCAAACCTTTAAAGATTGGGCACATGAAAATGGCTGGGATGGTCGTGATATTGGCATTGATCTTGTGGCAAAACTTCGTCATGAAAAGGGGTTTGCTGCAATCCAATGTAAATTTTATGATGCAGAATATCGGATTAAAAAAGCAGATATTGATAGTTTTATTTCAGCATCAGGTAAAGAACCGTTCAAACGGCGCGTTATTATAGATAGTACCATCAACGCTTGGACTGATAATGCGGAAACAATGATACGGGGGCAAGATATTCCTGTTATACGGATTGGTCTTTCTGATTTGCAAGAAAGTCCGATTCGTTGGGAGATTTTTGCAGCTAAAGACAAAATTGTGCTGGAGGATAAAAAGAAACTCCGTTCTCATCAGGCGGAGGCGTTGCGTTTTGTGCGTGCGGGGCTTGAGCAAGCAGATCGGGGCAAGCTTATTATGGCTTGTGGTACGGGTAAGACATTTACCAGTCTTAAAATTGCTGAGAATTTGGCTGGTGAAGGGAAGTTTGTTTTATTTCTTGTTCCCTCTTTGGCTTTGATGTCACAGACGGTGCGTGAATGGACAACGGATGTAGAAATCGGATTACGCTCTTTTGCGGTATGTTCCGATACACAAGTGGGGAAGCGTCGTAAAAATAGTGATGATGTTGCTGAAATTGATGTGTTTGATCTTGCTTTTCCGGCGACAACCGATGCAGCAAAATTGGCAGAACAAGCGGGTGATGGTGTCTTAGATAAGATGAGCGTTGTGTTTGCAACTTATCAATCCATTCAGGTGATTGCGGATGCTCAGAAAAATTATGGTTTGCCAACATTTGATCTTATCATTTGTGATGAAGCGCATCGTACAACAGGGGCAACGCTGGTGGGCGAGGATGAATCCAATTTTGTGAAGGTGCATTCCAATGATGTTATTCGTGCTAAAAAGCGCCTTTATATGACAGCGACACCCCGTGTTTTTGGTGATAACGCGAAAAGTCGCGCGAATGAAGTTGATGCTGTTCTTGCTTCAATGGATGATGAAAAACTCTTTGGCAAAACACTTTTTTATCGAGGCTTTTCATGGGCTGTACGAAATAATCTTTTAACGGACTATAAGGTTATTGTCTTAGCAATGGACGAAAAATTGGTCAGTTCCGCTGTTCAAAAACGCCTTAGTGATAGCGATTCAGAGCTTATTCTTGATGACGCAACAAAGATTATCGGTTGTTATAAGGCGTTGACAAAAAAAGATATAAAAGCTGATGTTGGGGTTGATTCATATCCTATGCATCGTGCTTTAGCGTTTTGTAAAACTATTGAAAGTTCTAAACTGGTTCGTCGTGAATTTTCGGCGGTTGTCGAAGAATATCTTGAGTATACTCAAGGGAATGCGGAAAACGAGCCATTTTTGAAATGTGCAGTTGAACATGTTGATGGCAAGTTTAATGCGAAGGACCGTAGTGCACTGCTTGATTGGTTGAAAGCAGAGAGCGGGGATGGTGTTTGTCGTATTTTGACTAATGCTCGTTGTTTGTCTGAGGGTGTAGATGTTCCGGCTCTTGATGCCATCATGTTTTTAAATCCACGTAAGAGTCAGATTGATGTTGTGCAAGCGGTTGGGCGGGTGATGCGTCGCAGTGAGGGCAAAAAGATGGGGTATGTCATTTTGCCAATAGGTATTCCCTCTGGGATTCCAGTAGAACAGGCTTTGAACAACAATGATAAATATCGGGTTGTTTGGCAAATTTTAAATGCTTTGCGTGCGCATGATGACCGTTTTGATGCAACGATTAATAAGGCGTCGTTGGGGCAAGATATCAGCAATGTGATTGAGATCATTGGGGTTACACAGAGCACTGAGTTACAGGCTGTTACAGCTGTTGTCGATAATCTTCCTGTTCACTCACAACCTGCACGATCAAATGTTGGTACAGCGGAGCGTGATTTTCTTTTTACAGATGGACAAGAGGAGCTTTCTTTCCCTGTGGATGAATTTTCGCGTGCAATTCTGGCAAAGATTGTCAAAAAATGTGGGACGCGTGATTATTGGGAAGATTGGGCGAGTAATATTGCAGAGATTGCTAAAAACCATATCACGCGTTTAACAGGTATTCTTGCGGCACCAAATACTAAGGCACGTCAAGCTTTTGATCAGTTTTTAGCAGAACTGCGTGATGA
This sequence comes from Bartonella queenslandensis AUST/NH15, assembly GCF_000312585.1. Taxonomy (GTDB): domain Bacteria; phylum Pseudomonadota; class Alphaproteobacteria; order Rhizobiales; family Rhizobiaceae; genus Bartonella; species Bartonella queenslandensis_A. The sequence goes on from NZ_HE998012.1 coordinate 27,125, forward strand.
CTTAAACGATACGATTAGAGAGGTTGATGCGATTGAGATGTTGGCACAACATATCATCACGCGTCCTGTCTTTCAGGTGTTGTTTGAAGGGTATCAATTTACACGTGAGAATCCTGTCTCGCGTGCTATGCAACGTATGCTTGATGTGCTTGATAAGGAAAATCTTGATAAGGAATCTAAAGATCTTGAGAAATTTTATGCGAGTGTAAAATTACGCGCCAGTGGCATTACAGATCCAAAAGCAAAGCAGAAATTAATTGTAGAGCTTTACGATAAATTTTTCCGTTATGCTTTTCCACGCACGGTCGAAAAATTGGGAATTGTTTATACGCCCGTTGAGGTGGTGGATTTTATTGTGAACTCTGTCAATGATGTTTTGCAAAATGAATTTGGACAAACGCTTGGCTCATCGGGTGTTCACATTATGGATCCCTTTACCGGAACGGGAACTTTTATCACGCGGCTTTTACAATCAGGGTTGATCACATCAGAGGAGATGAAACACAAATTTTGTCATGAAATCCATGCCAATGAAATCGTGCTTTTAGCTTATTATATCGCAGCTATTAATATTGAGACAACCTATCATGGTCTGATGGGGGGCGATTATGTTCCCTTTGAGGGAATTTGTCTGACCGATACATTTCAGCTTTATGAGCAAGATAAAGATCTGATTAGCGATTTGCTGATGGCCAATAGCACCCGCAGGTCACGCCAGAAGGAATTGGATATTCGTGTTATTGTTGGTAATCCCCCTTATTCTTCTGGGCAAAAAAGCGAAAACGACAATGCGCAGAATATTAGCTATCCTAAATTGGATCGTCGCATCCGTGAAACTTATGCCGCTCAATCCAAAGCGAGCAATGTTAATGGACTTTACGACAGTTATATCCGTGCCATTCGCTGGGCAAGTGATCGCATAAAAGACTGTGGTGTTATTGGGTTTGTGACAAATGCAGGTTTTATCAATGGATATTCTATGAATGGTTTACGAAAAGAATTGAATAAAGAATTTTCGAGCATTTATGTTCTCAACTTGCGCGGAGATATTCGTAAAAACATGATGAGTAAAGGACGTGCTCAAGAAGGGCAAAATGTTTTTGGAAGTGGAAGTATGACAGGAATTTCTGTGACAATTTTTGTCAAAAATCCAAATGTCACGGGGCATTGCAAAATTTATTATCATGATATTGGTGATAATCTCACAACAAAAGAGAAACTATCTGAACTTAAGCGATTAGGCAGTTTTGACGGTATCAAGCGTGAAAAAGATTGGCAGATGATTACACCAGATGAGCATGGTGATTGGCTGAAACAGCGCAACAGTGATTTTGAAAAGTTTCTAGCCTTAGGTGATAAGAAGGGCGGTGATAAAAAGTTCTTTGAAACTTTTTCTCGTGGTATACAAACTGGTCGTGATGCTTGGGCATATAATTCAAGCCGTGAAGCTTTAGCAAAAAATATGAATGATATGATTGCTTTCTATAACAGTGAAGTCGAGCGTTTTAATGTTATACATTTACATTCTGACCGCAAGGCGCGTGCAAATGCTGTAAATGATTTTGTCAACGCGGATACTAGAAAGATTAGTTGGAGTGGTAGTCTGAAAGAAGAGTTGATAAGAGGAAAGTTTTTTGAATTTGAAAATGATTGCTTAGTTCAGAGTTTATACCGTCCTTTTATGCGACAGTGGCTCTATTATAATCGTACTTTCAATGAGAGAGTATATCAAATGCCGCGTATCTTTCCACTGGGGAAAACAGTTGAAAATAGGGTGATACAAATTACCGGCATTGGAGCAAGCAGTGGTTTTTCTGTTCTGATGACTAAGGATTTGCCTAACCTTCATACAATGGATACGGGTCAATGTTTTCCACGGTATCTTTATGAGGATTCTGAGTTCTTAAAAAATAAGAAGGAAAATCAGGTTCATTTGTTTGCAAATTTTGCAGAGGAAAACAAAAAAGCCGGTTTACAGCGGCGTGATGCACTCACGGATGAAGGATTAGCTTATTTTAAGGCTGCCTATCCTAGCGAAGTGATTACAAAAGATGATTTGTTTTATTATATTTATGGGATCTTGCATTCTGAGGATTATCGTGCGTGTTATGCGCATAATCTTTCTAAAGAATTACCACGAATTCCAACGGTTAAAAGAGCAGAAGATTTTTGGGCTTTTGTGACAGCAGGGCGTGAATTGGGGCATTTGCATATGAATTATGAAGAGGTTGAGCCCTATCCCGTTACCTATAAACAGGGTGATCCTAGCACTTGGATGATTTCTGATGAGAAGAGTTTTTACCGGGTTAAAGCGATGAAATTTGCAGGTAAGCGCGGTGCTATTGACAAAAGCACTGTGGTTTATAATGCGCATATTACGATGCAGAATATTCCTCTTGAAGCTTATGAGTATGTGGTGAATGGTAGACCTGCTCTTGAATGGGTTATGGAGCGGCAGGTGGTCAAAACGGATAAAGCGAGTGGACTTGTTAATGATGCCAATTGCTATGCTGTTGAGACAGTGGGTAATCCAGCCTATCTTCTGGAATTGTTTCAAAGGGTTATTACGGTAAGTTTAGAAACGATGAAAATTATTCGCAGTCTTCCAAAATTGGATGTGAGGGAAACTGAAAAGGTTAAATTATCTATTGTGCGGTAAAAAGGTATCGAGTCGTAATAAGCCGGCACTCTCATATATTTTTTACTTTGCTCGTTTGTGGGTGTTGCAATAAGCCCTCGGCACTTGAGACGGTCCATAACTTGAGACGGTCCATAAGAGGCGTGCCTTTCTTGTATAGTTTTACTCCATACCGCTCCTTTCCCTTGTGATGTGCAAGCAAATGGTTGTGATTTATTGAACAGAGAACAGATTTGAAAAGAGAAAATCTTACTCTATTTGAAACTCTTATTTTAAGTTGAAGAACACTTATCTTTATTAATCAATATGTTGATGGTAATAAAACACCTGAGGCAGTAAGGCAGCTAAGATTATGACACATGAGCTTAGCGACAGTGATGAATATCTTTAAGCAGGGCTTGCTTGTCGAGCCTTATCTATGAGTGAATCGTATAAATGGGAAATCAAGTGAAATTCGCTGGATAAGAAACCGGATTGTTTGCAAATTAGCGTTGATGGGAGGCTTCGTTGCTTGAGATGTGGCGAGGAGATCAATAATCCTCATGAAATCTGTCCTTTGAGTGGGGGATTGGAGGTGGGCAGGTGGAACGCGTTGGATAATAAGCTGCGTTATTATTGTTTATAGATCTTAGAGTTTAAGAATTTTTCGTTCTTTTTGGGGGAGCAAACCAAACAAAAAGCGATTTGAGAGAAGGAAATGATTTCAAAAAAGATTGCGATAAAGAGCGTGGGATATTTGTGGTGGTGTGGGCTGTAAGCTTATTTTATCTGTGATCTAAAATGCTCTTATGAAGATGCTTTATAGAATGAAGAGATTGTTTCTAATCTATTTATAATGATATTTTAATGTTCTCTCTGTTGAATGAGAAATCTCAGTATTATCTATTTTTTTTTATTTTAAATCCATTAAAATTACTTCCTTGCATCCCATACATGGTTGCTATGTGGGTACTGTTTAAACAAGGCCTAAAGTGTGCCTCTTATCAATTATCTCGAGAGGTTTAAGAGCTATCGTAATATTGAGGGCTGGCAAAATATTAAGATGGGGCGGTTTGTATTTTTTATGCAGTGTAAAGATGATGGCATAAATAGACTTTTACGACAAGTCTGGAGATCTTATAGTTGTCTTGGAAGCTCTATTTATGAGGAGTTTTTTATACTATTAAGATGTCATTGATCGATTCGTGTCGTGAGATAAGTTTGAGATGTGAGAGATGTTTCTTTAAACGTGTAAATATGCAAGACAGTGACACGTTTCTTGGGGCGTTTTGCTTTTATGAGGGGAAGTTCTGTCGCGCTCTTATGGAGGTAATCTCGTGTGAAGTGAATAGAGAGAATGCTATGAAGCGGTTCGTGGGTGGTAAGATTTAAAGTCACAAGAGGAAAGATCAGGGGGAAAGATCAGAAGGCGGTTCTGATATAGACGTGGAGCGTTTTAATATATTGGAAGATAAGAATGCGGATTTGCTTGATTTGTTGTGCTGTGCTTTCAGCTTTGCTCTTTTTAACAGGATAGGCAATGAAATGGATATCAGGCATGAGATATTTAAGTTCACGCATCGAGCGCCATATGTGGTAATCATGAGTGACGATATAAAGGGTTTTATAGTGGTGCTTTTTGATCCAAGCTGCACTTTCTTTGGCATTTCCTTTGGTGTTAATCGCTTGATGCCCAATGTCAATGCAACAGGAGATAAGTCGTGGGCTAATATGCATGTTCTGCATAAAACTCTTTAGATTGGTTGAGGTGTTTACACCACTGATGAGGAGTCGTGAACCAACCCCTTTTTGTAAGAGATGAAGCCCTGTCTCTATTCGGTTTTCTCCGCCCGTGAGCACGATGATGGCATCGGCTTTGGGGAGAGGCTGTGGGGGGGCAAGTCGTTCGGTTTTTTCAGAAAAAATGATAAATCCACCCCAAAAAATAAAAACAATGACTGCAAGAGTAAGAGTTGTGGGTGGAAAATAGCGAAATAAGCAGCGCACAGACCAACTGTAGTGGTGCTGTTTTGGAACAGGACGCTCTAAATCATTTTGTGTCAATGGGTTGGAAGTGTTGTGAGTCATAAATTAAAATAAACCGTTTTCACATTGGTCGATTTTTTTCAGTTGTGCTAAAATAGTCATGCGGTTTGTAAGGGTAGTGAGAAAAGAAACAAAAATCATAAGGAAAATGATTTTTCCGTAAGGAATGGAACTTATGGAAATATGTCCAAATAAAGCGGTTATTTGGCTGGCTTCTGCTTTTCCTAAGTTATAATTCGTCCAAAGACAAAGGGCTGAAAAGAGAAATATGCTTGTGAGACCACCATATAAAGCACCACGCAGCGCCGTTTTAAAAAAATGCCAATCAAATTGACGCGCAATGAAAAGAGTTTCTGTGCCAAGAAAATATAATACATTAATGATATGTGCATTTTCTGCCAATGCATTGCGGGTGGCAAAAATGATGGTGAGGATAAGAGAGCCTAAAACCAATGATAAAATTGAAAAACCAATGAAAACAGAAGTATATGCCATGGTCGTAAAACGATGGACCCAAACACGATGATCATCAAATTGACCTCCTGGAATTTGAGTTTTAATGGCATGATTGATGGCGGCAAAATTGATTTCTACATCTTCTTTTAGAGTCACAATGATAAGACGGGGAAGAGGCAATTCATTGATATTAAAATCTGTTCCAAGCCATGGCTCCAGCAACTTTTCGGTGGCTTTTTGGTCAACAATTTTCGCATCTTGTACACCAGAAAAGGTTTTAACCAATTGGACAGCATCATGAAGTGCTTTGTTGATATCAACATTGTCAACGGGGCGTATTTGTATTGTTGCTTCATAGCTAATTTGATTGCTCCAATTTTTGGCAGAACGTTGGATTAAATCAACACCCATTAAGGTGAGGCTTGAGAGAAATGTCATAATAGCAATGACGGCAACCAGCGCTTGCCCAGAAATGTTGCTACTGGGAATAATCGCTGTTGTGTTTTTTTTATTATTGGTAAAAATGGAGAAAAATTTATTCATGAATCGTCATCCGGCCGTTATGGAGAAGCATCCGTCGTGCTGCAACTTGTTCCATTAAGGCGATGTCATGGGTGGCAATGATAACAGCTGTTCCAAAACGGTTTAATTCAATAAACAAACGCAGCAGGCGTTTTGCCAAGGGCGGATCGACATTGCCTGTTGGTTCATCTGCAAGCAGAATTTCTGGTTGATCAATAAGCGCGCGTGCAATGGCGACCCTTTGTTTTTCCCCACCGGAAAGAACTGGAGGTAAAACATGAATATGATCTCCAAGACCTACCCAACAAAGAAGATCTTCTACTTCACTGCGATAGGTTGCTTCTTCTTGCCCTTTAATGCGTAAAGGTAAGGAAACATTTTCATAAGTGGTCATGTGGTCAAGGAGACGAAAATCTTGAAAAACCACACCGATACGTTGTCGCAGTGCTGGGAGCTCTTGTCGTTTGAGCAATGCTGTGTCTGTTCCAAATAAATCAATATGACCACGGGTGGGTTTGAGTGCCAAAAACATCAGACGCATCAATGATGTTTTACCGGCTCCAGAGGCACCTGTGAGAAATTGAAATGATCCAGCAGGAATATGAAAGCTAATATCGCGAAGGACCTCTGGGCCCATTCCATAGCGCAGACCGACATTTTCAAAATGAATCACTTTTTGTTACCACTTCCGTTTTTACCGTATATTACTTTCAGGATTTTTGCTCCTATTGTTTTCAATCTTATTCATACTTTACAGCCCCCAATACTTCTTAATTTGTGCTTGAGAAATATTGTTTGTAAAATATCTCTTATATTTCTTTATTTTATCTTTATTTATGACTTTAGCAGGAATTCCAAGGTGTTTCTAGCAGAAACATAAGAACTGCTATACTTGTTTTTTGACCTGATCTTGATCTTATTCGTTTTGTGGTTGATGAGATTTGTGCTTTTTTCGCTTTGATGTGCGTTAAATTACGTCTTTTATAATTTTAATCTTTGTTTGTTTTTTATTGGTTATGGAAAAAACTATTTTTTTCAAAGATTTTGAAAGTCTGTTTGTTGTTTTTTTCTTTTGCTAAAATAAATTGATAGAAAAGTTTTACCGACAGAAAAATTTACCACCCATGGCAAGTTTTTTATGGCATTCGTTTGCGGTTTGAAATGTGTGTGTGGATAAAAACATCTGATGTTTAAATATATCTCTTATGAAGGATTAGGTTATAAGAGAAGAGGGGTGGCAATGTTTGGGGTTGCAAAGAGAATAGGGGTGCTGGCTTGGATTTTTACCGGTAGCTTTAGCAAGAATGCTGGAATTATTTCAGTAAAGGGCTAAAGCTTACCGGTGTTGTTGTGTATTAAACCATGGTTTCTTTAATCTTGTCGGTTGGCAATCAGATCTTCAACAACTTGTGGTTCAGAAAGGGTTGAAGTATCTCCTAAATTATCGAAATTATTTTCAGCAATTTTACGTAAAATGCGTCTCATAATTTTTCCTGATCGTGTTTTGGGGAGTTGCGGAGCAAACTGAATTTTATCCAATATGGCAATGGAGCCTATTTCTTTTCGAACATGCTTGATAAGGTCTTTTTGCAATTCTTCACTTGGCGATGTTCCTTCCATTAAGGTAACAAAACTGTAGATTCCTTGCCCTTTAATGGGGTGAGGGTAACCAACAACAGCAGCTTCAGAAACAGCAGGATGCAAAACAAGGGTTGATTCAATTTCAGCGGTTCCTAGCCTGTGCCCCGAAACATTGAGAATGTCATCCATGCGTCCTGTAATCCAGTAATAGCCGTCGCTATCGCGCCTACAGCCATCACCTGAAAAATATTTTCCTTTATAGGTGGAAAAATACGTTTGAATAAAGCGTTCATGATCCTTATAGAGCGTGCGCATTTGTCCAGGCCATGAATCACTGATACAAAGATTACCTTCTGCTTCACCTTCTAAAACATTGCCTTGATCGTCAATGATTTGCGGTTGAACACCAAAAAAGGGACGTGTGGCTGATCCTGCTTTGAGGGGGATTGCACCGGGTAAAGGTGTAATCATATGCCCCCCTGTTTCTGTTTGCCACCATGTATCGAGAATCGGACAACGGTCATTGCCAACGGTGTGATAAAACCATTCCCATGCTTCTGGATTAATCGGTTCGCCTACGGTTCCTAAGAGACGTAAGGAGGTTCTTTTTGAGTGTTCAACAAACGCGTTTCCCGCCCCCATTAAGGAACGGATAGCTGTTGGTGCTGTATAGAGCGTATTGACTTGGTGTTTGTCGACAACTTCCCAAAATCTTCCCTTATCAGGGAAGGTTGGGGTGCCTTCAAACATTAAAGTGGTAGCGCCATTGCATAAAGGTCCATAAACCAAGTAAGAATGCCCTGTAATCCAGCCAATATCGGCTGTACACCAGTAAACTTCACCAGGGTGATAATCAAAAACATATTGATGGGTTATCGCGGCATAAACAAGATAACCCGCTGTGGTATGCAAAACCCCTTTAGGTTTACCGGTTGAGCCTGAAGTATAAAGAATAAAAAGCGGATCTTCAGCATTCATTGGTTCTGCTGGACAGTCTATTTTAGCATGAATTATCTCTTCGTGATACCAAAAATCCCGCCCCTCTACCCATTGAATGGGTCCACAAGTTCGCCGTATAACCATAACTTGATCCACATGCACATTTTGGTGTGCAGCAATCTCAATAGCATGGTCAACGTTGTCTTTTAAGTTAATCCGTTTGCCGCCACGCAACCCGTGATCAGCGGTAATGATGAAGGTCGATTGACAGTCAACAAGGCGTCCTGCTATTGCTTCAGCAGAAAAGCCTGCAAAAATAACCGAATGAATGGCACCAATGCGGGCACAAGCAAGCATAGCATAGGCTGCTTCGGGAATCATGGGAAGATAAATGGTTACTTTATCGCCTTTCTTTATACCACGGCTTTTTAAAAGATTGGCAAAACGACAAACATGTTCATAAAGTTCGTTATAGGTTATTTTTTTATCATGATAGGGGTTATCCCCTTCCCAAATGAGCGCAATTTTGTCTCCATGGGTTTTTAGGTGACGATCAATGCAATTATAGGCTACATTTGTTATTCCATCTTCATACCATTGAATTGATACATCTCCATTAAAAGAAGTGTTTTTTACTTTTGTATAGGGTTTAAACCATTCAATACGTTGACCATGTTTTGCCCAGAAGCTTTCTGGATCATTGATGCTTTCTCGATACCATTTTTGATAAGTTTCCTCATCAAGCAAAGTATTTTTTTTGATCTCTTCTAATATCGGATAAATTTTTTCAGTCATGTTTCCCTCTTTTAATTTATTGTTTGGAAAAATCAGCCATTGCGTTTTTATATTTGTGGCAGCATTTTCCTAAAAGCTTTTCATTGTGAGGGTAGACTAAATGACAAAAATTGGAATAGTCAATTTTAAAATTTGATACTCTTGTCTTCAAGAGAGTATTTTATGCTCATTTTTAGGATATTTAAATGCGGCAGAGCTTTGTCGTACAGAGCTTTTTATAAAAAGCATAAAGATATTAAAAAATATCATATTGAATATTTTTGTACGCACTCGTTTTAAAAGAATAAATTCAATAAGTATTAATATAAACCAAAATATCTACACAAACTGTCTATAATCAATAGCGCAATTCCTCCCGATAATGATGCTATGATAGCTAATTTCCAACTCCGACCGTAGAATACTCTAACAATAGTAACATTTAGAGAGACAAACACAACAAGCAAGCAAAGCATTCTTATGATTTCATAACGAATCTTTATTATAACAAAATCCTGGTTGTAATCTAAGCCACAATATCTACGCAAAAAATCAGAAAGAAAGGGCATAATAACTATCAATAATGCTATTATAATAGAAACCCTCCAATCCTTACTAATGAATATTTTAAAAGGAATGGCAATTATAGGAGTAATTATAATAAGCTTGAAAAACAAATTTACAATTTCATCGTGAATATCCATTATAATAAATCCTAATTATAAGATGTGATCTATAGTAGATATCTCTGAAAATTATTTATCCATAGATATGAGATAGTTAATTTTGGTATATTTTTTCGAATATTTATTACATAATTACTCATTTCAGAGATATCGTTGTAGGTATTCTCTCTAAATTAGAACCAATACTCATGAGCTTTATAAATAAAGCGCCAAGCGGTATCTTCTGCAAATTCCAATGCAAAAGCGCCCATTCCATTTGTAAATGCATCCACTGGTCGTCCAGTTATAGCACCTGTAAATGCTCTGACTAGTCCTGCTCCAGCGCCTATTTTAAAGCGTTGAAAATTCATTCTGAGAAGTAAAATCATTACAGTTCTATGCATTTCCATGAGTAAGTTTTGAACTGTGCGAATGACCAAAAGAA